>NZ_CAXUSG020000012.1:0-160050 GCF_964253915.1 Rhizobium sp. LjRoot30 | reverse complement strand
TTTGAAAGCAGCCGGTCGCTATTTGCAACCTGTTGTCGCGTATCAGCCGTTTCCGCGCGATTGCTACGCTTCCGAGCATCATCGACCATAGACCCGGCCTTGTCCTTCACAGGCACTGTGGAAGCTCTCCATTGCCGAAATGAGCCGCCGGTCCTTACGAAATGAAAACGGCTCTGTGTGAGCTTCCAGGCGGCTCGTAGCGCGTTATCCGGCCACTGCACCATGATGTCATTTCGGAAGACGCCCCAAAGCATATAGGTCGCCACAGCAGCCGCATTGCGGATCGCACGATCAGGGAAATCCGTCTTACTGAACTTTATCCGCAGTCGAAGCTTGACTGCTTCTCTGTGTTCCGGGGGAACTCTTGCGACAAAGTGCGCATGCAAATCAAAAAGGCCTGAAAAATCGTCATAGCGAGGGTGGATGACAAGGAGAAGCATTTCGAACTTCCCGCTTTTTCGGAGTTCGCTGAATTCGATGTTTAGCTTCTCGTTGAAGCTTTTCAGTGCCGCATCCAGGTCTTCAGGATCGGCCTTGGCCCCCGTCAGCCCCACGCCCCAGTAAACACAATCCTTGAGCCCATATCGCTTTGCGAAGGCCTCGAAATCGGCGACCATTGGCCGATCCTTGCGAATGGCATTTGGCTCGAAAAAGCGGCTACCGCGCAGGGGCTTTCCCCAGTCGAGGATTTCCCCACCGCCGCCATCTAGCAAGACGACGTAACGCTCAGCGTCCGATTGAAAGGGATTTATTCCTAGCGAGACGAGACGTCTGGCTACTGCCATCGCGTTGGCAAATGGAGATTGCGCGGCGGTCATGGAGCAGACTTTCTAGCTTTGGTCGGCGGTGCCAGATGTTTTTCAACTCGCTCGATCAGACGAATTGGAAACCGCGAAAGGTGAGCGGTCGGTTGAGGCAACTGAGCCAGAGCCTCAGCCATGACGCGCAGTCGGGCGGCATCAGAATAGCGTCCTTCATTGGTGTCGTCGTTGGTATGCCCGAGAATATCCTTCCTGATTTCCGCAGCCACGCCGACCTGCTTCATTTCGTTATTGCACCAATGTCGAAGCGAATGCAGCACCTTGCCATCCTCCTTCGCAGATGGAATGGCTGCTACCCGCATGTCTTGCCAAGCTTCATCGAAAACGTCACCCATCGGCGTGGATGGCGCTGCCGCTCTGAGTTCCGGGAATAGCAGAACATGCCCGATGTCCTTGAGCGCGGCGACGTATTCCAGAAAACCTAATCGGATCAATTCAGGGTGAACCGGAACGCGGCGCTTGGAATCTGTATTCTTCAAGCCGCGAACGAAATTCGGCTCGATGATGATAGCGGGAACTTCAGCATCCGCCTCCACTTCGGAAACCAGTAATCCGCAATATTCCTCCCTACGCGGGCCGTGATAGAGGGCCAGCATCGGAACCCAGTAGCTCGCGTCATGGAATGTCGAATCTCCGGGCGACAACCGGCTGTCCTCGCCGTCACATCCATTCCAGATGGGCAGGTTGAAAAGCAACCGAAGTTCGTCGGTCGAAAAGCGAGCCCGTTCGCCCCGCCCGCTGCCTTTCTTTTTCGACCGCAAACCGGAAACGCCCTCAAAATTCCCGAACGGGAAACCAGCATGTTTGCAAATGTCGGCAATGTTGCCCATCTGCGTCATGTGCCGGTTCAACGTTCCCTGCGCCAAACCAACTTGTTCCGGCGGCATATCCTTGGCGCGTGTCAAAATGTCGATAAGGGGGATAACGTGGTCTCGCGGCGACTTGCCGTAATTTTTGGGCATTTCGGACAGCGTTACCTTGAAGTCCGAAATATGGGACTGCCGCATCTTCGCGGGATTATCATGTCCGACAAAACGTACGAATAGCTTTGCCAGCGCGACATGCTGCTTTGCCGTTTTCTCCGTCCAATCGTCAGATTTTACATTTTGACCGGCTGCCCTTTCTACGATCTCGACCAGGCCTCTCGTGGGTTCCTCCAGATCGTCATCATCCTCTTCGATTTCATCTTCGACATCGAAATCATCTTCTTCCTGCTGGAATTCCGGCATTTGCCTCGCAGGTAAAGGTGCGGATGAAGGACGCAGATGTGCGGGTGGCGCTATGGCACCTGCATCAGCAACAAGCGCAGCCTGAAGAAGCGCGTCATCGTCTGGCCGGATGCCAGTCCATCGCCTACGAGTATCCAGCAATGCGGCGGATACACCTCGAAGGTAGAGTTGCTGAGCCTGCTGAAAATTGACTTTCGTGTCAGGAATTCCGCGCTCTTCTAACAGGTCCGAGATACGTCCTGGCGGCGGCGGATAAATACCTTGCAGTCGATAGAAATCCAGGTGTTGCTTGACTGTGTCGATCACCGTTTGATCAAGACCGGCAGCCTTCATCTCGCGTTCTTCATGTTCCCCGATGCTTGCCGCGTCACCATGCGCTGCAAAAATTCGATTCGTCCATCCAGCCACCACATCGGCCAATCGAGACGCCTCGACATCATCTCCATAAGCTACATCTGCTGCTGCAATGGCGTCCAATTTGGCACTTTGCCTTTTGGCCACAGTGACGAGTATTTGTTTTGCGTCTTCAGGGTTGATCATCTCGCGCCGAATGTCCCGAATGAGATGCTCGCTAACAAGCGTCACTTCCGCAGCGAGCAGTTTCGCCAGCTCAACGCTTTTTGTGCGCAGGCTGATTTCGACCAGCACCAAAGCACGCGAACTTGTTCCATCCGGTAAACGGCGACGCCACCAGTAGATTGCACCACGCTTGAAAACATTTTGAGCCACTGCCATGCGAAAACCCTGTTTTGGAGGGTAAGCAGGCGCTCAAGGGCAATTCGTGTCAGACAATGGAATATGACATTCCTGTATGACAATCGCGAATTTTAGATTCCCAGCTGTGCTGGAAGCCTTGAAATCCGGGGCATTTACGAAAAACAGAAGAACTTGGCTGGGGCGCCAGGATTCGAACCTGGGAATGCCGGTACCAAAAACCGGTGCCTTACCGCTTGGCGACGCCCCACCATGACGCGCGCATGACTGCTTCGCGAAATCGTCGCCTGCTTATCAAAGCTTCGGGGATGCGACAATCATTAACTTCGTGGCGCTTCAAGTTTTCTGTGCGTCGTCCATCCTTCCGTGCTAGGTCAAAAACGCGCCTTTTCCCCGTTGTGCCCAGGGAGAGCGCGCACAGGCCTGACCGCCTTGAAATCAGCATCGGAGAGATTTATGAGCCAGTTTCGTGCCCGCCCGCCCGCCATCCCCACCACGCTGCTCGATGACGAGATGGTGCGGATCATCCGCTGGGATTTCGAGCCGGGTGCCGATACCGGCCATCATGTGCATGGGCTGGGTTACGTCGTCGTGCCGATGACCGATTGCCATTTCCTCATCGAGGACGAGAGCGGCAGCCGCCGGGTCGATGTCGCCAAGGGCGCGCCCTATCGCCGCGAAGCCGGCATCGCCCACAATGTCGTCAATGGCGGCAGCGAGTTCATGTCCTTCATCGAGATCGAGTACAAGTGAACGAAACAGCGCCTCCCGTCTTCGATATGAGTTTCGAGCCGCATTACGGCGAAGCCGTGCCCGTTGCCGAAGGCGTCGAGCGCATCACCGTCAACAATCCGAGCGCCTTCACCTTCCACGGCACCAACAGCTATATCGTCGGCCGCCAGTCCGTGGTGGTGATCGATCCCGGTCCGGACAACGACGCGCATTTCGAGGCGCTGGTGGCGGCGCTGAAAGGTCGCGAGGTGACGCATATCGCCGTCAGCCACACGCATCGCGACCACTCGCCGCTCACTCGCCGGCTGCAGCAGGCGACCGGGGCGATCGTCGTGGCGGAAGGGCCGCATCGTGCTGCCCGGCCGCTGCATGCAGGCGAGGTCAACCCGTTCGGCGAAAGTTCCGATCTCGATTTCGTGCCCGATATTGCGCTGGGCGATGGCGAGCTTGTCGAGGGTGACGGTTGGGCGCTGCGCGCCGTGCTGACGCCCGGCCACTGCGCCAACCATGCCGCCTTCGCGCTCGAAAACACCGGCATCCTGTTTTCCGCCGATCACGTCATGGCCTGGGCCACCTCTGTCGTCGCCCCGCCGGATGGCGCGATGAGCGATTACATGGCTTCGCTGGAAAAACTGCTTGTGCGCGAAGACCGGATCTATTTTCCCGGCCATGGCGGACCGGTCAACGAGCCGCAGGCCTTCGTCCGCGGCTTGCGCACCCACCGGCGCATGCGCGAGCGGGCGGTGCTGGAGCGGATGAAGGCCGGCGACCGGCTGATCGCCGACATGGTCAAGGCGATCTATCGTGACACGGATCCCAGGCTGCATGGCGCAGCAGCGCTTTCGGTGCTGGCGCATATCGAGGACCTGGTCGAGAAGGGGCTGGTGACGGGAGACGGCCCTCCGTCTCTGGCCACGGTGTTTCATCCCGTCGCCTGACGGGACGCGGGTCCGGCTGCAACGTCATCAGCCGGATCACTTCAAGGAAAATCTGCATTATCTCGGTCATGGCCTGCCCTCCTTTCTCTGTTCGGCAGGCCTTATCTTCTTGCGCGCTTGCGGGCCGGGCGCAAACGAGCTTATGGTCGCCTTCGAATGACTTGAGGTTATGCGAATGAAACGGGGACGCCTGCCGCTGACGGCGCTGCGCAGCTTCGAGGCCGCCGGCCGGCTGGAGAGTTTTACGCTGGCCGCCGAAGAGCTGTTCGTGTCGCAGGCGGCGATCAGCCGGCAGATCCGCGGCCTGGAGGCGGAGATGGGGCGGCCATTGTTCGAGCGGCAGCATCGCCGCGTGGTTTTGACACCTGCCGGGCGAACGCTGCTCGACGTGCTGACCGCCTGTTTCGACCGCATGGAGAATGCGCTTGGTGCCACCGTGGTGGGCGAGGTGCGGCATCTGGTGCATATCAGCGTCGAACCCTCCTTCGCCTCCGGCCGGCTGCTGGCGGCGCTGCCGGATTTTGCGAACAGAAATCCCGACATCGACGTGCAGATGGAATCGGATTCGCGCCTCGTCGGCTTTCGCGGCAAGGGGCCGGTGCTGGCGGTGCGTTACAGCGCCGGCGCGCGCAGTTGGCCACGGGTCGAAGCGCGGCATCTTTACGATTGCGAGATGGCAGCCGTTGCCGCGCCGACACTGCTTGCCTCAAGCACCATGCCGGAGGCGCCGGCCGATCTTCTGCGGTTTCCGCTGGTGCATGAGGAAAACCGCGATCTCTGGGCGCGCTGGTTTTCGGCGGCCGGCGTGCGCGGCGGCGGTTTCGAGCGGGGGCCGATCTTCGATGATGCGGCGCTGGTGCTGCAGGCGGCGATCCGCGGCCAGGGCATCGCCATCGTCGATCTTGCCATGGCGCAAGCCGAGCTGGAGGACGGCAGGCTCATCCGGCTTTTCGACACGGTGCTGCTGCATGGCGGCTATTTTCTGGTGGCGCGGGATTTTCGCCGCCTGCCGCCGGCGGCCCGTATTCTTGCCGATTGGCTGGCCGAAGCGTTTGGCGTTTAGAGCATTTCCTGCAATGCAATTCCGGACCAAAACCGCCACGCACTTTTGCTCGAATTGCTTAGTCGCCGGCAATCCCCAGCAATTCGGCGTCGAGCGCCTTCAGGTAACTTTCGGCGAGATCGGCGCCCATACCGAGATCATGCGGGCCGTAGCGCGAGGCAATACGGATGTCGACCAGCGTCGTTTCCGCCTCTTCGCGCAGGCGGATGATCGTATCGAAACGCAAGCCGAGCACCAGCGTGCGGATCTCGCCCTGCAAAAGCACATCGCTGTCGCGGCCGAAGAGCGGCGCCTCCTCCTCCAGTTCGGGACGTGGCAACGGCACCGGCACGTTGTCCAGCGTATCGGCGACGGCTTCTTCCTCGCCATCCTTGGCTTCTGTCTTGGCCGGAAGATCGCCGATATCGGCCTCGGTCTTCTCCACGCCTTCGGTCTTGACGATGCCGATGCCCTGCTGTTGCGCCACCTTGCTCACCGCCTGGTAGACGCGGTCGAGGGCGCCGTCGTAGCGCCGGCCGGTCAGTGCCGGATAGGCGAGCATCTGCGCTTCGCGATCCTCCGGCCCGACTTCGGCAGGGCGCCGTAGCCACAATTGATCGACGGCGGCGGTTTCCAGCCATGGCGGCGCGTCGATGACATCGGTCGAGATATCATGGATCGGCGGATACCGCAGGTAATCATAGGTGGCGAACCCGAAGAGCAGCAGCGGCGGCAGCGCGTAGACGATACCCTTGACCGCCGCGCCGCCACCCTTGGCTGCCACCTGCCAGAGGCGCGCCAGCCCGATGACGGCGAAAAGGATCGCCAGCACCGCAAAGGCCACCGACATCAGCATCAGCGCCACGAAATAGGGCGTGACCATGAAGCCGAAGCGGTGAGCGACCAGAACCACGACAAACAGCAGGAAGGCGAACTGCCCGAGGCGGCCGGAAAGATAGGCCGCGTGGGAGACTGGGCGGTCGTAGCGAATGGTCATCAGGCGGCACCCGGAACACAGAACCGGTGATCGCCGGCATCATCGATTTTTCTTGCGCACATCCGCCTTTCCCCGAAAAGCGAAAATGCTCCAACCCGTTTTTACGCAATTCCGGACGCAAAACCGCGTGCCGCATTCCTGCGCCAGCTACTCTAGTCTGTGGTTCAATTCGAGACAAGCGGCGTGCGGTACACGCGGAAGAATCCACATGGGACCGCCTGAACGGCCAGGTCGCAAATTCGCCATGCTTTTGCGGCAGGTCTCAACGGATACGGATCCGTGAAGGAGAAGAGCAATGACTGCCTCCGTCGAAGCCCACGTCGCCAAGACCGCCCTCGTACCGCCGGTGATCGAGAAAGGCGAGCTAACGCTGCCCGTCACCCTGCTGGAACTGGAACTGTCGCTTGCCGCCTTCGATGGCGACGCGGAAAGTTTCGGGCGCACGGTTCGTATCGCGGCGCAGGCCTCGGGCGGCGAGCTTCTCTTCGAATTGCCGGCCTCCGGCCTGCTGCCCGATTGCCACAAGATCGCCGTCCTGCACGTGCCTCAGGAAGCGGGCCAGGGAAAACGCATCGTGCTGGCGGTGCTCGATACCGACAAGACGATCCGGCTCGAGGAGCCGACGGAAGCCACCGAAGGCCTCGTGCGGCTGGCGGAAGCTTTCGTGGATGTGCTGAAGCGCATGTAAAGACTTGACGAATCCGAAGCTGCGGCCTTTGGATGCTGTCAGCCGGCCGATCATGCCGGCGCCTGGAGTTCGTTATGCTGTCGACCAGACTTGTCTTCCTGCTGCTGACCGGCCTCCTGCTCACCGCCTGCCAGACGATGACGCCGGAAGAGCGCCGCGCCGCCGACGAGGCGAAATGCCGCGACTACGGTTTTCGCGCCCGGACCGAAAGTTTCGCCAACTGCCTGATGAACCTGGAGCTGGACCGGCGCGCCGAACGCCGCAGTTTTCGCGAAAACACCGCCATGGATCCCTGGTATCCGTGGGGAGCGCCGCTGGTCATCGAACGGCGCGTGATCATTCGCGAGTGATCGCGTCCTTGCGACGAACGGCTATTCCGCCGCCAGACGTCCCTTGATCGCCGCCTGCGCCGCCGCCAACCTCGCGATCGGCACGCGGAACGGCGAGCAGGACACATAATCCAGGCCGATTTCTTCGCAGAAATGGATCGAGGTCGGGTCGCCGCCGTGTTCGCCGCAGATGCCGAGTTTCATGTCGTTGCGGGTGCGGCGGCCACGCTCGGCGGCGATGCGGATCAGTTCGCCCACCCCGTCGAAATCGAGCGAGATGAACGGATCGTGCTCGATGATGCCCTTGCGCTGGTAGGTCGTCAGGAAGGCGGAGGCATCGTCGCGCGAAATGCCGAAGGTGGTCTGCGTCAGGTCGTTGGTGCCGAAGGAGAAGAATTCGGCGGCCTCGGCGATGATGTGGGCGCGCAGTGCCGCCCGCGGCAACTCGATCATCGTGCCGACGAGATAGTCGATCCGCATGCCGGCTTCGGCCATGACGTCGCTGGCGACGCGGTCGATGCAGCCCTTGACGTAGTCAAGCTCCGAGCGCAGGCCGACGAGCGGCACCATGATTTCCGGAACGACGGCCGCACCGGTTTCCCGCGCCGCATCGACGGCAGCCTCGAAGATGGCGCGCGCCTGCATCTCGGCGATCTCGGGATAAGATATCGCCAGGCGACAGCCGCGATGGCCGAGCATCGGGTTGAATTCGTGCAGCGCATCGACGCGCTGGCGCAGCAGCGCCGGCTCCATGCCCATGGCGACAGCCACTTCGGCAATCTCGGCGTCGCTCTTCGGCAGGAACTCGTGCAGCGGCGGATCGAGCATGCGGATGGTCACCGGCAAGCCGTGCATGATGGTAAATAGTGCGGCGAAATCCGAGCGCTGCATCGGAAGGAGCTTGGCGAGCGCCGCCCGGCGTCCCTCCTCGCCTTCGGCGAGGATCATTTCGCGCATCACGTGGATGCGGTCGCCCTCGAAGAACATGTGTTCGGTGCGGCACAGCCCGATGCCTTCCGCCCCGAAGGAACGGGCGGCGCGGGCATCCTGCGGCGTATCGGCATTGGTGCGCACCGTCATGCGCCGGGCGCGGTCGGCCCATTCCATGATACGGCCGAAGTCGCCCGAAAGCTCCGGCTGCAGCATCGGCACCTCGCCCTTCAGCACCTGGCCGGAGGAGCCGTCGATGGTGATGATATCGCCCTTTTCCAAGGTCAGGCCGCCGAGCCCGATCAGCCGCTCGCCGCGCAGGTCGACGCGCATGGTGCCGGCGCCGGTGACGCAAGGGATACCCATGCCGCGGGCGACAACCGCCGCATGGCTGGTCATGCCGCCGCGCGTCGTCAAGATGCCTTCGGCGGCATGCATGCCGTGGATGTCTTCCGGACTGGTCTCGATGCGCACGAGGATGACCTTGCGGCCTTCGCTTTCCGCCTCGACCGCCTGTTCGGAGGTGAAGACGATCGCCCCCGTCGCCGCTCCCGGCGAGGCCGGCAGGCCGGAGCCGATGACGGTGCGATCAAACCGCGGATCGATGGTCGGATGCAGCAACTGATCGAGTGACGCGGGCTCGATGCGCGCCACGGCTTCCTCTTCGGAAATCAGCCGCTCCAGCGCCATCTCGACGGCGATACGCATGGCCGCCTTGGCGGTGCGCTTACCCGAACGGGTCTGCAGCATCCACAGCTTGCCGCGCTCGATGGTGAATTCGACGTCCTGCACATCGCGGTAATGCGCTTCCAGCCGGGTGCAGATCGCCTTGAACTCGGCGAAGGCTTCCGGCATCAGCTTTTCCAGCGACGGCTTGTCCGAGCCGGACGCGATGCGGGCTGCCTCGGTGATGCTTTGCGGCGTGCGGATGCCAGCGACCACATCCTCGCCCTGGGCGTTGACGAGGAATTCGCCGTAAAGTTCGCGTTCGCCGGTCGAAGGGTTGCGGGTGAAGGCAACGCCGGTAGCCGAGCCGTTGCCGAGATTGCCGAAGACCATGGCCTGGATGTTGACGGCGGTTCCCCAAGCTTCGGGAATATTGTGCAGGCGGCGATAGATGGTGGCGCGGGCATTCTGCCAGCTGGCGAAGACCGCCGCGACGGCGCGCCAGAGCTGCACATGCGGATCCTGCGGGAAAGGCTCGCCCAGCTCTTCCTCGATGGTCGCCTTGTAGAGCGAAATGACGTGTTGCCATTCGACGGCGGAGAGTTCGGTATCGTATTCGTGGCCGAACCGCGCCTTTTCGTCCTCAAGGATTTCCTCGAAGACCTCGTGATCGAGGCCGAGCACCACGGCGCCGTACATCTGGATGAAGCGGCGGTAGCTGTCCCAGGCAAAACGTGCATCGCCGGCATCATGGCCGAGCGCCTGCACCGTCTCGTCGTTGAGGCCAAGATTGAGGACGGTGTCCATCATGCCGGGCATGGAGGCGCGCGAGCCGGAACGAACCGACAGGAGCAGCGGCTGGCGCTTGTCGCCGAAGCGGCGGCCGGTCATGTCCTCCATGGCGCGCAGGCCCTGCTGCACCTGCAGCTTGAGGTCGGCAGGCAGGGTGCGGCCGTTTTCGTAAAACCATGTGCAGGCCTGGGTGACGATGGTGAGGCCGGGCGGCACCGGCAGGCCGAGGCTTGCCATCTCGGCGAGATTGGCTCCCTTGCCGCCGAGAATGTCGACATCGCTGGCGCGGCCTTCCGCTGCCCCGTTGCCGAACGTGTAAACCCACCTGGTCATGCCTGCTCCCCGCCCCCGGCATTCATTTGCCAAAGCTTATGTCACTTAATCAAGGATGAAAATTGATAAATACGGCCGAAATGTTGCATTGCACAATAAAACTGCGACACGCAACAGGATTGTTTCCTTAAGCGCCGCGCAAACGGCGGCACACGCGGCCCCTTCCGGTCAGACGTAGGCGACTTCCGTTTCGACCCAGGTGTTCTTGCCGGCGGCCTTGGCGCGGTAGAGTGCCTTGTCGGCAGCGCGCATCAACCCGTCCGGATCGAGCGCCGCAAAGGGCGAAACGGCGATGCCGACAGAGACGCCGATGGTCGCCGTCTCCGCATGGATGTGGAAGGGCCGGGCCATGGCGGCGATGCAGCGCTGGGCAAGCACGGCAGGCGCCGTACTGCCGATCGGCTGCATGATGGCGAATTCATCGCCGCCGAGACGGGCAACCAGGGTCGGCTCGTCGGCTACCGCACGCAAGCGCCGGCCGACCTCGACCAGCAGCGCATCGCCGGCGGCGTGGCCGAGACGGTCGTTGACCGGCTTGAAACCGTCGAGATCGAGGTAATGCACGGCGATTTGCGTCTTGGAATCGCGGATCGCCAGCGCCGATTCCAGCGCAGACAAGAAATACATGCGGTTCGGCAGGCCGGTGAGCGCATCGTGATGGGCCAGATGGTTGGCATGCGCTTCGGCGCGCACCCGGTCGGTGACATCGGCAATGGCGAGCAACAGCCGGCGTTGCGGGCCTTCTTCCAGGAAGCGCACATAGACCATGACGGCGCGTTCGGACCCGTCGGCGCTCCTCTGCCGCCAGATGGTTCGCGCCTCGTTGTCGCCCTTCATCGATCGCAGGCCGGCGGCAAAACGCCCGGCATCCTCGGGCGCGCAAAGACTGGCGACGTTGCGACCGACCAGGACCTCGCTGGCGAAACCGTACAGCACCACGGCAGCGCGGTTGACCGACGAAATCTCCAGCGTGGCGGCATCGCAGAGCATCATCGGCATCGGATTGGCGTCGAAAAGCTGGCGAAGCGCCTCCTCGCGGCGCTTGAGGTCGGTGATATCGATACGCATGCCGATGGCGCCGCCGTCCGGCGTGCGCCGGTCGTCGTGCAGCATCCAGCGGCCATCCTTCAGCTTCTGCTCTTCCTGCGGCGACACCGTCATCCGCTGCTTTTTCATGCGGGCGGTGAACCAGGCTTCCGGATCTTCCGTCGCTTCGGGCATGTGACCGCTGTCGACACTCATGCGCAGGATCTGCTCGAACGGAATGCCGGGGCGCAGATGCGGCGCGATCTCCGGGTAGAGTTCGGCATATTTGCGGTTCCACAGGACATAGCGGTCCTGGGCATCGAAGATGCAGGCGGCCTGCGGCAGCATGTCGATGAAATATTCCAGCCGCCGGGTGGCGGCGCCGGCGTCGAGAAGCGCCTTTTCCGACTGGCGCTGCAGTTCCGTCTGAAGCGCGGCGATCATCTTTTCGCGGCCGATATCGCGGATGACGGCGCAGACCAACCCTCCGTCGCCGAGCCGGACGATCGAGACCTCGACATTCGCCTTGGTGCCATCCTCACGAACGAGGGCCATTTCGCGGCGCGGTGCAGGCGATGAAGACGGGGAGAGAGACCATTCCGGCAGGACATCGGTGATCGGCTGGCCGGTCAGGGCCTGCGTTCCGCCGGCCATCGCGGCGGCAGCGCTATTGGCGGCGACGACGAGGCCGTCCGGTCCGATGCACAGGGCGGCAAACGGACAGGCCTCGAAAAAATTCAACGCATCATCTGCGCCAAATGTCCTCACCGTGTCTCCCTTTCGCTCGCACCCGGGTTTCCGGGGCCAGATATCTCCCCTGACCCTTTTTCATACTGCAGGAGGAGAAAAGGAATCGTTACGAACCGTGCTGCAATTGCAACCTTTGCCGGCAAAGCATTCCGCCATCCTGCCACCGAAGCATGCCCGATAGCAAAGCGGCAGGCACAGAGAAAAAAAAACACCACCACCGGCTGCAACAGCCGGCGCTGATAAAAGGGAGAAACCCTGGGACTGCCGGAACCAGCAGCCGGATCAGCCGCGCCCGCAAGGGCAGGCGCGGCCGCCGCAAAGGCTTATTTCCAGCCGGCGCGCGCCGAGCACTCGTCGTTTTCGGCCGGGTTCAGCTTTTCCCACTCGGTGACCGTCTTGGTTTCGCCCGAGCTCATCTTCTCGTTCATGCAGGCGCAATAGACGGCAACCGTGCCATCGGCCTGCTTCTGGTCGTCATTGTCCTCGACGCACTGCTTGATCCAGGCATCGTCATCGGCATTGGCGAAGGCCGGCGCGACGGAAAACAGCAACGAGGCGGCAAAGAAAGCGGAAACGGCAAGTTTCATAACATCCTCCATGGGGTCATTTCAGTCGGCGCGACGCCGGCCGACGACGGTTGCTCCCGCAGGCACGCGGAAGGCTGAAGATGTCATAGCTGAACCGACGCCGCTGCTGTCTTACCATTATTGGGACGAGTGGCCCCGGCCGGGAACATTTGTGGGCGGTTATGTGACGAACCGCACAAAACCGCCGTTGCCGAGGGGCGGCCAGGCCCCTCGTCCCGGTTGGATCACAACCAGCCGCGCCGCTTGAAATAGAGGAATGGCAGGGCGGCAGAGAGGATCATCAGCAGCACCGCCCAAGGATAACCCCCGACCCATTTCAGCTCCGGCATCACCTCGAAGTTCATGCCGTAGACCGAAGCCACCAGCGTCGGCGGCAGGAAGACCACCGAGGCGACGGTAAAAATCTTGATGATCTGGTTCTGCTCGAGGTTGATCAGGCCCAGCGTCGCATCCAGCAGGAAATTGATCTTGCCGGACAGGAAGGTGGCATGGTCGCCGAGCGAGGAGGCATCCCGCTGCAGCATCTTGATCAGCTGGCGGGTTTCCTTGCTCGGCTTGCGGGCCGCATTCTCCAGGGCGGCATGGTAGGCCACCAGGCGGGAAATGCTGACCAAGCTTTCACGAACGCCGCTGAGGAAATCGCCCTTCTGGCCGAGTTGCTCGATCAAAGACTGCAGGTCGTTGGTCTTCTTGGCGGATGTCTTCGACTTGCCGCGGAACACCTCGCGGGAGATGCCGTCGATATCGTTGCCGATGCGCTCCAGCACGTCGGCCAGCCGGTCGACGATCGCCTCCATGATGCCGAGCATGATCTCCTCGCCACAGGAATTGCCGTGGCCATTCGGCCTCAACGCACGGCTGGAGAAGATCGCGAAGGGTTTCGGATCGGCGTAACGCACGGTGACGAGCGTCAGCCCCTTGAGGATGAAGGTCACCGGCGTCTTGACCGGCTCGTCGCCGTCGAGTTTGGTGAGCGCCGTCAGAGTCATGAACTCGGCGCCGTCCTCCTGATAGAGGCGGGCGGAAAGCTCGATTTCCTCCATCTCGTCGCGGGTGGGCATGGAGATGCCCAGCGCCTGCTCGACTTGGCGGCTTTCGCCGGTGGTGGGATTGACGAGATCGTACCACAGCACGGGATCGGCGGCGGAAAAGGCTTCAGCGTCATTGTGCAGCACGAGACGTTCTGCTTCGCGGCAATAGATGCGCAGCATGGCATAACTCCTTCAAGGCTTTCGCCATCCGGAGCAGGAACACGGGGAACCCTTACCGGACGGTTCGGTCAAAATCTGTCGATTGTCGACTGTCAGGGTCCATTTTCATGTCCTCGGAAAATGCCGTCGGCAAACGCCGCGGCAGGCCCTCGCATGAGCCAAAAAAACGGGCGCGTCAAGCCCGGGAGCAGCAAGCGGAAATCGTGTGGCGAAAAGCCGTGCGGAGCGATGTGCGTGCTCAGCCGACGTCGAGCAGGCGCTCGGCCGCCTGCAGGTCGACGGACACCAGCTGCGAGACCCCCTGCTCCGCCATGGTGACGCCGAAGAGGCGGCTCATGCGGGCCATGGTGATGGGGTTGTGGGTGATGACGACGAAGCGCGTGTCCGTCGAGGCGGCCATCTCGTCCATCAGGTTGCAGTAGCGCTCGACATTGTGGTCGTCGAGCGGCGCGTCCACTTCGTCCAGCACGCAGATCGGCGCCGGATTGGTGAGGAAGACGGCGAAGATCAGCGCCATTGCCGTCAGCGCCTGTTCGCCGCCAGACAATAGCGTCATGGTCTGCGGCTTCTTGCCGGGCGGGCGGGCGAGGATTTCCAGGCCCGCTTCCAGCGGATCTTCCGATTCGATCAGCTGCAGCTCGGCCGTACCGCCGCCGAAGAGATGGGTGAACAGCCGCTGGAACTGGGCATTGACGACGTCGAAGGCGGCGACGAGGCGTTCGCGTCCCTCGCGGTTCAGGCTCTGGATCGCCGCCCGCAGCTTGCGGATGGCATCGATGATGTCGTCACGCTCCTTGACCAGCACGCCGAGCTTTTCGGACAGTTCCCGCTGTTCCTCGTCGGCGCGCAGATTGACGGCGCCGAGGCGTTCGCGCTCGATCTTCAGCCGGTCGAGTTCGCGCTCGACATCGCGCAGGTCGGGGATCGCCTCGATGCTGGCAAGGCCGGTGAGGCGCATCGCCTCGTGCGGCGCAACGTTCAGCCCGTCACGGATGCGCGCCTCGCTCTCGATGCGTTTTTCGCGGGCTGAAACGAGGCGTTCTTCGGCGCGGCCGCGCTGCTCGCGGCTTTCGGCCAGTTCGGAAAGCGCGATGGTGGCGGTGCGGTCAGCCTCGCGCTGGCGGGTCTCGGCTGCGACCAGCTGGTCGGCGGTGGCGCGGCGCGCTTCCTCCGCCTTGGAGAGTTCGTTCATCAGCGCGTGGCGCCGCTCGTCGAAGGCGTCCGGGGCCATGTCGAGGTCGGCGACTTCCTCGCGGGCCTCTTCCTCGCGCTCGCGCAGGGTGGCGATGTGCTGCTCGGCGCCGGCGGCGCGCGACTGCCAGCCCGCCCGCTCCTGCCCGATCGCCACGAGGCGACGGCGGTGGGCCTCGTTTTCACGCGACAAGCCCTCGTAGCGCGCCCGCACCTCGGCCAGAGCGCCGCGATCGGCCAGCACCTCGGCCTGGGCTTCGCGCAGACGCAGATCAAGGTCGGCGATATCGGGCGCATCCTCCATCTCGATGCGGGCGTTTTCCTCCTGGATCGCCAGATCTTCGAGCTGCTGCGACAGCTGGCTGGCGGCTTCCGCAACCACGTCGCGGCGGCGCATCAGTTCGCCGGAGGCGCGTTCGGCCTGGGCCAGCGCCTCGCGGGCATCGCCGAGATGGCGGGTGGCGAGGCGGGCGAGATCGCGGGCGTCGGCAAGCTTCTGCTCGGCGGCGCGGATCGCTTCTGCGGCTTCCGCCTGACGCTCCTCGGCCTCACCAAGCAGATCGTTCGCCTCGTCGATTTCGGCGGTGAGTTCGGAAAGGCGGTTCTTCTGGGCCAGTCGCAGCGCGGCAGCACTCGGCGCTTCGGAGCCGGTGACATGGCCGTCCCAGCGGAAGACGGCGCCTTCGCGGGTCACCAGCCGCTGGCCGGGTTTCAACAGCGCCATCAGCCTGATGGCGTCTTCGGAAGACACGATGCCGATCTGCCGCAGCCGGCGGCCAAGCTCTGCAGGCGCCTTGACGTGGCCGATCAGGGGCACGACGCCTGCCGGCAGCGGCGGATCGCCGGCACCGTCGCCATTCTGCGACCAGTAGGAGGGTGCTTCGTGGTCGAGCGCGCTTTCCAGATCGTCGCCCAGCACAGCACCGAGTGCCGTTTCGAAACCACGATCGACCTTGAGGTCTTCGGCCACCGGCGCGAAACGGCCGGCGGAGGCGCCCGCCGCCAGCATCTTCTCGATGGTGCGGGCTTCCGTGCGCAAGGCATTGAGTTTCGAGCGGGCAGCTTCGACGGGAGCGCGCGAAAGAGCTTCCGCCCGCCGCGCCTCGGCCAGCGCGCCATCGGCGGCTTCGACAGAGAGTTCGGCATCGGCAAGCCCGCCTTCGGCCGCTTCGACCATGGCACGCTTCTCCGACGGGTCCGGCAGGCCGGCCATCTTTTCGTCGATGGCGGCCAGTTCGCTGTGCGCGTCCGTCAGCTGCTTTTCGAGACGCATCTTGCGGTCGGCAAGATCACGGATCGCCCGTTCCAGCTGGTTGCGGGCAGCCGAAACTTCAGCGCGCTGGGCCGTCAGGCTCGCCAGCTCCTTTTCGCTGTCGGCGAGCTTGGCTGTGGCGCCCTGCAGTTCGGCGAGAATTTCTTCGGAGAAGCGGCCGGAATCGGCCAAGGTTGCCTGCAGATCCTCTTCCTCGGCATCGAGCCGGGCGAGGATTTCGGCATTGTCGGCCACCAACCGCTCCTCCCGGCGGATGTCTTCGGAAAGCTGCGACAGGCGACGGCTCAGTTCGTCGCGGCGCTTGAGGATGCGGCTTGCTTCTTCCTCAAGCTGCGTGCGGGCGATCTGCAGACGTTGCAACGCGGCGGCGGCGCGGGCCTCCTGCTCGCGCAGTTCCGGCAGTTTCAAGCTGGCGACGGCCTGCGATTTCGCCGCCTCCATCTGCGCCTGCGCCTTTTCGGCGACGGTGACGGTCGCCTGGTTGAGGGCGCTGTCGGCCTCACCTTCCGCAGCCTTCGCCTGAACCCAGCGGATATGCAAAAGCATCGCCTCGCGGGCACGGATATCGGCAGACAGCGCCTTGAAGCGGTTCGCCTGCCGCGCCTGGCGTTTCAGGCTTTCGATCTGGCTATCGAGCTGCGTCGTGACGTCTTCCAGACGTTCCAGGTTGGTCTCGGCGGCGCGCAGGCGCAGTTCCGCCTCGTGGCGGCGCGAATGCAGGCCGGAAATGCCGGCCGCTTCTTCGAGAAGCTGGCGGCGGGCCTGCGGCTTGGCCTGGATCAGTTCACCGATGCGGCCCTGGCCGACCATGGACGGCGAGCGGGCGCCGGTCGAGGCGTCGGCGAACAAAAGCTGCACATCCTTGGCGCGAGCTTCCTTGCCGTTGATGCGGTAGACGGAACCCTGCTCGCGCTCGATGCGGCGCGTCACCTGGATTTCGTCGCTGTCGTTGAAGCTGGCGGGCGCCGTACGGTCCGCATTGTCGAGATAGAGGCCGACTTCGGCGGTGTTGCGCGCGGGACGATTGCCGGATCCGGAAAAGATCACGTCGTCCATGCCGGAGGCGCGCATGTTCTTGTAGGAGTTTTCCCCCATCACCCAGCGCAGCGCTTCGACGAGGTTCGACTTGCCGCAGCCGTTCGGGCCGACGACGCCGGTCAGGCCGGGTTCGATGACAAATTCGGTCGGCTCGACGAAAGACTTGAAGCCGAGCAGGCGCAGGCGGTTGAATTTCATGCGCCGGCAGCCCCCGTTATCGGAGGCTGCGCGCCGCCTTCTCCCCAAGGGGAGAAGGGGAAAGCTGCGTGCGCAACGCAGCCGTCTCCGGATCGCGGAAGACGATCAGAGCAGGCTGTCGATGAGCGCCGACATGATTTCAACCGACATGTCTCCAGAATAACGCTTGCCGTTGACGATGAAGGTCGGCGTGGAATTGACGCCGAAATCCTTGGCACCGCGTTCGCGAACGCTGTTCACATCATCCAGAAGCTTCTGGTCCGTCAAGCAGGCTTCGAAGCTCTCCTGTGTAAAACCGGCGAGTTTCGACATCTGCAGCAGCGCCTCGCGGCCGTCCGGAGCCGCAGCCCAGGCTTCCTGCTGCTTGAAGAGCATCGAGACCATCGGGAAATAGCCGTTGTTCGGCGCGCAGCGCGACAGCATGAAGGCGGCGGCGGCACGCGGATCGAACGGGAATTCGCGAATGATGAAGCGCACCTTGCCGGTGTCGATGTACTTCTTCTTGATCTCGTCGAAAGTGGTGTTGTGGAAGTGGGCGCAATGCGGGCAGGTCATCGACATGTATTCGACGATGGTGACCTTGGCGTCTTCCGGGCCGAGTGCCTGTTCCGGCAGGGCGCCGGGCTTCAGAACTTCGGCCATGTCGACATCGGCGTCAGCGGTGGGGAGTTCGGCAGCGGCAAACGCGCTCGAGGCAAAGAGCGGCCCAGCGACGGCAACGGTGGCGATACCGGCGAGAAGTTGGCGCTTCGTGATGTTCATTTCGGACGTCGGCATTCAATCACCCGTATCGATGGAAATGGTCGGAAAGTTCGCTTGAAACCGTCATAGTCGATATATGCAGCCGGTGCCGCGGACAAGGCACGAGCGAGCCGATTTCTTCAAAGAATTGTGACCGGCTGTTGGCGGCTTCGATGAAAGTTTCGTAACAATCGCGCCGCTGCGGACGCAAAGGCTTCAAGGGCGGGTTTTCTTCGACAGCACGGCCGTTCCCAGCCGCTCGATCGCCTGGCGCAGCTTGTCGTTTTCGATGCCGTCCATCATCGCTGCCAGACGGCGGGCGGGTTCGCCTTTCAGCGGCAACGGTTTGCGGCTGCGCGGCGGGCCGGCCGAAACCGGCTTCTGGACGATACGGATCTGGCGCACGGCGGGAAAACCGAAGAAGCCGTTGATGCGGCTGATCAGTTCGCCCTGGGCATGGGTGAGAAACAGCGCCCTCGCCCCTTCGCATGCAATGGTCAGAACGCCGGGCTGATATCCGCCGCCGCGATCGTCGGCATGGTCGCGGCGCGGCCAGGTGATCTTTTCCGGCCGGGTGCAATCGGCGAAATCCTCGCCGGCGATCTCGTCCCAGGAACCGAGCAGCGCGGTGGAAATGCCGGCGCGGCGGGCGAGCACGGGATCGAGCAGGCCATTGGCGACCTCGGCGATCTGGTGGGCGCCCTTCCTCTTGAAACCCGGCTTTTCCCGCATCCTGCCGTTCATGAGGGGCCGACCTTGCTTCCCACAGAGGACTTCGGCGCCGGCCGGCGTGCATAGAGGAAACGGGAGACGCTTTCCTTCAGGCGGAAGAGATAGGCCGGCAGGCGCCGCCAGTGCGACGGTTTCACCGAGCGATAATCGGCCCGCGTGGCGATTACCGTTGCCTCGCGCATGTCGCCGAAGGGCAGGATGTTCTTTTCAGCCGTAAAAATTTCCGCGTCGCTCGCCCAGCCGCGCTCCAGCGCCACATCGAACGGCAGGGCGATGACTTTCAGGGTCGGCAGGAGTTTTTCCGCGCCTTTGCGGGTAATCAGGTAGCAGGCCGCCGAGCCTTGCGGCCCCCAGAGGCAGCGACCGACGCGATCGCCGAAACGGCTCTGCGCGAAGGGCCGGAAACCCGATGCACGATGGTTGACCAGCTTGATGACGTCGGCAGACGGCAAAGCATCCAGAAGCGCGCGGGCGCGGCGCAGGAAACCGCCGTCGAAGGCAATATCGTCTTCGACGACGATCGCCGCCGGTTCGCCGCTCGCCACCAGCCGCTCGAAGGCCAGCAGGTGACTGCGGTAGCAGCCATATTCGCCGGGCAGCATCGGCCGGCCGTTCCAGGTGTAGAACTGGTCTTCGTCGACATCGACCCGGTCCGCCTTGGCAAGCAGCGTGCCGTCGACGCCGGCGACCCGCTCCAGAACGACGCCATGGGTCTCGGCAACAGCCCGTAGCGCCGCCATACGGGCAGCGGCACGATCGATGTTGACGACGTAGACGGGCAACTCTTGAGGCGGCATGTCGAAGCTTTCGGGCGAGAGCGGGGAAGGCTGGCTTGACTCGTGCAGCGTCATTCTTTTTTCTCAGGCCCCAATGCAAACAGATTCCCCGCCCATAGCACAGTTCACCCTCGCAAAGAAACTGCTCGAATGGTACGACCGCCACCATCGGGAATTGCCGTGGCGGATTTCGCCGGCCATGGCGCGGCGCGGCGTGAAGGCCGATCCCTATCACATCTGGCTCTCCGAGGTGATGCTGCAGCAGACCACCGTCCAGGCGGTCAAACCCTATTTCGCCAAGTTTCTCGACCTGTGGCCGACGGTCAACGACCTTGCCGACGCGCCGTCCGAAGCGGTGATGACGGCGTGGGCGGGCCTCGGTTATTATGCCCGGGCGCGCAACCTGAAGAAATGCGCCGAGGCTGTCGCCCGGCTGCATGGCGGGGTTTTCCCACGAACAGAGGATGGCCTGAAATCCCTGCCCGGCATCGGCGATTATACGGCCGCCGCCGTTGCCGCGATCGCCTTCAACGCGAGGGCTGCCGTCATGGACGGCAATGTCGAGCGGGTGGTGTCGAGGCTCTACGCCATCGATACGCCGCTCCCGGCGGCAAAACCGCTGATCCGCGCCAATGTTGCCGAGATCACGCCTGAGGACAGGCCGGGCGATTTCGCCCAGGCGATGATGGATCTCGGCGCGACGATCTGTACGCCAAAACGCCCCGCCTGCGCCCTCTGTCCGCTCAGGGAGGACTGTCGGGCGCTGGCCGGGCACGATCCCGAAACCTTTCCGGTCAAGGCGGCAAAGAAGGAAAAGCCCGTTCGCCGTGGCGCTGCCTTCGTTGGCATCGACGAGAACGAAAACATCTTCCTGCGCCGCCGCCAAGAGGAGGGCCTGCTCGGCGGCATGACGGAAGTGCCAACCACCGGCTGGACGGCGCGCGTCGACGGCGAGACCTCGGCCGAGGCCGCCCCCTTCCCCGCCGTATGGCAGGCGAAGGGTTCCATCGTGCATGTCTTCACCCATTTCGAGTTGAGGCTTTCCGTCTACAGCGCCCGGATCGAGCGGCGGGAGCGCAATGACGGATGGTGGCGTGCCGTTGCAAATCTTGACCAGGAAGCCCTGCCGACCGTCATGAAAAAAGTCATCGCCCAGGCTATTCCCGACGCATTCAAATCCAGACGACAGGGATAGACCATGGCCTCGGAAATTCGCCACATCGTGTTCGACATCGGCAAGGTGCTGATCCACTACGATCCCAGCCTGCCCTACCGGCGGCTGATCCCCGACGATGCCGAGCGCGCCTGGTTCTTCGCCAATGTCTGCACCCACGACTGGAACATCGAGCAGGATCGCGGCCGCACATGGGGCGATGCCGAAGCGCTGCTGATCGCCGACCATCCGGAACGCGAGGAGCATATCCGCGCCTTCCGCAAGAACTGGCACGAAATGGTGCCGCATCCCTACGAGGGCAGCGTCGCGATCATGGAACGGCTGATCGACGAGGGCCACGACGTGACGATGCTCACCAACTTCGCCTCCGACACGTTTCGCGAGGCGCAGCAGCGCTTTTCCTTCCTCAACCGGCCGCGTGGCGTGACAGTTTCGGGCGATATCGGGCTGATCAAGCCGGATGCCGCTATCTATCATCTGCATGCGGACAATTTCGGGCTGGATCCCGAAGCGACGCTGTTCATCGACGATACCGCGATCAACGTCTCCGGCGCCAAGGATGCCGGCTGGCGCGAGGCGATCCATTTTACCGGAGCGGATGCGCTGAGGGCGGATCTGCGCGGGCTGGGGATCGAGGTCTGAAGGAATTCAACCATGCAAATTGAAAGTGGCACTTTCGATTTGCATGGTTTATTGTCCATCATCCTTGCAAATTGAAATCGGCGCTTTTAAATTGCAAGGATGATTGAACGACGCGCCGCACACCTCGTCAGAGAAGCTCTTCATCGCCAGGCTGCCGTCGCCCTTATCGGGCCGCGACAGGTCGGCAAGACGACGCTTGCGCTGGAAATCGGCGACGCGGCCGATGCGCTTTACCTCGACCTCGAAGCGGGCGCCGATCGGAGCAAGCTGGCGGATCCGGCGCTCTTTCTTCAGGCCTATGAGGATCGCCTCGTCATCCTCGACGAAATCCATCGGCTGCCGGAGCTGTTTCAGGAACTGCGGGGGCTTATCGACCAGGGGCGTCGCCGCGGCAAGCGAACCGGGCGTTTCCTCATTCTGGGATCGGCCTCGGTTGACCTTCTGAAACAGTCGGGGGAGAGTCTGGCCGGCCGAATCGAATATGTCGAGATGCATCCCTTCGATGTCCTCGAAGCCGTGGGAAGCACGCAGGACATGACACGCCTGTGGCTGCGTGGCGGCTTTCCCGACAGCTTCCTTGCTGCATCCGATGCGGCAAGCACCGCCTTTCGCCGGAGTTTCATCCGCACCTATCTGGAACGCGACGTCGCCCAGTTCGGCGGCCGAATTCCGGCAGAAACGCTGGAACGTCTCTGGACGATGCTGGCCCACAATCAGGGTGGACTTCTCAATGCCTCCAAGCTCGCCATGGGCCTGTCCGTCAGTGCTCCGACGGTGACCGGCTACATCGACCTGCTTGTCGATCTTCTGCTGGTTCGACGCTTGCGGCCGTTCCACGCCAATATCGGCAAGCGATTGGTGAAATCGCCGAAGGTCTATGTCCGCGACAGCGGCCTCGTACACACGCTGCTCGGCATAGACGACCACAACACGCTTCTCGGCCATCCGGTCGTAGGCGCCAGCTGGGAAGGATTCGTTATAGAGAATCTGCTTGCGGCCGCGCCGCCGCGGACCGTCGCGAGTTTCTATCGCACCGCAGCGGGCGCAGAAATCGATCTCCTTCTGGAAATACCGGGCCGTAAAGCACCTTGGGCGATCGAGATCAAGAAGGGACTGACGGTCACCATCGGCAAGGGCTTCCACACCGCATGCGCCGATCTCCAGCCGGAAAAATCGTTCATCGTCTATTCCGGGGAGGATCGTTATCCGGTTTCATCCGATGTCGAGGTCATCGGCCTACGTCAGATGTCGGCCGAGCTTGCCGCCCTCGCTTAAGCGCGGCAAATGCGCTCGAAATGCGCCTCGATGGCGCGCGTCGTGCCGACCGTATCGAAGACCGGCGCGGTGTCGCGCGCGGCAAAAAGATGCTGGCGCAGGCGGGACAGGCGGGCCCCATCCTGCGCCAGTTCGACCGCCAGGCGGACGAAACCGTTCAAATCTTCCGCCACCAGCTCCGGCAGCCCGACGGAGCGCAGCAGGCTCTCGCTGACGCGGCTGGCGAAACTCGTGCCCTTCCAGGTGAGGACCGGCACGCCGCTCCACAGGGCATCGGCGGTGGTGGTGTGGCCGTTATAGGGGGCCGTATCGAGACCGATATCCGCCTGTGCCAGACGCGGTAGGTGGGCGGACATGGAAACGCGCGGCGCAAAGACGATCCGGGCCGGATCGACGCCGGCGTCTGCCGCATGTTTCCGCAGGTTGTTCTGGATCGCCGGCAGCTGTTCCAGCAGCCAGAGCACCGATCCGTCGACCTGGCGCAGGATCTGCATCCATGCGGCAAAGACGTTCGAGCGGATTTTTTGCGCCTGGTTGAAAGAGCTGAAGACCACGCCTGTTTCGGGCAGGCCGTGATCGCCGCGCTCGCCTTCACGCTCCACCCGGCCGGAAGGGCTGGCATAGCAGAAATAGTTGCGCGGCAGCCGAAGCAGGCTTTCTTCGTAATGCGGCTGGCTGCTGTCCGGGGTGATGATCTCGTCGGTGATGGCATAATCGATGCCGGCGCCCTGGACGCTGCCCGGCGTGCCGAAATAGGTGACCTGCCGCGGCGCCGGCCGCCGGCAGAAGATGCCGACCCGGCTGCCGCTGGTGAACCCCTGCAGATCGACCAGAAGATCGATGTTCTTGCTGCGGATCAGCTCGGCCGACTGGTTATCGTCGAGCGGACGGATATCGACGAAGTGTTCGATATTGGCCAGGAACTTTTCACGCATTGGCCCCTGGCGGTGGCTTTCCGGCGTGTGGCAGAAGGCAAAGACTTCGAAAGCGTCGCGATCATGCGCCTCCAGCACGCCGCCGATGAAGGTCATCGCCGGATGGTCGCGGAAATCCGAAGACAGATAACCGATGCGGATGCGGCGATTGCCCGGCACAGGCTCCACCGAAGCCGCTTTCGGCGCCACCGGCGGCAGCAGGGTTTTCGCCGTCAAGCGCGCCGTTCTGGCGTGGTAGGCCTCGTCGCCCGACCAGGTCAGGGCGCGAAAGGCATTTTCGCGGATATCGGCATTGTCGCCTTCGGCGGCATAGGCGGCTTCCAGCTTGGCCTGCATGGCGTCGGCAACCGGAAAATCGCAGAGATTGCTGGCGCACCAGAACAGTTCGCTGACGGCCAGGCGTTCGTCCGGCCGCTCCTGCTGCGATTTCAGCAGTGCCGGATAGGCGTCTTCGTAGCGGCCGAGCCCGGAGAGGACGATGCCGGCGTTCAGCGCATTTTCGAAACCATTGCCGACACTGGCAAGCTTAACGGCAAACGGCGCCGCCTCGTCGTAGCGCCCCGCTTCCCGCAGGATCGAGCAGATGCTGTGGTTGACGCCGGGGTCATCAGGAAAGAAGCCGTGCACGGCGAGGAGCGTCGACAGCGCTTTCTCGCTGCGGCCGACGGCCAGATAATGCGAGGCGGCGCGAAAGCCGACTTCACGCTTGAGATTGGCAGTCAGCGGCACGGCGCTAGCGTAAAAATCCGCAGCCAGTTCCCGGTTGTCCTGCTGTTCGTGGATCGTCGCGGTCAGGATATGGGCGTCGGCATTGCGGCGCTCCTGCTGGATCAGACGGCGCAGCGTAGCAAGCGCGATCTTGTAGTCGCCGCGATTATATTGCTGCTTGGCTTTATCCAGCAGTGACGCCATTCGATCTGCCCTCGTCTTCGGGCACGGTCTAGCGGCACTGTCTTGCCTCAGGCTGGAATATCCTGAAGTCCTGATATGGCAGCCATGCCCGCAAGTAAAAATGGCACCCAGGGCTTCTCTTCCCTGGGCGCCAAGCAACTTTCCGGGACTGAAGGTACAAAAAACCGGAAAGCCGTAGGGGAACTGGCCGATGGGTGGATCAATCCATCGCTTTCGCCAGGTCACTGCGGACGATCGATCGCAGCTCGTCGATCGGGCGCAGGGTTTTCCCGTCGTCGAAATGCCAGAAGGTCCATCCGTTGCAGGTATCAAGGCCCTGGACTTTGGCGCCAAGGCGATGAATGGAGCCGGCGTCTCCGCCGGAGGCGACGGTGCCGTCGGCGCGTACGATGGCGCTCCAGCGCCGCCGGGCATCCGTCAGCACCTGCCCGGGTTTCACCAGGCCGGTTTCGACCAGCACGTTGAAGGCGATCCGGGCCTCCGCCTTCTTGCCGGTCATGACCGTGAGAACCGCCTTGCCGAGCGGCTCGACGGCAGCGATGCGCTCGGAAGCGGCATCGATATAGGCTTGCTCGCGCTCGATGCCGACAAAATGGCGGCCGAGGCGCTTGGCGACGGCGCCGGTGGTGCCGGAACCGAAGAAGGGATCGAGGACGATATCGCCCGGCTTGGTGGAAGCCATGATCACGCGGGCGAGCAGCGCTTCCGGTTTCTGGGTCGGATGCACCTTCTTGCCGTCGTCGCCCTTCAACCGTTCGCCGCCCGAGCAGATCGGGAACAGCCAGTCGGAGCGCATCTGCACGTCGTCATTCGCCGCCTTCATGGCGTCGTAGTTGAAGGTGTAGCCCTTGGCCTTGGCGTTCGGCGCTGCCCAGATCATCGTTTCATGGGCGTTCTGGAACCGGCGGCCCTTAAAATTCGGCATCGGGTTGGTCTTGCGCCAGACGATGTCGTTGAGGATCCAGAAGTTGAGATCCTGCAGGATGGCGCCGACGCGGAAGATGTTGTGGTAGGAGCCGATCACCCACAGCGTGCCGGTGGGCTTCAGGACGCGGCGGCAGGCCAGCAACCAGGCGCGGGTGAAGGCATCGTAGACCTCGAAGGAGGCGAACTGATCCCATTCGTCGTCGACGGCATCGACCACCGACTGGTCCGGGCGGTGCAAGGTGCCACCGAGCTGCAGATTGTACGGCGGATCGGCAAAAATAACGTCGACGGAATGATCGGGAAGCGCTTCGAGCGCGGCGACGCAATCGCCCTTGATGATCGTGTCGAGCCAGATGCGGGATTGCCCGGTCTCACGGAGACCGGCAAGCGGAAGAACTGACGCCATGTGATACTCGCTATACGCTTACGCAGAACTGATAACGCTCTTATGGTTACCGAAGTTGGTTACCAAAAGCTGAAGCGGAACGGTAAATGCCAAAATAATTCAGGAGGCTCGTGCGTTAATGGGAAAGCGCGGTCCTCAAGCCGCCTTTGCTCCGGCATGGCGCTTGCACCCTGGCAAGCGCCATGCAAACGTGCAGGCCGAAACGACTGATGGAGGAAATTCCGGTGCGATTTTTCGTCATGGCAGTGCTTCTTTGTCTCTCCACCCTTTTCCGCCCCGCAATCGCCGCCGAACAGTCGATCATCGTGCTCGATGCATCCGGCTCAATGTGGGGGCAGATCGACGGCAAGACGAAAATGTCGATCGCGCGCGAAACGTTGCACCAGGTGCTGCAATCGATGCCCGCCGACAATCCGCTTGGCCTGATGGTCTACGGCCATCGCGAGAAGGGTTCCTGCGCCGACATCGAACTTGCCGTGCCGCCGGGCGTCGGCAATGCCGACAAGATCGCCGCCTTCGTCGACGGCATCAACCCGAAGGGCAAGACGCCGCTCAGCGCCGCCGTGCAGCAGGCGGCGGAAGCGCTGAAATACACCGAGGAAAAGGCAACCGTCATCCTCGTCACCGACGGACTGGAAACCTGCGAGGCCGACCCGTGCGCGCTGGCCAGCGCCCTGGAAAAGCAGGGTGTGGATTTCACCGCTCATGTCGTTGGCTTCGGCCTGACGCCGGAGGAAGGCAAGCAGGTGGCATGCCTGGCCGAAAACACCGGCGGCAAATATTTCGAGGCCTCCGATGCGCCGCAACTGGTGGCCGCCCTCAAGGAAACTGTCATCGACGCGCCGCGACAGGCAATCGAGGAACCGCAGCCGGAGCCGGAAGAACAGGCGGTGGCGCCTGCCTTCAATGTCGAGCCGGACGCTGTCCTTTCCGAAGGCGGGCCTTCGCTCGGCGAGAATAACGACGTGCAGTGGAAACTCTTCCCCGCCGGCGCCGATGGCCAGCCGGCCGGCGATTATGTCGACCTGACCTACAAGGCTCACTATTCCGTCACCATTCCGCCCGGCAAATACATCGGCGAGGCGACATTGCGCAGCCTGATCGTGCAGCGGGTGCCCTTCGAAGTGAAGGACGGCGAGGTCGCCAAACCCTTCGTCAACTTCGATGCCGCCACCGTGACGCTGGTGCCGAAACGCTCGGCCGATGGCGAGGCGGACAGCAATGCCGTCATCGAGATGAAGTTCGGCCCCTACACGACCACCGAATACGGCCAAAGAACGGTCTACATCTCCGCCGGCACGGCAAATATCAAGGCGTCGATCGGCCCGTCCACCATCGAGGAAACGCTGACGGTCAAGGCGGGCGAAACGCTGACCAAGGACCTCATCATCGGCTCCGGCATCATCGACAACAAGGCGATCTATACCGAGGGCGGGCCGGACGTCGAATCCAACGATCTGTTCTTCGAAGTGCTGTCGGCGACCAAGAGCATCGACGGCAGCCGCAAATCCTTCGGCTACACCTATGGCAACGGCACCAAGCTGGACGTGCCCACCGGCGAGTTCATCCTCAAGGCGACGCTGGGCAAGGCGAGCGGCGAAACGCCCTTCTCCATCGGCGCCGGCGAGCGCAAGGAAGTGTCGGTCAACATCAACGGCGGCGTCGTGGCGATCACTGCGCCAAATGCCTACAAGATCGTCGTGCTGGACAGCAAGAAGGACATCCAAGGCAACCAGAAGGAGATCACCTACAGCTTCGACCGGCAATTCCAGGATACGGTGCCGCCGGGCGACTACATCGTCCAGGTGACCTACGAAGGCGATATCGCGCCGAAGGAAAAACCGGTCACCGTGAAGGCCGGCGAGAGAGCCGAGGTGACGGTGGAATAGGCGGGAACGCTGCCTTCCCCCCGTAAACGGGAAGAGAGGGTGCCCCCTGCCCCTTCTCCCCTCGGGGAGAAGGTCGCGGCAGCGGGATGAGGGGGTGCCCCACGGCAGAACCTGTCCGTTCCGCTCCCCCTCATCCGACCCTTCGGGCCACCTTCTCCCCGCTGGGGAGAAGGGGAAGTCGCCGCACTGGCCCCTGTTCAACCGCACTCCCTAGGGTGCGGCGTCCTTGTTCAAGCCTCACCCGTCGGCATGAAAAGCGCGACTATCGTCCGGCGCCTGTTCGCGTTCGTCAAGCCCGTAGTCGCGCAGCACGCCGGCGATGCGCAGGCGGTATCCGGCAAAGACGCCATTGCGCCCGGCATGCTGGGCGACACGATGCTCGGCGATGTTGCGCCACTGGCGGATTGCCTCCTCGTCGCGCCAGAAAGACAGGGAGAGCAGCTTGCCGGGTTTCGACAGGCTTTCGAAACGCTCGACGGAGAGAAAGCCGTCCATTTTCTCAAGCTCGGGCCAGAGGGCTGCGGCCATCTGCAGATAGGTGGAGCGGCGGTCGTCGGCCGGCGTCACTTCGAAGATCACGGCGATCATGGTTCGATCCTTTTCGCGTGCGGCAGGGAAACGTTGCGCAAGAAGATACGATCCTCCTTCAAAATGAAACGTTCGCGCCGGGCAAAATCGTAGTTTTCCTTCCCCAGCGGATCGGCGGCCAGCCGGCTGCGATAGGTCTCGTAGGCAGCGAGGCTTTCGATGCTATAGACACCATAGGCCGTGGTCGCAGAGCCTTCGTGGGGAGCGAAATAGCCGGTCAGGTCGGCGCCGCAGCGCGGGATCGCCTGGCCCCAGTTGCGGGCATAGTCGCAAAAGGCCTCGCGTTTGAAAGGGTCGATCTCGTAGCGGATGAAACAGGTGATCATGCGTGTCTCCTTGATGGAACGATGCCTGCTTATGCCATGTTGCACGTCGCCGATGCTTCGGTTACGATCGAAGTATGAAAGAAGGACCTGACATCGCCCAGATCGGCGCGCTCATCGGCGATCCCGCCCGCGCCAACATGCTGACCGCGCTGATGAGCGGGCAGGCGCTGACCGCGACCGAGCTTGCCGGGGCGGCCGGCATCACGCTGCAGACGGCGAGTTCGCATCTCTCCAAGCTGGAAGCCGGCGGCTTCGTCGCCCAGCGCAAGCAGGGCCGGCATCGCTATTTTACGCTGGCGGATGCGGCTGTCGGGCGATTGATCGAAAACCTCATGGGATTTGCCGCCGACCGCGGCCATCTGCGCCATCGCACCGGGCCGAAAGAACCCGCCTTGCGCAAGGCGCGCATCTGCTACGACCATCTCGCCGGCGATTTTGGCGTGCGCATGCTCGACAGCCTGGTCGCCGGCGGCGCCATCGACGTGGCGGAGGATGTGCTGGCGCTGACGGCGACGGGGGAAGAGCGGCTTGCCGCGTTCGGCATCGATGCCGTGCAACTCAAGCGATCCTCACGCCGGCCGCTTTGCCGCTCCTGCCTCGACTGGAGCGAACGCCGCGCCCATTTGGCCGGCACGCTCGGCAAGGCCCTGCTCGACCGTTTCATCGAAAGGGGATGGGCGAAACGAAGTGCGGAAAGCCGCGCCATCGTTTTCAGCCCGGAAGGAGAGCGGCAGTTCCTGGCGCTGTTTCCGCTGGCGGAGGCGGCCTGAAAGACGCGCGGCGATAATTGTCGGTGACGGCCGGGCCCTCACCGACAAAGGTCGGCATGCGCAGCATGATGATCGGCGTTCAGCTGGACGGTCAACCGAACCGGCGCATCGCCTTCAGCACGGCCGCTGCCAGCGCCGATTTCAGCACGGCACCGAGCACGAAGGGGGCAACGCCGAGCAGCCAGGCCTGCTCCGCACCGATCAGTGCCGCGAGATAAAGACCGCCGAGGACGAGGCACAGCAGGTTGGCAAGGAGATGGGCCGCGAAGCTGCGGATCACCCGGTTGCCCGTCCAGCCACGTTCCGCGAGAAGGCCGGCTACGGCAGCGACCAGCGGGAAGGAGGCCAGATAACCCGCGGTCGGACCGGCGAAAGGCGCCAGGCCGCCCGCACCGCCGGCCAGAACCGGTGCGCCAAGCATCGCCTCGCCCAGCCAGGCCAACACGGTGAGTGCCCCCAGCCGCCAGCCATAGAGCGCACCGATCATGGTGACCGCGAAGGTCTGCATGGTGATCGGCACCGGCAGCATCGGCACGGCGATCTGCGACGCGAGCGCCAGGATGAGCGTGCCGGCGAACACAAAAGCAAGCTTCACCGCCACCGGCCGACTTGCGAGGTTCAACGGATCGAACGCCAGGGAGCGGGATGGGTTGGATATCTGCATGGATCTCTCCTCGTTAAATTATAGATAATTTTTGAATTTCATCTATTTTTTGAGGGAAAAATTTCGACGTTGCAAGGGATATGTGCGCGAGATTGCGATATTGCTGCGCGCAGCATCGTGGAAATCGGCACAAAATCCGAGCATTGGAAGACGACGGCTCGATCCGCCACCACACGCGACCACCCTCGCGCCGTCATCCTCGGGCCTGTCCCGAGGATCTGCCTTGGGTGGATAAAGCCTTGATAATAATCGATAATATCTACGTGCTTAGATCCTCGGGACAAGCCCGAGGATGACGGTGCGCGGCGTTTGGATGGAGTTTGGCGCGGCACTCATGGCAAAGCAGCCGCTGCGTCAAAAAATTATCTATAATTCCCAGAAAAAATCACCCGACGATCGCGAATGCACCGGATTCGTCATCGCTTTGAGCGGCTCGCGGGGCGCGACCGATCCACTGCACATGCTTCTGCAGCACCGCGACGGCCTCGTCGGTACGGCCTTGCCGCAACGCTGCAAGGATGGCCCGATGATCGTGGTCGGTGCGTTTTTCCCATCCGGAACGCCAGGCGGAAAACAGGAAACGGGCACTGGCGGCATGCAGGTCGTCGATGGCCGCCAGCAGGCGTGGCATGGCGCAGGGCGCCAGGATCAGCCGGTGAAAACGACGGTTGGCCTCTTCCCAGGCCTGCACGTCGGCGGCAGCATCCCCCTCCCGCGTCGCCTCTTCGGCGGCATCGAAGATGGCGGGGGTCAGGTGCCGGGCGGCATGTTTCAGCGCCAGCACCTCCAGCGCCGCCCGCATTTCCGCCACCTCGCGCACCTCGGCAATGTCGAAGGAAGCGACGCGTACGCCGCGGCGCGGCTCGCTGATCGCCAGCCCCTGAGCCTCAAGCCGCCGGAAGGCCTCGCGCACCGGCACGTGGCTCGCCTGGAATTCCTCGGCGATATGATCCTGGCGCAGGCGGGCGCCGGGCGCAAGTTCGCCACGCACGATGCGGTCGGCCAGCACACGGCTGATCCGTCCAGCGATTGTGTCTTCGACGTCTTTGCTCATCAAACCTTACCACCGGCGGGAATCGCCGTGCCGAAGCTAGAGCATTTCCAGCCGAAGCGGAATCGCTTCGCCGTCGGACAATGCGGCAAAACAAGACGCTGGAGCATTTCCGTTGAACCTGCGTTCACCGGAAATGCTGAGAACGGCGCCGCCCTCAAGGCAAATCCGGGCACCGCGGCCAAAGCCGCCCGCAGCGCGCATCGCAGCCATGCGCGCTTCCGGTTGAGATTGGCCGAGCCATCGTGTAAAGCGCCGACAACTCGAAACAGGGTATTTGTCATGAGCGGCTTCGACCTTCTTCTCTTCGATTGCGACGGCGTGCTCGTCGATTCGGAAATCATTTCGGCCAAAGTGGAATCCTCGCTGCTGACGGAAGCCGGTTATCCCATTACCGTCGAGGAGATGAACGAGCGTTTCGCCGGCCTGACCTGGCGCGACATCCTGTTCGCCGTCGAGAAGGAAGCAGACATCCCGTTTTCGGCAACGCTGCTCGACAAATCGGAAAAGCTGCTGGATGCGCGGCTGGAGCGCGAGGTCAAGATCATCGAGGGCGTCAAATTCGCCCTGTCGCGCCTGACGCAGCCGCGCGGCATCTGCTCCAATTCCTCGTCGCATCGTCTCGACATGATGCTGACCAAGGTCGGTCTGCGCGAGTATTTCGCACCCCATATCTATTCCGCCAAGGATCTCGGCGCCGACCGGGCGAAACCGAAGCCGGACATCTACCTGCACGGCGCCGAGCAATTCGGCGTCAAACCGGCGCGGACGCTGGTGATCGAGGATTCCGTCCACGGCATCCATGCGGCGCGGGCCGCCGGCATGCGTGTCGTCGGCTTTACCGGCGGTTCGCACACCTACCCCGCCCATGCCGACCGGTTGACCGATGCCGGCGCCGAAACGGTGATTTCACGCATGGTCGACCTTCCGGCCGTGGTCGCGGCGCTCGCGGAATGGGAAGGGGCGATCTGAATTTTCCGGCTGGCCGGCACCACAGGCCGGCCTCAAGAAAATGCTCGATCTTTTTGACGCAATTCCGGACGCAAAACCGCTGCGCAGTTTTGCCTCCGGAATTGCTCTAGAGACTCTTGAGATGCAGACGGCGGGGCAGCAGCTCGAAGCGGGCGGGGAGAATACCCGGCGCCTCGCCATCGGCATCCACCATCACAGGCCCGGCGCCAAGCGGCTCCGCCTCGACGACGCGGGCTCGGAAACAGCTGACAAGCGGGCTGCGCACATGGGCACCGCTGTAGATCTTGTTGAGCAGGCTGAACACTTTTAGCGTCGGCGCTCCCCGCATCACGACGACATCGAAAAGCCCGTCATCAAGCCGCGCCTCCGGGGCGACGTGCATGCCACCGCCGAACCAGGCACCGTTGCAGACGGCGACGGCGGTAATCGGCCCTTCGTAAACCACCTCGCCATCGAGAACGAGCCGGATAGGCTCGGGCCGGTAGCGCAGGATTTCCATCACCGAATGATAGAAGAAGCGCAGCGGTCCCGGTATGTTGCTGCCGAGTTTGACCCTGTTCGCAGCCCGGCCGATCGGACCCGGCACGCCGAAGCTGGCAATATTGGCAAAATGCCGCTCGACAGGCGAACCGTCATCCGCCCGGCAATGCGTCAGCCCGATGTCGATGACCCGGGTGGGCGCCGAAAGCAGTGCCGCCACCATGGCCTCGGGGTTCGCAGCCGACGGAAAATTGCGGGCGAAATCCGTTCCGGTTCCCTGCGGCAGGAATGCGAGCGGCGTTTGCGGTCTCGATGAGGTCAAAAGACCATCGACCACCTCTCCGACCGTGCCGTCGCCGCCAACGGCGAGCAACAGATCGACATCGCTGTCGCACAGCATGCGGGCCAGATTCGTCGCATGCCTCGGCCCCCTGGTTTCGAGGATATCGACAACCGTTGCATTACGCTGGATCGCCGCAAGCAGCTGTGCCCAACGTGCCCGCACCAGAACGGGACCCGCCACCGGATTGCGTATGATGCCGACTTTCACGCGACTGCCTCTCGGTCAAGCCGTCCGCCTGTCACGGGCACGATCCCGAAACGCCGGCCGTCACTTGGTGTTGTACGGGCCTTCGTCGAAGCCGATATAGATCTTGGCAAGCTTGCCGGCGCCGCCGGGAATGCTGACATTGTCCTTGCGGAAGACGAACTGCGCCGAGCTGCCGCCGGCCGGAATGGCGGCTTCGAACTTGACGAGTTCCGAATAGAGCGTGGTTTCGCCGTCAGTCACGGCGACGCGGATCGGCATGACCAGGTTGCCGGCCGAACCTTGCGGGCCGGTGACCAGGCGGCCCTGGGCGACGACGGTGATGTTCATGGCGCTGGCGCTCATCGTGCAGCTGCGCGAGGTTTCTGCCAGCGAGGCCTGGTAGACCACCTTGGCCGGATCGTCCTTGCCGCCCTTTGCGTAGGTCCGGTAGTAGGACGTGCCGTCGCGCAGGAAGATCTGCGGGCAGGTTCCCTCGACGACCGGCATGGTGTCCGTCGGAGCGGCGGCGGCGGACTTGTTGTCAGCCGTTTCCAGCGTCTTTTGCGTGTTGCAACCCGCAAGGAGGGTGAGAGCAGCCGCAAAAACGATAGGCCGCGAGACATAAGCTGACACGATACTGCCACTCCCTGCATTCCGCCGTTTGCCGGCTTTAAACCTTTATGCCGGGTCTTTCATGACCCGCGGCGATGGTCTATAGCAGCGACGCAGAGAAAAATCGATTGGGTAAGCGCGTTTTGGTGCAATTTTCGCTTTTGCCGCAAAGAGGTGCGGTGTCCGCGACCCTGCTCGCAAGGTCGGCGATTGACGCAGTTGCGAAACGTGCGCGCCGCTTTTGGCGCAAAATGACGGATGCCGTTGCGTTTCCTCCCCTAGGCTTCGGGCTCTGCGCCACAGAATTCTCTTCCGCTCTTCAAGACCAAGGATGACCGTCGTGGATTATATCTCAACCCGGGGCGAGGCCCCTTCCCTCGGCTTCAGCGATGCGCTGCTGGCGGGCCTTGCCAAGGATGGCGGGCTTTACGTGCCGCGTGAATGGCCGACGATGTCGAAGCGGGAAATCCGGGCGCTGCGCGGCAAGTCCTACCAGGAAGTCGCCTTCGAGGTGCTCTACCGCTTCACCGGCGGCGAGATCCCGGCCGAAAAATTCCGCGCCATGATCGATGAAGCCTATGCCACCTTCCGCCATCCGGGCGTGGTGCCGCTGGTGCAGACCGGGCCGAACTCCTTCATCCTCGAACTGTTCCACGGCACGACGCTCGCCTTCAAGGACGTGGCGATGCAGCTGCTCGGCCGGCTGATGGACTATGTTCTGACCGAACGCAACCAGCGCGCCACCATCGTCGGCGCCACCTCGGGCGATACGGGCGGGGCTGCCATCGACGCCTTTGCCGGCCGCGAGCGCACCGACATCTTCATCCTCTTCCCGCACGGCAAGGTCTCGGCGGTGCAGCAGCACCAGATGACGACGTCGAAGGAAAAGAACGTCCACGCGCTGGCGATCAAGGGCAATTTCGACGATTGCCAGACGCTGGTGAAGGGCATGTTCAACGACGGCGCCTTCCGCGACCGCGTAAAACTGTCCGGCGTCAACTCGATCAACTGGGCGCGCATCATGGCCCAGGTGGTCTATTATTTCACCACTGCGCTGACGCTCGGCGGTCCGGACCGCAAGATCTCGTTCACCGTGCCCACAGGCAATTTCGGCGATATCTTCGCCGGTTACGTCGCCAAGAAAATGGGCTTGCCGATCGACCGGCTGGTCATCGCCACCAACGAGAACGACATCCTCGCGCGGACGCTGAAGACCGGCCGCTACGAGATGAAGGCGGTCAAGGCCACCACCTCGCCGTCGATGGATATCCAGATCTCGTCCAACTTCGAACGGCTGCTGTTCGAGGCCTATGGCCGCGATGCCGGTGCCGTGCGCTCGGCCATGGACAGCCTGAAGCAGTCCGGCTCCTTCGAGATCAAGGACGAGGCCCTGAAGGCGATCCGCCGCGAATTCCGCGCCGGCCGCGCCAGTGAAAAGCAGGTCAAGGACACTATCCGCGACACGCTTGCCGAAACCGGCTACCTGCTCGACCCGCACACCGCCATCGGCGTGCATGTTGCCAAAAAGCATGAAAAGGCCAATAGTCCGATGGTAACGCTCGCCACCGCCCATCCGGCGAAATTCCCGGACGCCGTAAAATCGGCCTCCGGTATTGACCCGAAGCTTCCGGCATGGCTTGCTGACTTGATGGACAGGGAGGAGCGCTTTGACATTCTGGAGCCGGAGCTTAAGACCGTCGAAAGCTTTATCGACAAACATGCCCGGATCACAGACTAGCACGGCGCAGAAAGACAAACGATGAATGTTGAGTGCACCCGGCTTCCGTCCGGGTTGACGGTCGTTACCGAAAACATGCCCCATCTGGAGAGCGCAGCTCTCGGCGTATGGATCAAATCGGGCTCGCGCAACGAAACGGAATCCGAGCACGGCATCGCCCATCTTCTCGAGCACATGGCCTTCAAGGGCACGGCGCGCCGGACGGCGCGCCAGATCGCCGAGGAGATCGAGAATGTCGGTGGCGAGGTGAATGCCGCCACCTCGACGGAAACGACCTCCTATTATGCCCGCGTCCTCAAGGACGATACGTCGCTGGCGGTGGATATCCTCGCGGACATCCTCACCGAATCCGCCTTCGACGAGGAAGAACTCGACCGCGAAAAGAACGTCATCCTGCAGGAAATCGGCGCCGCCGACGACACCCCCGATGACGTCGTTTTCGACAAGTTCTCCGGCATGGCCTACAAGAACCAGACGATCGGCCGACCGATCCTCGGTACGCCCGAGACGGTGATGGGCTTTTCGCCCGACGACATCCGCGCTTATCTCGGCCGCAACTACACCACGGACCGCATGTTCGTCGTTGCCGCCGGCGCCGTCGATCACGATGCCTTCGTGCGGCAGGTGGAGCAGCGCTTTTCCGGCCTGCCGACCGCGCCTTCGGCCCCGCCGGTCTTCGAACCGGCGATCTATACCGGCGGCGAGGTGCGTGAAGACCGCGACCTGATGGATGCGCAGGTGTTGCTGGGCTTCGAAGGCAAGGCCTACCACGCCCGCGACTTCTACTGTTCGCAGATCCTCGCCAACATTCTCGGCGGCGGCATGTCCTCGCGGCTGTTCCAGGAAGTGCGCGAGAACCGCGGTCTCTGCTATTCCGTCTATGCCTTCCATTGGGGTTTCTCCGATACCGGCATCTTCGGCGTGCATGCTGCTACCGGCGGCGAGAACCTGCCGGAACTGGTACCTGTGATCATCGATGAGCTGCGCAAGTCGTCAGAACGCATCGACCAGCAGGAAATCGAGCGCGCCCGCGCCCAGATCCGCGCCCAGCTTTTGATGGGCCAGGAAAGCCCGGCTGCCCGCGCCGGCCAGATGGCGCGGCAGATGATGCTTTACGGCCGGCTGATCACCAACCAGGAACTGATGGAACGCCTGGCCGGGATCACCACCGAGCGCCTGACCGATCTCGCCGGACGGCTGTTCTTCGACAAGGCGCCGACACTCTCGGCGATCGGGCCGCTGGAACAACTGGCACCCATGCAAGACATCATCGCATCCCTGTCGACGCCCGCCCCGAAACCGCTCTCAGCCAAGGGCTGAGCGGCCGTTCCGGCATCGTCGACCTTAACCTTTACCCCGCCGGATCCGTCCGGCCGGCCCAGCCGGGAGTATCTGATGGCACGATCGGTTTTTCGGTTTCTGTCGCGGCAGCCGGAGACGGTCGAACTCGTTGACGACACGCTCACTCTCAGGCTTCCGCGATACGGCGATTTCCGGCAGTGGCACCAGTTGCGGGTCGAAAGTCGTCCGTTCCTCGAACCCTGGGAGCCCACCTGGCGGCACGACGAACTGACCGAAAGCGCCTTTCGCCGCCGGGTGCAACGCAATGAACAGGAATATGCCTCCGGGCAATCCGTGCCGTTTTTCCTGTTCCGCAAGACGGACAGTGCACTGCTCGGCGGCATGACCATCGGTTATATACGCCGCGGCGCATCGCAAAGCTGCATGATCGGGTATTGGATGGGCGAGAAATATGCCGGTCAGGGCCATATGTTCGCCGCACTTCGCCTCGTTATACCTTACATCTTTTCGGGGCTTCAGTTGCACCGGATCGAGGCAGCCTGTATTCCGGATAACACACGCAGTATCCGGCTTCTGGAAAAAGCCGGGTTTCGCCGCGAAGGGCATTTGAGGGAATATTTGAAAATCAACGGACAGTGGCGCGATCATGTGATGTTTTCCAGATTGGCCACGGACGGTGACATGGACGGGAAAATACGCACCCCATGACTTTGAACGGTACGATGCTCTTGTCGTCGGCCCGCCGGCTGATCGCCCTTGTGGCTATCCTGGCGGCAGCTTTGCTGTTGACGACTTGGACGGGCGCCCATGCCGCCGAGCCGATCAAGATTTCCCGCGACGACACGGCGCTGGACCTGACCAGCACCACGGAGATCTACACCAACCAGGGCGAGGCCTTCCAGGTTTCCACCGCCGCCGGCGCCGACGGCATCCGCCGCCGCATCGAAGTGCGTGCGAGCTCGGAAAACCACCAGGGCGACTGGGCGGTATTCGCGCTCGCCAACGTCTCGGAAGAGCAGCTGGAGCGCGTCATCGTCGCCCCGCATTTCCGCCTCGTCGATTCAAAACTGTTCTGGCCGGACCTCGGTTCGCAACGCATCATCTCGATCACGCCGAGCGAAGGTTTTGCGCTCGACCGGCAGCCGAGCGAGGAGGCCGACGTCTTCCGCATCACGCTCAACCCCGGCGCCGTCATCACCTTCGTCGCCGAGCTTTCGACGCCAGAACTGCCGCAGATCTATCTGTGGGAGCCGAATGCCTACAAGGATACGGTCAACGCCTTCACGCTCTATCGCGGCATCGTGCTCGGCATCGCCGGCCTGCTGGCGGTGTTCCTGACCATCCTGTTCGTCGTCAAGGGCACGTCGATGCTGCCGGCGACGGCGGCCTTGGCCTGGGCGGTGCTGGGTTACATCTGCGTCGATTTCGGTTTTCTCGAAAAGCTGATCAGCCTGACCTCGGGAGACCAGCGCATATGGCGGGCCTGTGCCGAGGTGGCGCTGGCGTCAAGCCTGGTGATTTTCCTGTTCACCTATCTCAACCTCAACCGCTGGCATGTGCATCTGGGCTATGTGACGCTTGCCTGGGTGCTCGGTCTCGGCGTGCTATTCGGCGTCGCCATCTACGATCCGTCGGTCGCATCGGGCATCGCGCGCGTTTCCTTCGCGCTGACAGCCTCGGTCGGCATCATTCTGATCGTCTATCTCGGCTTCAACCGCTATGACCGCGCCATCCTGTTGATACCGGCATGGGCGCTGATCCTCGTCTGGATCTTCGGCGCCTGGCTGACGATCACCGGCCAGCTCGACAACGACATCATCCAGCCTGCGCTGGGCGGCGGCCTTGTTCTGATCGTTCTGCTCATCGGCTTCACCGTCATGCAGCACGCCTTTGCCGGTGGCGCCTATCAGCAGGGATTGTTTTCGGATCTCGAGCGGCAGGCCTTAGCGCTCACCGGCTCCGGCGACACCGTTTGGGACTGGGACGTGGCACGCGACCGCGTCGTCACCATTCCCGACGTTTCGCAAAAGCTCGGATTGCCGCCGGGTTCGATGCACGGCCCGGCGCGCAACTGGCTGCCGCGGCTGCACCCTGACGACCGCGACCGCTTCCGCGCCACGCTCGACGTGCTACTCGAACACCGCCGCGGCCGTCTGAACCACGAATTCCGCATCCGCGCCGAAGACGGGCATTTCCACTGGCTGGCGATCCGCGCCCGGCCGGTGCTCGGCTCCAACGGCGAAATCATCCGCTGTGTCGGCACGATCATCGACGTAACCGAGCAAAAGAATTCCGTCGACCGGCTGCTGCATGACGCCATGCACGACAATCTGACCGGCCTGCCGAACCGCCAGGTGTTCCTCGACCGGCTGCAATCGGTGCTGACGTTGGCGCCGACCGGCGACATCGTCCGGCCGACGGTGATGGCGATCGACATCGACCGCTACAAGCAGGTCAACGACGCGCTCGGCATCGCCGCCGGCGACAACATCCTGATTGCGCTCACCCGCCGCCTGCGCCGCCTCCTGAAGCCACAGGATACGCTGGCGCGGCTCTCCGGCGACGAATTCGGCATCATCCTCGTTTCCGAGCGCGACCCGGCCAAGGTGGCCGATTTCGCCGATGCGGTCAGCAAGGCGATCATGGTGCCGCTCAACTTCGCCAACCGCGAGATCATCCTGACGGCCTCCATCGGCCTTGCCTCCTGGGTCGACCAGCAGGAAAGCGCCACCAGCCTGCTCAACGATGCCGAGCTTGCCATGTACCGGGCCAAGCGCGCCGGCGGCAACCGCGTCGAACCATTCCAACCGGCCTTCCGCAGCTTTGGCGCCGACCGCCTGCAGCTCGAAACCGACCTGCGCCGCGCCATCGAACGCAAGGAACTCACACTGGTCTACCAGCCGATCGTCCGGCTGGCCGATGCCGAGATCGCCGGCTTCGAGGCGCTGATGCGCTGGGACCATCCGAAGCGCGGTACGGTGCCGCCGACGGAGTTCATCCCGATTGCCGAAACCTCCGACCTCATCGGCCCGCTCGGCATCTTTGCGCTGGAACGGGCGACCTCAGATCTGGTGCACTGGCAGCAATATGCCGGCGACGTGCCGATCTTCGTCTCCGTCAACCTCTCCAGTGCCCAGCTGCTCAACAACGAACTCTACAGCGACATGCGGGCGATCCTCGCCAAGACGCAGTGCGTGCCATCGCAGATCAAGCTGGAACTGACGGAATCCATGGTGATGGAAAATCCGGAGCAGGCCCGCCTGGTGCTCGACAAGCTGAAGGAGATTGGCCTCGGCCTGGCGCTCGACGATTTCGGCACGGGTTACTCCTCGCTTGCCTATCTCACCCGCTTCCCCTTCGATACCATCAAGATCGACCAGACGCTGCTGCGCGACGGCGGCGCCAAGCGGCCGATCCTGCTGCGCTCGATCATCTCCATGGCCCGCGACCTCGACATGCAGGTCGTCGCAGAAGGCATCGAGACGGAAGAGGATGCCATCGAACTCGGCAAGCTCGGCTGCAATTTCGGCCAGAGCTATTTCTTCGGCGCGCCAATCGGCGGCGAGTCGGTGCTGCGTCTCCTCAAGGAACGGTTTCCCCTGACTAAGCGGGCCTGACCGGCCACGCCTGACTGGAGTCTGAAAGCCGCGAGGAAAGAATGTTCCCTGCGGCTTCTTCACGTTTGATCGTGTTTTCGTGAGCGCACCGGGCGGGAACAATGCCTGGCCGGAGCGGTTCTGTCCTCGTAACACCGATAAGATCGAGAATGACACACGAGGAGAAACACATGTTTATCAAACAAATCGCCATCGCAACGCTTTGCCTCGGCATGGCCACCAGCGCCTTCGCCCAGCAGGGCAATGCCGACGATGGCTCCAAGACCATTCCGCAAAACCGTTCGACGACCCAGGACGGCAAGGTGATGACGCCCGACGCCGTGGACCCATCCACGACACAGGGCATCACCAACAACTCGATGGACGGCTCTACCAATCCTGACTGCATTACCCGCAATTCCGGCGGTGCCGGTGATGGTGTCGATGGCACGGCGCCGACCAACAACGATCTCGCCAACAACACCAAGGCTTGCTGATCCCGACATGGTCGGCAGCCGGCAGAAAACTCAAGGCCAGTCATCGCATTCGATGGCTGGCCTTTGTTTTTGGTGCGGCTATGCCTGAGAGAGTCAGGCGGTCCTGATCGAAGCCAGCGACGGCGCGGAAGCCTTTTCGACACTGGCATCCTTGGCGGTGGCCGTACGGATCAGCGCGTGGATGAATTCCAGTTTGGCGACCACCACCGGCGACAGCACGAAAGGATAGAGGTCCGGCTGCCCCATGCTGCGGTGGATGCTGTTGAGCGCGACGCTGAGCGGAATCCAGGCATTGGCAAGCTGCTCGGCATTGCGGGCGGCGTACGGATTGAACGTCACCTCGGTCGCCATCTCGTCATGACCTTTCGGATCGATGGCGATGCCGAAGGAGCGCGCCGTTTCCAGCGTATCGACGATATGGAGATAATGCGCAAAACATTCGGCGAAATCTTCCCAGGGGTGGGTGCTGGCGTAGGCGCTGATAAACTCGTTCTGCCAGTTCGGCTGCGGGCCGTTTTCATAGTGGCGCTGCAAGGCGGCGGCATAATCCTCGCGCTCGTCGCCGAAGGCAGCACGGAAGGGCGCAAACCGGTCGCGATCGCGCACCAGCTTGTTCCAGATGAAATGACCGGATTCGTGGCGGAAATGGCCGAGCAGCGTGCGGTACGGCTCGTTCATCATCGTCCGTGTCTGCTCGCGCGTGACGTCGTCCGCCTCTGCGGCGCGGATAACGATGACGCCCTCCTCATGCCCGGTCATGGCCGGCACGACCGTGCCATCGGGATTGACGATATCCTCGAGGAAATCGAAGACAAGACCGCCTTCGGGGTCCTGGTTGCGATCGGGATGCGGCAGGTTCCAGCGCAGGAAAGAATAGAACAGGTGCCGCTGCGCCTGGCTGATACGCCGCCAGCGATCCACGCCCTCGGCGGTGCTGATATTGGGGACAAGCCGGTTGTGGCTGCAGGCCGGGCAAAAGCTGTTTTCAGATCCTGCAGGCAGTGTCCAGTTGCAGATATCCAGTTCCGCATTGGCGCAGAACCGCACCTGACGCCCTGGATCGGCAACGACCTGCCAGGCATCCTCGGCCGGTTCCAGCGCATGCATCGCCATCACTTCCGGCACGAAGCCGAGACGGTGGCCGCAGCTGACGCAGGAACGGTTGTCGAAATGCACGGGAAGGCCGCAATGGTCGCAGGCATAAAGTCTCATGTGCTGTGTCCCCGATGATGATCATTCCTGAAAAAACCCGCCACGGCTTTGCCGGGCAGGTTTTTCATTTGCAGGCGTCCGATAGCGTGGAGGGCCGGGTTACAGTCGATCCACGTGGTTCTTCACCGCGTCCTTGACCTTGCCGCTGACAACCTGGACCTTGCCCTTGGCTTCCTGTGCGGTGCCCTTGGCCTTCATTTCATGATCGTCCATGGCGTCGCCGGCAGCTTTCTTGATCTTGCCGGCAGCCTGGTTGGCGTAACCGGAAACCTTGTCGCTGGTGCTTCCCATTGGGTACTCCTTGAGCTCTTTCGAGCGAACCGTATGTTCGCCCTGGCAAGGAGTAGAACGGCATGCCGGGACATTCGTTCCGGGAAACAAACAATATTTTCAGTCTTCAGGCGTGCCCGGCATCGCTGGACAACATGGCGGGCGTCACCCCCAGAAGGGCCAGGGCCCGCTCGTACTTGTCCTCCAGGCTGTCGTCGAAGATCAGCTCTTCGCTCGCGGGGCAATTGAGCCAGCCGTTGTTGCCGATCTCCCGCTCCAGCTGACCGGCGCCCCAGCCGGCATAACCGAGCATCATGGTCGCCCGGCGCGGCCCGCTGCCGCTCGAAATCGCCCGGACGATATCGAGCGTCGCCGTCAGGGAAATGTCGTCGCTGACCGGAATGCTGGATTCGCTGAGGTAATCGTCGGAATGCAGCACGAAACCGCGGCCGCTTTCCACCGGTCCGCCATTGCGGATCGGGAAATCCCGTGCCTGCGGCGGCAACATGATCGCATCCGTCTGGTCGATCATGTTGAGATGCAGCAGCACTTCAGTGAAGGTGAGCGCCTGCGGGCGGTTGATGACGAAACCCATCGCACCAGCGTCGGAATGGGCGCAAATGTAGACCACCGTGCGGGAAAAATTGCTGTCGAACATACCGGGCATGGCGATGAGGAAATGACCATCGAGGAACCCGCGCTCTCGCTTATCCTTCAGTGTCGATAGTGACATGTGGTCCTCCAGCGTAACGTCCTCCGGCCGGCGCAGGAGGAACGTGTGAATGCTTCGACCTGAGAAACATGGGGTATAGTCACAAATCAATCAACTGGAAATGATGAAGAAAAAACGACGGCCTCTGGAAGACTTTTCAGGCATCGGTTAAATCCATGCAAGATGAAGAGATTTTTTCGATCCACACATTTCATCGCCGAAATTTTCGGCATTGTCGCGCTCGTCGGCATGATGACCGCTCCTGCAACGGCTGCCATGACAGCCTGGGCGGAGAGCGAGGGCGGGCGCGTGCGCCTTGTCGCCCTGCCCCCGGATGCCGACGGAAAAATCAGTGCGGCGCTGCAGATCGAGCCGGCACCCGGCTGGATCACCTACTGGCGCGAACCGGGCGACAGCGGCATTCCACCCCAGATCAGCATCATGCCCGGCAGCAATGTTTCGCTGGCCGGTGTCGCCTATCCGGTGCCCAAACACATCGAGGCCGGATCGCTTCGCGACTTTGGCTACGACGGTCCGGTTGCCTTGCCGCTCGACCTGACGCTGACGGACAGCAACGCCGAGTCGCGCTTTGACGCCCAGGTGTTCATCGGCTTGTGCAAGAACATCTGCATCCCCTTCCAGGCGGATTTTTCGCTGACTTTGCCGAAGGCGGCGCAATCGGCAGCTGAAGAAACAATGATCCTCGAAACCGCCCACGCCAGCCTGCCGGAAGCACCAAGCGCCGACTTCGCCGTGACCGGTTCCAGCCTTGCCGCCGACCACAAGACACTGCGCCTTTCGCTGACCTTGCCCGAAGGCGGCGACATGCCCGAGATCATCGTCACCGGCCCGGCCGGCTATGTTTTCACCAAGCAGCAGAACGCCCGCCGGGAGGCCAAGACCTTCACGACCGATATCGTCATTCCCAAGCTGCCGAAGAGTTTCAAGGCCGAGACCGCCCACTGGGGCCTGCTGGTCAAGAGCGGCGGCCGGGCGATGGAAACCACGCTTGCCTTTGAGTGAGCGGCACATATATTCGCCAGCGACCCGGGCGACCGGATACGCCCCGTTTTGAGGAGAGATTTCATGACCATATCGATTGGCGGCCAGATACCGCAGGCGAAATTCAAGGAAAAGACCGCTGACGGTCCCCACGAAATCACCACGGAAGAGCTGTTCAAGGGCAAGCGCGTCGTGCTGTTCGCCGTGCCCGGCGCCTTCACGCCGACCTGCTCGCTGAACCATCTGCCGGGTTATCTCGAAAACCGCGATGCCATCCTCGCCAAGGGCGTCGACGACATCGCCGTCGTCGCCGTCAACGACTGGCACGTCATGGGTGCCTGGGCGCAGAATTCCGGCGGCATGGGCAAGATCCACTTCCTCGCCGACTGGGACGGCGCCTTCACCAAGGCGCTCGGCCTCGATGTCGATCTTTCCGCCGGCGGCCTCGGCCTGCGCTCCAAGCGTTATTCGATGCTGGTGGAAGACGGCGTGGTGAAATCGCTGAACGTCGAGGAAAATCCGGGCCAGGCGACGGTTTCCGCCGCCGCCACCATGCTCGAGCAGCTCTGATCCCATACAGGGCGCTAAGAAAAACCGCCCGGTTGCCCAGCCCCTCACCAAGATCTAGAATACTTACTTCCCCACGATGGCAACCACAACGCTTGCGTGACATGCGCCTCAGCATGTTGCGCAAAAGTGTGCAGCAGTTTTGCGCTAGAGCATTTCCGCTTTTCTCCGAAACGCGAAAACGCTCTATCCTTTTGTTTATGCGTAATTCCGGACGCAAAACCGCTACGCACTTTGGTGGAATTGCTCTACCGATATGCAAAAAGCCACATACCTAAACAGCAAGGTGCGAATCTGAAAGATCGCCATGCGCTTCTGCATTGGGATGCCTGGCCGAATACGTCAAACAGACGTCTACAGACGGATGGTGCGAAGTCACCGCGTGCAATCAAACTTGTTAAAACAAACTCTGGAGTTCAAGAGCCGCTCGATACATTACGATTATTTAACTCGCCGAGTTTAAGAGATGCCTTGCTCCGTTCGCAAGGCGAAAGCACTTTATATGTGACGCGTTGGGGGACGCCAGCCAAACCTACAATAGCCGACTTTGCTTGGAGGCCTCCAGGACAATCATGAAGTTCGGCATCCAACCAAAATTTATTTGAGGAAAGAACATGATTTTCAGCAGTATTCGCATTGGTCTTACAACAATCGCTTTGGGAATGGCGGCCCACGGAATGATCGCAACCGCCGCACATGCGCAAGAATTCTCTTTCACAGCGACCAACACCGCCTCTTCAGCCATTACCAAGGTACTGGTGTCCGAAAACAAAGCTGATTGGGGTGGTTTTGATATCGGCGAAGGCATCAAGCCAGGTGCGACTGTCAACCTTGTCTGGAACCAGAGCACGAACGGCGAAAAATGCGAGCAGTGGCTCAAAGCCGCGTATGCAGACGGCAGCGAGTCGGAACCCGCCAAATTCGATTTCTGCGAAAGCGGGCTTGAGATTGATTTCTAAACGGAATCATCCAAACGCATGATTTTGGTCCGGCAGATCATCTTGGATGACCTGCCGGTTGTTTTTTGATCGAAGAAATCCGCGGCGGCCTTATGGCATGGCGAGTCTTTCTCCGCCTCGGCCCGTGCCAACTTGTCCGTTGAAGCATGTCGCGCAGGCGGTTCGTCTTCGATCAATACTTCGGCTCCACATTTCAGTGAGGGGCTGGTCAGGTTGCCGGCGGCGGTTTTTTCTCCTGCAGCAGACCTGGCTCAGATCAGCAGGTCGAAAACCAGGATGCCGGCCAGGCCGCCATCGGTCGCATTGACGATGCGCTCGCCGACCACCACGTGTTCGGGGTGGACCAGATAGGTATCGCGGGCCGCGGCGTCTTCGAACGTCACCGTGAAACCGTCCACGAAGCCGCCATTCAGGCCTTCCGGCGAAACATTCGGTCCGTATTTGACGTCAACGATCCCCGGAATGACATCCTTCAATGCGGCAACCGCCTCGAAGATCGCCTGTTTGTCGGCGGACTGGAGCGCCGCCTTGAAACGCAGGAACACGCAATGCAGGATCATCTGTCTCTCCCCTTATCCTCGCCGCACAATAACGGCAAACCGGCTCGCCGCAAGCCGGCATTCGCCGCCGGCCGGAGCGTCGGACAATCGAGCGCCGCTATTCGGCGCCGCCCTTCTTGAACGGTGCCATGCCCATGCGGGCAAGTTCGTCGGCGCGCTCGTTTTCCGGATGGCCGGCATGGCCCTTGACCCAGTGCCAGGTGACCTTGTGGCGCTTGGTCGCCTCGTCGAGCGCCTGCCACAACTCGCCGTTCTTCACCGGCTTCTTGTCGGCGGTCTTCCAGCCGTTCTTCTTCCAGCCATGGATCCACTTGGAGATGCCATCCATGACGTATTTGCTGTCGGTGTGCAGGTCGATCTCGCAGGGCACCTTGAGCGCATTGAGTGCCGAAATCGCCGCCATCAATTCCATGCGGTTGTTGGTCGTCGTCGCCTCGCCGCCGGAAAGGTCCTTTTCCGTATCGCCGTAACGCAGCACCGCGCCCCAGCCGCCGGGACCGGGATTGCCGGAGCAGGCGCCGTCGGTATAGATCTCGACGTGTTTCATGGCCGGGACAGCCCGTATTCGCCGACCGAAGAGACGGCAGCATGGAAGCGCAGCTTGCGCAGATATTCGAGCGGATCCTTCTTGACCACCAGCGCATCCGGCGGGGTCGTCAGCCAGTCGTAGAGACGCGTCAGGAAGAAACGCAGCGCCGAACCGCGCGACAGGATCGGCAGGGCAGCGGCTTCCGCCTGGCTCAGCGGCCGCACGCTTTCATACCCTTCCAGCAGCGCCATGCCCTTGGTCATGTTGTAGGAGCCGTCCTTTTCGAAGCACCAGGCGTTGAGGCAGATCGAGACGTCGTAGGCCAGCAGGTCATTGCAGGCGAAATAGAAATCGATCAGGCCGGAGAGCCCGTCGCCGAGGAAAAACACGTTGTCCGGGAAGAGGTCGGCATGGATGACTCCGGCCGGCAGGTCCTTCGGCCAGTTGGCGGCAAGGAAGGCGAGTTCGCCGCGGATCTCCGCCTGCAGCCCCTTCTCCACCTCGTCGGCGCGCGCCTCGGACTTTTCCCACAGCGTATGCCAGCCGTCGAGCGACAGGGCGTTGGGGCGCGTCATGGCAAAACCCTCGCCGGCAATGTGCATCTTCGCCAGCGCCACGCCGACATCGCGGCAATGGCGTGCTTCCGGCTTGCGCAGCCACATGCCTTCGAGGAAGGAAATCAACGCCGCCGGCCGGCCGGATAACGTGCCGAGCAATGCGCCGTCCCGGCGCGGCAAGGGCAGCGGGCAGGACAGGCCGCGAGCGGCGAGATGCTGCATCAGGCCGAGGAAGAACGGCAGGTCGGATTTTTCCACCCGCTTTTCGTAGAGCGTCAGGATCAGCGGGTCGCGGGTCGTGTGCAGCAGGAAATTGGAATTTTCCACGCCCTCGGCAATCCCCTTGTAGGAGGTCAACTCGCCGACCTCATATTCGGTGAGGAAGCGCTTGAGGTCGTCTTCGGTGATATCGGTGTAGACTGCCAAGGTGATGACTCGCGGATGGAACTCAGGTGGGATGAGACATGCTTTGGCATCGCGATAGCGACAAGGCAAGTGGGTCCGGCAGCCGTAGCCCTCTTTCCCCTTCTCCCCCGCGGGGAGAAGGTGGCCCGAAGAGTCGGATGAGGGGGCGAGACCCGGTGAGGCTTTTGCCTGTGGCACCCCCCTCATCCCGCTGCCGCGACCTTCTCCCCGCGGGGGAGAAGGGGCAGGAGGCACTCTTTCATTCCATGTGCGAAAACTCTGGACTCAGCCCTGAGCTTTCGCGCCGAACCGCGTCTCACCCATTCACAAACGCCATATCGGCGGCTTCGAGCGCGATGTCGCGCAGTTCGCGGTTGACGAGGAAATGTTCGTTTTCCTGTACCGTCTCCGCCAGTTCGACACGGGCATCGAAACGATCGCGGAAGGCGGCGATGATTTCGTCGACGATCACTTCCGGCGCCGACGCGCCGGCGGACAGGCCGACCGTGGCGAGATCGCCAAGATCCGACCAGTCGATTTCCGAGGCGCGCTGCACCAGAATGGATTTTTTCGCCCCCGCCCTGAGCGCCACTTCCACCAGCCGCTTGGAATTCGACGAATTCGGCGCGCCGACGATCAGGAACAGATCGCAGCCGGGCGCCGCAGCCTTCACGGCCTCCTGGCGATTGGTGGTGGCATAGCAGATGGAATCGGCCGCCGGTGCCGTCAAATTGGGAAAACGCTCGCTCAGCCTGGCGATGACGCCGGCCGTGTCGTCGACGGAAAGTGTCGTCTGCGTGACGAAACCGAGATTGTCGGCATCGACCGGCTCGTAGGCATCGGCATCTTCGACCGTCTCGATCAGCGAAACCGAACCTTCCGGCAGCTGCCCCATCGTGCCGATGACCTCCGGATGCCCGGCATGGCCGATCAGCACCACGTGGCGGCCGAGGCGCTGGTGACGCATCGCCTGCTTGTGCACCTTCGATACCAGCGGACAGGTGGCATCCAGATAAAAGAGATTGCGGGCCTCGGCATCCGCGGGCACGGATTTCGGCACGCCGTGGGCGGAAAACACCACCGGCTGCTCGCGATGCTCGGCGGGGATCTCGTTCAGTTCCTCGACGAAGACGGCGCCCTTGGCTTCAAGTCCCTCGACGACATAACGGTTATGGACGATCTCGTGGCGGACATAGACCGGCGCGCCATAACGCTTCAGCGCCAGCACGACGATCTGGATGGCGCGGTCGACCCCGGCGCAGAAACCGCGCGGGCCGCAAAGCCTTATCGTCAACGGCGGTTTGGAAACGGCGATGTTCATTCCTCGTCCCTGGCTTCGGGTGTGCGATCGGGCAATTCCGGACGCAAAACCGCGGACGGGCTTCTGCCGGAACTGCTTCAGATATGGCAATTCGGCTGCGGGTTTACCACAAATTCCGTGGCAGGAAACCGGCAAAGCCGCCGATCCCGGTAAATCTGCCGTTACGGGCCGGCCAGCGAGGCGCGGCCTTTCGGCGCGTCAGTCCTTGCGGCGACGCAGCCACATCGTGCCCGCAACCGCCACCAGCGCCGCCGCCAGACCGTACCAGGTGAGCGCATATTGCAGGTGATTGTTGGGCAGTTCGAACTGGGTAACGCCGCCGATCGGCATGCCGGCGGGGTTGCGTGTCGCATCCGCATCCATGAAGAACGACACCACCTCGGCGCTGGAAAGCCCGGTGGTGGCGGCCATGGCGTCGAGATCCTTCCAGTAGAAGATGTTCTTCGCCGGATCGTTGTCCGGCACGATCGACGAGGGTTTTTCCGCAAGCTTGGCGCGGGCCAGGCCGTTGACGGTCACCTGGCCGGTCAACTGTCCCTGCATGCGCATTTCGGGTTCCTTATTCTCGTAAGGAACGAAGCCGCGGTTGACGAACAGGAAGCGACCATCGGCCATCAGAAGCGGCGTATAGACGTAAAAGCCCGTTTGGCCGCGATAGGTGGCGAAGAAGTGCCGTTCCTTGTTGTTGACGAACCGGCCGCTGACGGTCATGGCGCGGTAATCGACGTCCTCGCCACGCGCGGCCAGCGCCTCGATCTCGGCCAGCGATGCCGGTTTTGCGGCACGGCGCTCGGCGATATCGGCCAGCAACTGCTCCTTCCAGTGCAGCCGCCGCACCTGCCAGGTGCCGAGCGACAGCAGGATGGCGAGCGCCAGCAGGAACAGGATGCCGGTCGCGATCTTCTTGCGGCCGCTCCACGCGATGGCGGCGGGCCGCTCGGCTTGCGCTTCAGTCACGATCGAGCTTGCCTTCGGCGGCATTGTTGCGGAACTGCAGGGCAATCAGGACACCCTTGAGCGTGCGCAGCAGAAACAGCGACAGGACAATGGTCAGCGGTCCCCACAGCAGGATGTGCAGCCAGACCGGCGGCGCGAAATTCACCTCCGCCCACAAGGCCAGGCCGACCACCAGGAAGCCGATGATCAGGATGACAAAGACGGCCGGGCCATCGCCGGAATCGGCGAAGGAATAGTCCAGGCCGCAATTGACACAGCGGGGCTTTACCTTCACCAGACCGTCGAAGAGCTTGCCCTGGCCGCAACGCGGGCAGCAGGCGGCAAGCCCGGTCTTGAACGGGTCGACGGGCGGATAATGGGCGCTGTCCTGGTTCATGGTATAATCCTAGTCGGCTTCTGTCTTCGGCGGGCTGCCTCGCCGTTTCAATTAAGCATATCACGGCTTAAACGCCGCAAGGCCATTCCATAAGCCGGCACTTCGCCGCAGGCCAGTGCAAAGTGCCGGCGGGCTGGCTTCCATGCGGCCGACCAACGGCTTTTCATGCAAAAAGGCGGCTGCGTTTTCGCGCAACCGCCTTTCCAAATTGTTCATTCGCTCGGACCAGATCAGCCGTGCGCGATCGGCGCGCCCCAGCTGCCCCAGATGTAGATGCTGAAGAACAGGAACAGCCAGACGACGTCGACGAAGTGCCAGTACCAGGCGGCAGCTTCGAAGCCGAAATGCTGCTTCGGCGTGAAATCGCCCTTGATGGCCCGCAGCAGGCAGACGAGCAGGAAGATGGTGCCGACGATGACGTGGAAGCCGTGGAAGCCGGTCGCCATGAAGAAGGTCGCGCCGTAGATCGAGCTCTTGAAGGCGAACGGAGCGTGGGCGTATTCGTAGCCCTGCACGAAGGAGAACAACAGGCCGAGGACGACGGTAAGCGCCAGGCCGTTGATCAGGCCCTTGCGGTCGCCGTGCAGCAGCGCGTGGTGCGCCCAGGTGACGGTGGTGCCGGAGAGCAGCAGGATCACGGTGTTGTAGAGCGGCAGGTGCCACGGATCGAGCACTTCGACACCCTTCGGCGGCCAGTGACCACCGGTGAATTCGAAGCGGGACGCCTGGATCGCCTCATTGGAGAACAGGCTGGCGTCGAAGAAGGCCCAGAACCAGGCGGCGAAGAACATCACTTCGGAAGCGATGAACATGATCATGCCGTAGCGCAGGTGCAGCGAGACGACGCGGGTATGGGCGCCCTCATGGGCTTCCTTCACCGTATCCGCCCACCAGCCGTACATGGTGTAGAGCACCAGTGCGAGGCCGATGTAGAAGAGCCATGGGGAAGCCAGCTCAAGACCGAACAGGTGGAACGAACCACCGTTCAGGTAACGCATGTAGCCGACGCCCCCGAAGGTCAGGAAGAATGCACCGACAGAGGCCAGAAGCGGCCACGGGCTAGGGTCGATGATGTGGTAGTCGTGATTTTTCTGGTGTGCATCGGCCATGTCAGCGATCCCCGAATGTCTTTCTCCAAAATGTTACCGGAAAACCGATAACATACCTCTCACAATTTCTGTTCCGGACCCTTGTCCTCATCCGCGCGCAAAGCCACCGGCTTTTCGCTCTCATGCGGATAGAAGGTGTAGGACAGGGTCATCGTCCCGATACTCTTGGTCTCGGGCGTATTGACGATTTCCGGATCGACGTAGAACACCACCGGCATGGTCATCGTTTCGCCCGGCTTCAGCTCCGTTTCGGTGAAGCAGAAGCACTGGACCTTGTTGAAATAGGCACCTGCGACCATCGGCGTGACGTTGAAGATCGCCTGGCCCTTGGTCGGTTTGTTCGAAATGTTCGTCGCGGTGAATTCGACCTGCACCGTCTCGCCGATCTTCACCTCGATATTGCGCTGCACCGGCTTGAAATCCCACGGCAGGCCGCTCGCAACGTTGGCGTCGAAACCGACGGTGATCTTGCGATCCAGCACCACCTGCGACATCTGCTCGACGCGCTGGGTCGTGCCGTTGTAGCCGGTGACGCGGCAAAACATGTCATAGAGCGGCACGGCGGCAAAACTTGCGCCGACCATCGCGCCGACGAAGGTAAGACAGGCGGCAACGACGACGCCATTGTTGCGCGGGGTATTGCGGCTGGTCTGCGGCGATTGTTCGGTCATCGGTTCACCCCTGCATCCCGCCGCCGAACTTGATCAGCGTCACGACGTAAAAGAGAACGACAAGGCCGGCCAGCGCAAAACCGAGCGCGATGTTGCGGCCGCGGCGGGATTTCTGTTGCTTGTCGGTCAGCGTGATCTTGTCGATCATGCGGCACCTCCGATCAGCGAAAGCAGCGGCGCCACGAAGGCGTCAATCATCAGGGCGGAAAAGATGGCGAAGAGATAAAGGATCGAGAAGGCGAACATCTTCTTCGCCGGCACCATCTTCTGATCGCCATCCGGCATGCGCCAGACGGCGATGGAACAGTACAGGAAGACGACACCGAGCAGAGCAGCGAAGACGCCGTAACCGAGGCTCGACCAGCCGGCAAGGGCGGGAACCACGGCGATGACGGCGGTCAGCAGCGTGTAGATGAAAATCTGGACCTTTGTGGAGGCTTCGCCGGCGACATTCGGCATCATCGGTACGCCGACGGACCCGTAGTCACGCATCTTGAACAAAGCCAGCGCCCAGAAATGCGCCGGGGTCCACAGGAAGATGATGAGGAAAAGCACGATGCTTTCCATCGACACGCCGCCGGTGACGCAAGCCCAGCCGATCATCGGCGGGAAGGAGCCGGCAGCACCGCCGATGACGATGTTCTGCGGCGTCGAGCGCTTCAGCCACATGGTGTAGATGACGGCGTAGAAGAAGATCGTGAAGGCGAGCAGGCCCGCCGAGAACCAGTTGACCACCAGGCCGAGGATGGCAACCGAGAAGAAGGACAGCGTCAGGCCGAAGGCGAGCGCCTCGTTCGGCTGGATGCGGCCACCCGGGATCGGACGGTTGGCGGTGCGGCTCATCACGGCGTCGATATCGGCGTCGTACCACATATTGAGCGCGCCGGACGCGCCGGCACCGACGGCGATGCACAGGATGGCGATGAAGCCGAGGACCGGATGGATATGACCCGGCGCCAGCACCAGGCCGGCAAAGGCCGTGAAGACAACGAGCGACATCACCCGCGGCTTCAAGAGCTCGAAGAAATCCCGTGCGCCTGCTTCCGAAAGGCGTACGCCGCCATTCGTTCCCAGCGCTTCGTGATCGTCGATAACCGTCATTCAACCCGTCCTGTTTTTATTTGTATCGGCGCCGCGTCTTTTTTCGCGGCGCCTTTGTCTTCAAGCTTTGACCGGCGTGCGGCTTACTTGATGCGCGGCAGCTGTTCCCACTGGTGGAACGGCGGCGGCGAAGACAGCTGCCATTCCAGCGTGGTCGCACCTTCACCCCACGGATTGTCGCCGGCGATACGCTTCTTGGCGAAGGCTTCCCAGACGGCAAAGAGGAAGATCAGCACGCCGACGCCGGAGATGTAGGAGCCGATCGAGGAGACGTAGTTCCAGCCGGCGAAAGCATCCGGATAGTCGATGTAGCGGCGCGGCATGCCGGCGAGGCCGAGGAAGTGCTGCGGGAAGAACACCAGGTTCACGCCAACGAACATCACCCAGAAGTGCAGCTTGCCGAGGAACTCGGAGTACATGTAGCCGGTCATCTTCGGGAACCAGTAGTACCAGGCGGCGAAGATGGCGAACACGGCGCCGAGCGACAGAACGTAGTGGAAGTGGGCCACGACGTAGTAGGTGTCATGCAGCGAACGGTCGAGACCGGCGTTTGCAAGCTGGACGCCCGTAACACCACCGACGGTGAACAGGAAGATGAAGCCGATCGCCCAGACCATCGGGGTGCGGAAGGTGAGCGAACCGCCCCACATCGTCGCAACCCAGGAGAAGATCTTCACGCCGGTCGGAACCGCGATGACCATCGTGGCGAACACGAAGTAACGCTGCGTGTCGAGCGACATGCCGACCGTGTACATGTGGTGCGCCCAGACGATGAACCCGACGGCGCCGATGGCGACCATGGCGTAGGCCATGCCGAGGTAACCGAAGATCGGCTTGCGCGAGAAGGTCGAGACGATGTGGCTGACGATGCCGAAGCCGGGCAGGATCAGGATGTACACTTCCGGGTGACCGAAGAACCAGAACAGGTGCTGGAACAGGATCGGATCGCCGCCGCCTTCAGGATTGAAGAAGGCCGTGCCGAAGTTGCGGTCGGTGAGCAGCATGGTGATGCCGCCTGCCAGAACCGGCAGCGAGAGCAGAAGCAGGAAAGCGGTGATCAGAACGGCCCAGGCGAACAGCGGCATCTTGTGCAGCGTCATGCCCGGAGCGCGCATGTTCAGGATCGTGGTGATGAAGTTGATCGCACCGAGGATCGACGAGGCGCCCGAAACGTGCAGCGCGAAGATCGCAAGATCGACCGCCGGTCCCGGCATGCCCGATGTCGAGAATGGCGGATAAATCGTCCAGCCGCCGCCGACGCCGTATGCACCCGCAGGACCCTCCACGAACATGGAAAGCAGCAGAAGCAGGAAGGCCGGAACGATGAGCCAGAACGAGATGTTGTTCATGCGCGGGAACGCCATGTCGGGCGCGCCGATCATGATCGGAACCATCCAGTTGGCGAAGCCGCCGATCAGCGCCGGCATGACCATGAAGAAGATCATGATCAGGGCGTGAGCGGTGGTGAAGACGTTGAACATATGCTTGCCGCCGTCGATGGCAGCGTCACCTTCGAAGCCGTAGACCATGGCGGCCAGACCGTGGAAGATCTGGATGCCCGGCTCCTGCAGCTCGGCGCGCATGGCGACCGACAGCGCGCCGCCGATGATACCGGCGATGATCGCGAAGATCAGATAGAGCGTGCCGATGTCCTTGTGGTTCGTCGACAGGAACCAGCGTGCAAAGAAGCTTAGCGGCTTGTGCGCGTGGTCGTGATGATCGTCGTGACCATGAGAATGGTCGTGATGATCGTGCGAATGATCGTGAGCGGACGGTCCAGCCATTGTCCTCACCCCTACCTTACTGTGCGTCGTTTGCTGCAACGTCGACGGACTTCTTGCCATCGGTTGCCGCCATCAAAGTCTTGTTCGCGCCTGCCAGGTCCGTGCCTGCCGCCGCGATCCAGGCGTCATACTTCTCCTGGGAGACGACGCGGATGGCGATCGGCATGAAGGCATGATCCTTGCCGCACAGCTCGGAACACTGGCCGTAGAACAGGCCTTCACGCTCCGGCTTGAACCAGGTCTCGTTGAGGCGACCCGGTACGGCATCGATCTTGACGCCGAAGGACGGCATCGCGAAGGCGTGGATCACGTCGGTCGGCGCAGCCGTCACCAGAAGGCGGACGACCTTGTTGACCGGCAGGACCATTTCGTTGTCGACGGCGAGCAGGCGCGGATAGACCGACTTGTCTTCCTTGCCGAGGCCGGCGCGGTCGGCATCCTTGAGCAGGTAGGAATCGAATGCGACGGGCGTTTCCATCTCGTATTCGTAATTCCACTGCCACTGGGTCGCGGTCGCCTTCAGCGTCAGGTCCGGATTCTCAGGGATGGTGAGCTGCGCGGTAAGCAGGTTGAAGGAGGGGATTGCCAGGAAAAGCAGCAGAAGCACCGGACCGACGGTCCAGACGACTTCGATCGCCGTGTTGTGGCTTGTCTTCGACGGCACCGGGTTGGCGCCGGCGCGGAACTTGACGACCACGATGATCAACAAAAGCAGCACGAAGAGCGTGACCGGAACGATGAACCACAGCGTGTACTGCTCGAACCAGCGGATTTCATGCATGATCGACGTCGCTGCGGGCTGCAGCGTCATCTGCCAGTCCAGCGGCTGATCGGCAAAACTGCTGGAAGCAAACAGCAGACAGACCAGACAGGCCAGAACTGCATAAGCTTTATTTTTCACAACGTATCTCCCTCAAGCGCTTGATGTGGATCAAACCCAAACGCAGAATCCTAGCTATTCTTCCGCTTCAAACCACAGTTTGCCCCCCGCCGCAACATCTGTCAAAAAAACCCTGTGCGGCATTTTTGCCCAAATTCAATTTTGGCCCAGATAATACCGTTTTCCTGTGACGCGGCGTTAACTCCTTCCACAATTTCAGGATGATGGGTTATGGCCCGCAGTCCAATTTCCGCCGCACTGGGCTGGAATTGAAGCAGGCGGGGCTTTTCATTTGCCGGCCCGGGCTCCAAAAATGGCTCAGTGATTCGAATTCTAGAGGTATTCATGGGTTTTTATCCCCTTGCGCGGCCCGGCATGCTGGCCGCCGGCCTGATCGCCGCGATGGCGGCGCCTGCCTTCGCACAGCAGAAGGTAGAGCAGCAACAGGTCCAGAACCAGACGACGCAGACCCAGCCGGGCACGGTGAAATCCAACCACGGCGCCTGGTCGATCGTCTGCGACCAGCCCGCCGGCGCCAGCGCCGAACAATGCGCGCTGATGCAGAACGTCATCGCCGAGGACCGCCCGGAAGTCGGCCTGTCCGTCGTGGTGCTGAAGACCGCCGACCGCAAGTCGCGCATCCTGCGCGTGCTGGCGCCGCTCGGCGTGCTCCTGCCCAACGGTCTTGGCCTCAACATCGACGGCAAGGACATCGGTCGCGCCTATTTCGTGCGCTGCTTCTCGGACGGCTGTTATGCGGAAGTGGTGCTGGAGGAAGAACTGCTGAAGACGCTGCGCAGCGGCGCCCAGGCGACCTTCATCGTCTTCCAGTCGCCGGAAGAAGGCATCGGCATCCCGGTCGACCTCAAGGGTTTTGCCTCGGGCTACGACGCCCTGCCCTGACCGCGGCTCTTGTCCCGGCAACGCCCGACGCCTACATCGCTGGCAGCAGACATTATATATAGAACACGGAGGGCGGCGATGCCGCCCCGTGACGCAGCGCCGATGGAGCCTGACACCATGACCACCGATCTCCTCACTCTTTTCGATGCCGACGAAACGACCGTGCGCACCCTCGTCGCCGAAGCGCTGAAGGGCGCCGACGATGGCGAGTTGTTCATCGAGCACGCCCAGTCGGAGGCGCTGACCTTCGACAACGGCAAGCTCAAGGGCGGCAGCTTCAACACGGAACAAGGTTTTGGCCTTCGCGCGGTGGCGGGCGAAGCGGTGGGTTACGCCCATGCCGGCGATCTTTCCGTCGCGGCGCTGAAACGGGCCTCCGATGCCGTGGGCGCCGTGACGCGCGGTTACTCCGGCTCCTATTCGGAAGCGCCGCAGCGCACCAACCACAAGCTTTACGGCGAGGAAAACCCGATCGGCGCGCCAACCTTCGAAGAGAAGGTGGCGCTGCTGCAGGAGATCGACGCTTATCTGCGCGCCGACGGCAAGGTACGGCAGGTGACGGCATCGGTGGCGGCGAGCTGGCAGACAGTCGACATTCTGCGCGCCGACGGCCACCGGGTGCGCGACATAAGGCCGATGACGCGGCTGAACATCGGCGTGGTGGTGGGTGACGGCGACCGGCAGGAGACCGGCTCCTTCGGCACCGGCGGCCGCTTCGGCTTCAACGACTTCCTGACCGCCGAAAGCTGGCGCAAGGGCGCCGACGAGGCGCTGCGCCAGGCGCTGGTCAATCTCGACGCCATCGAGGCGCCGGCCGGCACCATGGACGTGGTGCTCGGCAACGGCTGGCCGGGCGTGATGCTGCACGAGGCGGTCGGCCACGGGCTGGAGGGCGATTTCAACCGCAAGAAGACCTCCGCCTTCGCCGGCCTGCTGGGCGAAATGGTCGCCTCCCCCGGCGTCACCGTCGTCGACGACGGCACGATCGAGAGCCGCCGCGGCTCGATTTCCGTCGATGACGAGGGCACGCCCTCCGGCTACAACGTGCTGATCGATAACGGCCGGCTGGTCGGCTACATGCAGGATCGACAGAATGCCCGGCTGATGGGCATGAAACCGACCGGCAACGGTCGCCGCCAGGGGTACGCCCATGTGCCGATGCCGCGCATGACCAACACCTACATGCTGTCCGGCGACAAGACGCCGGAAGAGATCATCGCCTCCGTCAAGAACGGCATCTATGCCGTCTCCTTCGGCGGCGGCCAGGTGGACATCACGTCCGGCAAATTCGTCTTCGGCTGCACCGAGGCCTACATGATCGAGAACGGCAAGATCGGCGCACCGATCAAGGGCGCCATGCTGATCGGCAACGGCCCGGATTCGATGAAGCGCGTCTCGATGATCGGCAACGACAGCAAGCTCGATACCGGCATCGGCAATTGCGGCAAAGCCGGCCAGTGGGTGCCGGTCGGCGTCGGCCAGCCGCATATCCGCATGGACCAGGTCACCGTCGGCGGCACGCGGACCTGAGCGTCCGCCGCTTGACGAACCACCACCGGCAGATGCAAGCAGGGCCTTTCTGAAACGGAAACGCCATGCTGCAGACCATGTTTGCCGGGACCACCTTCGCTCAACTCGCCTTCCTGGGCATAGCGGCTTTCGTCGCCGGCCTGGCGCGCGGCTTTTCCGGCTTCGGAGCGGCCTTGATCTTCATGCCGCTCGCCAGCGCCATCGCCGGCCCCAGGATAGCCGCGCCACTGCTGCTCGTCATCGACGGTTTTGGCGCGCTCGGCATGATCCCGAACGCCTGGCGGCAGGCTCACAAGCGCGACGTGGTGGTGATGGCGGCCGGCGCGGTGATCGGCGTGCCGCTGGGAGCCGCCTTTCTCGCCTATGCCGATCCGCTGCTCGTCCGCTGGCTGATCATCGTGCTTGTCATCCTGCTGCTCATGCTGCTGATGTCCGGCTGGCGTTATCACGGCAAACCCTCCGATGCGATAACGGCGGTCGTCGGACTGGTTGCCGGCCTCTTCAGCGGCACGGCGCAGGCAGGCGGCCCGCCCATCGTCGCCTACTGGCTCGGCGGCGCCATTCCCTTCCATATCGTGCGGGCAAACATCGTTCTCTATTTTGCCGTCTCGACGGTTTTCAGCGTCGTCAGTTATGCGGTCGGAGGCTTGTTCGTCACTGCCGTCGTCGCGCCGGCGCTGGCGACGGGACCGCTTTACCTGCTTGGCCTCAATCTCGGGTCACGTCTGTTCGGCCGCGCCGACGAGCGGCTGTTCCGGCGCGTCTGCTATGGGCTGATCGCCATGGCGGCAATCCTCGGCCTGCCGCTGCTCGATCCGCTGCTGCGATAATCCGCTGCCTGTCCGGCCCGGCGATTCAGCCGGGCTTAACTCTCTTGCCGATAGTCTTGCGAAAAATCGGGACGAAGGATCATGGGACTGAAGCAGAGGCTGCGCGCCGGGCTGAAACGGGCCGCCATCACCGGCGGCCTCGAGGCGTCATGGCTGCTCGCCCGTGCCGGCGTGATGCAGGCGGCGCGCGGGCGCGGCGTGATCTTCACCCTGCATCATGTGCGCCCGAAGCAACCCCGCAGTTTCGATCCCAACGCCCATCTGGAAATCACTCCGGAATTTCTCGATCGGGCGATCCGGCAATTGCAGGCGGATGGCTACGAATTCGTCGCGCTCGACGCCGTGCCGGCGCGGCTGGCGGAGCGATCGGTGCGGCCCTTCGCCGCCTTCACCCTCGACGACGGCTATCGCAACAATGCCGCCCATGCCCTGCCGGTGTTTGCCGCCCACGGCGTGCCGTTCACGGTGTTCGTCAGCGGCGGTTATGTCGACCGGACGCATACGATGTGGTGGGAGACGGCCGCCGACCTGCTCGCCGCCCGGACATCCCTCTCCTTCGACTTCGGCCAAGGCGAGGAACGGCTCGACCTTGCAAGCAACGCCGCCAGGCAGGCCGCGTTTGCCAGGATCGCACGCTTCATCCTCCGTCCCGGTGAGGCCGACGCCATTGCGCGACTGAACCGGATTGCTGCCGAACACGGCATCGATGCGCAGGCCATTCCCGACCGATCGACGATGACTGAAGGGGAGCTGAAGTCACTGGCCGCCCATCCGCTCGCCTCGCTCGGGGCGCACACGATCAGCCACCGGGCGCTGGCCTTGCTTGACGAGGGCGAGGCACGGCGGGAAATGGCGGCTTCTGCAGATCGGCTGCAGACGATCACCGGCAAGATGCCGACGACGTTTGCATATCCCTACGGCGATCCGCCGGCGGCTTCGGCCCGGGAGTTTCGACTGGCGGAAGCGCTCGGCTTCAAGGTCGCGGTAACCACCAATCCCGGGACGATTTCAGAGACGTCGCTCGCCGGCCTGACGGCGCTGCCGAGAGTGTCCCTCAACGGCCATTTCCAGAAACGCCGTTATGTCGCGGCACTGGCTTCGGGGATTCCGTTCAGGTTGATGGGGCGGAGTTAGCCTTCCCGGGCTGCCCCTCAACTTGCTTGGCGGGCTGCCCCTCACCCTAACCCTCTCCCCGCAGGCGGGGAGAGGAGACTTGCCCCACGCAGCGTTGAGATCGGAGAAACCGGTGCGGCATACCCCCTTCTCCCCGCCTGCGGGGAGAAGGTCCCGGCAGGGGGATGAGGGGCCGCCCGAACGGTCCCGGTGTTAGGGATACATCCTCACCTTCGACCACGACCCATCCGGCGTCTCGCGGCGGAATTCGATGCGGTCGTGAAGACGGAACTGGCGGTCGTGCCAGAACTCGATGGACAGCGGACGGATGCGGAAACCGGACCAGTGGACCGGGCGGGGAATGTCGCCGATGGCATATCGCAGCGTATACTCGGCCACCGCCTTCTCCAGCGCGAAGCGGCTTTCCAGCGGCCGTGACTGTTTCGACGCCCACGCACCGATGCGGCTGCCGCGCGGCCGGGTCTGGTAATAGGCGTCCGCCTCCTCGTCGGTGACGATTTCCACAGGCCCACGCAAGCGAACCTGCCTACGCAATGATTTCCAGTGGAAACACATCGCCGCCTTTTTCTGCCCGAGGATCTCCTGACCCTTCTGGCTTTCGAAATTCGTATAGAAAACAAAGCCGTCCGTGTCGAAACCCTTGAGCAGCACCATGCGCACATTGGGCAGGCCGTCCGCATCGACGGTTGCCAGCGCCACGGCGTTGGGGTCGTTGATTTCGGAGGCCTGCGCCTCGTTCAGCCATGCCTCGAAGAGGGAAAAGGGTTCGCTTACCTCGGTGAAGTCACCGGTTGTTAACGCCTGGTCTGCCATGATAGCTAAAATGCCTCGGACTTTCTTAACCAATGCCCAGGGATTCGCATCCCCGGGTCATCTCAAGGTGACAGACATAGCAAAGTCGAACATCCACACAAAGGGTTTGTGCGCGAGGTTTGGTGTGGCGGCTGTCCTGGCAGCTGCGGCTCTCGGCCTGTCGGGCTGTGTCGGCAACGGCATGGACCTGTTCGGCTCGAAGGTCGACCAGTCGATTTCGACAAGCACCATTGCCGACGGCAAGAACAAGGACGTCATTTCCGACGAAGTGACGGTGCGCAACGCCGTGACTTCGGCCGACATGTCCAAGCTCGAAGGCAAGCCGCTGGCCTGGGCGAATGCCTCGACCGGCAGCGCCGGCGTCATCAGCGCCATCAGCGAGCAGACCCAGGACGGCACCGTGTGCCGCGCCTTCGAGACCAGCCGTCATTCTTATGTCGGCGTCGCCAATTTCCAGGGCAAGGCCTGCCTTGCGGGCGACGGCAACTGGCAGCTGCTCAGCTTCCAGGAAAACAAATAGCCCCTCCCCTGCTGATTCGTGCCGGCATCGCGCGAAATCTTACGATAGCGTAACCTCCGATTAGTAAGTTCCCGCCATACTCTTCCGGTATGTGCGCCCCCGGTGGTATTTTGCTCGCCGGGATCGGATTGCACTCGTTGTATTGCGTTTCGGCCCGCCCCAAATGAAGAGGTGCGGCGTCGTATAGAGTTGTTAACCGGTGGTGATATGCGCGATCCCTATTCTGTGCTCGGCGTAAAACGGGATGCTGGTGCCGACGAGATCAAGTCTGCCTGGCGAAACATCGCAAAGACGGTCCATCCCGATCATAATCGTGAAGACCCGAATGCGACCAAGAAGTTTGCCGAAGTCGGGCAAGCCTACGATATCCTCAAGGACCCGAAGAAACGCGGCCGCTATGACGAACGCGTCAAGGCTGCAGAGGCCAAGCAGCAGGCGCAAACGATCCAGCAGCAACGGCAGGCAGCCCGCGAGGCCGCCGAAAAGGCGCGCGTGGCCAAGGCCAACGCCGAAAAGGTGATGGAAGAACTCGCTCGCGCCGAAGCCGCCAAAGCCAAGGCGCAGAAGCCTGCGGCCGGCGCAACGTCAGCCCCCTCGGGCAATGCCGGTGCATCTGCGGGAGCAACTGGCCCGGCAGCCGGCGGCGCGGAAACACCGGAGGACGTCATCTCGCGGATTTTCGGCGCCCAGGCAGCCGCCGCCCATGCGGCGACGCATACCGCCGCCGCAAGCGTTCTGGGCGAGGGAAACCATGCCGCCGAGGCTTCGGCACGGGATACCGAAGAGGCCTCGAAGGGCATTGCCACATCGCTGCCGGCGCAGGCCATCAATCTCGTCAGTTCGCTGGTGCGCCGTATCCGCGGCATCCAACCCGTTCCGGAAAAAGCGCCGGACCTGGCCGCAACGGCCCCGGTCACCATCACCGATCTTCTCAAGGAAAACTGGATCACCGTGCCGCTGCCGGAAGGCCGCGAAGCCCGCTTCCGGCTGGAGCCGGGCGCCGGCGACGGCCAGGTTATCCGGCTTGCCGGCCAGGGCCTGAAACTGCAGGGCATGCAGCGCGGCGATGCCGTGATCACCCTCAAGGTCGACCAGAGCGGACATTTCCGGGTCGATGGCGCCGATATTCACACGATCCTGCCCGTCAACCTGCAGAACGCCGTGCTCGGCTGCACCGCCGTGGCGGATTCGCCGGCCGGTCCCGTCGAGGTGACGGTGCCCGCCTGGTCCGGTTCCGACCAGGTGATCCGCATTGCGGACGGCGGGCTGCCCAAGGCCGAAGGCGGCCGTGGCGACCTGGTTGTGGAAATCCGGCTGATGCTTTGGGAAAAACCCGACGAAAAGGTCACGGATCTCATGAGAAGCATGCGAGAAGGCCTGTTTTTGTGAATATTTCGTGACGTTTGCACCCTTTGTTACGCTCCCTAACAGTTGATGATAGGCCCTGTGCTTGAACCGGGGTGCCGCCTATGTCATAGGCAACATCCATCTGATCTGCGAGGGAGCAAAGCATGGCTGAAGCATCGGGCCTCATGAAGGGCAAGCGCGGCGTCATCATGGGCGTCGCGAACAACCGGTCGATCGCCTGGGGCATTGCCAAGGCCATTCACGCCCAGGGCGGCGAAATCGCCTTCACCTACCAGGGCGAAGCCCTGAAGAAACGCGTCGAGCCGCTGGCTGCCGAACTCGGCGGCGTGCTGGCCGGCCATTGCGACGTCGGCGACGAATCGACCATCGATGCCGTTTTCGCCGAACTGGAGCAGCGCTGGGGCACGATCGATTTCGTCGTGCACGCCATCGGCTTCTCCGACAAGGACGAACTGACCGGCCGTTACGTCGATACCTCGGCGGAAAATTTTGCCAAGACGATGCAGATCTCGGTCTACTCGTTTACCTCGGTGGCGCGCCGCGCCGAAAAGCTGATGCCGAACGGCGGCTCGATGCTGACGCTGACCTATTACGGCGCCGAGAAGGTGATGCCGAACTACAACGTCATGGGCGTTGCCAAGGCGGCCCTCGAGGCAAGCGTGAAATATCTCGCCGTCGACCTCGGCCCGAAGAACATCCGCGTCAACGCCATTTCCGCCGGCCCGATCAAGACTTTGGCCGCCTCCGGCATCGGCGACTTCCGCTACATCCTCAAGTGGAACGAATACAACGCGCCGCTGCGCCGTACCGTGACGATCGAGGAAGTCGGCGATGTCGGCCTCTACATGCTCTCCGACCTGTCGCGTTCGGTCACCGGTGAAGTGCATCACGCCGACAGCGGTTATCATGTCGTCGGCATGAAGGCCGTTGACGCGCCGGATATCTCCGTCATCAAGGACTGATACCGGCAACGGAAGGCTTCCCGTGCTCATCTATGTGATCCGCCACGGACAGACGGACTGGAACGCCGAAGCGCGGCTTCAGGGCCAGAAGAACATTCCGCTCAACGATGTCGGTCGTGGGCAGGCGTCTCGCAACGGCGAGATGCTGGCCGGCATTCTGGGAAATGAAGCAGCGGGCTACGATTATGTCGTCAGCCCGCTTTCGCGTGCCCGCGAGACGATGGAGCGCGTCCGCGACGCCATGGACCTTCCCCGTGAAGACTACCGCATCGACGACCGGCTGATGGAAATATCCTTCGGCGCCTGGGAAGGCTCGACGCTGAAAGAACTCAAGGCCCACACGCCCGAACGCGTCGCCGCCCGCAAGGCGGCAAAATGGGATTTCATCCCGCCGGGCGAAGATGCCGAAAGTTACGAGATCCTGTCCTGGCGTGTCGGCTCATGGCTGTTGTCGGTGGACCGCCCGACGATCTGCGTCAGCCATGGCGGCGTCATTCGCAGCCTGTTCCGGCTGGTCGGCGACACGCCGAAGGAAGAAGCAGCCGAAATCGCCATCCCGCAGGATCGTATCCTGAGGGTGGAGCGGGACCGCCGCATCATCGAGTGGATCTAACCCCTGCCCGGCTCACCTGCCGGGCAACCGCGTAGCCTGCTGGTCGGCTTACTGAACGACTTCGAGATCGTTGATCACCCGCCGGCCGTCGACTTCCGTATAGAAAACGATCACTTTCACGCCCGCTGCCAGCCCTTCGAAATTGAACTCCTCAGGCGCCTGGTAGATCTTGCCGTCGTCGAGCGTCAGGCTGAGATTGCCCATGTCGACCTTCTTGATCGTCGCCTCGACATCGGCGCTTTCCGCAAAACCCTTCAAGGGGGAAAGGAAACTGGCGGTTGCCAGGAGAGCCGCGATCATCAGACGCATTTTGCGGGACCTGCTATGAAACATGGAAAGGATTTTCTGAAACAAGATAAGCCCCTCGAATGTGGCAAAATTTGCCCTGAAACGTGACAATTACGGCCCAATTGATGAACGGAAAATTTGCCGTTATCAAGGGGGCGGGGCTTGCAAAGTATTCGGCCGGATTCGGTGGCGTTATCCGGCAGTTAACGTAAACAACCGCACGGCGGTGCCCGCTCCATGAAGGCCAATCCTAAATTAACGTTCTGCGCTTTAACTTCATGTTCTAATATGAAAAGGATCGGGCCATTTGACGTTTTGGAAGTTGCCTTTCCGCGGGAAAGACGGCCGTCTTGCGGACACCCGCATGTCGGTCGTTGCTGCGATTCTCGTCGCCGCGATGGTCATGACGTTGGGATTTGTCCTTGATCAGCAGAACCAAGCCTTTTATCTCCGCGAGATGCATATCCGCACGGACAATGATGCGGCCCTGATCCACGCCCGGATGATGGGGCAGATCAACACCGATTTCGCGCTTGTCCGCAATCTTTCCAATACGATCAGCGCCGCCGGGGAGATTCGCCCGGAACTGGACACGCAGATCGAACGGCTGCTGCTGCAGAACCCGCATCTTTCCAGCATCGCCTTCGCGCCGGGCTTTATCGTGGAGAAGGTGTTCCCCGCCGGTGAAGGCCGTTCGCGCATCGGCCAGGACGTTCGCGGCGCACAATTGCTGCGACCGTCCGACGCCCGCAATTCCGACCGCTTCGCCGCAAAGTTCTACGGACCGGTGTCGACGGCCAGCGGCGCAGGCGGGTTCGTCATCCTCTATCCGGTCGTCAGCAGCGAGCAGGGGAGCCACAAGCTGTGGGGCGCGATCGAAGCCGTCATCGACGAGAACAAATTCTACGAGGCGACGGGATTGAGCCCTGTTCGCAACAGCGAAAACCAGGAACGCTACCCGCATCTCGACAGGCTGTCGCTTGCCGTCCGCGACCTTTCCTTGCCGGCCGCCAACAATACGCCGTTCTTCGGCGATGCCGCCGTGCTGGACAAGGAACCCGTGCGCCGTAAGATCGGATTTCCCGGCGGCACCTGGGAACTGGCTGCCGTGCCGTCCGTCGGCTGGGATGCGCCGCCGCCGAACCAGACCTTCCTGCGGGTCGCCATATTTCTTGCCGGCGGCATCATCATCTTCCCCGTCTTCATGTCGAGCCTGCTGATTTTCGAACGCAGCCAGAATGTTAAGACATTGGAGCGGCGCGAGACGCAGCTCAGCGAATTGTCGCAACGCCTCGACCTGGCGTTGGAAACGTCGCAGATCGGTATCTGGGAAATGGGCAGCGACGGTGCCCAGCTTTTCTGGGACGATCGCGCCGCGCAGTTGCACGGCCATCTGCCCTCAGACCACGGTTACAAGCTGGCGGACTGGATCGCCGTGGTCCATCCCGACGACCGGCCCGCCGCCGAAGCGCATTTTTTCAACTGCTCTATCGTCGGCAACACCGCCAGCGTCCAGTACCGCGTCATCTTCGACAACGGTTTCGAACGCTACCTCCGCTCGGTCGGATCCCACTACAGGGGCGCCAGCGGCACGCAGACGATCGGCATCGTCTGGGATGTCACCGGCGATGTGCTGATGAACGACGACCTGCGGCACGCCAAGGAAACCAGCGACCTCAAGAATGCCGAGCTGGAATTGGCGCTGATGGAGCTTTCCAGCCGCGAACAGCTTCTGGAGGAGCTGTCACGCAAGCTCAGCCTGGCGCTCGATTCCTATCGCTGCGGCATCTGGGAAGTCGACCTGGCGACGGATACGGAGATCTGGGACGACCGCATGCATCAGCTCTACGGCTTGCCCTATAGCACCGAACCGATGACCTCCGAACGCTGGCATTCGCTCATCCATCCCGAAGACCGGGCCGCGGCAAAGGCCAGCGAGACCGAATTCACCAATCACGACATGTCGGAACCGCTGGTGGTCCGCGCCATTCATCCGGACGGTTCGCTGCACTACATCCGCTCCATCGGCAAGCTGCACACCGGCAAGGACGGCAGCCGCCGAATCATCGGCATCGCCTTCGACATCACCACCGATGCGCTGCTGACGGAGGAACTGAAATCCGCCAAGGCGGAGGCGGACATGCGCAACATCGAGCTGCAGTTCGCCAAGAGCTGCATCGAGCACAATTCCCTGCACGATCCGCTGACCATGCTCGGCAACCGCCGCAAGCTCGACGTCGAACTTGATATGCTGTCGCGCCTCAGCGCCGAGCAACCGCAAAAACTCTCGCTGCTGCATATCGATCTCGACCGTTTCAAGCAGATCAACGATACGCTGGGCCATGCCGCCGGCGATGCGATGCTGGCCCATGCGGCAAAGATCCTGGAAGCCAACATTCGCCAGAACGACCTCGTGGCACGAATCGGCGGCGACGAGTTCGTCATCGTCGTCCGCGACAGCTGCGACCCCGAAAAGATGGCGGCCCTGGCCGGGCGCATCCTCGAGGAGATGCGCCAACCAGTGACCTTCGACGGCGTTTCGTGCCGTTGCGGCGTCTCCATCGGCATCGCCCACGGGGATGGCATGAACATCGACACACGGCAATTGCTGGTCAATGCCGACATCGCGCTCTATCGCGCCAAGGCGACGGGCCGCAACTGCTACGAGTTCTTCACACAGAACCTGCAGGCCGAAATCATCACCACCAAGCGCATCGCCGACGAAATTCTCGCCGGGCTGGAAAACGACGAGTTCACCGCCTGGTACCAGCCGCAATTCTGCGCCAAGACGATGGAACTGACCGGGGTCGAGGCACTGGTGCGCTGGAACCATCCGACCAAGGGCGTGCTGACGCCGGATCGTTTCCTCAAAATCGCCGACGAACTGAATGTCGTGCCGATGCTCGACCGCATCGTGCTGGAAAAGGCCTTGCAGGACAAGATGCGATGGGCATCCCGCGGCATCGTCGTGCCAAAGGTGTCCGTCAACGTTTCCTCGCGCCGGCTGAACGATGAAGCCCTGTTCGAAACGCTGACGGCGCTGGCCATCGTCCCCGGCGAAATCTCCTTCGAACTGATCGAGTCGATCTTCCTCGACGAAAGCGACACCATCGTCTCGCACAATCTCGAACGGATCAAATCGCTTGGCATCGACATCGAGATCGACGATTTCGGCACCGGTCACACCTCGATCGTCAGCCTGCTCAAGCTGCGGCCGAAACGGCTGAAGATCGACCGGCAGCTGGTGCAGCCGATCCTGGAATCGCAGCAGGAGCGGGCTTTGGTACGCTCGATCATCGAGATCGCCCACTCGCTGGGCGTCGATACGGTTGCCGAAGGCGTGGAAAGCTTCGAGCATGCGACCATGTTGCGCCAGCTCGGCTGCGACCTGCTGCAGGGGTATGCCTTCTCCAAACCGCGGTCCTTCGAGGATTTCTGCACGATGGTCCAAGCCGCCGAGTGGCGCAAGGTCTCCTAAAGCGCGCCGCGATCTTTCAGATTCGCTCCTTGCGCTTTAGGTCTTTGATTTGTCGCATGTCGTTCGCGCAAAACCGCTGTACACTTTTGCGCGACATGCTTCGGACGCCAGCTGATAGCGGGAGAAAAGAAAGGCTTTTCTCTTCGCCATGTTTTCCACTATGAGTGGGCCGCTCCTTTCCCGCGGCGCGGCAGGCGTTTTCCGCCGCCCGCGCGCTATCAATCGGTCGGTTTCATGTCACACAATACCTTCGGTCATCTCTTCCGCGTCACCACCTGGGGGGAAAGCCACGGGCCGGCGCTCGGTTGCGTGGTCGACGGCTGCCCTCCCGGCATCCGCTTCAAGCTGGAAGAGCTGCAGGCATGGCTGGACAAACGCAAGCCCGGCCAGTCGCGCTTCGTGACGCAACGGCGCGAGGATGACCTGGTCAAGGTCCTCTCCGGCGTGATGTTCGACGATGACGGCGAGACGATGATCACCACCGGCACGCCGGTTTCCATGCTCATCGAGAACACCGACCAGCGCTCAAAGGATTACGGCGAGATCGCCCGTCGCTACCGGCCGGGCCATGCCGACTACGCCTACGACGTCAAATACGGCATCCGCGACTATCGCGGCGGCGGTCGTTCCTCAGCCCGCGAGACGGCTGCCCGTGTCGCCGCCGGCGGCCTCGCCCGCAAGGTCGTTCCGGGTGTGACGGTGCGTGGCGCGCTGGTGCAGATCGGCAAGCACAAGATCAACCGCGCCAACTGGGATTGGGGGCAAGTCGACCAGAACCCGTTCTTTGCGCCCGATGCCGCAATCGTGCCGGTCTGGGAAGAGTATCTCGACGGCATCCGCAAGGCCGGCTCCTCGATCGGCGCCGTCGTCGAAGTGATCGCCGAAGGCGTGCCGGCCGGTCTCGGAGCGCCGATCTACGGCAAGCTGGACCAGGATATCGCCAGCCTGCTGATGTCGATCAACGCCGTCAAGGGCGTCGAGATCGGCGAAGGTTTTGCCGCCGCAGAACTGACCGGCGAAGAAAACGCCGATGAGATGCGCATGGGCAACGACGGCAAGCCGCTGTTCCTCTCCAATCATGCCGGCGGCATCCTGGGCGGCATTTCCACCGGCCAGGCCATTGTCGCACGTTTTGCCATCAAGCCGACCTCGTCGATCCTGACCGAACGCCAGTCGATCGATGCCGACGGCAACAATGTCGATGTCCGCACCAAGGGCCGCCACGACCCCTGCGTCGGCATCCGCGCCGTGCCGATCGGCGAGGCGATGGTCGCCTGCGCCATCGCGGATCATTATCTCAGGGATCGTGGCCAGACGGGCCGCGTACGGTAAAGGGATTTCGTCTCCGGATGTATCCAATCGGCAAGCAAAGTCGCTTGCTCGCATATGGCGGCCGGGCTGTAACCAGCCGCCGCCTATCCCTGCCAACCATCGAGATACTGCACGCTTTCCAGCCCGGAGAACCGGGCGAGCCGGGAGAGTTCCGCGTCCAGCTTTTCGAGCCTGCCGGCGGAGGCCCGGACACCCTTTTCCCACCACAGGCGCTTGACGTCCAGCGTGCCGCGCTTGCGGTCGGCCTTCATGTCGATGCGGCCGACGAAGCGGTCGCCTTCCAGCAGCGGGAAGACGTAATAGCCATATTCACGCTTCGGCTCGGGAACGAAAACTTCGATGCGATAGAAGAAGCCGAAAAGGCGTTCGGTGCGATTGCGGTCGCGGATCATCGGGTCGAAAGGGCTGAGCACGCGCAGGCGGGCGGGCGGTTCGGGCAAATCGCGGATGTCGTCCGCAAACGTTGCAAAGGCGAACGACACGCGCGGCTTGCCGCCATCGATGGGTTCGACGGACACCTCCACCAGTTCGTCCCGGTGCGCCGCCGCCCAGTCCTTGGCCTCCTGCGGCGACAGTAGATCCCAGAAGGCGGCAATCTCTCCAGTCGTGGCATAACCCAGCCGCTGCAAGGCGCTACGGCAGGCCCAATCGACAAAATCCTCGCTGGGAACCTCCGGATGGTAATGGTGCGCCGGCAGAACGCGTTCGGCGAGATCGTAGACCTTCTGGAAATTCTGCCGGCCGGCGATGGCGAGCTTGCCGGTATGCCAGAAATATTCGAGCGCCGTCTTGTTGGGATGCCAGTTCCACCAGCCGCCGGACTTGTGATCCTCGACCTTGACGTCGCGCGACATGGTTGCGCCGTTCTCGGCGATCCGCCGGAAGGTATCCTCGAAAGCGCTGGCGAACCCCTCCCCCTGCCACTTCGCCCAGCGTTCGCGCAGGATCGGTTCGCGGCGGACGAAGCGATGTTTCCAGTAGCGGAAAAAGCTCGACGGGATGATCGAGGCGTCGTGGGTCCAGTGCTCGAACAGATCGCCGTCCGTTTCCAGAAGTTCGGTCAGGTGCTGGCGGCGATAGGTCTGGTTGCGGGCAAACAGGATCAGGTGATGCGCCCGCTCAACCGTCTGGATGCTGTCGACCTGGACGAAACCGAGATCTTCGATCAGCGACAGCAGCCCGGCCTTGTCAAGGCTACGGTTCGGCGGCTGGCAAAGCCCCTGCCTTGCCATGAAGATCCTGCGGGCTTCGCGATTGGAAAGAAGAATCGTCATGGGATGGATGATAGGCTTTTATTCCCAAGTTTCAATCCGGTTCGCCACGCTAGATGTTTCCCAAAGCGTGCCGCTTCGGTTATAGAACGACGACGTTTTTGCGAGGACATGACTTGGACATCCGCTTTCAGGAGGCCGGCGCCGCTTTTGCGGGGAAAACCGCGCTCCAGCCGCTCACGGTGACGCTGCAGGAACGGCGGATCGGCATCATCGGCCTCAACGGCTCGGGAAAGACGACATTCGCGCGGATGATCAACGGCCTTGTCACGCCATCGACGGGCAAGGTGAGCGTCGGCGGGCTGGATACGGTGAAGGACGCCAAGGCCGTGCTCGGCAAGGTGGGCTTCATCTTCCAGAATCCACAGAACCAGATCATCCTGCCGATCATTCGCGAAGACATCGGCTTCGGCCTGAAGAACCGCGGGCTTTCCAAAACCGAGATTGCGGCAGCAGTGGATGCGGTTCTGGCGCGGCTGGACATTGCCCATCTTGCCGGGCGCCGCGCCCACGAGCTTTCCGGCGGCGAGTTGCAGCTTGCCGCACTGGCCGCCGTGCTGGCGACCGGGCCGGACGTACTGATCCTCGACGAACCGACCAACCAGCTCGACCTGAAGAACCGGGCGCGGGTGGAGAAGACCATCGCGGGTCTCGACGAAACGGCGATCGTCATCAGCCACGACCTCGCCTTGATCGAGGATTTCGACCGGGTGCTGCTGTTCCACGACGGCCGGCTGGTGGCCGACGGCAGCCCGGCGGAAACGATTGCCCGTTACCGGGAGATCGCCGCCGCGTGAAATCGCTTTACGTCGAAACCGATACGATCCTGCACCGGCTGTCGCCGCGGACAAAACTCGTTGCGCTCGCGGCTATCAGCATCGCGTTGTTTTTCACGCGTTCCTACGCTCTGCTGGCAACGGCAGCGGCGGCAGGAGCGTTTTCCTACCTGCTGGTCGGCCTGCCGGTCCGGGAAGGACTTCGGCGGCTGTTGCCAGTCTTTGCCACCATCGCCGCCGTCGCGGTGTTCAACTTCGCATTCAATTCGGCCGAAGAGGCAATCGTCACGCTGCTGCGGCTGACGGCGCTGATGCTGTTTGCGGCAACGGTGACGGCCACCGTCACCGTTGCCGGTTTCATTGACGAAATTACCGCTTTTGCCCGGCCGCTGGAACGGTTGGGCATCCTTCAGGCCGCCGATATCGGGCTGGCGGCCGGGCTGGTGATTCGTTTCGTGCCGGAGATCCTCAATCGTTACGCCGCCATCAGCGAAGCCCATGCCGCGAGGGGTCTCAAGGTGCATTTCCTGACCGTTTTGACGCCGTTGATCATCCTGACGCTGCGCGATGCCGACAACATCGCCGCCGCCATTGACGCGCGGGGCTTTCGGCGGCAATAGTCGATACCGGAACTGGTCTACAGGAGACGTCAATGAGCACCCGAAATCTTGTTCTGTCGTCCCTTTTCGCCGCCATCATCGTCGCGCTCGGCTTGCTGCCGCCGATCTATATTGCGGTATTTGCCGTGCCGATCACGGCTCAGTCTCTCGGCGTGATGATGGCCGGGACGGTTCTCGGCGGCTACCGTGCCGGCGCTGCCGTTCTCATCGTGCTGGTCCTCGTCGCCATCGGCCTGCCGGTGCTGTCAGGCGGCCGCGGCGGGCTTGCGGTTTTTGCCGGTCCGACAGCGGGTTTTTTGCTCGGCTGGCTGGTGGGCGCCTTCGTCACCGGCTTCCTCTCCGAAAAGCTTGTGAACGCCGAACAATCCGGACTGGTGCAAACGGTCAGCTTCTTCCTCGCCAGCTTCATCGGCGGTGTCGTGGTGGTCTACCTCTTCGGCATCCTCTATCTCGGCACCATTGGCGGCACCGGGATTTCCAAGGCGTTCCTCGGCTCGTTGGCCTTCGTTCCAGGCGATATCCTCAAGGCTGTCATTGCAGCGCTTGCCGGCAGGGCGGTAATGGCCGGTTATCCGCTGCTGCCGCAGCGCGCTTGAGGCAGGCCGCAGTTACGGCAAAAACTGGTAAAGCCAGTCGCGGATCTCTTCGGGCAGCGGCGCCGGTTCGCGGCTTTCCGGATCGGCGGCCATCCATGTCATCTCGACATCGGCGGCAAGCTCTTTGCCGACCTCGATCAACACGTTGAAGCCGACCGAGCGACCGCCGATCTTGTCGATACGCACCGTCAGGCGGGCGAGGTCGTCGAGCTGCAGGCCGCGGTGATAACCGCATTCCACCTTGCGCACGACAAACAGCGGTTCTTCTTCGATCTTCGGCCGATGGCGCCAGAATTGCCGCAGTGCGGTTTCCGCATAGGCCAGATAGGCATGGCTGTGCAGGTAGCCGTGCATATCTATATCCCGATAGGCAACCTGTACCTCCGATATGTCTATGCGTCCCGTTTCTGCCATCCCGTACCCCCGAATACCTGACATCATGCCTCCGGACGTGTCCCCGGCCCGGAAAAAGACATGCTTTATGCTTGTCTTTGCGCATGTCGATACTGCAAAACCGCTGCACACTTTTGCGCGACATGCTTTAGAATTCATCTAAGGCATTTTTCTCATCTTGGAACAAGCGGCATTGCCCCGCGAACGGTTCCGTTGCGGCAAGATCTCCTGTTGAAAAGCAGCGATTTCCGCCCCATCTGCTGTGGACAGAAGGCGGCCTGCGCTTCAATCCTTGCCGCAAAGGAACCCGGCATGACGACGCGTCTCTACGAACATCCCGTTTTTCTGGAGCACAACACGCCCCCCGGCCACCCGGAGCGGGCCGACCGGCTGCGTTCGCTCAACATTGCCCTGGGGCACGAGAATTTTGCCGGCCTGCAACGCCGGCAGGCACCGCAGGCGAATGAGGATGCCGTGCTGCTGGCGCATCCGGAGGAACACCTGTTCTCCGTCATGCGCGCCATGCCGGAAGAAGATGACGAGATCAACCAGATCGAGTCCGACACCTATGCCAGCCCGAAAAGCCTGCAGGCGGCGCTGACCGGCATCGGCGGCGCCATGGCGGCGGTCGACGATGTGTTTACCGGCCGGGCCGACAATGTTTTCGTTGCCAGCCGGCCGCCGGGGCACCATGCCGAACGTAACCGCGCCATGGGTTTCTGCCTGTTCAACAGCGTCGCCATCGCCGCTCGGCATGCCCGGAAGGCGCATGGTGCCGAACGTGTCGCCATCGTCGACTGGGACGTACATCACGGCAACGGCACGCAGGACATCTTCTGGGACGATCCTGACGTGCTGTTTTGCTCGACCCACCAGATGCCGCTCTATCCCGGCACCGGCAAGAAGGACGAGCAGGGCGCAAGCGGCAACATCGTCAACGCGCCGCTTTCGGCCAATGACGGCAGCGACCATTTCCGCGAGGCCTTCAAGTCACGCGTGCTGCCGGCACTCAAGGATTTTTCGCCCGATCTCATTCTCATCTCCGCCGGCTTCGATGCGCATCACCGCGATCCGCTGGCACAGATCAACCTGATCGGCGAGGATTTCGACTGGGCAACCGGACGGCTGATGGAGATCGCCGACAGGACCGCGGGCAATCGCATTGTCAGCATCCTCGAAGGCGGCTACGACCTGGAAGGATTGGCGGAATCCGCCGGTTTGCATATTTCACGCTTGATGAGAGGTTGACGATGAGCGAGAGCACCCCACTGGCCGAGGTTTCCAGCTACACATTCGAAAAGGCGGTGGCTGAGCTCGAAAGCATCGTGCAGCGCCTGGAACGCGGCGACGTCGCCCTCGACGAGTCGATTGCCATCTACGAGCGCGGCGAAGCCTTGAAGAAGCATTGCGAGACGCTACTGAACGCGGCGGAAAACAGAATCGAGAAAATCCGCCTCGACCGCGCCGGCAAGCCGCAGGGCGTCGAAGCGCTTGACGGCGAATAAAATACGATTGAGGGGACGGATGCGGGTGAAACCCCATCCATGATGGGGAGACTGCAATCATGACGGACAGGTTGAAAGGAAAGGTCGCCATCGTCTCCGGCGGAGCGACCGGAATGGGCGGGGCGGCATCAAGACTGTTTGCCGCCGAGGGCGCGAAACTGGCGATCATCGACCGCAATGCGGACGCCGCCGCCGAGACCGTCAAGGCGATCCGCGATGCCGGTGGCGACGCCGACTTCTGGACGGCCGATGTTTCCGACGAGGGCGCGGTCAACGCCGCCGTTGCCGGCGTCCAGGAACGTTTTGGCGCCGTCAACGTGCTGTTCAACCACGCCGGCACCATCGTCATCAAGCCGTTCCTCGAAACGACGGTCGAGGAATGGGACTGGCTGCATGCGGTCAACGTCCGCTCGATGTTTTTGATGACCAAGGCCGTTCTTCCGAAGATGATCGAGGCCGGCGGCGGCTCCATCGTCTGCACCTCCTCCATTTCCGCCGTCGCCGCCACGCCGATGGAAGTGCTCTACGACACCACCAAGGGCGCCGTGCACATGTTCGCCCGGGCCATCGCCGTGGAATTCCGGGATCGCAACATCCGTTGCAACGCCGTCTGCCCCGGCTTCATCCGCACGCCGCATGGCTTGAAAGAAGTCGCCGAACTGCAGGCGCTGGGCGTCGATGTGTCCGATGCCGCCATCGCCGCCCAGCAGGGCCGGATCGGCGAACCCGAGGACGTGGCGCGCGCAGCCCTCTATCTCGCCAGCGATGAATCCAGCTTCGTGAACGGCGCCCATCTGTTCGTCGACAACGGCTTCACGGCGATCTGAACCGGCAAGACTTTCGCGGCGCGCCGCAGGGGCCTATGCTCGGCACAAGCCCTTGCGACAGGAGACCATGCCATGTCCTTTTTCCCCGGAATCGATCCCGTTGCCGGCGATGCCTTTGCCTGCGATGCCATCGAGCAGCTGATCATCCCGCGCTCGAGCGATATCGGTGGCTTTGCCGTGCGGCGCGCCCTGCCGACGTCGCGGCGGCGGCTGGTCGGGCCGTTCATCTTCTTCGACCGCATGGGGCCGGCGGTGCTGCGTGCCGGCGAGGCGCTCGACGTCAAGCCGCACCCGCATATCGGCCTGTCCACCGTCACCTATCTGTTCGACGGCGAGATCAAGCATCGCGACAGCCTCGGCACCGAGCTGGTGATCCGGCCAGGCGACATCAACCTGATGACGGCGGGGCGCGGCATCGTGCATTCCGAGCGCACGCCAGAAAATCTGCGTGGCTCGCCGCTGTCGATGTCGGGGCTGCAGACCTGGCTCGCCTTGCCGGACCAGATGGAAGAGATGGCGCCCGCCTTCGCCCACACCGCCAGGGGCGAGATGCCGCTGATCGATATCAACGGCGCCAGCGGCCGCGTGGTGATCGGCAGCTTCGAGGGCCTGTCGTCACCGGTGGCGGCCTTTACCGATACGCTCTATGTCGACCTGACGCTGGCACCGGCTTCCCGCTTCCCCTTCCCTGCCGATCACGAGGAGCGGGCGATCTACATCCTCTCCGGCTCGCTGGTCGTCGCGGGTGATCGGTTTGCCGCCGACCAGCTGCTGGTCTTCCGGCCGGGCGATCCAATCACCCTGGAGGGCGGCGAGGAAGGCTGTCATATCATGCTATTCGGCGGCGCGGCGCTGTCGTCGAAACGCTATATCTGGTGGAACTTCGTTTCCTCCTCGAAGGAGCGCATCGAGCAGGCGAAGGAGGAGTGGCGCACCGGCCGTTTCGACATCGTGCCGGGAGACGAGGAAGAATTCGTGCCGTTGCCGCAGAGTTGACCGCGTTTCGACCACAAAAACATGACTTGTTGAAACCTGCCGCTTTTGCCACAGATAGTTTTGCAGTATGGCGGCATGCCTGCCATAACACCAAGAAGAGGCGATCGCCCGTGACAAAACTTCCCGATACTCCGCTTTTGAATCAGGTCGACCTGCCCGTGGACCTCAGAAAGCTGGATGATCGTGACCTGCCGCAGCTCGCCCGCGAGCTGCGCGACGAGATGATCGATGCGGTATCTAGCACGGGTGGCCATCTCGGCGCCGGCCTCGGCGTGGTGGAGCTGACCATCGCCATCCACAAGGTGTTCAACACCCCGGACGACCGGCTGATCTTCGACGTCGGCCACCAATGTTATCCGCACAAGATCCTCACCGGCCGGCGCGACCGCATCCGCACGCTGCGCCAGGAAGGCGGCCTCTCCGGCTTCACCCGCCGGGCGGAAAGCGAATACGATCCCTTCGGCGCCGCGCACTCCTCCACCTCGATTTCCGCCGGCCTCGGGATGGCGGTAGCGGCGGAGCTCAGCCAGACCGACCGCCGCGTCATCGCCGTCATCGGCGACGGCGCGATGTCGGCGGGCATGGCCTACGAAGCGCTGAACAATGCCGGTGCGCTGGATGCCCGGCTGATCGTCATCCTCAACGACAACGACATGTCGATCGCGCCGCCGACGGGTGCGATGAGCGCCTATCTCGCCCGCCTCGCTTCGGGGCGCACCTATATGGGCTTTCGCGAGATCGGCAAGAAGCTGACCGCCTATCTCGGCAAGAACATCGACCGGGCGATCACCCGCGCCGTCGAGCATGCCCGTGGTTACGTCACCGGCGGCACCATGTTCGAGGAGATGGGTTTTTACCACATCGGCCCGATCGACGGCCATTCCTTCGACCACCTGCTGCCGGTGCTGCGCAACGTCCGCGACCACCAGCAGGGGCCGGTGCTGATCCATGTCGTCACCCAGAAGGGCAAGGGTTACGCGCCGGCGGAAGCCGCCGCCGACAAATATCACGGCGTCAACAAGTTCGACGTCATCACCGGCGCGCAGGCAAAAGCCAAACCGAATGCGCCTGCCTACACCTCCGTCTTTGCCGAGGCGCTGGTCGAGGAAGCCCGGCATGACGAAAAAATCATCGGCGTCACCGCCGCCATGCCCTCCGGCACCGGGCTCGACAAGCTTGCCGAGCTGTTTCCGGCCCGCTGCTTCGACGTCGGTATCGCCGAGCAGCATGCGGTGACCTTTGCCGCCGGCCTTGCGGCCGAAGGCTACAAGCCGTTTGCGGCGCTCTATTCCACCTTCCTGCAGCGCGCCTACGACCAGGTGGTTCACGACGTGGCAATCCAGGGCCTGCCGGTGCGTTTCCCCATCGACCGCGCCGGTTTCGTCGGCGCCGACGGACCGACGCATGCAGGCTCGTTCGACACCACCTTCCTCGCCTCCCTGCCCGGCTTCGTCGTCATGGCGGCGGCCGACGAGGCGGAACTGAAGCACATGGTGCGCACCGCGGCGGCCTATGACGAAGGCCCGATCTCCTTCCGTTATCCGCGCGGCGAAGGTGTCGGCGTCGAGATGCCAGTGCGCGGCGAAATCCTCGAAATCGGCAAGGGCCGGGTGATGAAGCAGGGCACGACCGTCGCCCTGCTCTCTTTCGGCACCCGGCTGGCCGAATGTCTCTTGGCCGCGGAAGATCTCGATGCCGCCGGCCTTTCGACCACCGTTGCCGATGCGCGCTTTGCCAAGCCGCTGGACGCCGATCTCATCCGCCAGCTTGCCCGCCATCACCAGGTGCTGGTGACGGTGGAGGAAGGCTCGATCGGCGGTTTTGGCGCGCAGGTGATGCAGCTGCTGGCTACCGAGGGGCTGCTCGACAACGGATTGAAGATACGGCCGCTGGTGCTGCCGGATAACTGGATGGAACAGGCCAAGCCCGAAGCCATGTACGCCAAGGCGGGCCTCGACCGCGCCGGCATCGTCTCGACGGTGTTCCGGGCGCTGGGGCAGAAGCAGATCGAGGTTGGCGCTGCGGGGTGACAGGCGCGCTGGCTGATTTGGCAGTTTTTACGATACGGCGATGCCCCTCACCCTAACCCTCTCCCCGCGCGCGGGGAGAGGGGACGCGTCACATGCTACGTCGAATGTGGCAGAAACGGCGCGGCATAACCCCTTCTCCCCGTCAAAACGGGGAGAAGGTGCCGGTAGGCGGATGAGGGGCAGGCTCCAATCGCAACCACCAGAAGCTCAGCCGCACCAAGCCCTTACGGCTGCAGGGTATTCTCCACCTTCACCAAAAGCAGGATATCGAGATCCTTTTCCGGGGAAAGATCCTCGGCGGTCATTTCGAAGCTGGTGGGACCGGTCTTCTTCACGCCGGTGCCGCAGAAGCTGACGTAATTTTCCGGTTTGCCCTTGTCGACGGTCAGCTTGAACTTCTTGATGGTGCCGCCCCAGTTGGCGCCGGTTTTCAGCACATAGGAAATCCAGTTTTCCATGAAATAGGGCTTGCCGCTCACCATTGCCTCGTTCGACTGCTTGGCGATCTTGACCATGGCGTCATCGATGCAGAAACGCTTGACGTATTCTTCGTAGCGCTCGCCCTTGCCCTCGTTGTTTTCATTCAGATAGGTGGTCGCCACCGTGCCGCCGACGCTCGGCTTGTAGGTGTGTGCCACCTTGATCTTCGAATGCGCCGGGAACGTCGTGCGCCACCAGTAGACCGAACTCATCGTCCACAAAGCCGAGGTATCGCGCTGCATGCCCTCGCCGGCGTCATAGCTCGAATCCATCGCCAGGCCTCGGTCGAAGAAATCCTGGCGCACGTCGTCGGGAAGCGTGTTCAGCGCCTTGTTGGTCGCTTCGCTCAGCGGCAGCAACGGGATCTTGTGGACGATCAGGTCGCCGGTGATATCGACGCCGTTGGCGATGGCGCGCTGCTGCAGTTCCGGCGTGATCGACTTGCCGTCCTGGCTGACGGTGAAGCCCAACATATTGTCGGAATTCATGTCGTAGATAGCGACGTTCTGCCCCGGCCCGCCGGTGACCTCCGGCATCGGGAAGGCGACGACGGTGTGGATGTCCCGGTCGGTGTCGTTGGCGAAGACATAGTTCACCCGCACCTCGTCCGGCGAGATGAACAGGTCTTCCTCCTCCATGGTGACATCAAGCGTCTCGACATAGATGATGCCGCCGGTCTTCAGTTCGGCCATGGTGTCGTTGGCGAGTGCCGGTGCAGCAAACAGGCAGGCGGCCAGTGCCGCAGAAAGTCTGGTCATCATCGTCGCAAGTCCCGGTTCGAGGATCGGCCGGGACGGCAGTTTCCGCCCCGGCTGAACAAGCGTTAGACAAGCCGGGGCAGCCACGCAAGCGACCGGCGACACCGGTGCGGGAGCGGCACGCGATGCGCCCAAAGAAAGTCGCCGACGCAGCCTGCGACGCCTTTGGAAACCTTCGCGAAACCATGGCCGTTGGCTGGCGTGTAACCATCTTCCTTGGCGGTTTTTGAATGTCTCGTTGCTAAAGTTCCAAGCATCAAAACAACAAGAATGACAGGGACAGACCAATGCTTACCAAGATCCTGCTGGCGGGAGGATTTCTCGCGACCACAGCATTTTCGGCAGCTGCCGAAGACGCCCCGAAATACGACCGTCAGCTCGAAGCGGCAATGATCGCCCGGCTGCAGACCAAGCTGCCGCAGCTGCGCAGCAGCTACGACGTGACCGCCGAGGCGCAGACGCCGGCGGAAAACGACGAAGCCGCCGGCTGGGCCGAGCTCTTGAAGCCGAGCATCATGAAATACAAGGGCCGGATCATCTGGCTGTAAGGGCAGACGATTCCAGCCTGAAACGACAAAGGCCGCCGGTGATCCCGGCGGCCTTTGTCGTGTTGGAGCGAGGCCCCCTCATCCGCCTACCGGCACCTTCTCCCCGCATGCGGGGAGACGGGGGTGCGCCGCACCGTTTCTGCCACACTCGACATTGAGCGGGGCAAGTTCCCTCTCCCCGCTTGCGGGGAGAGGGTTAGGGTGAGGGGCATCTCGCCGACCTCGGTTACGATGGCTCAGAATTCCGACCACTCTTCCTTCACCGCCACCGCAGCACCGCCGCGCGAAGCAAAGGCGCGGGCGACGGTGGAGCGCATGTCGCGCGGGGCCGACGCCACCGGCCGGGCGTTCGCCGAAGCGGCAACCGGGCGCGATGCCGACAGCATGGAATGGCCGAGGTTGAACTGTGCCAGCAACTCGTCCAGCGCATGGGCTTCGCGAGCCAGCGAATGGCTTGCCGCCGTCTGCTGTTCGACCATGGCGGCGTTCTGCTGCGTGCCCTGGTCCATGGCGTTGACGGAGGTGTTGATCTCCTGCAGGCCGGTCGACTGTTCGCGGGCGGCAACGACGATGGCGCTGACATGGGTGTTGATCTCTGCCACCTCGGTGACGATGGCTTCCAAAGCCTTGCCGGTCTCGCCGACGAGGTTGACGCCGGTCGCCACGTGGGTTCCGGAGGCGGTGATCAGCGCCTTGATCTCCTTCGCTGCCTTGGCGGAACGCTGCGCCAGCTCGCGCACTTCCTGGGCGACGACGGCAAACCCCTTGCCGGCTTCACCGGCGCGGGCGGCCTCGACACCGGCATTCAGGGCGAGAAGATTGGTCTGGAAAGCAATCTCGTCGATGACGCCGATGATGTTGGAAATCTCGCCCGAAGACTTTTCGATTTCATTCATGGCAAGCACGGCATTGCGGACGATTTCGCCGGACCGTTCGGCGCCGGCGCGGGTGCGCTCGACAAGGCGGCCGGCCTCTTCGGCACCGCGGGCGGTGTCCTTGACGGTGGTCGTCACCTGTTCCAGCGCGGCAGCGGTCTCTTCGACGGACGCGGCCTGCTGCTCGGTGCGCCGCGCCAGGTCGTCGGCAGCGGCACGGACTTCGTTGGCACCGGAATTGATCGCGGTGGCATTCTGGCCGACCGAACGCAGCACCGACTGCAGCTTCTCGACGGCGCCGTTGAAATCGACCCGCAGACGCTCGAGACGGCCGGCGAAGGGCGTATCGAGGCGCGAGGCGACATCGCCGCTGGCGAGGCTGGACAGACCGCGGGCCAGAGCGTCGATGGCGAACTCGATCTCGCCGGTCTCGCGTGCCTTCTGCTCGTCGTTGGCCTGGCGCTCGCGCTCGGCGGAGCTGCGCATGGCATCGGCATCCTTGGACAGGCGGATCTTTTCGATCGCCGCATCCTTGAAGACGGCGACGGCCTTCGCCATGCGGCCGACTTCGTCGCCACGGTCGAGTGCCGGCACGTCGATATTGTTGTCGCCGCCGGCAAGCCGGCTCATGGCGTCCGTCATGCCGACGATCGGCGTGACGATGGCACGCGACAGGGCCCAAACGAGCGCGACGGCGATGGCGCCGGCCAACGCACCGCCGACGAGCAGTGCCATCAGCAGATCGCGGAAGGCGTCCTTCTGCACCTCGACCAGGCTGTTGCTGTATTCGAGCGACTGCTGCTTGATCTTGGCGGCAGCCTCGCGGAAGCGGTCGAGCTGGCCGCGCGACTTGTCGCGGTTGAGATTGGCAACCTCTTCGATCGGCATGTCCGTCGTCTTGCGGGCTTCCAGCTGCGGCTCGGTCAGCTCCTTGTGGAAGACGTCGGCGGCCTCGCGCATGGCAGTGAGCGATTCCAGCATCTCCGGCCGGTCGGCCGCAGCCGCCTTTGCGGCGTCCAGTGCCGCAATCATCTTTTCACGATTGACGAAGACGTCCTTGTAGGTGCTGTCGCTCTTGAACAGCAGGAAGCCGCGCTGGTTGACGGCCTGCTCCAGCATCGCCTCGAGCGCATTGTCGACATGCCCGAGGATACCCTGGGCTTCATATTGCTGCCGGGACGCCTCCCGGGAGGCTGCGGCCTGCCAGTAAACCCCCGCGGACGCGAAAAGGCAGACCGACATCAAGGCGGCGAAGGTGCCGATCAACTTCTTGTTGAGAGAGAGATTTCTAAGAGACATAGGGTTCGCTCGGTTCGATTCGAATGGGTCGTTCCTCCGCGGCCCAAAAGAAGGCGCAGCCCTTAAGATTGCGTTGAAAACCGTACCGGTTTCGAACATTTTGGCGGCTCAAATTGACGCAGCGCAAACTGGATCCGCCCAGGCACGCCGGCCGCGACCGAAAGTTGCCGGAAGGTCGGTTTTCCGGGCGTTGCCGCTTTCATCGGCCGTGAATCGTTCCACAGCCGGTGCGTTGCAACAAAAGGCTTGCAAGAAAGGCGTTTGACCGTCATTGACGGCACATGTCGACCTCATCAGAACCTCAGCGCCTGGACCAGCTCCTGGTATCCCGCAATCTCGTGGCCAGCCGGTCTCGCGCCCGCGACGCCATTGCCCGCGGCACCGTCACCGTTGCCGGCAAGGTGGTGACCAAGCCCAGCCTGGTCTTCGCCTCCGACGTGATCATCACCATCGACGATCCGGCCCAGGACTACGTGTCGCGCGCCGCCTTGAAACTGGTGGCGGCGCTCGATCATTTCGGGCTCGATCCGAAGGATGCCAGCTGTCTCGACGTTGGCGCCTCCACCGGCGGCTTTACCGAGGTGCTGGTGCTGCGCGGCGCCGCCCACGTGACGTCCATCGACGTCGGCCATGGCCAGATGCATCCGCGCCTGCTCGCCAACGACAAGGTGACGAATATCGAAGGGCTGAATGCCCGCTACCTCGAGCCTGAAGACATCGACGACCGGCCGATCGAGTTCATCGTCTCCGACGTCTCCTTTATCTCGCTGAAGCTGGCGCTCGCCCCGGCGCTGGAGCTTGCCGAGCCGGGCGCCAAGGCGGTGCTGCTGGTCAAACCGCAATTCGAGGCCGGGCGCGACGCGATCAGCAAGGCCGGCCTGCTGAAGGAACCGGAGACAGCGCCCGATGTCGCCGCGGAACTGGAGCGTTGGTTTGTCGAGGACATGGGCTGGGAAAGCCTCGGCCTGATCCCCTCGCCCATCGATGGCGGTGATGGCAACAAGGAATTCCTGCTCGCCGGAACCAAACCATGAGCACCGAAACCGTCACCATCGCCCGGCTCGGCGCCCAGGGCGACGGCATCGCCCATACGCAGGATGGCCCGCTCTACGTGCCGTTCGCCCTGCCGGGCGAAACGGTGGCGGTGGCACGGATAAAAAGCCACGGCACGATCATGTCGATTGCCGCGGCCTCGCCGGAGCGCCAGGAGCCGGCCTGCCGGCATTTCGGGCCTGACGGCGTCAACGGCACCTGCGGCGGCTGCGTGCTGCAGCATCTCAAGGACGAACCCTACCATGCCTTCAAGCGCAACCTCGTGGTCGAGGCGCTGCAGGCAAAGGGACTGACGCCTGCTGTCGACGATCTGATCATCGCCCGGCCGGGCGAGCGGCGGCGCGTGGCGCTGGCGGCGCGCAAGACCGAAAAAGACCTGCTGCTCGGCTTCAACCAGGCGGAAAGCCATCATATCGTCGCCATCGAGGAATGTCCCATCGCCGTGCCGGGCATCGTCGCCCGGCTCGGCACCATCCGGGCCATCGGCAGGGCAGCGGCGGCGAATGCCGAACCGTTCCGCATCACGGTGCTCGAAACCCTCTCCGGCCTCGACATCGCCATCGACGGGCTGAAGGCGGTTTCCGACAAGCAGCGGCGCGCGACGATCGAAGCGGTGCTGGCCGAGCGTGGTGTTGCCCGGGTGTCGGTCAACGGCGAGGCGCTGGTCGAGCCGCAGAAGCCGCAGCTGGATTTCGGCGGCGTCAAGGTTTCCCCGCCGCCCGCCGCCTTCACCCAGGCGACGAAGCCGGCTGAGGATGCGATGGCCGAACTGGTGCTGGCCGAAGTCGGCAAGGCAAAACGCATCGCCGACCTCTTTGCCGGTGCCGGCACGTTTTCGCTCAGGCTCGCCCGCATAGGCCGGGTGCACGCGGTGGAATCCGAGGATAAGGCGCTGAAGGCGCTCGATCTTGCCGCCCGCGGTGCGCAGGGTCTGAAGCCGGTGACGACGGAAAAGCGCGACCTGTTCCGCCGGCCGCTGACGATGCAGGACCTGAAAGTCTACGACGCGGTCGTCTTCGACCCGCCCCGCGCCGGCGCCGAGGCGCAGGTGAAGGAACTGGCGAGGTCGAGCGTGAAAAAGCTCGTCGCCGTCAGCTGCAATCCGCTGACGCTGGCCCGTGACCTCGCTTTGCTGGTCGAGGGCGGCTACAGGATCACGCGGGTTGTTCCCATCGATCAGTTCCTGTGGTCATCACATGTCGAAGTGGTGGCAACACTGGAGAAATAGAGTATTTCCGCATTTCCCCGAAACGCGACAACACTCTATCTTTTTGTTTATACGCAAACCGCTGCGCACTTTTGCTGGAATTGCTCCAACGGCGGATCAGGGGAACCAGAGGACGCCGGGAAAACGCTTCTTCAGCGCTCCGAGCAGCGGCTCGCGAAACGTCGCCGTGGGGACGCTGGCGAGAATGGCAGAGACGGCAGGAATATGCTGATCGTCGATGCTGTCGAGAACTCCGGTCAGCATCGATGCGCGCTCGGTCTCGACCGCATTGGCGGCAATAGCCTCAAGCGTTTGCCCGGCCAGCGAAGCATCCTCAAGCAAAAGTTTGGTAAAGGCCCACGCCCGCGTGGTTGCATGGATGGTCGGGAGATTGGCGGTAGCGACGGCTTCCGGCAGCAACGAGGGCATCAGCGGCACGAGGCGCGTCAATGCAGCAACCCGCTCATCCGCGCCTTCCGTCTGGCGCGCGACGGCAGCGATAAGCGGATGATGGATTTCGGGAAACCGTTTCGCCAGGGCGACCAGGACATGGTCGCGATTGCCGATGTCCGGATCGCTCAGCCGGGCGGCGAGTTCAAGCGCTTCGGTAAACAGCGCGTCCGGGAGATGGCGGGCGAGCGCCAGGAGGATCTGCGACCTGTCCCACTCATCGTGGACACCGGCGGCGCGGTCCAGCGTTTCCCTCGCCAGCTCCGGCGGCATGGTCGTGCGCAGGGCCTCTATGGCATTGCAGATACCGACATAACGGCCGAATTCGAGCGCTTCTTTCAGGTTCGCGAGCCGCTGCGCCTCATCGTCCGTCATCGCTCAACTCTCCGTTCCGTCCCTGGCGATAGGACGTTTATCGGCCAAAAACAATCCGCGACGGCCTAACGCTTCAAAAAGGTCTGGAACGCGGCGCGCGCCTCGTCGCTTCTCAGCCGTTCGGTAAAATGGTGAAGCTCTTCGTCCATACGCGCCAGCAGCTCGGTCCGGTCGCCGCGCAGCAGGTCGCGGGTGATCCGCAGCGCCTCGGCGGGGCGGGAGGCGAGCCTTGCGGCTGCAGCGAGCGCCTGGGGCTCGACCTGGTCCGGCGTAACCACCTTCCAGACGATACCGGCGGCGCGCGCCTCTTCGGCGGAAAACCCTTCGCTGGCGGCGAGCAGGGCAAAGGCGCGCTGGTGGCCCATCGCCTGTGGCCCGAGCAGGCTCGACCCCGCCTCCGGCACCAGGCCAAGATCGACGAACGGCGTCTTGAACAGGCTGCGGTCGGAGGCAAACGTCAGGTCGCAATGCAGGTTCAGCGTCGTGCCGATGCCGATCGCCAGGCCATCGACACCGGAAACAACAGGTTTTTCGCAGAGTGCCAGCGCCTTGAGGAAGACGAAGGCGGCCGGCGGCTCGGTCGGATTGGTTTCGGCAAAGGCGAGGAAATCGGCGAGGTCGTTGCCGGCGGAGAAACAACCCTCGGTGCCGAGGAACAGCACGGCGCGGATGGCCGGGTCGGCGCCTGCCTCTTCCACCGCCGCTGCCATGCGCCGGTACATGGCGGTGGTGATGGCGTTCTTCTTTTCCGGCCGGTTGAAGCGGATCGTCAGCACGCCGGGCGCTTGCTGCGGGCGGTCGACGAGAATGTGGGTGTCGCTCATGGGACTGTCTTTCAATCGAGGAGGCTGCGGGCGGCGGCAAGGCTATCGGCGCCGTTCAGCACCCGGTCCTTGAGCGCCAGGGTCTCGGCAAGCAGGTTCTCCGCCGAGAAACGGCAGAGCGCCACGCGATTTTCCGTCCCGCCATTGTCGACGGCGGCAAGCCCGCCCTTGGCGAGATAGGCCGTGGTCAGCACCAGGCCGAACAGGCGCAGATAGGCCGTGGCGCCGGAAAGCACGCCGGTGACGTCGCCATCCTTCTGGTGCGACAACAGCCAGTCCGTCGCCGTTTCCAGATCGGCAATGGCGACGTCCAGCCGGCCGGCCGTCTCCCCGAAGGCCGGATGGTTGGAGGCTCGGACATCGGCGGAAATCGCCTTCAATTCGCTGATGAAACCACGGACGTGATCGCCGCCGGACAACGGCAGCTTGCGGGTGACGAGATCGATGGCCTGGATGCCGTTGGTGCCTTCGTAGATCGGTGCGATGCGGGCGTCGCGCAGCAGGCGGGCGGCGCCGGTTTCCTCGATGAAGCCCATGCCGCCATGCACCTGCACCCCAAGTGAGGCGACATCGACGCCGACATCGGTGGAAAAAGCCTTGGCGATCGGCGTCAGGAAGGCGGAGCGCTCCTGCCAGTGGCGGGCGGTCTCGCCTTCGGCATGATGCGCCCGGTCGCCGGCATGGGCGCAGCTGTAGGCGATGGCGCGTGCGCCTTGCGTCAGCACCTTCATGGTGAGCAGCATACGGGCGACGTCGGGGTGCTCGATGATCGGGCTCATGCCCTCGCCGCGCCAGCCGGGCGCCTTGCCCTGGGTGCGGTCCTTGGCATATTGCACCGCCTTCTGCGTCGCCGCCTCGGCAATCGCCACCCCCTGCATGCCGACCATGAGGCGGGCATTGTTCATCATCGTGAACATGCAGTTGAGGCCCTTGTTCTCCTCGCCGACGAGCCAGCCGACGGCCCCCTTCTCGCTGCCGAAGCGGCCGTCGCCGTAGATCATCGTGCAGGTGGGCGAGCCGTGGATGCCGAGCTTGTGCTCCAGCGAATGGCAGAAGAGGTCGTTGCGGGCACCGGGCGTGCCATCGGCATTGACGAAAAATTTCGGCACCAGGAACAGCGAGATGCCGCGCGTGCCGGCCGGCGCATCCGGCAGGCGGGCGAGCACGAGATGCACGATGTTTTCGGCCGCATCGTGTTCGCCCCAGGTGATGAAGATTTTCTGGCCGAAGATCCGGTAGGTGCCGTCGCCCTGGGGCACGGCCCGCGTCTTCATCACGCCCAGATCGGAGCCGGCATGCGGCTCGGTCAGGTTCATCGTTGCCGTCCATTCGCCGGACACGAGGCGGGCGAGATAGGTATCCTTGAGCGCCTGGCTACCGTGCGCCTCCAGCGCCTCGATGGCGCCGACGGTGAGCGTCGGGCCGATGGCAAAGGCCATGGAGGCGGAGTTCCACATCTCGAAGGCCGCGACATTGAGCATGTGCGGCAGGCCCTGGCCGCCAAAAGCCTCCGGCGCCGTCAGGCTGTTCCAGCCGCCGGCGGACCAGCGACGGTAAAGATCGGCCCAGCCATCGGCCAGCTTGACCGCGCCATCAGAGAGGCGCGCGCCCTGCTTGTCGCCAATCTCGGCTAGTGGCGCCACTTCCTCGCTGGCGAAGCGGCCGGCTTCCGTCAGGATCGCCTCGACAAGATCGCCGCTCAGATCGCCGAAAGTGCCGTTCTCCAGCGCTTCGGACAGGCCGGCGACATGGTTGAGCGTGAATACGATATCCGCGACCGGTGCCCGGTACATGAGGTCTCCTCCCGACTCAAATGTGTTCGTTACCTGGAACTTAGCCGAAGGAACGGCCGCTGCACCACCGGAATTGCTGTGGCCTGCCGGACACCCGCCATCCTGCAGCCGCACCGTCGATACTGCACTGCACGATTTTGCTTGAAGCGTCTGTGTCATACGGGGCAGATAGAGGCGCTGCCGCGGCCAATTGGCCGGGACAGAGATTTCCTACGGTGTTCGAAAGCCGGCCCATGGTACTGCAAACTTCCGATATTCCCGGCCTGGTCTGGGCCTATCATTTCCAGCCCGACAACCGAAAAGCGCTGCGGATGCCGAACGAATGTTCGCGCTCGCAGCTCGAAGTCCAGGACGGTTTCGTCTGGCTGCATCTCAACCTCGCCGATGCCCGCGTCCCGGCTTTCCTGGAGACGTTTCCGGGCTTGACCGACCAGGCCCGCATGGCGCTGACGACGCATGATACGCATGCGGCCATCGCTGCCGAAGACCAGTTGCTGTTCGGCACGCTTGTCGATTTCCAGCGCGAATTCGATGCCGATACCCGCGACATCGGCTGGCAGCATTTCGCCGTTTCCGACACGTTCATCATCACCACACGGCTGCAGCCGCTGCGCAGCATCGACCGGGCGCGGGCGGCGATCGAAAAGAACGCCGGCAAATATGCCCAGCCGATCCATGTGTTCGAAACGCTGGTGGCGGAATTCCAGCGGACGCTGATATCGCTCGTTCTCGAAATGACCGAAGAACTCAATGTCATCGAGGACTTCGTCTACGACAATGCGCCGCGCGACGAACGCCGGCGGCTGGCGCCGGTGCGGCGCACCGTGGTGCGCCTGCATCGCCACCTGCGCACGGTGCTGACGCTGATGCGCCGGGCCTCGGCGGCCGACGACGAGGACATGCCGCCGGGTTTCGACGAGGTTGCCGGGCGGCTGACCAACCGGCTGGAAGCGGTCGATCACGACGTCTATGCCCTGCAGGAGAGGGCGCGGCTGCTGCACGAAGAAATCGATTCAAAACTGTCTTCGGAAACCAACCGGCACCTCTACATCCTGTCGCTGATGACCGCCTTCCTGCTGCCGCCATCGCTGGTCACCGGTTTTTTCGGCATGAACACGTCGAGCCTGCCGTTTGCCGAGGGCGTGGGCGGCACGCTTTATGCCGTCGGGTTCATCATGCTGTCGATTGCGCTCGCCTGGTGGCTGCTGCGGCGAGCGGGCATTCTCTAAAAAGCCTTTCGGCAACGAAAAACCCCGCCCGCGGCTGCGGACGGGGCTTGAAAACCTTGGCTCCGGTCTCGTCAGTTATACGGAGAGACGCAGACGCGGCGCGGGCCGTTATAGGGCTGATAGGTGTTGTCGTAAGCCCGGTAGGAGCGCCAGCGGTTTTGGCACCAGGAGACGTGATCCGACCCGACGTTGCGATAGACACGCGGCTGGCTCAACGCGCCACCAATGATGGCACCAGCGCCGAAGGCTGCCAGCGGGAACCAGTATCCGCCGTGCCGGCGATAGCCGCGACGATAATCGCGATAGCCGCGGTGACCGTTGTACCAGCCATGACGGCGATCCCAGCGACGGTCCCAATTGCGGCCATGACGCCAGCCTCGGTCGTGACGCCAGCCACGATCACCGCGCCAACCGCGATTATGGCGCCATCCGCGATTGTGACGCCATTCGTTCGGATAGACACGGGCGCCCTGCTCGGCAACATTGACCACCGGGCTCTCGGCGCGAGAAACCTGCGGCAACGGCATGGCCGACGACGGCACCATACTTGAAAAAACCACCGCCATGGATAAACCAACAGTGGCAATCCTTGCCATCCACTTGTTCATGCGTTTCGACTCCCTAGTAATTCTTGGATAATCGTTTAACGCGCCGACCGTTATTTGGTTCCGAATGGAGCTGAAACGCGCCGGCAACGGGTATTTCAAGATTAAAAATCTAAGGTTGCCGAGATTAACCCGGCATTAATTTGTCGTTCATCCCCTGTTAACCATGTTTACGACGATTGGCGCAACCGCCCTTCCCTTCACGAAACCGGGAGCGGGAGCGGGAGCGGGAGCGGGAGCGGGATGGAAGGGCGCGCGCCAAAAGATTTATGCCTCGATGACGATATCCGTCTTCGGCCGCGAGCAGCAAGCGAGGATGTACCCCTCCTCCACCTCGTCGTCGAGAAGACCGCCATTGTGGTTCATCTCGACTTCGCCGGAAAGTTTCAGCACCCGGCAGGTGCCGCAGATCCCGCCTTCGCAGGCCGCCGGGATGCGCACGCCACCGGCGCGCGATGCCTGCAGGATGGTCTGGCCGGGCTTGCAGGGAATGTCCTTGCCGGCCAGCGCAAAACCAATTGTCGCGGCACGCTCGCCACCCTCGGCGACATCGACGACCATCGGCTCGGCAATCGCCGGCTGGAAGCTTTCCTGGTGGAAGCGGCCCATGTCGAAACCGGCCTTTTCCAGCGTGGCGCGGACGGCCGCCATGAACGGCTCGGGACCGCAGCAGAACACCGTGCGGTCCAGGAAGTCCGGAGCCAGCGACGCGATCTTGGCGAGATCCACCCGCCCGCGGAACCCGGCCCAGCCGTCGCGCGGACGCGCCGTCTCGACGATATAGGCCAGCGAAAGTTTTGGCATCACATGCGTCAGCCCATCGAGTTCGCGGCGGAACATGATGTCGTCGGGTGAACGGGCGCAATGCAGGAAAGCGATATCGCTGTCCGGGGCACGATCGCTCATGTCACGGGTCATCGACACCATCGGCGTCACCCCCGAACCGGCGGAGATGAACAGGTATTTCGGGCCGCTGTGACGGGCATAGGAGAAATCGCCGAGTGGCCCGTAAGCACGCAGGCGCATGCCCGGCCGGAGATTTTCGAACATCCAGCGGGTGCCGACCGATCCCTTCTGCGCCTTGACCGTAACGGCAATCGAGAACGGCCGTGAAGGGCTGGAGGACAGCGTATAGGTGCGCATCAGCGGCTCGTCGCCGGCCGGCAGTTCCAGCGTGACGAACTGGCCGGCATTGTAGCGGAACCAGTTGGCCTTGTCGGAGCGGAAGGTGAAGGTCATGACATCGGGGGCCTCTTCGGCAACCGCGACGCATTCGAGTTGATGCTGCCGGTCGTTCCAAGGCTGCATCTCGTCCAGGTGGCGCACGGAGACGTTCATGTTCATCTTATGCCACCGCCGAAAGCTTGTTCTTGTCGCCCTGCAGGCGTTGAAGCATGAAATTGGTGTACCACTCGACGAACTGCATCACGCCGCCTTCATGAAGTTCCGAATAGGGGCCGGGTTCATAGGCCGGGGAGCGGATGCCAAAGGCATTTTCCTCGACGATCGATCGGTCCTGGTCATTGGTCATGTTCCAGACATGCGTCAGGTCTTCGAGATCGTAGTCGACGCCCTCAACCGCATCCTTGTGCACCAGCCAGGTGGTGGTGACGGCTGTCTCTTCCGGGCCGATAGGGATGACGCGGAAGGATAGCGCATGATCGCCCAGCATGTGGTTCCAGGTGGTCGGGTAATGGAACAGCAGCATTGTGCCGATCATGTTGATGGGCACATCCGGCGACAGCGGACGGCGGACGGCATTCTGGCCGCTCATCGTGTAGCTCTCGACGCCTTCGATCAGCGGCATGCGGGCCACGCGGAACTGGCCGTCGGCAGAGATCTTGAACTCGCTCGGCAGGCCGACGGCCTCGCAGCGCTCCCAGTGGGCGGCGATGACCGGATCGTCCTTGGCGCCCTGGACGCCGGTTGCCGTCGGCGCTTCCGGGTAGGTGCGGCAAAGCTCCGGGTGGTTGGCGGCGCAATGATAGCATTCGCGGTTGTTTTCCCAGACGAGCTTCCAGTTGCCCTTTTCGATGATGGTGGTGCGATGGGCGACCTTGGCCTCGGCAAGGCGATGCGGCAGCATGTAGGGCTCGATCGCAGCACGCACCGGCGCAAAATCCGGCGCTTCGTTGGCGAGGCAGATGAAGACGTAACCGCCGACACTCTGGCAATGCACCGTCTTCATGCCGAAATCGGCCTTGTCGAAGCCGTCCGCCATCTGGCGGGCGAAGGCCAGCGAGCCGTCCAGCTCGTAGGTCCAGTTGTGATAGGGACAGACCAGCTTGGCGGAAGAACCCCGCTCGGCGGTGCAGACCCGGTGGCCGCGATGGCGGCAGGTGTTGTGGAAGGCGCGGATGGCCTTGTCGCGACCGCGCACGACGACGACGGGATAGTCGCCGATCTGGACGGTGAAATAACTGCCGGGCTTGGCGACTTCGCAATCATGGCCGACGAACAGCCAGTCGCGATACCAGATCATCTCCATGTCGAGCTTGAAATAATCCTGGTCGATGTAGAAGGGCTGCTCGAGGCTGAAGCCTTCGCGGCGGTTCTTCAATTGCCGGTAGACGGTGCTGCGGAGATCCATGGCGTTTTCCTTGCCTGAATTCGACCGCAAGGGAAAACAGGGACGCAGCGCCACGCCAGCTCGAAAACTGGTGGTTCCTGCCCCCCGACCGCCCTCCGCGATCAGTTTCTATCACTGGCACGAGGCTGGTTTCCGGGCTCCGGAGCCGTCCTATCGGACGCAGCATGACGCCTTCCCGGGCTCCTCCCAGTGGCCGTTGCCATGCCTTCACTCCGCCACCGTTGCGGGGGCAGCGCCGGATTTCGACCGGCTTCCCAATTCTCCGTCGCGGATGAGCACGACGGCACCTTGAGCACACCATCATTAAAGCATCCGCGCGCCATGTCGCATGGTCGCAAAACGACATCGGCTTCGACAATGACGACACGATTGCGACGGAGGAAATTGCCTTCAGCATACGGCTATTTTTTAGGCAATTACAATGTCTTATGGCCAGAATAAATCTGGGTTCCGCACCGGATCGTCGCAAATGAAACAATATGCATTGCACCGATGGAAAGCATAACCGACGCAAGTTTCGCGAAACCACCATGCTCTAGACATGAGAACCTGATCTTAACCTAGGCTGCGTTAGCCTTTCACAACGCAGACCTTGTCACGAACAAAGAGTGCCGGCATGTCCAAGCTCCGTTATTTCGATGCAAGCGGGCAGAAGAAGCCCAATGTTCCGGCTCTCGAAACCCTCCATTCCGATTTTCTGCGCACCGGCCGGATCATTCGGCACAAGGACAACTGGGTTCCCGAAGAGCGGCGTTATCTTTCCTACCAGGAAGTCGCCGAGCGCACCGGGCGGCGGTTGGAAGTCGCTGGTCAGCAGGCGCACGACCGGCTCAACAGCTTCCATCGCTCCATTCAGCTGCCCAAGATGATCTTTCATCGCACGCTCGAAGATCGCCCGCATCTCGGTTACTGTCACGTCACGGCCTCGAAGACCCGCTTTGCGGAATTCGACGAGGTGAAGTGGGCCTTCTACATTGCCAACTTCATGGCCGATATCGGCGAAGACGAGAAGATGATCTCCAACCTGCGCCGTCGCGGCTCGCGCATGTATTTCGCCGTCGCCATGCAGCCGGACGACGAGAAGAAGAAGCTGACCATCGACCGCAAGATCCGCGGCAACGGCGTCATCTTCCGCACCAACGATCCGAAGGTGGCGCTGAAGAACGTGCTGCTGCTCGGCGCCCGCAACGAAAAGCTGCGCGACGTCATCCGCTCGCTCTGAGGCAATTCCGCGATCGCGACAAAGACCATTTGATCCTGAACGGTCCAGGGGTTAAAGCAGGACGCAGACAGAACCTCTGCTGCCTTCCTCCTTTCGCCCGCAGCCGCGCCCGGACCACCATGGCCAGATTGATCCATATCGAAACCGACCGGCAGGAAGCCCTTCGCGCCGCCGTCGATGTCCTCAACGACGGCATGCCGATCGGACTGCCGACGGAAACCGTCTACGGACTGGCCGCCGACGCCACCAATCCCACCGCCATCACCCGCATCTACGAAACCAAGGGCCGGCCGCGCTTCAACCCGCTGATCTGCCATATGGCCGATCTTGCCATGGCCGAGCGGCATGTCGTCTTCGATCCGCTGTCGCGGCGGCTGGCGGAAAAATTCTGGCCGGGACCGCTGACGCTAATCCTTCCGCGCCGCGCCGAAAGCGCCATCCACGCGCTGGCGACCGCCGGTCTCGATACGGTCGGCATCCGTTCGCCCAAGGGATTTGCCGGCGATGTCATCCGTGCCTTCGGCCGGCCGCTGGCCGCCCCCAGCGCCAACACCTCCGGACAGATCAGCCCGACCAGCGCTGCGCATGTCGCCGCCGACCTCGGTGGAAAAATTCCATTGATCCTCGACGGTGGTGCAGCAACGGTCGGGGTCGAATCCACCATCCTCAAGGTCGAGGGCGACGATGTGCGGTTGTTGCGACCGGGCGGGCTGAGCGCCGCCGAGATCGAAGCCTTGATCGGCCGGCCGCTGATCCGGTCTGCCGCAGGCGCCACCATCGAAGCGCCGGGTATGCTCGCCTCTCATTATGCGCCCGGCGCGGCGGTGCGACTGGATGCCGTTTCCGTCAGTGCCGGCGAGGCGCTGGTGCGGTTCGGCGGCGTCGAGGTCGAGGGGCTGGAACGGGCGCGCATCGTGCTCGACCTCAGCCCCGACGGCGATCTTGCCGAGGCTGCCGCCAACCTGTTCGACTATATGAAAAAGGCCGATGCCACCGGCGCCGGCATGATCGCCTTCACAGCCATTCCGGAAGCAGGCCTCGGCGAAGCGATCAACGACCGGCTGCGCCGCGCCGCCGCGCCGCGGGAATAGAGCATTTACGTCAAGGCGCGCAGAGGTCTTGCGCGCGGAACTGCTTGAAAACAAAAGGATAGGGAAACTTCGCGGTGCGATGAAAAGCGGAGATGCCCGGATGGAGGAAATGATGTCCACGACCACGCCGCTGTCCCCTGCCCTGCTTGACCGCTTCGCAGCGATCATCGGCGAGGCCAACGTCCTGCGCGACCCCGCCGAGATCGCACCGCGGCTCGTGGAGAACCGTGGACTCTATCGTGGCGCATCACCGATGGTGCTCAAGCCGGGTTCGACGGCCGAGGTGGCGGCGATCCTCAAACTTGCCAGCGAAACCCAAACCCCGATCGTGCCGCAAACCGGCAATACCGGGCTTGTCGGCGGCCAGACGCCACGCGAGACCGGTGGCGACCTTCTCCTGTCGCTGGAGCGGATGAACCGTATCCGGGAGGTCGATCCCGTTGCCAATGTCATGGTCGTCGATGCCGGCTGCATCCTCGCCGACGTACAGCGGGCGGCGGACAATGCCGGCCGGCTGTTTCCGCTCTCGCTCGGTTCCGAGGGTTCCTGCCGCATCGGCGGTAACCTGTCGACCAATGCCGGCGGTACGGCGGTTCTCGCCTACGGCAACATGCGCCAGCTTTGCCTCGGCCTCGAAGTGGTGCTGCCGACCGGCGAGATCTGGGACGGGCTGCGGCGCCTGAAGAAGGACAATACCGGCTACGACCTGCGCGACCTGTTCATCGGCGCCGAGGGCACGCTTGGCGTCATCACCGGCGCGGTACTGAAGATGTTTCCCCAGCCGCTCGGCCGCCAGGTGGCGCTGGCGGGTCTGGCCTCGCCCGATGCCGCACTTGCGCTGTTCCAGGAGGCTTCCAACCGCTGCGGCACGGCGCTGACCGGCTTCGAACTGATGCCTCGCCTCGGCGTGGAATTCACCACACGCCACATTCCGGGCGTCCGCGATCCGCTGGCCTCGCCGCACGACTGGTATGCGCTCATCGACATCTCCACTTCCGATTCCGCCGAGACTGCCGAGCGCATGATGCAGGCGCTCTTGGAGCACGGTTTCGAGGAAGGGCTGGTTGAGGATGCGGTCGTGGCCGCCTCGGTTGCGCAGCAGGCGGCGCTGTGGCACATGCGGGAAAGCATGTCGGATGCGCAGAAGCCAGAAGGCGGCTCGATCAAGCACGACGTCTCGGTGCCTGTCTCGAAGATACCCGTTTTCATGGAAGAAGCCCGGCAGGCGGTGCTCGCGGCCATTCCCGGCGCCCGCATCTGCGCCTTCGGCCATCTTGGCGACGGCAACATCCATTACAACATCTCGCAGCCGGTCGGTGCCGACAAGCAGGCGTTTATCGCCCGCTGGCGGGAGATCAACCACATCGTCCACGGCATCGTGCTGTCCTACGGCGGATCGATTTCCGCCGAACACGGTATCGGCCAGCTGAAACGCGACGAACTGGCCGCTATCCGCACCGGCATCGAACTCGACCTGATGCGGCGCATCAAGCACAGCTTCGACCCCGCCGGCATCATGAACCCCGGCAAGGTGATCGCGGCGGGCTGACCATGCCGCTCAAAGCCGCGCGGCGCCTCTGCAATGGTGACGAAAAGACAAGACCGAAACGCAGGCAGCAAGGCTGAAACCTCAACTGCCTGCGTTTCGGCGCTTCTTTCGCGTTATCCCTTGCAGCTTATCCCTGTCGAAGCTGGGCGATGGCCATCAGCGTATCGCCACTGATCGTCGCGCTGCCATCGCCAAGGAGAATCGAGAGTGACGGCGAATTGGTGATGCCGTTCTCGAGGTCATAGAGAATGGTGAAGCGCCTGACGAGCTTCTCCAGAGCCTCCGGGTCCTTGAGCTCGGAGAGATCGAGATTCTTTTCGACGATCTTCGCCTGCGCGTCGATGTCCATGTTGCTGAGTTCGGTCGGCAGGCTGAACATGGTGCGAAAGACTTCGAGAAGCGCTGTATCGCCGAGAATGTCATAGGCGGAGGTGATCGAGCCCGCCATGCGCTGGAAATAGAGCGCCAGGCGGACGCCGGCGTTTTCCGCGCCCTGCTCCGTTTCGAGAATCTGGTTCAGATAACGGTTGGCCGTTTCGAGCATTTCGCCACGCTGCTGGATACCGTCCTGCGCCGACTGTACACGGTTGCCGGCGGCATCGAAGTTGAACGAGGCGACCACCTCGGCAAAGCGCCAGTCGTCCAGTCCGTTGACGTAACTCTTGGGATCGTCGAGATCCGACTCGAACATCTTCTTGAGATCTTGGTCCGTGACCTTCGTTGGGTCTAGACCTTTGGCGAAAAGCACGACATCCAGGATCTTGCGATCCGCCAGCAATTCCTTGACGTTATCGATCTTGCCGATGTTGTCCGTGTAGTATTGCGCCTCTTCCTCCGCCTTCTTGCGGACCGCATCGACCTCGCTATCGTCGACGAAACGGGTTTTGAGGATGATGTAGTCCTTGGCGTTCTGCGTGACGACGGCAGAAGACTGCGCCGTCAGCGGCTCGACGATCAGGCCCTTGGCATCGAAGTTGAATGCCTTGGCGAGCTTGACGTAGCGCTCGTCCTTCAGCTGATAGACGTAGCTTTTGGGATCGTTGAGATCGCTTTTCAGCACGTTCTTGATCGTCAGCACCGAAACCTTGTCCGGATTGAGCCCGACGGCCTTCAGCGCGAATTGATAGACGCTGGCGCTTTTGACAAACTCGTCGACGGTGGTGATCGCCTCGATGTTGTTCTTGTACTGGGTGATCGCCTTTTCGTCCGCCGCATCGTCCTTGTCGTTGTAGCCCGACATGTAGCGGTTCTTGATTTGCATCGCCTGATCGGACGTCTGCGCCGACACGCCGGCATCGAGGCTGCCGTCCTGATTGAAGTTGAAAGCCTCCATCAGCGCCTTGTAGACTTCCTTGTTGGCGCCCGCCATGTTGACATAACTGGAGGGATTGTCCGGATCGCGGTCGCTGGTCAGGATATTCTCGATGGTCGACGGCATGACCGCGGCCGATGTCAGGCCGAACGCCGTCTTGATGTAGCTGTAGATGCGTTCGTCGTACGGATCGGCGAACAGGTCGTCAACGCTCGTCGCCGCGGCAACCTTCTGCTCGAAATATGCCTGGTTGAGCAAGGCGGCCGACGATGTCGTGCGCGAATTGGACAGGATGTACTGCTCGTTGACCAGCTTCTTCATCTCGTCCGACTGGGCCTTTTCCCCTACCGGAAGGGTGCCGTCCGCACTGAAATTGTAGGCGGCTGCCAGATCGTAATATTTGCCGATTTCGGTGACCGAGCGGCTGTCGCTGGCGACGGACGCGGTCAGCGTGTTTATCGTCGTCAGACTGGTGTTCATTCTGTCGCCGAGGGTGTTGATTTCCCCCGTCAGGTAGGCCGTGTCGGCGCCGGGATCGTCCAGCATCTCGATGTAAGCGTCCCGCTGCACCTTGTCCGCATCATAGGATGCATTCAGGGTCGTGATTTGTGCGTTGTTGTTGTCGATCCTGGTTTGATATTCGGCGAGCTTCGTTCCCCAGACCGTATTGATGTAGCTGGCGGGGTCGTTGAGATCGCTCATCAGGGAGCCACGGATCGTGACGCGCGAATAGCTGCTTTCGTCGATGCCGAAGGCGCTGAACACATAGGCGCGCAGGCGGTCGTTGTTGAGGATGTCGTCGGCGCTGGTGATGCGATCCATCATCGCATTGTAGTAGGCCGTTTCCTCGTGCATCGACGCATCGGTGTTTTCGATGGTGCTGGTATAGAGGCCGATGATCTCGTCGATCTGCACGCTGGACTGGGCGGCTGGCGCGTTTCCGGCAAACGAAAAGGCGGCGGCGAAATCCTTGTAGCGCTCGTCGGTCAGACGGTTCGCATAGGAGTTGCTATCGGTGAGATCGCTTTCGAGGACCTGGCGCATGAAGGCCTTGGCATAGATCATGTCTTCCAGGCCGTAGGCGGTCATCGCATAGTTGTAGAGACGGTCGTCCTTCAGGAAGTCGTCGACAGTTTTGATCGTGCCGATCTTTTCCTTGTAGTAGGTCGCCTCGCGGGCAACCTGCTGTTCCTGTTCGACACGCTTCAGCGATGCCCGGATATCCCGGTTGACCAGATCGTAGCTGAGATACGTCGAGACCATCGCGCATTGCTCCCATTTTAATTCGCACTACGGAGCGTTGTAGGAAGGCTGCCTTGCATGGGGCTTTACACCGGCAGGCCCTCGCCGAACGGCATAACGGCCGTGCCAAATGGGAGCGGTCTTCAGCTTTTGAAAACCTTACCGCGTTCGGTTTCGCTAACCATTTGACAGCGCAAAGTTTTTTTAACTGCGATTTTTAAGCTGTCCGGAATGTGCGCCGCATATGGTGCAGCCATCAGAGGACGCAAAGTCCCGAGGGAAGACCGGAAAACCGGCTCTCAGGTAAAACAAGGGTAAGAATTGATGACAAACACGGTGATGAAGCCCGATTGGGCAGAAACGACCTTGCGACTGGACCCCGCCCGCTTTCCGCAGCAGGCCACCTATGCAATGCATGGTGCCTCCAGTGATGTCACGATAACCATCGACGAACGCGGCGCCGTGATGCGCAAGATCCTGCCGTCGAGCGGCCTGCCGCTTTCCATCGCCCTGCCGGCCCGCGCCTTCAAGGGCGTCGCCGCCCGCGCCATCGACCATGGCAACGGCGAAGTGACGGTGACGCTGGAACTGCATCACGACGATCCGAGCCTCTGCATTCCGCTGCTCGTTGCCCATGACCTCTGCGACATCGCCGCCGACTGGCGCAGTTGGGCCGCCTCCTTCCGCATTCCGATGCTGATGGTGGAAGCCGACGGCGTCGCCCGCCCGCTCGAGGAGCATCTCGGCGAGTTGCGCGCCACTCCGGTCAAGAGCCGCCGCCGCCATTCCTTCTTCGCCAACCGCCGCCCGCGTTTCCTGGTTCGCCGCCGCACCGGTACGCTCGGCGTCAGCATGAAGATCGAGGGTCGCGAGATTATCGCACGCGGCTGATCTCCATCTTTCGGACACACAAAACCCGGCCTTGCGAGAGGCCGGGTTTTTTGTCTTCCAGCCGTTTTCAGGCGAAGGGCAACGCCAGGACCAGGCCGACGAACAGCACGAGGCCGACCTTGTTGTTGGAACGGAACAGCGCCAGGCAATCAGCCGCGTCGTGGATGTTGAGAACGGCGATCTGGTAGGCGAGCATCACGGCGGCGGCCAGCAGGCCGAGATAGGCAACGAAACCGACGCCTGCGGCGATGAACGAGACGAGGATGAGCGCAAAGGTCAGGCCGTAGAGCCCGACCAGCCAGGCGCGCGTATCATCCCCGAACAGGCGCGCGGTCGACCGGACACCAATCAGCTCGTCGTCCTCCTTGTCCTGGTGGGCGTAGATCGTATCGTAACCGATCGTCCAGGCGACGGCGCCGATGAACAAGACGACAGAGGAAAAGGAGAGTGTGCCGAAAACCGCCGACCAGCCGACCAACGCGCCCCAGGAAAAGGCAAGGCCGAGAAAGAACTGCGGCCAGTCGGTAAAACGCTTGGCAAAGGGATAGATCGCCACGACGGCGAGCGACAGGATGCCGAGGACGATCGTGAAGATATTGAACTGCAGGAGCACGACGAGGCCGACCAGCGCCTGTGCCACCATGAACGCCTTGGCCTGCAAGCGGCTGACCCGACCGGAAGGCAGCGGCCGCGAGCGGGTGCGGGCGACCTCCATGTCGATGCGGTGATCGACGATATCGTTATAGGTGCAGCCGGCGCCGCGCATGGCGATCGAGCCGATCAGGAACAGCGCGAGGTGGCCGGCGAACCGGGCAAGCGAAAAATGCCCCTCGCCGGCGGCGACGTTGGCGGCGAGCGCCGCGGACCAGAAGCACGGCCACATCAAGAGCTGCCAGCCGATCGGGCGATCCCAGCGGGCAAGCTGCGCATAGGGCCACAAGGCCCGCGGCAGGATCTGATAGACAAAATTGCCGGAGGGCGCATCGGCCACGCGGCCGGACGTCAGACTGTTCGTTTCCATGACGCATTCCTAGAGCATTTCCAGCCGAAGCGGAAACGCTCCGGCGTCGGACAATGCTCTAGCCGATCCGGCGGAGTGCCGAAACGGATAATTTATGCTGGACCCCAAATCTTGCCGCTGGCGGCGTCAATCGATGGTGAAGCCGAACTTGTAGGTGGCGGACAGGCCAAACAGCAACTGGTCGCGCGAGCCGCGTTCCTTCACCAGGCTGGAATCGCTGGCCGGACCGGTCAGGCGGCGATATTCGACGAAGGAGCTGGTGGTGATCGCCTCTGACGCCTGCCAGGTCAGCGCCGCACCGGCACCGACGGAATGCACGCCGCCATCGGGCGAATACTGACTCAGGCCCGACTTCGCCGACTCGGCGGCGTTGACCCCGTAATAGGCATCGAAAAACTTGGCGCTGGCCAAGGTGGCGCGTGGTCCGCCGGAAAGCCTGAGATCCGGGGTGATGTCGGTGAAGGCATCGACGGCGATATCGGCGACGACGCCGTGATGGCTGCGGATGCCGTGGCGCAGTTCGGCACGGGCGCGGATCCAGTCGGTCGGGTACACTTCGACGAAAGCACCGGCTTCCAGCCCCCACGGTACTTCGGCGAGACCGGCCAAGTCGGAATCGGTATCTTCGTCACGCTTGGTGATCAGCTTGCCGGCAATACCGGCCCGGACCCCGCCATTGTCAAGAAGTGCAAAGGACGGGTTGTCGTTGCGCGAGGAAAAGCGCACGGCCGGTCCGACCTTGCCGATGGAGATCAGCGGCGAAAACTGCAGCTTGCGGCTATCGGCGCCTTCGAAGCGCGGCGCCACGAAACCGGCGGCGCCGATCGAGACATACCAGTCGCCCGACCACCAGGCCTGGCCCTCCTGTGCCGAAACGACACCCGTGGAGGCAAGAAAAACGGTCGCGCAGACAAATGAAGGCAATGACTTGAACACGAAGGAAACTCCAAACGATACGCAATACGGATACGGCCCGAAACGCAGGCCTGTTGGATTTCACGCAATCTAAACCTTTGAAATTACCAGGCTGTTAACCACATCGGGTCAGCAGGCAGCCGCTGGGGCCTTGCCGCCTCCCACCTTGATCGCAGGGCGATTGCGTATGGGACGAGAGGGTCCGGCTTGCTCTCTTCTCCCCAGCGGGGAGAAGGTCGCGGCAGCGGGATGAGGGGGGCCACACGGCAAGACCTGTCGGTTCGGCTCCCCCTCATCCGACCCTTCGGGCCACCTTCTCCCCGCTGGGGAGAAGGGGAAAGAGGCGATGTCGCGCCATATGCGATCGCCCTGGCCTTGATCGGAGGCTTCGGGTCGCCGCTTGCGGGACAATTGCGGCCAAGGGTTTTCCGACAAAAAAAGCCGCCGGGCCTTACGCCCGGCGGCTTCGTTTCTCGATGCGGTCTTTCTCAGCTGGCCTTGCGCAGCGGCGCCTGGTAGCCGGCATGACGGCTCTGTGCCTGGCCGGAGCCGACACGGAAGCTGCCGATCAGGCCCAGCAACTCGTCCGTGTCGATTGCCAGGGATTCGGCCGAGGCCGTCGTTTCTTCGGCCATGGCGGCGTTCTGCTGCGTGGCGAGGTCGAGCTGGTTGAGCGAGGCGGAGATGCTGCGCAGCGTCGTGTCCTGTTCGGTGGCGCTGTGGGCGATCTTGACGACGATGTCGCTGGCTGCCTTCACCTGGTCGGAGATACGTTTCAGCGCATCGCCGGCTTCGCCGACGAGGCGTACGCCGGCATCCACCTGGCCGGACGAGCGGGAAATCTGTTCCTTGATTTCCTTCGCGGCGGCGGCGGAGCGCTGGGCGAGTTCGCGGACTTCCTGGGCGACGACGGCAAAACCCTTGCCGGATTCACCGGCACGCGCGGCCTCGACACCGGCGTTGAGCGCCAGCAGGTTGGTCTGGAAGGCGATCTCGTCGATGACGCCGATGATCTTGCCGATTTCATCGGAAGACTTTTCGATGCCGCTCATCGCGCCGATGGCTTCGGAAACGATGTCGTCGCTGCGCGAGGCTTCCTTGCTGACGCTGCTGACCCGCTTGGCCGCTTCATGGGCGCCTTCGGCGGTCTGGCGGACGGCGACGCTGAGTTCGTCGAGGGCGGCCGAGGTTTCTTCGAGGTTTGCCGCCTGCTGTTCGGTGCGCTGGGCAAGCTGGCCGGAGGCGCGGCGGATCTCGTCCTTGCTGGCGCCGATCTCGACACCCTTGGTGCTGACGCGACCCATTGCATCCTCAAGTCCGGCGATGGCTTCGTTGAAGTTGTTGCGCAGGCCGATATATTTCTGACCGAGATCGTTGCAGCGGACCGTGAGGTCACCCCTGGCAAGGCCTTCCAGCGCCTTGCCGACGGTGGCGACGACATGGGCGGACTGTTCGGCCTCCTGCTCCTGCTGGCTCATGTTGCGGCGACGTTCTGCTTCGAACTCGGCGTCCTGCTGCTTCTGGCGCTCGGCCATGGCGTGGCGCTCCCGCACCTTTTCCTGCAGCGCCTTGGTCGCCTTCGCCATCATGCCGATTTCGTTCGACATGTCGGTGTGGGGAATGGCGATCGAGGTGTTTTCGTTGGCGACGGCTTCGAGGGCCGAATGGATCGAAGCCAGCGGCTGGGTAATGCTGCGGATCACGTAATAGGCAGCACCGATGGCCAGAAGCAGAACCCCAACGCCGATCGCCAGCACCTGCAGGATGGTATCCCAGACCTTGGCGTCCAGGTCGTCGAGGTAGACGCCGGTTGCCACGACGAGCTGCCAGGGTTCGAATGCCTTGGAGTAAACGCCCTTCTTGTAGACCTCGTCAGCCGACTTGCCGGGCTTTTCCCAGTAATATTCGGTAATGCCGCCGCCGGCGCGTCCCTTGGACACCAGCTCGTCGCGGAACATGTTGCCCATCTTGTCGGGCATGCCCCTCTGCTGCGTGCCGACATTCTTCGGGTTGAAGTGGAACACCGTGACGATGTCGTAGCTCATGCCGAACAGATAGCCGGCCGGCTCGAACTTGATGCCCGCCAGGGTCTTGTAGGCCTGCGCCTGCGCTTCCTCATGCGTCAGCTCACCGGATTTTTCCCGGTCGTAATAGGACTGCATGATCGAAAGACCGGACTCGACCTGCGTGCGCAACATATCGTAGCGCTCGGCATAGATGGCATCGATCGATGAGCGGATCTGGTAATAAGTCGCGCCCGCGAAGGCGATCAGCAAGGTGCTGACAAGTATTATCAGCTGTCGGGAGATCTTCAGGTTCTTCATGACGCCTCACAGAGGGGTTGATGATAGAAACGAAAACAGATCATCTGCTCCCATCTCCGCTGCCCCATCGCAAATGCCGGCGTCCTCATGCGCGTAAAGTGTCGCGGGTCTTCGTGGGCCGCAGAATAGTGATGTTTGTATAAAGAATGATTTAATTCAAATACTTCGATTGTTCCTGCCAGAAAGCGTAACCAAGAGTAGAGTTCGAAAGTCAGAATTTTCTAATATGAAAGCAGGCATAAGACTATAGTCGGGGGTGCGCGCGTCATTTCGTCCGGACCGCGCCTTCATCCCCACGCCTCGAATTCTCGGCCGGCCAAAAAAAATGCGTCCCCGCTTCTCTCGGGGACGCATGTTTCGCCTTGCGGCATGGCCTCAACAGCACAGTGGATCGGCTGTACGGGGCAGGGAAAGGGCTCTTTATTCGACCCGGAGGTTGAAGTTCGTGGCATCGAGCGTCGGCGTGCTGGTGGCAATGGCCGGCTCTTCCGCCCCGGCAACGCCGACTGCAGCTGTGGTGGCCGTTGCATCGACGCCGGTGGCCGGTAGCTCGATGTCCGCTGCCTGCGCCGGCTGCCCGGCCGTCGCCGATGCCGTGACGGCCCCTTCCGGCGCCTTGCTGACGAAGACCACCGGCGAGCCGCCGAGCCAGGCTTCGGTGCGCACCATCTTCTTCTCGCCGTTGATGTCGCGGATTTCGGTGACCTGCGTGCCCTCCTTGAGGGTGGGCACGATGTAGGCGCGCTTCGACTTGGTGATCTTCAGCTCGGGGCAGGCGTCACAGGATTTTGTGACGATGCTGCCGGCCGAAACTTTCGTGGTGACGGGCTCCACGGACGAGGCGAGCGCCGAACAAGCGATCACCGAAAATGCTGACGCAAGAAGGAAAAAGCGCATCGAAACCACCACCCGTTTGATTGTTGAAACGGAAGGTATCAGGCGTTTCTTTCTTTCCCGTCATGGGAAATGGTAAAATTTGAACTGACGAGCGGGTTTTTCCCGGAATTCAGGCCTTTTCGCGCTCGATCGCCCGCCAGCCGATGTCGCGGCGGCAGAAGCCGTTGTGCCATTCTATGCCATCGACGAGGGCATAGGCGCGCGTCTGCGCTTGCCCGACACTCTGGCCGATCGCTGTCGCGTTCAGCACGCGTCCGCCGGTCGCCACCAGCTTGCCATCCTTGAGCGCCGTGCCGGCGTGAAAAACCTTGGCGCCCTCTTCCGCCTGCGGCAGGCTGGCGATCGGGGTATTCTTCTCGTAGGAGCCAGGATACCCCTTGGAGGCGAGGACGACGGTCAGTGCGGCCTCATCGCGCCATTCGGCGTTTACCTGGTCCAGCGTGCCGGTGGCGGTGGCGTACAGCAGCGGCAGCAGGTCGCTCTTCAGCCGCATCATCAGCACCTGGCATTCCGGATCGCCGAAGCGGACGTTGTATTCGATCAGTTCCGGCCCCTTGGCGGTGATCATCAGGCCGGCGAAGAACACGCCGCTGAACGGATGGCCGCTTTCCGCCATGCCGCGCATGGTCGGCTCGATGATTTCCTTCATCGTGCGCTCCACCAGGGCCGGCGTCATCACCGGGGCGGGCGAATAGGCGCCCATGCCGCCGGTGTTCGGGCCGGTATCGCCATCGCCGACACGTTTGTGATCCTGCGCCGTGGCCAGCGCCAGCGCCGTCTTGCCGTCGCAGAGGCAGAAGAAGCTCGCCTCCTCGCCGTCGAGGAAGGCCTCGACCACGACTTCTGCACCGGCCGCGCCAAAAGCGCCCTCGAAGCAGTCGTCGACGGCGGCCAGCGCCTCGTCCAGCGTCATGGCGACGGTGACGCCCTTGCCGGCTGCCAGCCCGTCCGCCTTGATGACGATGGGCGCACCCTGCTCGCGAATATAGGCCTTGGCCTTCGGCGCGTTGTTGAAGCGCTGATAGGCGCCGGTCGGGATGTCGTATTTGGCGCAGAGATCCTTGGTGAAGCCTTTCGAGCCCTCCAGCTGGGCTGCAGCGGCGGATGGCCCGAAGGTGGCGATGCCTTCGGCGCGCAGCTTGTCGGCGAGGCCGGCAACCAGCGGCGCTTCCGGGCCGACGACGACAAAATCGATGGCGTTTTCGGCGCAGAAGCGCAGGATGGCGGCGTGGTCTTCGATATCGAGGGAAACGAGCGTCGCCACCTCGGCGATGCCGGGATTGCCGGGGGCCGCGTAAAGCGTGCCGAGACGCGGCGATTGCGAAAGCTTCCAGGCGAGCGCATGCTCGCGGCCGCCGGATCCGATCAACAGAACTTTCATCGCTTCACCCTTCCTTTCGCGCTCTCCGCGGGTTAAGGGCGGGCGCAGCAAAGGTCAAGCGCCAAGCGGTTCGGGCGGCATTGCTTTCCCGGGGAAGATCGGCACTTCTCCGTCATCTTGCCGTTATGTGCCGCTAGCGCGTTTTGTTTCTACGCAATTCCGGACGCAAAACCGCTACGCACTTTTGCTGGAATTGCGCTAAGTGCCAAGCCTCTATCTTGTAACAGGAACACCCATGGCCGTCGCAACACAAGAACTCGCCACGATCATCGCTTCGGAAATCAACGCGCGCGGCCCGCAAGTGGTCGCCGCCATTGAGCTGCTCGACGAAGGCGCCACCGTGCCCTTCATCGCCCGCTACCGCAAGGAAGTCACCGGCGGCCTCGACGATACGCAGCTGCGCACGCTGGCCGAGCGGCTGGTCTACCTGCGTGAACTCGGCGCCCGCCGTAAGGCGATTGTCGATTCCATCGAAAGCCAGGGCAAGCTGACCGACGAGTTGAGGGCAAAGATCGCCGCCACCGCCACCAAGGCCGAGCTTGAGGACATCTACCTGCCCTACAAGCCGAAGCGTCGCACCCGCGCCGAAATCGCCCGCGAGCGCGGCCTTGGGCCGCTGGCTGAAGCGATCCTGGCCAACCGCGCCGCCGAGCCGGCCAAGCTGGCCGAAGCCTATCTCACCCAGGATGTGGCCGACGTGAAGACGGCGCTGGAAGGCGCCCGCGACATCGTCGCCGAAGGTTTTGCCGAAAATGCCGATCTGCTCGGCAAGCTGCGCAACTACATGAAGGATAAATCCTTCCTCCGCGCCAAGGTGGTGGACGGCAAGCAGGAGGCAGGTGCCAAGTTTGCCGATTATTTCGACCATGCCGAACGCTGGGCCAATGCACCCGGTCACCGTGCGCTGGCCATGCTGCGCGGTTGGAACGAAGAAATGCTGACGCTGACCATCGATGTCGATGCCGACGATACGTCACCGGTCAAGCCGGTCGAGCGGATGATCGCCGCCGCCTACGAGATCGGCCAGAAGGGCGGCGCCGACCGGTGGCTGATGGAGGTCGCCGGCTGGACCTGGCGTGTCAAGCTCTCCATGTCCTTGTCGCTCGACCTGATGCGCGAGCTGCGCGAGCGCGCCGAGGAAGAGGCGATCCACGTCTTTGCCCGCAACCTCAAGGACCTGCTGCTCGCCGCCCCCGCCGGCTCGCGCGCCACGATGGGCCTCGATCCGGGCATCCGCACCGGCGTCAAGGTCGCCATCGTCGATGGCACCGGCAAGCTCATCGAAACCACCACCGTCTATCCCTTCCCGCCGAGGAACGACGTGCGCGGCACCCAGGCCGAACTCGCCTCACTGATCCGCAAGCACAATGTCGAGCTGATCTCGATCGGCAACGGCACCGGCAGCCGCGAGACGGAAAAGCTGGTGGCCGACATGCTGGCCAATCTTCCGGCACCGAAACCCACCAAGGTCATCGTATCGGAGGCCGGCGCCTCGGTCTATTCCGCCTCTCAGACGGCGGCCAACGAATTCCCCAACCTCGACGTCTCCTTGCGTGGCGCCGTCTCCATCGCCCGCCGCCTGCAGGACCCGCTGGCCGAACTGGTCAAGATCGACCCCAAGTCCATCGGCGTCGGCCAGTATCAGCACGATGTCGACCAGCAGCGCCTCAGCCGGTCGCTGGATGCCGTCGTCGAAGATGCGGTGAATGCCGTCGGCGTCGATCTCAACACCGCCTCGCCGCCGCTGCTTGCCCGCGTTTCCGGTCTCGGCCCGTCGATTGCCGAGGCGATTGTCGCCCATCGCGACCAGGAGGGGCCGTTTGCCAGCCGCAAGGACCTGCTCAAGGTCGCCCGCCTTGGCAACCGCACCTTCGAACAGTGCGCCGGCTTCCTGCGCATCCCGAACGGCAAGGAGCCGCTCGACGCCTCCTCCGTACATCCGGAAGCCTATGGCGTCGCCAAGAAGATCGTTGCCGCCTGCGGCCGCGACCTGCGCACGCTGATGGGCGACAGCGTTCTCCTGAAGAGCGTCGATCCGCGCCAGTTCGTCGATGAAAAATTCGGCCTGCCGACGGTGCGCGACATCATCGCCGAACTGGAGAAGCCCGGCCGCGACCCGCGCCCGAGCTTCAAGACCGCAACCTTTGCCGAAGGCGTCAACGAGATTTCCGATCTGGTGCCGGGCATGGTGCTGGAGGGCACGGTGACCAACGTCGCCGCTTTCGGCGCCTTTGTCGATATCGGCGTCCACCAGGACGGGCTGGTGCATGTCTCCCAGCTGGCCGACCGCTTCGTCAAGGATCCGCATGAAGTGGTCAAGGCGGGCGACGTGGTGAAGGTGCGCGTCGTCGAAGTCGATGCCAAGCGCAAGCGCATCGCCCTGTCGATGCGCAAGGACGACGGCAGCATGCCGGCGTCACAATCGCGTGATCGTGGTGCTCCTACAGGCGCCTCCCGCCCGGCCGGGGGTAAACCGCGCGACGACAAGAAAAAGCCTGAAACGCAAGGGAGTCTGGGCGCTGCGCTGGCTGCGGCAATGAAACGCAAATAGCCCCGTAAAATACCGTAAACAGCGGAAGCGATGCGATGATGCAACACTTCCGCTCTTTGCATCCGTCAATCCCGGGACCACGCTTGTATCTTCGACAAGCAGTGCATAGATTCTTTATGCATATAAGAGTCTGGTTCCGTAAGGTTCGTGTCACCCGTTTGGGGCGTAACCGGGGCCGACAACTGGCCCGTTTTTCCGGGTCGTTGCCTGTCTGCGGTTTCCCCTTTTTAAGAAAGCGAGGCATGTTCTCCGTTTGAATGCGCCGGAATGAATTAGAAAATATCGATATATTTCCTCCCTATTCCCTCCGTTCATATGGACGACCTGCCTCCGCAGTTTCGCTTGAACAGAATGGACCCAGCCTCGTCGACGTATTTTTGAAATGCTCGGAGGTTGGCATGGCATCGAGTTTTTGTGCTTTGGTCGAGAGCATCGTCCGCAAGGGTTCCCTGACGGTTATCCGCGCGTCCGGCGAAAAATCGACATTCGGCGATGGATCGGGTGCGCCGGTGGTGGTGCGCTTCACCGATGACGATGCTGAAACGCTGATCGCGAAAGACCCAACCCTGAAGCTCGGCGAAATGTACATGGAAGGCCGCTTCATCCTCGAAGAAGGCGATATCTATGACTTCCTGTCGCTGGTCAAAAGCAACACCGTCAACGAAGTCTTCTCGAAGGCCATGGCCCTCAAGCTGTTCTGGCGCATCGGGCTGTCGCAGCTTGCCTCGCGCGTTCCGATCAACCGCAACCGCTACAACGTCTCGCATCATTACGATCTGAGCGCCAAGCTCTTCGATCTTTTCCTCGACGAGGACTGGCAATATTCCTGTGCCTATTTCAACCCGCCGGGCATCAGCCTGGCGGAGGCGCAGGTGGCCAAGAAGCGCCATATCGCCGCCAAGCTGCTGCTCGAACCTGGCCAGCGCGTTCTGGAAATCGGCTCCGGCTGGGGCGGCATGGGCCTTTATTTGGCGGAATCGTCCGGCGTCGATGTTACCGGTATCACGCTGAGCGATGAACAACTTAAGGTTTCGCGCGACCGCGCCGCCAAGCGCGGTTTTTCCGACCGCGTGCGCTTCGAATTGCAGGATTATCGCTACCTGCCGAAGAACAATTACGACCGCATCGTCTCCGTCGGCATGTTCGAGCATGTCGGCCGGCCGCATTATGACGGGTTTTTCCGCAAGGTCTCCGAAGTGCTCGACAAGGACGGGGTGATGGTGATGCATTCCATCGGCCGACCGAAACCGAGTTTTTTGACCAACCCTTTCATCGAGAAGTATATTTTTCCGGGCGGCTACATCCCCGCGGTCGGCGAGGTGCTGCCTTCGATCGAGAAGGCCGGTCTGCTGGTCAAGGATGTGGAAATCCTGCCGATGCACTATGCCTATACGCTGCGGGCCTGGCGGGAAAACTTCGTCGCCCGCAAGGCCGAGGCGGTGGCGCTGTATGACGAGCGCTTCTTCCGCATGTGGGAGTTTTATCTCGCCGGCTCGGAAATGGCCTTCCGCTGGGACGAGTTGTTCATCTTCCAGATCCAGATCGCCAAGCAGCAATTCGCCGTTCCCGACAATCGCAACTACATCCAGGAGCGTGAGGCGAAGTTGAAGGAATTCGAAGCGACACGGCCGCCGCTGGAGAAGGTGACGTTCTGAGGCCGCTGGCGGCGGGCGCCTTTACGGCAAGGCCGCGATGCGTGCCTCCAGGCGCTCGACCTCGGTTTGGGAAAAGACGTCTATACCGGCCTGGCTGAGAAGTGCGGCCGTCACGCCGTAACCGGCCTGTTTGCGGCCGGAAAAGCTGCCGTCATAGATGAAGCCGGAGCCGCAGGATGGGCTGCCGTCGATCAGCAGCGCGAAGGCGCAGCCGTTTTCTTCCGCCAGCTGCAAGGCATTTTGCGCGCCGGCGACGAAGGCGGCGGTGACATCACCGCCGGCCTTTTCAAGCACGCGCGCCCGGCCGGCGAGCACATCCGCACCGCTGCCGCCGTTTTCGATTTCCGCCGGCGGCCGGGGTACGGGCAGTCCAGCCGACATTTCCGGGCAGAGCGTCACCAGCCGCCCCTCCTCCCGCCAGCGGGCGAGAGCAGGATGCAACAGCGGCTTCGACGATCCGTCGTAGCGTACCGCATGACCCATCAGGCAGGCGCTGACGAGGATTCGTGCGGTGGCGCGGGCGGTGAATGCAGGACTATCGCATATGGACATGGGCGGGTGCCTATTTCCGCCTTCTCCCCTTGGGGAGAAGGTCGCGGCAGCGGGATGAGGGGGTGCCACACGGCAAGATCTGTCTGTTTGGCTGCCCCCTCATCCGACCCTTCGGGCCACCTTCTCCCCGCTGGGGAGAAGGGGAAAGGAGGCAATGTTGCGGCAGATACGACAGCCCCTGAGTCCAATGCCTACCCCGTGATCTTCGAGAAGTCGGCAACCGTGCCGGTGGCTTCGCGGATGGTTTTCAGAAGTGCCAGACGGTTGGCGCGGATCGCCGGGTCCTCATCGTTGACGAGCACGTCGGTGAAGAAGCGGTCGACCGGGGCGCGCAGCGTCGAGAGCGATGCCATGGCGGAACGGAAATCTTCCTTGGCGACCGCCTCGGCGGCTTCGCGCACCGTCTTGGTCACGGCGGCGTAAAGATCCTTCTCGGCGTCGAGCGAAAGCAGTGCTTCGGAGACGCCATCGGCGATGACGGTGCCCTTCTTCTCCTCGGCGGCGAGAAGCTGGGTGGCGCGCTTGGTGCCGGCCAGCAGGTTCTTGCCGTCCTCGGAAGTGATGAAGGCCGTCAGCGCCTCGGCGCGGCGGGCAACCATCAACAGATCGTCGGCATCGGCGGTCAGCACCGAATCGATGATGTCGTGGCGGGCGCCCTGATCGCGCAGGTAGACCTTCAGGCGGTCGTGGAAGAAGGAGAGGAGGTCGGCAACCGTCTCCTGACCATCCTTCTCGAACGTGTAGTTGATCGTGTTGTCCAGCTTGGCCGGAATGATCCAGTTGCGGAGGAAACGGGCAATGGGAAGACGCACGCCACGCTCCAACAGGATGCGCACCACGCCCAGCGCCGCACGACGCAGCGCATAGGGGTCCTTCGAACCCGTCGGCTTTTCATCGACGGCCCAGAAGCCGACGAGCGTATCCAGCTTGTCGGCCAGCGCCACGGTGATCGCCACCTTGTCGTCCGGCACGCGGTCGGAGGGGCCTTGCGGCTTGTAATGATCCTCGATGGCGACGGCGACGGAGGCCGCTTCGCCCTGCAGGCCGGCATATTTGCGGCCCATGACGCCCTGAAGCTCGGGGAATTCGCCCACGGCTTCGGTGCGCAGGTCGGCCTTCATCCGCACGGCGGCGCGGTCGACCAGAGCTGCATCGGCGCCGACGATCGGCGCCAGTTCTTTGGCCAGCGACCGAATGCGGGTGACGCGTTCGCCCTGCGTGCCGAGCTTGGCATGGAAAGTGACGTTCAGCGCGTCGAGCTTGGCCATGCGCTGGTCGAGCGGCTTCTTGAGGTCGAGGTCGAATTTTTCCGCCGAAGCCGCGAGCGTGCCGAGGTCCGGCAGGTCGCCCTGGTCGCGGGTCCAGAAATGCTTGGCGTCTGAAAGGCGGGCGCGCACCACCTTGCCGTTGCCGTGCATGATCTCCTTGCCGCCATCCTTGGCGGCAATGTTGGAGATGAGGATGAAATGGTTCGAGAGTTTTTCGCTGCCGGAAACGCGGGTGACGAAACACTTCTGGTTGGTCTTGATCGTCAGGCGGATGATTTCCGCCGGGATCGCCAGATAGTCCTCCTCGAAGGTGCCCATCAGCACGTGCGGATATTCCACCAGGCCGGAGACTTCCTCCAGCAGCCCTTCGTCCTCGACGAGATCGAGGCCGCTGGCGAAGGCGAGGTTGGCGGCATCCTGGGCGATGATCTGCTTGCGGCGCTCGGCATCGAGCACCACCTTGGCCTTTTCCAGGCTTGCGACGTAGTCGTCGAAACGCTTGACGGTGATTGCCTCGGGCGCATGGAAGCGGTGGCCATACGTCACGTTCGAGGCGACGATGCCGTCGATCTCGAAGGGGATGACGACGGTTTCTTCATGCTCGGTGCCGAAGGTGCAGATGATCGACTGCAGCGGCCGCACCCAGCGCAGCGAACCCGGCTCGCTCGACGCCTTGCCCCAGCGCATGGATTTCGGCCAGGGGAAATCGCGGATGATGCCCGGCATGATATCGGTGACGATCTCTTCGGTCGGGCGGCCCGGCTTGACGATCAGGGCAACGTAGAAATCGCCCTTCTTCGGATCGCTCTGCACCTGCGCTTCGGATATGGAAGAAAGACCCGCACCGCGCAAAAAGCCTTCGATGGCCTTTTCGTTGGCGTCGGTGCGCGGACCCTTGCGTTCCTCGCGCACATCGGCGGAGCGCGCCGTCAGGCCGCGGATGTCGAGGGTCAGCCGGCGCGGCGTCCAGTATTCCCGCGCGCCCTCGTAGGTCAGGCCCGCCTCGACCAGCGCATCGGTCACGAGTTTCTTCAGGTCGCCCGCCGCCTTGCGCTGCATGCGCGCGGGAATTTCCTCGGAGCGGAGTTCAAGCAGGAGATCAGGCATGGATGTGTCTTTTCATAAATCCGAACGGTTGCGGCGGACTTAGCAAGCCCGCGCGCAAAAGTCATCTCTCAGCATGCGGAAAATCGCCGGGCTTTACCAGCCACCGCCACCGCCGCCGCCGCCGCCACCACCGGACGAGCCGCCGGATGAGAAGCCGGAAGAGGAGCCGGAAGAGGAGCTTCGTGGCGGCGCGGGAATGGTCGAGGCAATGGTCGAGGCCATAGAGCTGGAAAATTTGCCGACGTTTTCGCTGAACCGCCTGTCGCGGAACAACGAGCCGGAATACCAGGACGGCTGGTAGGTCGTTGCCGCCGCCCCGGCCGCAGCCGATGCCAGCCAGCGATCGAACGTCTTCGACCAGGGTTTTTCCACGCCCAACGCCACAGCATACGGCAACATCGTCTCGAAATGCTGCGGAGACATGGTGGGCGCCCCGGCCATGTTCATCCGGTCCTTTTCCGCGAGCGTCAGATACTGGCGGAGCCCTTCTATGCCGGTCATCATCTTCGAGCCGATCGGCGTCGGAGCGCCCATCAGGAAGAAGAACAGCACGTTCAGGAACACGATGCCGCCGGCCGCATAGATCGGCACATATTCATGCGGATCGCCGAGGTCGACATAGGCGCTGACAAACATGCCGAAAAGCAGGATCGCGCCGACAAACAGGAAAAGGCCGAGAATGAGGATCAGGAGTATGCGCCCGAGGAGGTTGCGTGTCCCCCGCAACGCCAGGCCGAGGGGAATGGAAAACACCCCGACCACCAGGCCGATGAGCAGCGAGCCGATGAAGATGCCCAGCGCCTCTTCCGAAAGTTGCGAGAAGATCAGCAGTCCCACCAGGCAAAACGCGCTGATCAGCACACCGCCGATGATGTAGGCGATGTTGGCATTGTAATATTTGCCGCGATGTTCCCTTTCGATCGAACTGCGAAACAGGTCACCCGCCGCCTTGACAAAGCGGCCGTTCGATTTGGAGATGATCAGCGCCGCGCCTTCGCCGCCAAGCGAATGCAGCAGGCTTTCCTCGCCCGCCCCCAGTTTCTCGCTGCGTGGCTTGGTGGTGCGGCGAATGGCGAGCGAGTTTTCCGTGTCTTCCAGGACGGCATACCCCTTGACGGCAAGGCTGAGCGCCGTGGCGGACAGCGCCGTCCAGCCCTGGCCGGAAAAACCCTTGTTGTCGATATAGTTGACAAGCGCCGGCGAAATGCCGTCAGGCGCATCCCAGCGCGGCACCATGACGCCGCCCGACGGATCGCGCCCGACCCGCACCCACGAGCGCAGGTAATAGAAGAACACCACGGCGAAACCGCCGAAGCCGATGAAATAGCCGAGATTTTCCTCCAGCCACGCCATCCGCACCTGCATCGCCGTGGGTGGATCGATGACGCCCTTGGCGAGCTTGACGCCGATGGTCAGGCCTTCGCTGAGGCGCAGCGGCTGCGTCGTGGCGAAGGTGACTGTGCCGCCATTGTCCTGCACGGTGGCGTTCTTCTCCGTCGCGCCAAGCGGACCGGTGAAGAAGATCGTATCTTGGGCGCGCGCGCCTTCCGGCAGGCGGACCGTCGCCGTCGCTTCGGCGATGCGGAACCGCCAGCCGTTGCCGGTGACGTTCCAGAACAGCTCGTCATAGGCCTCGAACCGCTTGATCTGCCGGTCGGTGCGATAGGTGATGGTGAAGGTGTGCTCGCCTGTCGGCAGGAAAACCTCCGCCTTGCCGATATAGATGCGGATGCCGCCGGAGATGGATTCGGTGTGGTAATCCTCCGCCACGCCGTCCCGCTCGATGGAGACGATGTCGAAATCGACCTTGGCGGTGCGACCCTTCTCGTTGATGAAGGTCAATGGAAAGTCGCGGAAAATGCCGCGGCGGATCTCCTGGCCCTCGGCATTGGCGACGATCGTCTCGGTGACCGTCATCGAGCCGTCGCGGGAGAGCGTGATATCCGCATCGTAGGTGCGGATATATTCCTCCGCCATGGCAGGACTGAGCGGCGCAAGGGCCGCCAGCATCAGGAGAAGGGCTAAAAACAGCCTGTTCATCGGTCTGCTCGCAAAAACGGAGGGATCAGAACTTGACGGTGGGCACGGCGCGTTCGGCTTCGGCGATCTCGAAGTAACCAGCCTTCTCGAAGCGGAAACTGCGGGCGACAAGGTTGGACGGAAAACTGTCGATCTTGACGTTCATGTCGCGGGCAGCACCGTTGTAGTAGCGGCGCGACATCTGGATTTCGCCTTCGATGGTTTCCAGCGTTTCCTGCAGTTCGTTGAAATTCTGGTTGGCCTTGAGGTCGGGATAGGCTTCCACGACGGCCATCAGCCGGCCGAGCGCCTGCGACAGCAAGCCTTCCGCCTGGGATCGCGCGGCGATGTCGCCGGAGGGAAGAGCCTGGGCACGGTTTCGCATCTCGATGACCTTCTCCAGCGTCTCCTTTTCGTGGGCGGCGTATCCCTTCACCGTTTCGATCAGGTTTGGAATGAGGTCTGTACGACGCTTCAGCTGGATATCGATGCCCGACCAGGCTTCTTCGGTCATCTGCCGCGACCGGACCAGGCTGTTATAGACATAAATGGCATAGATCGCGATCGGTACCGCGACGAGCAGCAAATACATGGATAAATACTCCGCAATTTTTATGTGAAATCCCCGGCCGAAGCTTAGCATCTCGTCCGGCATTGTCACCTTGGTTGTACCGAAAGAAAAATAATCGGCAAGGCAGGGTCGGAGGTGTTCCGGCGGGAACCGAAATTTCCGGCGGATTGCGCGAAATTGGGTGATCGATCCACTCCAAACCGCAAGCCGAACCGATGAAAACCGCCCTCACCCTGATCAACGCCATCGCCTTTGCCGCTCTCTTCGTCAGCCATGTCGCCAGCGACCCGGCCGAGCGGCCGTCGGGCACCCGTCGCGCGTTGCAGATCTACGCCGGACAACTGCCGACAGGCAGCTACCCGACGCTGAAGCCGGTGTGGGAACTGGGTGTGGAGGTTACCGACCTGGCATAAAACAAAAGCGCCGCCCACTTTGCGGGCGGCGGCCAGTCGATAAAAATCAGTCGGACGAAGCGGAGCTTACGCCACCTTGCGCCAGTTGACGCCACCGGCCTCCGTCAGCAGGAAGGCTTCGCCGCAGGCCTTGGCCAGCGTGCGCACGCGCAGGATATAGGCCTGACGCTCGGTCACCGAAATGACGCCACGGGCATCGAGCAGGTTGAAGACGTGGCTGGCCTTGATGCACTGGTCATAGGCCGGCAGCACGCATTTGTGCAGGCGCTGGTTATCGGCATCGCCCGGCGCGCCGGCGGCGAGCAGCGCCTGGCATTCCTTCTCCGCATCGATGAAGTGACGGTGCAGCATGCCGGTATCGGCATATTCGAAGTTGTGACGGGAATATTCCTGTTCGGCCTGCAGGAAGACATCGCCGTAAGAGATCTTCTCGTCGCCCTCGCGGCCGTTGAAGTTCAGGTCGTAGACGTTATCGACGCCCTGGACATACATGGCGAGGCGCTCGAGACCGTAGGTCAGTTCGCCGGCAACCGGCGAGCATTCGATGCCGCAGACCTGCTGGAAATAGGTGAACTGCGAGACTTCCATGCCGTCGCACCAGCATTCCCAGCCCAGACCCCAGGCGCCGAGCGTCGGGCTTTCCCAGTCATCTTCCACGAAACGGATGTCGTGCAGCAGCGGATCGAGGCCGATCGCCGCCAGCGAGCCGAGATAAAGCTCCTGCAGGTTCGACGGGTTGGGCTTCAGGATGACCTGGTACTGGTAATAATGCTGCAGCCGGTTGGGATTTTCGCCATAGCGGCCATCCGACGGGCGGCGCGACGGCTGAACATAGGCAGCCTTCCACGGCTTGGGGCCGAGGGCGCGCAATGTCGTGGCCGGATGGAACGTACCGGCGCCGACTTCCATGTCGTAGGGCTGCAGCACGGCGCATCCCTTGTCCGCCCAGTAGTTGTGCAGCGTCAGGATCAGCCCCTGGAAGGAGCGCGTCGGGTGCATGTGGTCTGGCAGGCTAACAGCGGTCATCGGTCTATCACAATGGTAAAGGTCGAGGTTGCCGGACAGGTGCCATGCCGGACGCCGGGGGTCAAGACACTTGCCGGCCTGCATGATGCCACCTCCCAGAACGACACAGCATCGGCGTCCCGGAATAGGGCAGCCATATCAATTCCTTAACGTTGTGATTTAAGTGCACGTTAAAGTCATCGTGATAACAAATTCACAAACGCCATCAGTCTATAAAAGCACTGACCATAATAAAACGAATGGCGCATCGCGCCGATACTCCAAGAGATCGGGAGCATGCATCCGGGAAATTCGTTGCTCGAACAGGGAATATTAACCATGATGCGCACTCTCCTTCGCCTCAGGAGTGACGTTGCCGGCAACTTCGCCATCATTACAGCATTGTTGATCGTTCCTTTCGCCGGCGTCATCGGCCTCGCCATCGATTTCAGCCGGGCCATGGAACTGCGCGACAAGCTGTATGGCGCTGCCGACGCTGCCGCACTTGGCGCCATATCGGAAAAATCCAATGGTGTTGCCCTGGCACGGCAGATGGTGACCGACGGCCAGATCGCCGCCGCTGTCGAGGATGCCAAGGAGATTTTCCGCGCCCAGCTTCCCAGAAGCGGTGTCACGGTGGAAACGCAAGCGAAGGATCCCTATTCCAGCGAGAGCCTGAACATCGATGTCGACGTGAAGCGCAGCGGCCAGGACATCGTCGCCGAAGTCAATTTCAAGACGTCGCTTCCTACCACCTTCCTGAAGATCATCGGCAAGCAGGAGATCGTTATTTCCGGCGCTGCGAAGGCAACCTACCAGCTCGGCTCGCATATCGATTTCTACATGCTGCTCGACAACACGCCGTCGATGGGCGTCGGCGCCACAGCCACCGACATCGCGACGCTGGAAGCCAATACGTCCGACAGCTGCGCATTTGCCTGCCACGAGACGAAAAACGCCAACAATTACTATAATCTCGCCAAGAAGCTTGGCGTGAGCATGCGTGTCGACACCGTACGCCAGGCAACCCAGCAGCTGACCCAGACCGCCAAGGACACGATGCTGTTTTCGAACCAGTATCGCATGGGCGTCTATACGTTCGGCGAGAAGGCCGAGGATGCCAAGCTCACCACCGTTTCGACGCTCAACGGCAACATGGACCAGGTCAAGACCTATGCCAGCGCCGTCGACCTGATGACCATTCCGCAGCAGGGCTACAACAACGACCAGCAGACAAGCTTCGATTCGGCCCTGACGGAAATCAACAAGCTGATCGACAAGCCCGGTACCGGCGACAGTTCGACGGACCGGCAGAAGGTACTGTTCTTCGTGTCCGACGGCGTCGGCGACAGCTACAAGCCCTCGACCTGCACCAAGAAGACCACCGGCAGCCGCTGCCAGGAGCCGATCGACGTCTCCTTCTGCAAGCCGATCAAGGATCGCGGCATCCGGATCGCCATCCTCTACACCACCTACCTGCCGCTGCCGAAGAACAGCTGGTACAATTCCTGGATCAAGCCGTTCCAGAGCGAGATTTCCACGAAGATGCAGGAATGCGCCACGCCCGGCCTGTTCTTCGAGGTCAGCCCGACGCAGGGCATCTCTCAGGCCATGGAAACCCTGTTCCGCAAGGTCATCAACAGCCCGCGCCTGCAGAGCTGACGCACAACCGCCGCCGGACGAGGATCACTCGTCCGGGCGCTTGACCCGATATTCGCCGGTGGCGGGGTCCTTGATGAGGGTGCCCATGGCACCCGTTTCGCGCTCGCGTTCCGCTTGCCTGGACTTGGCGGCCAGCTTCTGGGCATCGCCGATGAAGCGCTTGTAGAGAATCCAGCCGCCTGCGACGAGAATGATCAGAAATATAAGTTGTGCCATCTCCCCCGTCCTTCCGGCTCAAAGTCCGTAACGGCTCCACAATGCCTTGTCTTCCAGCGTTCCGGCAAGCCCCGATGCGGCTGCTGCCGCAACCTCTTCGGCCCTTGCGCTGCCGAACACGCCCGGCGCGCGGCGACCGAGGAAACCGCGGGCACCGGTGACCAGTTCCAGCTTGACCTTGTCGCCATACCGCTTGCGCAATTCCTGGCGCATGTCGGCGAGACCGTCGATCAATCCCAGTTCGAGGCCACGCGTGCCCGTCCAGAACAGGCCGGAGAAGACCTCCGGCTCGGAGGACAGCTTTTCGCCGCGTCGCGCCTTGACCATGTCGATGAACACCGCATGGATATCGAGCTGCAGCGTCTTCAGATATTCGATGTCCTGCGGCTTTTCTTCCTGGAACGGATCGAGGATCACCTTGTTTTCGCCGGCGGTATAGACGCGCCGCTCGACACCGATCTTGCGAAGAAGCTCGGGAAAGCCGAAGCCGCCGGAAACGACGCCGATGGAACCGACGATCGAGGTGGGGTCGGCGAAGATCTCGTCACCGGCGAGCGCGATCATGTAGCCGCCGGAGGCCGCGACATCCTCGACGAACACGAAGACCTTCTTGCCGTTTTCTCCCGCAAGCGACCGAATGCGCTGATAGAGCATCCGGGACTGCACCGGCGAACCGCCCGGAGAATTGATCGACAGCGCCACCGCCGGCGCTTCCTTCATCGCGAAGGCCTTTTCCAGGGCGGCGGAGTAGGAGGCGAGATTGAGCGCGGGGCGGAAGGCGCTGCCGCCCGCCTGGATGGCGCCGTGAAGCCTAACGACCGGGATGACCACTCTTTTCTTGCGAAAGCGTTTCGGTAAAAGCCGCTTCAGAAAACCCGCCATCCGTCATCCCTATGTTTGAAAACCTGCCGGGATATGTGTGTATCGCTACGGCGAACACAAGCGGCACGACGTAAAATTCAGCGTTTTCGGGCGTAGGCGGCCCGGCCGTTGTTGAAATCGTCGAACAGGGCGGCGAAGCGGTGGGTGTCCTCTTCATGCATCACCAGCGGGAAACGCTGGCTGAGGCGGGCACGCGACCCCTTGATCGCCGTCACCAGGATGCGCACGGCATTCTCGCCGGCGCGAGGATGCAGGGCAGTAATTTCGATGCCACCGAAGCGGCGGCCGCAGGCGGCGATGATCTCGGCAATCGATTCCGGCCGGGCGATCAGGGACAGTTGACCGCCGGGGCGCAGAATGGCGCCGGCCGTGCGCACCCAGCTTTCGAACAGGCCGTCATGCATGGCATGCGCTTCCGCCTTCAGCGCATCCGGCGTGCGCCGGTCGCTGCCGTCGTTGAAGGGCGGGTTCATGATCACGTGGTCGAAACTGTCGTCGTCGAGCCCCATGGCGCGCCTTGCCCGGCCGGTGGCCGTCACGTCCGCCTCGACGACGGACAGCCGGGCAGCCATGTGGGCATTGAGCGGATGGACGGCGCTGCGGCGGGCATAATCGGCCATGTCCGGCGATCGTTCCGCAAGGACCACCTCGGCGTTTGCCAGCCGCGAGGCGACCGCCATGCCGGCAGCACCTGCGCCGGCGCCGAGATCGGCAACGCGGATCGGCCGCTCATCGGCGACGAGCGCGGCCAGCAGCATGGCATCCATGCCCGACCGGTGCCCCCTGCCCTTCGGCTGCAACACGTGGAAACGACCGTAGTGAAAGGCATCGAGGGTCTCGGCCTGGGGGCCTGCGACCTCCTTCGGCTCAGCGTGGTGCATCGCGCAATTCGTCCGCAAGGCCGGCATCGGTCAGAATGGCGCGCGCCTCGTCCGCCCGGTCGCTTTCGACCAGGAAACGGCGCGGCAGCATGCCGAGCGAGCCTTCCAGAATGCTCATTCCCTGGTCGGCGACCATGCAATGAATGCCGGCATCCTTCATCAGGCTCTCGGCAAAGGAGAGCAGGACCGGATCGTTGGTGCGGATGAGTTCGAGCATTCCGATGAAATCCCTGTCAAATTCGCATGAGCGAGACAATTCGCCTCTTGCCGCGCTAACCGGCCCTTTCTATTGTCTTTTGCAAAGAATGAACAGGAGTCCGGGTCGTTGGGCGTCGTAATACCGCTTGAAGAAGGCAAGAACAAACAGGCTTCGGTGAAGCCGCTCGTCGATCTGACCAAGGCGGACATGGAGCGCGTCAACCAGCTCATCCTGTCGCGGGCCGGTTCCGACGTGCAGATGATTCCCGAGGTCGCCAACCACCTGATCTCCTCGGGCGGCAAACGCCTGCGGCCGATGCTGACACTCGCCTCCGCCGCGATGTTCGGCTACGAGGGCGATGCGCATGTGAAGCTCGCCACCAGCGTCGAGTTCATGCACACCGCCACACTGCTGCACGATGACGTCGTCGACGAAAGCGACCTGCGCCGCGGCAAATCGACGGCGCGGATGATCTGGGGCAACCAGGCGAGCGTGCTGGTCGGCGACTTCCTGCTCGGCCAGGCGTTTCGCATGATGGTCGATGTCGGTTCGCTCGATGCACTCGACGTTTTGTCCACCGCCGCTTCGGTGATCGCCGAGGGCGAGGTGCTGCAGCTGTCCGTCGCCAAGAACATGGAGACGACCGAGGATGATTACCTGCAGGTGATCCGCGCCAAGACGGCAGCGCTGTTTGCCGCTGCCGCCGAAGTTGGCCCGATCGTCGCCAGGACCGACAAGGCAGGCCGCAACGCGCTGAAATCCTACGGCATGAACCTCGGCCTCGCCTTCCAGCTGGTCGATGATGCGCTGGATTACGGCGGCAAGGCCGCCGATCTCGGCAAGAATGTCGGCGACGATTTCCGCGAGGGCAAGATCACCCTGCCCGTCATCCTCGCCTATCGCCGGGGCACGCCGGACGAACGCGCCTTCTGGCGCGACGCCATCGAAGGCGGCAACAGCAGCGAGGAAAACCTCGAAAAGGCGCTCGGCCTGATCACCAAATACGGCAGCCTTGCCGACACAATCGCCCGCGCCAAACATTACGGCACCATCGCCCGCGACGCGCTGGCGCCGCTGCCGCAATCCGCCTGGAAGACGGCGCTGATGGAGGTCATCGACTTCTCCATCCAGCGGGTGAACTGAGGCACGCGCGGAATTCCTTGCGGGGCTGCTTCAAAAAAGCCATTCTGTTACGGAATCATTACGCCCGTGTTCCTTATGCTTTCGGGCTTGACCCGTCCCTGATGAAAGGCTTGTTCATGCGGCAGACAGTTGCCCACCGTCTTCTTTCCGGCGTCGCGATCGCGGTTCTGATGGTCGCCGGGGCGGCCCCGATGGCTTACGCCCAGGCCGAAAAGGCGCCTGCAAGCGAACAGGTGGAAACCTTCGACCCCTCCACCGCAACGACCTTTGCCGGTGCTTTCCTCGCCGGACGCACGGCCGATGTGGACAAGGACTACAAGAACGCCATTTCGCTCTATCGCAAGGCGCTGGAGCTGGAGCCGGGCAATCCCGAGATCCGCCAGCGGCTGATGATCGCGCTGTTCATGAACGGCGACTTCCAGGACGGCGTCAAGCTGGCCGAGCAGATGAAGAACGATCCCTCCGTCGAGCGCATCACGACCATCGTCCGCGGCCTCAATGCCATCTACGAGAAGGACTACGCTTCGGCGGAGAAGATCCTCAAGTATGAAGGCCCGAACGATCTCGAGCGGATGATGAACAGCCTGCTCGTTGCCTGGGCCCGCATGGGTGACGGCAAGAGCAAGGACGCCCTGGCGCTGATCGAAGGCATGAAGGGCCCGCAGTGGTTCGACATCTTCAAGCATTACCATGCCGGCGCGCTGGCGGCTGCCAGCGGCGACACCTCCAAGGCGCGTTCGCACCTCAGCGAAGCCGTGGCCGACCGTGACGGCGGCCAGACGGCACCGGACACCTATGTGCGCGCCGTGATGGCGCTGGCACGGCTGGAAGCCAAGGAAGGCAACAAGCAGAAGGCGCTGGACGCGATTTCTGCCGGCGACAACTTCATCAACAATTATGCGCCGCTGAATGCCCTTCGCCAGAGCATCGAGAAGGGTGAAAAGCCGGAGCAGCAGATCACGACGGCGGCACAGGGTGCAGCGGCCGTGCTGTTCTCCGTCGGCAGCGCGCTGAACCGGCAGGGCGCCGACGACGCCGTTGCGCTCTACCTGCAGGCCTCCTACGCGCTCGACCCGGAAAGCGCCGATACGCTGGTGCTCCTCGGCGGACTGGCCGAAAATGCCGAGCAGCCGCAACGCGCCATCGAGTTCTATCGCCGCGTGCCGCAGGATTCGCCGATGCGGCGGATTTCCGAGCTGCAGCTCGGCATGGCGCTCGCCCAGACCGGCGATGTCGACGAAGCCAAGAAGCATCTGAAGTCGCTGATCGATTCCGATCCCAAGGATATCCGCAGCTACATCGCTTACGGCAGCGTGCTTTCTGACGCCAAGGACTATGCGGCCATGGCGGACAATTTCGACAAGGCCGTCGAGGTGATCGGCCCGGTGCCGAACCGTGGCAACTGGACGATCTTCTTCCAGCGCGGCATCGCTTATGAGCGGCTGAAGAAGTGGGAGCAGGCCGAGCCGAACTTCCGCAAGGCGCTGGAACTCAACCCGGACCAGCCGCAGGTTCTCAACTATCTCGGTTATTCCTGGGTCGACATGAACCGCAATCTCGACGAGGGGCTTGATATGATCAAGCGCGCCGTCGAGCTGCGGCCGGATGACGGCTACATCGTCGATTCGCTCGGCTGGGCCTATTTCCGCCTCGGCCGCTTCGAGGAAGCCGTCAACGAACTGGAGCGCGCCGCACAGCTGAAGGCTGGCGATGCGACGATCAACGACCATCTGGGCGACGCCTACTGGCGTGTCGGCCGCACGTTCGAGGCCCGCTACCAGTGGCAGCGCGCCCTGACGATGAAGCCGGAAATGACCGAGATCCCGAAGATCGAGGCGAAGATCAAGGACGGGCTGAGCGACGGGCCACAGCAGCAGGTCGCAGTCAACAAGACCGAGGCTCCGACGACGGATTACACCATCGCGGCCGGCGACACCGTTGCCAAGATCGCCGAAAAAATCCTCGGCGACGGCAACCGCGTCAACGAGATCCTCGAACTCAACCCGGCGCTGAAGGGCAATCCGGAAGACCTGAAGACCGGCGAAGTTATCAAGCTGCCGGCAAAGGTGAAGTAAGAGTCCTCGCCTGTCGTGACCGCGGACAGCATTACCGAGCCGGCGCCGGCCAAGATCAATCTGGCGCTGCATGTGATCGGCCAGCGGCCGGATGGTTACCACTTGATGGAATCGGTGGTGACCTTCGCCGTTGCCGGCGACCGCGTGACGCTTTCGCCGGCCGAGGCCGATCACTTCACCCTCTCCGGCCGGTTCGGATCTTTGTTGCAGGCGGAAGATCCGCAGGCCAATCTGGTGTTGAAGGCGCGGGATGCCTTGCGGGCAGCATTTGCCGCCGAAGGTTTGCAGGCACCGGCCGTTCACATCCATCTCGAAAAGAACTTGCCGGTTGCTTCCGGCATCGGCGGCGGTTCGGCCGACGCGGCGGCTGCGCTGCGGGGCCTGCAAAGGCTGTGGAAGCATGACGTGCCGGCGCCAGTGCTGCACGCCATCGCCCTGCGCCTTGGCGCCGATGTACCGATGTGCCTTGCCGGACGCCCGCTGCTTGCCCGCGGCATCGGCGACGAGATCGAGCGCCTTCCACAGTTGCCCGCTTTTTCCTGCGTGCTGGTCAACCCGCTGAAGGCGGTCTCGACGCCGGCGATCTTCAAACTGCTGACGGACAAGCATAACGCGCCGCTCCCAGCGCTGCCGTCCTCGACGGATCGCGCGGATTGGCTTTCCTGGCTTTCCTCTGGCCGCAACGACCTGGAAGCACCTGCCAAAAGCCTCGTCGGCGAGATCGAAGAGGCGAGAGGCCTGTTGTTGCACCAAAACGCCTCGATGGTGCGGATGTCGGGGTCCGGCGCGACCTGTTTTGCGCTGTTTACCGATCCACACCTTGCCGGAAAAGCAGCCGCCGCGCTTCACGCCGCCCGGCCGGACTGGTATGTCCAGGCGACAGAAACCTTTGCCGGAGGCACGGTATGACCCGCCTGGACGAAAGCCGCCCGTTCATTCCCGTCGGCATCGCCGTGCTGACCGTTTCCGATACGCGGACATTGGCCGACGACAAGTCCGGCGACACGCTCGTCGCCCGCATCGAGGCTGCCGGCCACCGGCTTTCGGCTCGCGCCATCGTGCCGGATGACCGCACCCGCATCTACGACCAGGTGAAGGCGTGGACGCTCGACGATACGATCGATGTGGTGATCACCACCGGCGGCACCGGCTTTACCGGCCGCGACGTGACGCCCGAGGCGCTGGAACCGCTGTTCGAAAAACGGATGGACGGCTTCTCGGAAGTCTTCCACCGCATTTCCTACGACAAGATCGGCACGTCCACCATCCAGTCGCGGGCAACGGGCGGCGTGGCCAATGCCACCTTCATCTTCGTGCTGCCGGGCTCCCCCGGCGCCTGCAAGGATGCCTGGGACGGCATTCTTGCCGGACAGCTCGACTATCGCCACATGCCCTGCAATTTCGTGGAAATCATGCCGCGGCTCGACGAGCACCTGAAGCGCGGCAATCCCTCGGCTTAACCGTCAGCGCAACGAGCGCGCCACCCAAGATGGGATAAGTTCGCTCGCCAGACGTCGGGTTTTCTGCCCTTTTGCCAGTTCGGCCAAGGAGAGGCCGGGCTTGGCCGCGGCCAGCACCTGGCTCTTCGAAATCAAGAAGCCCGGCTCGAGTGGCGGCACGGCGCGGAAAATACGCTTCAAGAGGGGCAGCCGGTAACTGACCGATGGAGAAAACCGCGCCGGCAGGCGGTTCAGCGCCATGTATTCGGCAATCTCCTCGACCCATCCGCTTTGCGGCCGCGCGCCAGGCTCCAGCAGCAACAACCACTCACCGCGCGCGCCGCGCACGATTTCGGCCAGGTCCCAGTGCAGATGGAAACGGCAGCCGGCGGCATCGGCAACGTCGGACGACCCGTCCTTCGAACCGTGATCAAGCACGACAACATCGCTGACCAGACCCTCCACGGCGCCTGCAACGAGCACCGACAGGGTCTGCGCCAGTTCGGCCTCCTGATCGCGGCATTCCATGATGACTGTCAACATGCCTTTCTGATTACTGCATCGCACAAGAAATTGCCATCGTTCTATCCGCTATTTTGTTCTTGCAATGTTCTCATTTTCGCGATAGGAATTTAATCATGATTTGACGGGGCGAATTGACCCCCGTGCGGAGAACACCAATGAACGATCTGTCCCATGTCGGGCGGGCTGCCTTCCAGCCTGCCAATACGGCAGATATTGCCGATGCGCTGATCGTCGCCTCCGGGCTGCGGGTCGATGCCGAGCGGCGGCGCGGTCGTGGCGCCGGCCTCAATCCGGACGGACGTTTCGAGCTGCAGCAGCGTGCCGCCTTTGACGACGGCTGGCAGTCTCTGGAGGAACTGCCGCCGTTCAAGACCGAGGTGCAGGTGGAAAAGCCGCGCACGGCGATCACCAAGAACGATTCGCCTGACATCGGCTTCGATCGCTCGGTCAATCCGTATCGCGGCTGCGAACATGGCTGCATCTATTGTTTCGCCCGGCCGACGCACAGCTATATGGGCCTGTCGGCAGGTCTCGATTTCGAGGCCAAGCTGTTTGCCAAGCCGGACGCGCCGAAACTTCTGGAACGCGAGCTGGCGAAGCCGGGCTACAAGGTGCGGACCATCGCCATCGGCACCAACACCGACCCCTACCAGCCGATCGAGCGGGAATGGCGCATCATGCGGCAGATCCTCGAGGTGCTGAACAAGGCCAACCATCCCGTCATGATCGTCACCAAGTCGGCGCTGGTGACGCGCGACATCGACATCCTGCAGGAAATGGCCGCCAAGGGACTTGCCAAGGTCGGCCTGTCGGTGACGACGCTCGACCGCAAGCTGGCAAGGACGATGGAGCCGCGGGCTGCGACACCGCCGAAACGGCTTGAAGCGATCCGGGCGCTTACCGAAGCCGGCATTCCCGCCAGCGTTCTGGTGTCGCCGATTATCCCGGCGCTGAACGATCATGAGATCGAGCGTATTCTCGATGCCGCCAAGGCTGCCGGAGCAACGGAAGCGAGTTACGTGCTGTTGCGTCTGCCGCTGGAGGTCAGCCCGCTCTTCCGCGACTGGCTGCTCCAGCATTATCCCGACCGCTACCGGCATGTCATGTCGCTGATACGGTCGATGCGCGGCGGCAAGGATTACGATGCCGAATTCGGCAAGCGCATGAAGGGCGCCGGCCCTTATGCCTGGCAGATCGGCCGGCGCTTCGAGATGGCCACCAAGAGGCTCGGCATGGGACGTCGCAGTGCGCAGTTACGCGACGATCTTTTCGTGCCGCCGAACGGCAGCGGCGTGCAGCTGTCGCTGCTTTGAGATGAGACATAGAGTTTCCGGCGGCGGTCCCCTGTCCCCCGCCTCCGGAAAGCCCCCGGGGAGCCGCCCTCCATTGCGGCTTGGCCTGATACGAGCCGCAGACCGGGGGCTTGCAGGAGATCGGGCCGGCGTGCAATTTTCGCCGCATGAAAAAGCGCATGCCGCCCGATTCTCCACTGCTTTTCGATATCCCGCCTTCGGGACCGGATTTTTTCATGGAGCTTGCCGCCTGCAAGGACGGTCTCTGGCCGGTTGCCGGCACCGATGAGGCTGGTCGTGGGCCACTGGCCGGGCCGGTCGTCGCCGCAGCGGTGATTCTCGATCCGGACAATATCCCGCAGGGCCTCAACGATTCAAAACAGTTGACGCTATCAGAGCGGGAAAACCTGTTCGATGTCATCCTGTCGACCGCCACCGTCGCCATCGCATCTTCGGGGCCGAAACGCATTGACGGCATGAATATCCTGCGGGCAAGCCTTGATGCCATGCGGCGGTCGGTGCTGAGCCTTTGCCTTGCCCCCAAGCTGGTGCTGGTCGACGGTCGTGATGTTCCTCCGGGTCTGCACTGCCATGGCCGGGCGGTAATCAAGGGTGATGCCCGATCGGTGTCCATTGCGGCCGCCTCGATCGTCGCCAAGGTGACGCGGGATCGGATGATGGCCCGCGCCGCCGATGTTTTCCCGGCCTACGGCTTTGCCAACCATGTCGGTTATGCCACCGCCGTCCATCGACGCAACATCGAGATCCATGGCCCATGCCTCCTGCACCGGATGAGTTTCAAGCCGCTGAGAAAAGACGTGTCGCCGGCCGACGATTGAGGGCTCGGTGGGAACGGCCTCACCGGTCGCTCTGTCCCTCACCCTGGCCCTCTCCCCGCAAGCGGCAGGGCTATCGCATATGGAATGAGGCGGTGCCACCTCCCGCCTTCTCCCCCGCGGAGAGAAGGTCGCGGCAGCGGGATGAGGGGGGCCACGGCAAAACCCTTCCGCTTGACCCCTCATCCAACCCTTCGGGCCCCCTTCTCCCCGCGGGGGAGAAGGTGAAAGAGGCGACGTCACGCCAAATGCGACAGCTCTGCCGCAAGCGGGGAAAGCGGACTTGCCCGATGCGGCGCTGAGTGTGGCGGAAAGGGTATGGCGCGTCTCCTTCTCCCCACCTGCGGGAAAAAGCTCCCGTCAGGGGATGAGGGCTTGCTGAAAAACAAAAAAAGGCCGGGTTTCCCCGGCCTTTTCTAAAATAATGCGGCGAACTCTCAGTTCAGGCGCGTCTTCACGTCGTTCAGCGAACGGTTGAAGAGGTCGGACTGCACGGCAGCGTCGCTCTTCTTGGCGATGACGGCTTCGGCAGCGGCAATCGCCAGATCGACAGCGGCAGAGCGGACGGCATTGACGGCGTCGGCTTCGGCCTGCTTGATCTTCTGCTCGGACAGCGCGTTGCGGCGAGCGACGAATTCTTCCGTCTTCTGCTTGGCTTCGGCAGTCAGCATCTGCGCCTCGCGCTCGGCGGCGGCGACGATGTTGGCAGCTTCGGCTTCGGCTTCCTTGCGCTTGCGCTGGTATTCGGCCAGCAGGTGCTGGGCCTCTTCGCGCAGGCGCTTGGCTTCCGCCAGTTCGTTGCGGATCTGGTCGGCGCGGGCGTCGAGACTCTTGCCCACCATGCCCGGAACCTTGAGGTAGATCACCAGGGCGAGGAAAACGACCAGGCCGACGAGGGCAAAGAATGTTGCATCAAAAGCCATGGATCATGCCCCCTGCTTGGCAGCTGCGACGGCGGCCGAGATGTCGGCCTGCGTGGCCTGCTGGCCGATCAGTTCTTCGACGACGGTGCTTGCCGTGTCTTCGGCAATGGCGCCGACTTCGGCAAAAGCCTTCGCCTTGATGCCGGCGATGTGCTCTTCGGCAGCAGCGAGCTTGCCGGAAAGTTCGGCTTCGACAGCGGCGCGGTCGGCATCAGCCTTCGCCTTGGCGGCGTCGCGGGCAGTCGTTGCAATGGTATTTGCCTTGGCGCGTGCGGCAGCGAGTTCCTTTTCATAGGTCTCGATCGCGGCGTCGGCTTCCGCCTTCAGGCGGCCTGCTTCGTCCAGGTCCTGGGCGATGCGGTCGTGGCGATTTTCAAGGATGCCACCGATGCGCGGCACGATGACCTTCTTCATGAGCATGTAGAAGAGGCCGAACGTGATCACCAGCCAAAGGATCTGGGACGCGAATGTGGTCGAATCGAACGGCGGGAAAACACCGGTCTCGTGACCAGCTTCATGTGCCACGCCCGTTTCCGTATGGGTCTCGCCCGCGGCCGGGGTTTCTTCGGCATAAGCCGGGGTCACAAACATGCTCACCTCCAGGTGTACTGCAAATGCAAAGGATCACGGTCCGCATGCCGCGAACCGTGATCCAGATCTCAGCCGGTATTAGACGGCGAAGAGCAGGAGGAGAGCGATGAGCAGCGAGAAGATGCCCAGAGCTTCCGTAACGGCGAAGCCGAATACCAGGCGGCCGAACTGGCCGTCAGCAGCCGACGGGTTGCGCAGGGCGCCGGACAGGTAGCTGCCGAAGATGTTGCCGAGACCGAGAGCCGTACCGGCCATACCGAGGCAAGCCAGACCTGCGCCGATGTACTTTGCTGCTTCCGCTTCCATGATTGAACTCCTTCGAATGGTTGTTGCGGCGAATGACTGGCGCCGGGAGGGCGCCGTTGTCGGTATCCTTAGTGCCCGCCAGGGTGAACTGCGTCGTTGAGGTACATGCAAGTCAGTACCGCGAAGACGTAAGCCTGCAGGAAGGCGACGAGGAACTCGAGACCAGTCAGGGCGACGGTCATAATGAGAGGCAGGATGGCGCCACCGACGCCGAGCGCACCGAGGGTTCCGAGCGAGGCGACGAAGCCTGCGAACACCTTGAGCGTGATATGGCCTGCCAGCATGTTAGCGAAAAGACGAACCGACAGCGAGATCGGACGCGACAGGAAGGAAATGATTTCGATCGGCACGACCAGCAGCAGCAGCATCGGCGGCACGCCGGACGGTACGAAGAGCTTGAGGAAGTGCAGGCCGTGCTTGTAGAAACCGTAGACGAGCACGGTGCCGATGACCAGAAGCGCCAGCGCGAAGGTGACGATGATCTGGCTGGTGACAGTGAAGAAGTACGGGAACATGCCGAGCATGTTGGCCGTCAGCACGAACATGAACAGCGAGAACACCAGCGGGAAGAACTTCATCCCATGGCTGCCCGCCCCTTCCCGGAGCATCGAGGCGATGAACTCATAGGACATTTCGGCAACCGACTGCGTCCGGCCCGGAATGAGGCCGCGCTGCGAGGTTGCGAAATACAGGAAGCCCGATGCGGCGGCTACGGTCGCAACCATGAACAGCGAAGCATTGGTAAAAGAGAAATCAATCCCGCCAATTTCGATCGGAACAATCTTTTGTACCACGAACTGATGGATCGGATCGTTTGACACCGTTGATCTCTTTCATTCTGCCCGCGCTCAGGCGGAGGCCTCTAACCGAGGAGCGACCTGGGGGCCACGCCTCATCTTTCACGTCTCATTCTTCTTATCGACCGGATGCGGCGTCGCCACCATCCCCGCCGAGCGAAGAACATTCAATATACCGGCACAAAAACCGAGGAGCAGAAGAACGATCATGCCCCAAGGCGCTGTACCCACAAAACGATCGAAAAGATAGCCCAGAAGAGCACCGACGATGATGGCTGCGATGAATTCGCTGGAAAGCTTCATGGCCATGGCATAACCCTTGCGGCTTGCCTCGGCACTGCTTTCGCTTGCCTTCTCGTCGTGCGCCGCCTTGCGAATGTCTGCCAGTTCGGCATCCAGACGCTTGCGGCGCGCTTCCAGACCGTCATCCCGGTTATCCGTCATGGTACTCTCCTCTTCCTTTGTCCTTTTCCTGCCTTAAAGTCAGGCTAGCGAGAAGCAGACGGAGAGGTAAATAGCACCTTTCGGGCCGTTTTGAAGTCGCGCGCAACATAGTTTTGGCCGTCCTTATAGTCAAGGCGTCGACCAAGGTTGTTAAGGGACTATTTTACTGTAAAGATTCAGGAACTTAGCTGAACATTGAAGGGAATCCCCCCAGAATCCGGGATTTCCCTGCCGCAAACCGACGCCTTCCTCAGCTCCAGCCGCCGCCATAGGTGCGGTAGAAGACGTGAAGCCCGATGCGGCCGACCTTCTTCATGCTGCGGGCCCAGCGCGGCCAGACATAGATCGCGTGGTAGTGGGTTGCAGAGCCGACTTCCGGCAGCCAGATCTTCCCGGCCGTCACCGCCATGCCGACGTCGCGGGCGATCTTCCAGTGATATTGCGAGTTGACGCGATCCTTGATGCGGTCGCAGGCAAAGGAAAACTGGCAACGGTTGCGCCAGTCCTCGTTCTGGTAGACGACGCCGCAAATGGTTTTCGGGTAGGAAGGATTGCGCACCCGGTTGAGGATGACCTGCGCCACGGCCGCCTGCCCCTTCACCGACTCACCGCGCGCCTCGAAATAGATGCCGGAGGCCAGGCATTGCTGCTCTTCGGCGGAAAACACCGATGCCGGCAGAACGCTTGCAGCCCAGGCATGATCCTCCGGACCGATCTGCGGCACGAAGCGACCGGTATCCTGCTTGTCGGCGAGAATCGAATCGAACGGCGATTCCTGGGCATAGTCCGGCTCGACGGGCGCATAGGCGGTGGCAAGCACATCGGCCTTGTCGTTGGTCACCAGGCTGGCGAGCATCGAGGAGACGCCGACTTCGGCCACCGGCTCCTTCTTCTTATAGAAGGCGCTGGCGATCTGCAGTTCCTTGCCGCGGATCTTCGGCTTGACGAAGCCGGTCGGCTCCTTGCTGTCGAACAGCGGCTCGAACAGCGATGTGGTGCGATCGAGCACGGAACCTGCGGAAAAATCCTTCGGCGGCAGCATCTTTTCCACAGCCACGACGCGGCGTTTCTTTTCCTTGCGGTTGATGCGGTCCTCGTCCGGCGTGCCATCGCCCTTTTCCCGGTCGATGATCGCAACGCGGCGTCCGTCCGGCAACATCAGGCCGGCATCGGCGCCCAGCGAGCCGGTGACGATCGGATCGGCAAAGAAGAGTTCCGATTCGTGGATGGACCCTGCCGGCGAATTGGTCAGCACCATGCGCCATTGCTGGCCGCCGCGATCGAGACCCGCCAGCAGCCCGGCGAGATCGGCATGGGCGGACATCGAGGGAAACCCGATCCACATCGCGAGTCCAAAGACGAGGGGCGAAGTCCAGTTGCCAAATGACGAACGGGACTTACGGCGCGAACGGCTTTCTTGACGCAAAACAAAACTCCACGAAGGCGACGCAAGACATGTATGCAAAATCGCTCATTAACCTTTACAGCGGGTTAATGGCGACGTCTGCACGGCGCCTTCGACTGCGACAATCTGACCGAAACGACCCTTTTTGGCTCAGATAATGACGTGCGACCCCAATTCGACGACACGATTCGCCGGCAGGCGGAAATAATCCGACGGGTCGGCAGCACTGTTGGCCAGCGCGATGAACAGCCGGTCCTGCCAGTGCGGCATGCCGGATTTGGCATCCGGCACCAGCTTGCGCCGGCCGAGATAGAAGGAGGTCGACATGATGTCGAACTTCAGCCCGGTCTTGCGCAGCTGCGCCAGGGCCTGCGACACGTTCTGCGATTCCATGTAACCGAAGTTCAGCATGACGCGGGAAAACCGTTCGCTGATCTGCTCGACCACATACCGATCTTCACTGGTGACGCGCGGCTTGTTGATCGTCTGGATGGTGAGGATGACGTTCTTCTGGTGCAGCACGTGATTGTGCTTGAGATTGTGCAGCAGGGCGGCGGGTGCCGATTCCGGATCGCTGGTCAGGAAGATCGCCGTGCCCGGAACGGCGACGGGGCCGTGTTCGCTCTTGCGTTCGATGGAGGTGATGAAGGCGGCCAGCGGGATATCCGTGTGGCGGGTGCGGGCAAACAGGATGCGCGTGCCGCGGCGCCAGGTCCACATGATCACCGTGAAGGCGGTGGCGATCAGCACCGGCACATAACCGCCTTCCTCGATCTTCAGGAGGTTCGAGCCGAGGAAGATGATCTCCAGCGTCACGAAGGGCGCCATGACCAGCGCCGCCATTGCTCGCGACCATTGCCAGCGGGTGGTGATGAATTCGAAGGCCAGGATGCTGCTGATCAGCATCGTGCCGGTGACCGAAATGCCGTAGGCGGTCGCCAGCGCGTCTGAGCTGCGGAAGGCGAGGACCAGGCCGATGACGCCGACCAGCAGGATGGTGTTGACCGACGGCAGAAAGATCTGCCCGGTGTTGGTCTCCGAGGTGAAGAGGATTTCCATGCGCGGCAGGTAGCCGAGATGGATGGCCTGCCGCGTCAGCGAAAACGCGCCGGTGATGACCGCCTGGCTGGCGATGATCGTCGAGGCCGTCGCCAGGATGACGATCGGCAGCAGCGCCCATTGCGGGAACATCAGGTAGAAGGGATTGGCAACCGCTTCGGGGTGTTTCAGAACCAGCGCGCCCTGGCCGAGATAGTTCAGCGTCAGCGCCGGGAATACCAGCAGGAACCAGGCGAGCTGGATCGGCTTGCGGCCGAAATGGCCGAGGTCGGCATACAGCGCTTCCGCGCCGGTGATCGTCAGGAACACAGAACCGAGCACCAGCAGGCCGATGAAGCCTTCGTCGATCATGAAGGAGATGGCATACCAGGGGTTAAAGGCGCCCAGGATGCTGAAATCGTCGGAAATATGGGCGATGCCGGCAGCCGCCATGACGACGAACCAGACCGCCATGATCGGCCCGAAGAACCGCCCCACCGCGCCGGTGCCGTGCGACTGGATGGCGAACAGGAAAAACAGGATGGCGACCGATATGGGGACGATGTATTCCGCCATGCTGGGCGCCACCAGCTTGATGCCTTCCACCGCCGACAGGACCGACAGCGCCGGCGTGATCATGACTTCACCGAGAAACAGCGCAGCGCCGATCAGGCCGAGCAGCATCAAGAGTGCCGTGTGACCGTTGGCGGTCTTCATCAGCAGCGCCAGAAGCGACAGCGTGCCACCTTCCCCATCGTTGTCCGCCCGGAGCAGGAACAGCACGTATTTGATGGTGACGATGATGGTCAGCGACCAGATCATCATCGAGATCAGGCTGATGATCTCGAATTCGGTGATGCCGTCGCGGCCGATCGGCCGCAGCGCCTCGCGGAAAGCGTAAAGCGGGCTCGTACCGATATCGCCGTAAACGACGCCGACGGAACCGAGCGCAAGGCCAACGAGATTGCGCAGTTTGTTGCCATCCTGCGCGGAATGCTCAGCATTGTGAGACATGGGGTGTAAAAACAGGCCTAAAGCCAGCCTTTCCAGAGAAAGAATAACGAAAACGACGGCAGACCGCCATCACCGCATACGATGCGGCCATGCGCTTGCCCCTCACAGGGTCCGGCGCATCAGAGGATCAGGATGGTCCATAGCGGGCAGACAGGGCGGCAACGCGGCGCGGCCGCGGACTCCCGGCACGTTCCCACGCGCAGGACGCGATCGGGGCAAGGCCATGGGTTGCGCAATCCATCGGAGGGAAGCCGGCCTCACCGCTGAAACGACAGGCATTGATCAATCAATAACTCCTGCGCCCCTGGCATCGGGCCGCTTCCTAGCTTCGCACGGTGGATTACCGCATCGCGACTATCTACAGCAATTGCTGCGGGACGGATAGGGGATGCAACGCAGCATTTATTTCATGCCGGCCGATGCTGCGTTCGGCCGGTTGCCCAGGACAATGCCACCCTCGAGCAGCTCGGGCCGCAGCCTTCTGATCGAAGGTACGGAGAGAATCAATCCCTTCTTTCGAAGGGCAGCCATGCACAGAGCGACGACAGTTAATCGAAAACGATGGCGGGGGCGGCTCTTTGTGTACTGCCCTTGAGCTGTTGCCAGACCTTTGTGGCAATATCGCGATAGATACCGGCCGAAACGCCGTCCGGCTCGGACACCACCACCGGCGTGCCGGCATCGGAGGTCTCGCGGATGGTCATCGTCAACGGCACTTCGCCGAGGAAGGGCACGCCGATGCGCTCCGCCTCGTTCCTGGCGCCGCCATGGCCGAAGATATCGTAACGATTGCCGGTATCAGGGGCGATGAAATAGCTCATGTTCTCGATGATGCCGAGCACCGGCACTTCCACCTTGCGGAACATGGTCAGGCCCTTGCGGGCATCGATCAAAGCCAGATCCTGCGGCGTCGAGACGATGACGGCACCGGCCAGCGGCACCTGCTGCGCCATGGTCAGCTGGGCATCGCCGGTGCCGGGCGGCATGTCGACGACTAGCACGTCAAGCTCGCCCCAGGCGACCTCGCGCAGCATCTGCATCAAGGCCGACTGCACCATCGGCCCGCGCCAGATCATCGCGGTTTCCTCATCGACGAGGAAACCCATGGACATGACCTTGAGGCCGTAATTTTCCATCGGCTTGATGATGCGGCCGTCGATCTGGCCGGGACGGCCGGAAATCTTCAGGAGGCGCGGCATGGACGGGCCGTAGATATCGGCATCCAGAACACCGACACGCAGACCGTTTGCCTGCAGCGCCAGCGCCAGGTTGACCGCCGTGGTGGATTTGCCGACGCCGCCCTTGCCCGAAGCGACGGCGATGATCGCACCGATGCCGGGCACGCCGGCCTTGCCTTGCTGCTGCGGTGGCCGGCCTTGCGGCGCCGCATGCGCATGGCCGTGGTGATGCCCCTGGTGATTATGACCATGTGCCGGCTGGGCCGCAGGGCGCGGAGGGGTCGCGCCGCCGGCCTTCTTGTCGGCGGTCAGCGCCACCATGGCGCCCTTGACGCCCGGGAGTTCCTTGACGGTGCGTTCGGCAGCCTGCCGCAGCGGCTCCAGGTCCTTGGCGCGCTCGGCCGGCACGGTGATCGAGAAGTAGACCTTGCCGTCCGCGATAAAGACATCCGACACCATGCCGAGATCGACGATATTGCTTTCCAGATCCGGACCGCGCACCGTCTTCAGCTTGTCCAGAACCTGTTCCTTGGTGACATCCACCTTGCAGCCCCCGCATTTCATGTTCTTCGTTAGAGCGTTTCCTACGCAATTCCGGACGCAAAACCGCTACGCACTTTTGCTGGAATTGCTCTAGATAAGCGAGCCGAGGCGGTTCGCCAAGGCCATCGGACATGAAGCTGTGCGGGAAGCTCAAACACAAAACCGCCGGTCATGACCGCTGCCGTACATCCGGGCTCGCATATCATGACCGGCGGCTCTGCATCGCGCGCCATTCATCGGCGCTGTCGTTTGCAAAGTCCCCTCTGGACCTATGATGATAAGAATGCAGGATGCGTGCCAGTTTCAAGTATGCCAAAAATATTCAATAAATTCACGTATTTATGAAAACACCGATCCTGAACGACGGCGACTGCCTCAAAAAGAACCGCGCCCAAATCTGATGCAATGCACAATAAAAATGCAGCGCACTGCCTGTTTATTTGATCATGCCGAGGCGCAAGGCCTTGGCGACGGCCTGGGTGCGATTGACCGTATTGAGCTTCTTGGCAGCACGATTGAGGTAATGGTTGACCGTATGCTCCGACAGGGTGAGAATTTCGGCGATTTCCGCACTGGTCTTGCCCGCTGCCGTCCAATTCAGGCAATCGATTTCCCGCTCCGTCAGCGAATCGGTGCTCCTGATATCCTGGTTGCGAATTTCCGACAGCCGGCCTTGGATATGGGTGCAGACGAGGTGGAGAATCAGTTCCTCCTCGAAGCTGATCGCCTCCCGGTCACCGGCGAAAGAAATCGCACCACGCCCACCCGCAGCGTCGTGCACCGGAAAATACGCTCCCCTGACCAGGCCGAAGCGCGTGAAAAGACTGGCTACGGCATCGGTGCGCCCATCCTCGCGTCGCATGACCGCTTCGCCGAGATCGTAGCGAAACGGCACGGTCGTCTTGCGCAACCGGCGCAGAAGCGGGCTTTCCGACAACATCTTCTGCTGGTCATAGATGGAGAGCAGTTCGGCCGGCCAGTTGGTGATCACCGAATTGGCTGAAAGCTCGACCGAGGTCTTGCCCGGCAGGTGAAGCACCATGAACGCCTTCATGCCGAAGGACTCGGTCAAACGCTTCATGAACCGGAACACGTCGAACTGGGTCTTGAGGCCTTCGATTTCAGCGATGTAGGCCTCACCCTTCGAGAGAGGGCCGTTTTCGATTTCAGCAGCCATTGTTTTCTTAGCCTGGTCCGTGAAGGCGGGAGGAGCGCCGACGGATCGCGGGAGGTGACCCAGCACTATTCTAGATTGATTTATCTAGCTTTAATCGTTCGGGAAAAGGAAATCCATCAAAATGCGCTGATGATCCCAAGCCTTCCGCATCCGACATGCAAACTTCGTTCTGCAACGATACAGATCTTTACAATCGTGACAATGCCCAAATGACAAAAGACAAGAAACAGAAAAATCCCTCTACCCGTTAGAAGAAAATAGTAGAAAAATACCCCAATAGCGATCAATATTCTAATATACTGTGCTTCGACATAAGCATCGCTTTGAATTAGCTGCCGCACTCGAAACAGGCCGTTACCGTAAATTTTCCCGGCAAGCCGTTCCATGCCCGCACCGGAAGCGACAGCGATCAAAGGGAAGCACCGGCATGCGGCCCGAGACCGAATCGCAATGCTTCACCAATGCTGTCCGCCGCAGCCCGAACGGGCTCGGCCCAATCGACCAGTTGCTGCATGGAAATACGGTAAACCGGCGCCGTGACCGAAATTGCCGCGACCAGCGACTTGTCATCGGAGCGGACCGGAGCGGCCACACAGTGGATGCCCTCCTCATGCTCCTGCCGATCATACGCGACGCCTTCCCGGCGAATGGCCGCGATCTCCGCCAGCAGCGCGGCAGCGCTGGCATGTGTCTGCGCCGTAAACACCCGAAACTCCAGCCCGGCGATTCGCTCCTGCAACAGGGCATCGGGAAGCACGGACAGCGCCGCCTTGCCGACACCCGTGCAGTGGACGGGCGAAACCTTGCCGACCTCGGAATACATCCGCACCGACTGCCGCCCCTCCACCTTGTCGAGATAGACGACCTGCGCACCCCGCAGCACGGCAAAATGCACCGTCTCGCCGGTCAGCCGGTGCAGTGCCTTGAGATGCGGCTCGGCCAGCAGGCGCACCTCGTTGCGCGCCCAGGCAAGGGAGGCAAATTTCAGAAGCCGCAGCCCCGGCACGTAACATTGGTTGCGATCGAGATCGAGCAGACCTTCCTCGACGAGGTGGCTGAGTTGTCGATGCAGGGTGCCCCGCGGCTCGCCGGAAAGGGCGAGCACATCGGTGAAGCGCAGTGGTTGCTCAGCCTCGGCGACCAGCGCCAGCGTGGCAATCGCCTTTCCCAACGTGCCGGTGCCCTGCCCTTTCGGCCCAGCGTCCTCCGTATCGATCGTTCCTGCCATGGTCTCACCGCTTGACACGCTGACTGGATACTTCGATAATTCCATATAGTCAAACAGAATTCCAAATAATGGAACTTCCGTTCTTGGGAGAGGAAAATGTCGATGACAGCGGCCCATGCACGATTCCCCGATCTTGAGGGCGCAGGCGTCATCGTCACCGGCGGCAGCACTGGCATCGGCGCGGCGCTGGTCGAGGCTTTTGTCCGCCAGGGGGCCAGGGTCGGGTTCCTCGATATTGCTGTGGATGAGGGAAAGGCGCTGGTCGAGCGCTTGCGCGGCGCGGCAGAGCATACGCCGGTTTTCGAAGCCGTGGACCTGCGCGATATCGCCGCCACGCAACAGGCTGTCGAGCGCCTGGCAGGCGCGCTGGGCACGATCCGCGTCCTCGTCAACAATGCCGCCTGGGATGACCGGCACGACATCGACACGGTGACGGAGGATTACTGGGACAACAATCAGTCGGTCAACCTGAAGCCGGTCTTCTTCGTTTCCCAGGCGGTCGTGCCGCATCTGCGCCGCGCCGGCGGCGGCGCCATCGTCAATTTTTCCTCGATCGCCTTCCTGCTCAACATGCCGGACCTGCCCGCCTATGCCGCCGCCAAGGCCGGCATCATCGGGTTAACAAAAAGCCTTGCCGGCAGGCTCGGGCCGGACAATATCCGCGTCAACGCCATCCTGCCGGGCGCCATCGTCACCGAGCGCCAGAAACGGCTCTGGCTGACGGACGAAGGCATCGAAGCGCTGGTCGGTCGCCAATGCCTGAAACGGCCGCTTGTTGCCGAAGATATGATCGGCCCCTGCCTTTTCCTCAGTTCCGCCTGTTCGGGCGCCATTACCGCACAAACCATCATTGCCGACGGAGGCCTTCTCTAAATGACCGAACCCGCCTTTATCGCCGTCGACTGGGGCACCTCCAGTTTCCGGCTCTGGATGCTTGACCGCGACGGCAAGCCGCTTGCCGAACGCCGCAGCGGCGAAGGCATGACAACGGCCGCCACGGCCGGTTTCGCCGCCATCCTGCAATCCCATCTCGACGCCATTTCGGCCCCGGCCAACCTGCCGGTGCTGATCTGCGGCATGGCCGGCGCCCGGCAGGGCTGGGTGGAAGCCGGCTATATAGACCTTCCCGCATCGATCTCGGGCATTGCCGCCGGCGCGGTGCGTATTGCCGCCGAAAGCCGCGACATCCGCATCCTGCCCGGCCTCGCCCAGCGCCGGACGGCGGACCCAGATGTCATCAGGGGCGAAGAAACGCAGCTTCTCGGCGCGCTTTCAGCCTTTTCCGGCGGCGATCATGTGGTCTGCATGCCGGGAACGCATTCGAAATGGGTGCATGTCTCGGGAGAAACCGTCGACGGCTTCTCCACCTTCATGACCGGCGAGCTCTTCGATGTGATCACCCGTCACTCCATCCTTAGCCATGCCGTCGCCGGCTCCGAAGCCATCGACGATGCCGGTTTTGCCGATGCCGCCGCCGCCGCCTATGCAGCCCCGGCGATGGTGACCAATCTTTTGTTCCGCGCCCGCGCCGGCCAGCTTCTGCACGGCATTTCAGCCGACGCCGCCAAATCGCAGCTTTCCGGCACGCTGATCGGCCTGGAGATTGCCGGCGCGCTGTCGCAGGCGAAGTCGGGCGCCGTCGTCCGCCTCGTCGCATCCGGCCGGCTGCAGCACCTCTACGAGACCGCCTTCCGGCGGCTTTCCATCGACTTCACCACCATCGACGCCGACGATGCGGTTTGCAAGGGGCTCTTTGCCGCCGCCCGCACGCTTTGGCCGCTCACGCAGGAGACACAGGCATGACCCGCATCCCCTTCCCCGACATGAAGTACCCGCTGATCGCCATCCTGCGCGGCCTGAAGCCCGAGGAGGCCGAAGGCGTGGTCGGCGCGCTGATCGACAACGGCCTGACGGCCATCGAGATCCCGCTCAACTCGCCCGAACCGTTCCGCTCCATCGAGACCGCCGTGAAGATGGCCCCGGACAACTGCCTGATCGGCGCCGGCACGGTGCTGACCGTGCAGCAGGTCGAATGGCTCGATGCCGTCGGCGGCAAGCTGATGGTCAGCCCGAATGTCGATACCGACGTCATCCAGGCCGCCGCTGCCAAGGGCATGGTGACGATGCCCGGCGTCTTCACCGCTACCGAGGCCCTGCTGGCCGCCAAGGCCGGCGCGACCGGCCTGAAGTTTTTCCCGGCCAGCGCACTCGGCGCCTCCGGCATCACGGCGATCCGCGCCATCCTGCCGCCGGACCTGACGCTCGCCGCCGTGGGCGGTGTTTCCGACGCGAATTTCCATGACTATACATCCGCCGGCATCCTCGCCTTCGGCCTCGGCACCTCGATCTACAAGCCGGGCATGACGGCAGCCGAGGTTGCGGAGCGGGCGAAGCGCACCGTTGCCGCCTACGACGCCGCGATCGGAGGCTGAACCATGACCGAAACCCATGATTTCAAGGGCAGCGTGCTGTTCGATACGCCGCTCGCGCTCGGCGAAGGCCCGACCTACGACCCGGCCACCGATACGGCCTGGTGGTTCAACATCGTCGGCAAGGAGTTGCACGAGCTGCATCTGGCCAGCGGCACCAAGCGCGTGCATGCCCTGCCCTTCATGGCCAGCGTGCTCGCCCGCATCGACGACAAGCGCCAGCTGATCGCCTCCGAGGACGGCCTGTTCATTCGTGACACCGCCACCGGCGCGCTGACCCTGCACGTGGAGTTCGAGCCGGGTAAACCCGGCAACCGCTCCAATGACGGGCGCACTCATTCCTCCGGCGCCTTGTGGATCGGCACCATGGGCAAGTCGGCCGAAGACGGCGCCGGCGCCATCTATCATGTCGCCGGCAGCACGGTGACGCGCCTCTACGACCGCGTCAGCATTCCGAATTCGATCTGCTTTTCGCCGGATGGCGCGATCGGTTATTTCGTCGACAGCAAGGTGAACAAGCTGATGCGCGTTGCCGTCGATCCGGCAACCGGCCTTCCGACTGGCGAAGCAACCGTGCTGGTCGACGTTGCCGGCGAACCGCATGACATCGACGGCTCGGTCTGCGATGCCGATGGTAACATCTGGAATGCCCGCTGGAGCGCCGGTGCCGTCGACCGCTACGCGCCGGACGGACGACATCTTGCCCGCTACCGCGTGCCGGCCAGCCAGAGCAGCTGCCCGGCCTTCATCGGCGCCAAGGCCGACCGGCTGATGGTAACCTCGGCTTTCCAGGGCATGGATGCTACGGCACGCGGTGCCGATCCGCAGGCCGGCATGACCTTCGAGCTCGGCGTTTCCGTCATAGGTGTTTTCGACGCGCCGTTCCGCCTCTAGGCCGGTCTCGGACAAATATTGCGCAAAATTCAAAGCGGCGGCAGCTATTCCGCCGCTTTTCACATTCTAAAACGGCAAAAAGTTCCGAAAATTTTCCGAATAACATTTCGGAACCAAATCCTCTGCTTTTCAGTTTTTGCATCGAACCGGCGCGGATGAGACTAAAAATTGGTCACTTCCGGGTCTGACGACAACCGATGACATCTGGAAAGGCAGGTTTATCATGCTCAAGAAACTCCTCACCACAGCGGCTGCCGGTGCTCTTCTCATGGGAGCCACCGCCACCTATGCCCAAGACACGACGAAACCGATGGACACGACCACGCAGTCCCAGACGATGGACGGCGCGGCAACGACAACCCCGGAGGCAACGCCTGACGCTGCGGCAAACACGCCGGCGACGGCCGACACCACCAATCAGACGGCAGCAGCCGGTGATACCTACCTGACCCAGCAGTCTCCCGACGAAATCAGCGCCAACACCTATATCGGCCAGCCGGTCTATAATGGCGCAAACGAAAATGTCGGTGACATCAACGACCTCATCCTGAAGAAGGATGGCGGCATTGTTGCTGCGGTGATCGGCGTCGGCGGCTTCCTTGGCATCGGCGAAAAATACGTCGCCGTTCCGATCCAGAATGTCGCCGTGTCGCAGGATGCGGAAGGCTCCGACCTGAAGCTGACGACCACGGAAACGGCCGAAAGCCTGAAGGCTGCGCCGGAATTCAAGACCCTGGCCATGCAGACCGCCGAACGCAGCAACGCGACCACCGGCGTCGGCATGACCCCGACGGACAGCACAACCACCTCGTCGACGACCACGGATACGACGGCCACGCCCCCGGCAGAGTGATCCTGGTCAGGAACGCGGGACGGCTTGTCCGTTCACTTGGAAGAGGCGGTGCGCAAGCGCCGCCTTTTTCTTTTTGATGGGGTATAGTCCCACCTGCCGTCATCCTCGGCCTTGTGCCGAGGATCTAAGCACGTCGGATAGGTTTATTGACGGGATCGGCGGTCTAACCGGGTACCGCGATTGACACTTATTCCTGCGCCAAACGGATCACGGGTTCTGGATTGGCAGGGCGCCAGCGCGCTTTTCCGCCTCGAAGGAGGCCCCGGCATCGACATAAGCCTCTTGGCGCGCGGCGCTCCAGTAACGCAACTCGTCGAGCGGGATCTGGTTGCCGGTCATGGCACAGATGACATAGGCGCCCGGCAGCAGGATCTGGAAATCGGCATCGAGATATTTGAGCTTCGCCTCGCGGTTTCCGCTGCCTTCGAAACGGTTCATGCGCACTCTCCTGCCGCGTATCATCGGATTGCCATACTCTCTGGCAAGGCGGATTTCCAGCTTTTTCCCGCGCTTTTGCGTCAGCTTCGGCCGAACAGCCGCTCGATGTCGGAAAGCTTGAGTTCGATGTAGGTCGGCCGGCCGTGATTGCACTGGCCGGAGCCGGGGGTCGCCTCCATCTGCCGCAACAGCGCGTTCATTTCCTCCGGGCGCAAGCGCCGTCCGGAACGCACTGAACCGTGGCAGGCCATGGTGGCAGCGACATGTTCGAGCTTGGCGGAAAGCCCTGATGCCGTATCCCATTCGGCGATCTCGTCGGCGAGCTGCCGCACCAGGCCAGGGGCATCGACCTCGCCGAGCACGGCCGGCGTTTCCCGCACCGCAACCGCGCCGGGGCCGAAACGCTCGATGGCGAAACCCAGGCGGTCGAATTCTTCGCTGTGGACCATCAGCCGGTCGCAGTCTTCCTCCGGCAGATCGACGATTTCGGGAATGAGCAAAACCTGCGACGGCAGGCGGCGATCGCGCAGCGCCTTGCGCAGTTCCTCATAGACCAGCCGCTCATGGGCGGCGTGCTGATCGACGATGACAAGGCCGTTTTCCGTCTGCGCAACGATGTAGTTTTCGTGCAGCTGGGCGCGGGCGGCGCCAAGCGGATAGTGCCGCACCGGCTCAGGTGTTGCTGCTGCGGTGACAGGCTCGACCGGTGGGCGGTCGCTGCGGGCGGCAGGTGTCGCGAAATCCGAAAAACTGGCCTGCGGCCGCTCGCCGAAACCGCCGGAAACGGGGGCCGGTTCGAACGGACGATAGGGCGACGCCTCGCGCGACCAGTTGGCTGCCGGCGCCGGCTGCTGGTAGGTGGGCTGGAAGCCCGGCCGGAAGGCGCGCATCATGCCGTCAGCGCCGGTGGTCGCCGCCCGGTCGCCATTCTGCGCCAGGGCCTCGCGGATGGCGCCGACGATCAGGCCGCGGATGAGGCCGGGATCGCGGAAACGGACATCGGATTTTGCCGGGTGAACGTTGACGTCGACCAGCGCCGGATCGATATCGATCGACAGCACCGCCACCGGATAGCGGCCCTGCGGTACGGTTTCGGCATAGGCGCCGCGGATCGCCGAGAGGATCAGCTTGTCCTGCACCGGCCGGCCGTTGATGAAAGCATATTGATGGGCGGAGTTGCCGCGATTGAAGGTCGGCACGCCGGCGAAGCCGGTGAGCCGCACATCTTCCCTGACCGCATCGATCTCGATGGCGTTGTCGCGGAACTCCTTGCCGAGCACCTGCGCCATGCGCGCCAGGCGATCGTCGCCGGTGGCCGGGAACTCCAGCGTCGAGCGGTCGGCGCCCGACAGCACGAAACGGATATGGGGGAAAGCGATCGCCATGCGCTTCACCACTTCGGTGATCGCGCCGGCCTCGGCCTTTTCGGTCTTGAGGAATTTCAGCCGGGCCGGCGTGGCGAAAAACAGGTCGCGCACCTCGACGATGGTGCCGGCATTCGTTGCCGCCGGCTTGACCGCCGACAGTTTTCCGCCGGTTACCGAAACCTCCGCCCCCTCGGCACTGCCGGGCAACCGGCTGGTGATCGACAGGCGGGCAACCGAGCCAATCGACGGCAGCGCTTCGCCGCGGAAACCGAGTGTGCGGATATCGGTCAGCGTCTCGGAAATCTTCGAGGTGCAATGCCGGCGGATCGCCAGCGCCAGGTCGTCCGGCCCCATGCCGCCGCCGTTGTCGGTAACCCGCAGCAGGCTCTTGCCGCCGCCGGCGGTGGCGATTTCGATGCGGCTGGCGCCGGCATCGATGGCGTTTTCGATTAGTTCCTTGGCGGCACTCGCCGGCCGCTCGATGACTTCGCCGGCGGCAATCTGGTTGATGATCGTTTCGGAAAGCTGCTTGATGGACATGGCCGATTTTATCCGGATTCGGCAGCCGCTGGAAAGCTGCAATGCGACTTGTGCACGATTGCCGGAAAATCCGGCGGCCTTGCCTCAACCGATGCACCCACCGCTTCTTTAAGACCGCCTTAACATAAATATGACAATTCTCGCATCATCTTGAAACGACAAAGCAGGATGCCGGACGAAAACCCGGCCGACCTGATGACGGCAAGCTGGAGCCGTCATGCCCATCGCGTCGCTCCTGTTTCGAGGCCACCGCCAGCATGTTCGTTCTTGTTTGCAAAGAGGCGCCACGATCAAGCCGTGGGCAAGCCTGCCCGACTATTTCGGGAAGACATGGTTCGCACACCCTTTTCAGGATGTGCCGCAGGGAGTTCAGAATGAATGACGAAGCGTCTGATGACGCAGCCATTCAAATCGATACACTGAATACGGTCGGCGACGCCTTGTCGGCGGCGTTCATCGTGTACGACAAGAACGACCTCCTGATTTTCGCCAGCCGGCAGGTTCTCGGTTATTTTCCGGTGAATTCGCAGTTCGTGGAGCCGGGCACGCGCCTCAGGGATTTTCTCGGCGCCCTCTATGATAGCGGCATACGTTTCCGTTACGCCACGCGCGACCGCAGCAACCTCTGCCGCGAGGACTGGATCGCCGAGCGCATCGCCAGCCACTGGCGCGAGCGCTCCGACCAGACCGAACGCCACGGCCCGGACCGCTGGACCCGTATCGTCAAGCGCCGCCTGCCGAGCGGCTATGGCGTGTGCCTGTTCGTCGACGTATCGGAACAGAAAAAGCGCGAGGAGCAATGGCGCGCCGACCTGGAACGGGTGCAGCTCACCGAAGAAATCCTCGATACGCTGCCCTTCCCGGTTTTCGTCAAGGACCGCAATCTCACCTATGTCGCGGCCAACAAGGCCTATTGCACCCTGCGCGGCATGGGTGTCGAACAGCTGATCGGCCGGACCGTCTACGATATCCTCGTGCCGGAAGCAGCCGTCCACTTCGACCGCGCCGACCGGCACGTGATGGAGACCGGCATGCCGGCGATGATCGCCGAAGTGTTGGTGCGCTCCGACGGTGCGGAAATGTCGGTCATCACCCGCAAGCAGCGCATCGGCAAGCCAGGACGATATTTCCTGGTGACCAGCGTCGAAGACATTTCCGAACTCGCCCTGGCCGGCGCCAGTGGCGGCGTCAAAGTCGAAGGTGACCCCTCGAACACGGTGACCAGCTTGTCACCCGTCGATTTTCCGCCCTCCGCGCAGGTCGAAATCGTATCGCCGGAACAGTTCACCGGCCGCAAGGTCCTGCTCGTCACTGCCGACACGCTGGTGGAGAGCGCTGCGATGCGCACGCTCGGCCGCTTCGGTATCGAAGCCTGCACTGTCCACGGCGAGGACGAGCAGGCGGCCTTCCTCGACATGGCCCGCTCCGTCGGTCTCGCGGTCGATCTGGTCGTCATCGATACGCAGATGGATTTCCGCAGTCTGGAGATCGCCAGAGAACACGGTATCGATGTCCTGACGCTGGATGGTTTCCAGCTGACGACGCAGCTCGCTTATCTCATCGCCCGGCATTTCAACCGCCGCCGCGACGCCCCCTCCTTGCCCGCGCCGCCAACGGACGACTGGAGCATTGCGACGGAAGCGCCACCGGAATCGCAGGTCGACGTCCTCGTCGCCGAGGACAACGACGTCAACCGGATTGTCTTCTCCCAGATCCTCGAAGGTCTCCGGCTGAGTTATGTTCTGGCCGCCGACGGCAACGATGCCGTCGATCTCTGGGAACGCCACCGGCCGGCCATCGTGCTGATGGATACGACATTGCCCGTGCTCAACGGCTACGAGGCGACGCAGAAAATCCGCGAGCGGGAGGCGGGGCAATCCTATCGCACGCCGATCATCGGCGTGCTGCCCCAGGCGTTCGACCGCGACCACAAGGCCTGCCTGGACGCCGGCATGGACGATGTCATCCTGAAACCGATCAGCCCGGATGGCCTGATTGCGGTTTTCGAGACCTATCGTTCTCCCAAACCGTCGATTGCTGCCGGCTGATCCGAAATGCGACGTCAACCCCCTAATTTACGGGATAGATCCTCTAGGGCGGAGGCACAAAAAGCTATGATTTTTTTAAGAATTCAGGCTCATCCTTTCGATATTGGAAGGAGGTCCTAGGACGTGTTCATGAAGTCGGGCGATCAGACATTGCCGCAGGTGAGCCAGAACGAGCTGCAGGCGATGGCCTACACCGATCCGCTGACCGGTCTCGGCAATCGCTACAGGATGCGCGACAAGGTGCGCATGCTGGCGGCAGAGCGTGCCGACGACCCCGCACCCTTCACCATCGGCATTGCCAACCTCGACGGCTTCAAGCCGATCAACGATCTTTTCGGAACGGCGGCCGGCGACGAGATTCTCTGCCAGGTCGCGCACCGCCTGAAGGCCTGCGTACCCGACGGCGCCACCGTGACCCGCCATGGCGGCGACGAGTTCGCCTTTGTGCTGCCGCTGATCTTCGAGCGCTTCAGCGCCGAGCGGGTCGGCCAGATGATCAAGGAAGTGCTGTCGGCCCCCTACGATCTCGGCGACCGCAACGTGCGCCTGTCCGCCTCCATCGGTTTTGCCGTCTATCCCTTCGCCGGCGAGGAATTCGAGGACCTGCTGAAGAGCGCCGAAACCGCGCTTTATCGCTCCAAGCGCCGCGGTCGCGGGCAAATCACCGTCTATTCCCGCGAAATCGCCCAGGAAATGAAACGGGCGACCCAGATCGAGCAAGCGCTGCGCAACGCCATCATCAACGATGCCGTCGACGTGCATTTCCAGCCGATCGTCAATCTTGAAAACAATACGGTGCTCGGTTTCGAAGCCCTGGCGCGCTGGAACGATGCCGATCTCGGTTTCGTTTCTCCCGCCGTCTTCGTGCCGCTGGCCGAAGAGCGCGGCTTTATCGACGCGCTGTCGGAAACGCTGCTGCGCAAGGCTGCCGAGGCGGCGCTCTCCTGGCCGCGCGACCTATTCCTGTCGTTCAACCTGTCCTCGGCGCAGCTGATGGATCCGTCGACGGCGCTCAATATCCTGTCCATCCTCGGCCGCGTCGGTCTCGATCCGCACCGGCTGGAGCTTGAAATCACCGAAACTGCGGTGATGACCTCGGCGGAAACCGCCCAGAAGATCATCTCCGAACTACGCCATGCCGGCGTGCGCATCTCGCTCGACGATTTCGGCACCGGCCAGTCGAGTCTCGGTCGCTTGCGCGATTTCACCTTCGACAAGGTGAAGATCGACCGGGCCTTCGTTTCGCGCATCACCACAGACCGTGCTTCCGAGCATATCGTCAAGGCCATCGTCGCCATGTGCGACGGGCTGGATCTGGAAGTGGTGGCGGAAGGCATCGAAAGCGTCATCGAAGCCAAGAAACTCAAGGCGATGGGCTGTGCCATGGGGCAGGGTTATTTCTACGGTCGCCCCGCCGACGCCGCCGCGACGCTCGATTGCGTCCACAGCTTCTATCAGAACACCGGTGCCATCGAATCCGCCTTCGCCTGATCCCCTTTATCTCGCTGTTTCCAGGCAATTCCGGACGTAAAACCGCTATGCGCTTTTGCTGGAATTGCTCTAGCCAGTAGCGGAAGCCTCCCGGTCACGCTGTCCCTCCTGCAGCAACCAGTCGCGCACGCGGGCGGCATGGGCGTTCAGCTCGCGCGAGCGCGGCCAGACGATGTAGAAGGCCTGCCCGGTTTCCAGCACATGGCCGCCGACCGGTAAAAGCGCGCCGGAACGCGTCTGCCCCCCGGTCAGGTGCTGCCAGCCGAGCGCGATGCCCTCCCCCGCCAGCACCGCCTGGATGACCAGCACGTAGTCGTTGATCACCAGGCCCTTGCTCTGCGATGTGTAGGAGACCCCGGCGCTGGCAAACCATTCCGGCCAGTCGCAGGCCTTGCGCACAGGCTCTTCCAGCCAGATCAGGCGATGGCGCGCCAGCTCCGCCGGCGTTTCCGGCATGCCGTGCGCCTCGACGAAAGCGGGGCTGGCAACGGCGTTGATCACCTCCGGCGCCAGGAGCGCCGTGTGATAACGCGGCCAGTCCACCGGATCGCCACCGCCGCGGACGGCGAGCGGGATCGATTCCTCCTCCAGATCGAGTTCACGCACGCTGGTCTGGATGCGCAGATCGACCTCCGGCAGGTCCTGGCGCAGCCGCGGCAGGCGCGGCAGCATCCACATCGAGGCAAAGGCGGTCGAGGCGGCAAGCGTCACATTGACCTCGCGGCCCTTGGCGCGGATATCCTCCGCGGATTTCTGGATGCGCGCCAGCCCGGCGGATACGTCGGCATGAAAACGTTCGCCGACGTCGGTCAGCTCCACCGCCCGGTGGACGCGATGGAACAGCGGCACCCCGAGCTGCTCCTCCAGCCCCCGCACGGCATAAGACACCGCCGCCTGCGACATGCCGAGTTCTTCGGCGGCGCGGGTGAAATTTTCATGCCGCCCCGCCGCCTCGAAGACGATGAGGCTGGTGGCAGACGGAAGAAGACGGCGGAAACTGTTCATCGTCATTTTTTCCATAAGCTCAGCTTATATCATGCCTCAAATCTTTCCGGCGTTACAACGGATTTTCTGGCCGTTACCATCAGCGGAAACGGAGGAAAGCAGATGGCCCTGGCGGAAGACACCACACTCGACACCGGTCGCCGCGCACGCGGGGGGCGCGCCAACAGGCGCGACGCCTCGACGAAGCCGGCCGGTATTCCCTATATCCGCCGCAACATCCCGACCTACGACATCCTCTCCGAAGAGAACCTGCAGAAGATCGAGCGCACCGCGGATCGCATCCTCTCGGAAGTCGGCATCGAATTCCGCGACGATCCTGAGGCGATCGACCTCTGGAAGAAGGCGGGCGCCAAGGTGGACGGGCTGCTCGTCAAGTTCGAGCCGGGCATGCTCAACGAGATCCTCAAATCGGCGCCTGCAAGTTTTACCCAACATGCCCGCAACCCCGCCCGCAGCGTCGAGATCGGCGGCAGCAACGTCGTCTTTTCCCCGGCCTACGGCTCCCCCTTCGTCATGGATCTCGACAAGGGCCGCCGCTACGGCACGATCGAGGATTTCCGCAACTTCATCAAGCTGGCGCAGTCGAGCCCCTGGCTGCACCATTCCGGCGGCACGATCTGCGAGCCGGTGGACATCGCCGTCAACAAGCGCCACCTGCACATGGTCTACAGCCATATCAAATATTCCGACCGCGCCTTCATGGGCTCGATCACGGCGGAAGAGCGGGCGGACGATTCCATCGAGATGGCCCGCATCCTGTTCGGCGCCGATTTCGTCGACAAGAACTGTGTCATCCTCGGCAACGTCAACGTCAATTCGCCGCTCGTCTGGGACGGCACGATGACGAAGTCGCTGCGCGCCTATGCCCGTGCCAACCAGGCGGCGGTGATTGTGCCCTTCATTCTCGGCGGTGCCATGGGGCCGGTCACCAATGCCGGCGCGATCGCGCAATCCTTTGCCGAAACCATGGCCGGCTGCGCGCTGACGCAGCTGGAGCGCAAGGGTGCGCCGGTGATTTTCGGCAACTTCCTCTCCTCCATGTCGCTGCGCTCCGGCTCGCCGACCTTCGGCACGCCGGAGCCGGCGATTGGCTCGATGGTCATCGGCCAGCTTGCCCGCCGGTTGAAACTGCCGCTGCGTTGCGCCGGCAACTTTTCCAACTCCAAGCTGCCGGACGGCCAGGCGATGCAGGAAGGGCTGATGTCGATGCTGTCGGCGGTGCATTGCGGCGCCAACTTCATCCTGCATTCGGCCGGCTTCCTCGACGGGTTGCTGGCCATGTCCTACGAAAAATTCGTCATGGACGCCGATCTCTGCGGCGCGTTGCACTCCTATCTTGCCGGCGTGGTGGTGGACGACAATACGCTGGCCATGGACGCCTTCCTGCAGGTCGGCCCCGGCAGCCATTTCCTCGGCTGCGACCACACGATGCGCAACTACACCAGCGCCTTCTGGGACTCGACACTCTCCGACAACGAGCCCTTCGAGAAATGGAGCGAGGAAGGCGGCTCGACCGATATCGCCACCCGCGCCAACCGGCAGTGGAAAAAGACGCTGGCCGAATATGAAGCGCCGCCACTGGATGTCGCAATCGATGACGCGTTGAAAGATTTCATGGAGCGGAAGACGCGGGATATCCCCGACGCCTGGTATTGACGCGAATGCCGTTCAAGGCGCACCGGCTCGCAGTCAATGCTGCTTGCCGCCCTTGGCGAAGAGCCGTGTCTTCGACGCCTTGATCGCATCGTCGATGATATGGTCGGGAGCATGCGGATCGTCGAAGACCATGTCGACCTCGATGACCTTCGACAGGAAGACCAGCTCCGAAGCCCGGCCGTGCGTCCCCGTCAGGCGGACGATATCCTTCGACGTCGTCACCAGTTGCAGGCCTTGGCGGGCAGCCGTATCGAGCAGGTCGGCCATCTCGTCGTCGGAAATATGCTGGTGATCGCCGAAGGCATGGCGAGCCACGATCTCCGCCCCCAATTCCTCCACCGTCCGGTAGAATTTTTCCGGATCGGCGATGCCTGCATAAGCGAGAACACGGCGGCCACCGAGATCCGGCTCCGGCCGTGGCGTGATGGTGCCGACGAAGATGCCCTTGCCGGCACGGGCAGCACGGCGCACCAGACGGTCTGCGGCATTGCCACGCCCGACGGTCATCAGGGCCGAGGCATATCGCAGCTGGATGTCGATCGGCGCCCGGACAGGACCGCCCGGCACCAGATGTCCGTTGCCGATACCGCGCACCGTGTCGATGACCACCAGCGCATAATCGACGGCCAGCCGGGCGCTCTGGAAACCGTCATCCATGATAATCAGGTCGACACCGGCCTCGGCCAGCCGTTTTGCGCCTTCGACGCGGCGCCGCGAGATCACCGTTGTCGCCTCTTGCGCCAGCAGGAGCGGTTCGTCGCCCACGGCCGTCGCCCGATGATGATGCGGATCGACCAGTGTCGTCACATCGAGCGACCCGCCGTAACCGCGGCTGAGGAAGCCGGGTTTCAGGCCGCGTGCCTTGGCGGCCTTGGCAATCGCCAGCGCCGTCGGCGTCTTGCCGGCACCGCCGACCGTGAAATTGCCGACGCAGATAACCGGAACGGGGATCGAAGCCCGCCGGCCATGGGTCATACGATAGCCGGCGATGCGGCCATAGAGGAAGGAAAAGGGTGAAAGCAGCCATGCCCGCCAGCCGGGACGTTTCCACCAGAAGGGTGGCGCTTCCGAAATCATCTTGTCCCCCCTCCCCTTATGCCGAAGACCGCCGGCACCGTGCGGCGAATTCAAACAGTCTGGAGGTTCGGCAGGACCGACTCAAGCTCGGTGATATCGTTGAGGCAATGATCGCTGCCGGCCGACAGCGAGGCGCGCGAGCCGGTGCCGGTCAGTACGGCGACGGTCAGGCCAACGCCGGCATTGCGCCCCATATGCAGGTCGTGATTGTTGTCGCCGACGACAGCGACCTCTCGCGGATCAAGCCCGGTTGCCATGCAGAAGCCGAGCACCATGCCGGGCTCCGGCTTGACGCCGAAACCGCTGTCGTAACCGGCGACATAATCGAGATAGGGTGCGAAACCGAGGCGGTCAGCGGTCTGGCGGATCGACTGTTCGTTGTCGCTGGAAGCGACGCCGAGGCGATACCCCTTCGCCTTCAAGCCCTTGAAGAAGCTTTCGAGATCGGTGACCGGCACGGCATGCTGGGCGGCATCGGCAAACATCGCATCGAGTTCTTCCGTCAGCGCCTCGACCGAGAGCGGCGAGCCGGCCTCGACGAGACCGGTGGCGATCTCGACCGTATTGCCGGCTGCCAGCAGGCTGTCCGGCACCACATAGCCGCTCACCGGGTCCATGCCGCAGGCCGACAGCAGCCGGTCGGCGAGCACGCCGTCGCCCTGCGCCGCGAAGCGTGCCAGCGCACGGTTCACCGGCAGCCAGGTCTTGGCGTAATCCAGAAGCGTGCCGTCCTTGTCGAAGAGAATGCCTGAGATGGGGGATGACGCCACGATAAAATCTTCCGTTGTCAGCCTTGCGCCGCAGTTCTCGGCTGCAGGCGGGCCTTGACCGTGAGGGGATTGATGTAGGGTTCCAGCCCCTTGATGGTGGCGGTGAGCGCGCCGCGCATTTCCTGCACCGTCTCCAGACCGGCATTGATCATCGTCTGCCGGGCAGCATCGTTGGCAAGCAGGTAGTGAACCGCCTTCGCCAGCATCTCGACATCCCGCACCATGCGAGCGGAGCCGTTGCGGGCAAGCTTCTGGTAGGTATCGCGGAAATTCTGTACGTGCCCACCGGAAAGGACGGCACAACCCAACATGGCCGGCTCCAGCGGGTTCTGGCCGCCTTCGGCAAACAGCGAGCGGCCGACAAAAGCGACTTCGGTCATCCGAAGGTAGAGACCCATCTCGCCGATCGTATCGCCGAGGAAGATGTCCGTATCGGGCGTCAGCGGGTCGTTGCGGGTGCGACGGGCCACCTTGAGGCCCTTTTCCGTCAAGGCTTTTTCCAGATCGTCGCTGCGCTCCGGATGGCGCGGCACGATGATGGTCAGCACTCCGTCACGCTCCTTCAGCGCCCGGTGCACGGTCGCCGCCGCCATCTCCTCGCCCTCGAAGGTGGAGATCGCCGCCCATGTCTTGCGTGCGCCGATCTGGCGTTTGTAGTCTTCAAGCTGCGCTGGATCGTGTGCCGGCATGTCGTTATCGACCTTGAGATTGCCCGAGACCGTCACCGGCAGGGCGCCGAGATCGCGAAAACGTTCGGCATCGACATCCGACTGGGCGATGACCAGCGCCAGGTTCTCGAACAGCGCTTCCGCCAGCGACAGCCGGCTGCGCCAGCGCGCAAAGGAGCGGTCCGACATGCGGGCGTTGACCAGGACCTGCGGAATATGGCGGTTGCCAAGCTCCATGATCGTCATCGGCCAGATTTCGGATTCGGCGATGATCGCCACATCCGGCTGCCAGTAGTCGAGGAAGCGGCCGACGGCCGGTTTCAGGTCGAGCGGCACGTATTGATGCACCGTCTCGCTGCCGAGGCGCGCATGGGCAACCTTGGCGGAGGTGGTGGTGCCCGTCGTCAGCACCACATTGATATCGCGCCGACGCATTTCGCGGATCAGCGGCACCACCGCATTGGTCTCGCCGACGCTGGCGGCATGGAACCAGATGAGCGGCCCTTGCGGACGCGCGGCACTGGCGAAGCCGAACCGCTCGGAGCGGCGCGTGCGGTCTTCCTTGCCCTTCGCCGCCCTGTATGTCAGGTAAGCGCCGACCAACGGATAGAACGCCACGCCGGCCCAACGGTAGCTGGTCAAAGCCATGCGCGCCATGCGGCTGCTCATGAATGCGGTCTCCGATCTTGCACGATCGTCTTCAAAGCCAAGTTCCCCAATAGTTTCCGGTCATTCATGATCGACGAATTGGACAAATTCGCGTCCCGGCCGGGGCCTGCGGCGCAAGCCCCGCCTTTCGTCAGTCCGCCGGATTCAGCAACCGATGCATATGAACGATAAAATAACGCATGTGGGCATTGTCGACCGTCTGCTGTGCTTTTGCCTTCCAGGCGGTCAATGCCGTCGCATAGTCTGGAAAAATACCAACAATATCAAGCTTGTTCAGATCGCGGAAATCGACCTTCGAGAGATCGTCGAGTTCACCGCCGAAAACGAGGTGCAGGAGTTGTTTCTTGTCGCCGGAGTCGGTCATTCTGGTTTTCCCAATTTGTACTCCCTCCCCCTTTCCTCTGCGAGATTTTGTCCGAAAGGTCAACGTTCAAATGCGTCGCAGATGGTCGAGAATCTCGGGAAGACGGCTTTCTCCGGCTGCGCAGAGCGTGCCGTGCGTCACCTCCGGGCGGTTATAGGACAACGGCGCGCCCTCCAGATCGACAAGCTGTCCGCCGGCACGGGCAAGGATAAGGTCGGCGGCAGCCAGATCCCAGTCGTGGGAATTGCGCTTGACCAGCGTGCCGTCGAGCCTGCCATCGGCGACCATGGCCAGCCGGTAGGCCAGCGAGGGCACGTGTTTGGCGCGTTCGATGGTTGCGCGAAAAGCCGGCTCCAGTTTCGAGACCATCTCTTCCGCTGCGGCGAATTTCTGGAGACGGCCGGGATCAGGCAACGAGACGGCAATCGGCTGGCCGTTCTTGAGCGCATCACCGGTGAGACCGGCGGAAAACTCTTCCTGCAGCGCCGGCGCAAACAAGACGCCCGCCACCGGCCGACCGCGATGGACGACGGCAACGCTGACGCACCACATCTCCAGCCCGTTGATGAAGCCCCGGGTGCCATCGATGGGATCGACGACGAACAGCGTGTCGTGGCCAAGCCGCGCCACATCGTCGTCCGTCTCCTCCGAAAGCCAGCCGTAACCGGGCCGGGCGCCGCGCAAGACGCTTTCCAGGCACTCGTTGGCGGCATAATCGGCGGCGCTGACCGGCGAGCGGCCTTCGTTCTTCCACCAGACCTCCGGCGAACGCCGGAAAAATTTCAGCGCGATCTCGCCCGCCTGCCGCGCCGCATCACGGATCAGCTGCAGGTCCGCGTTCCAGTCGGGCTGTTTTGCGGTGTCCATGGTCAGCGTCCCGCCAGGGTCATTCCCTCGATGGCGATGGTCGGCGCGACGATGGAGAAGCTGCGGTCGATGTCGTTTGCCGGCGTCACCCGCATGAACATGTCCTTGAGGTTGGAGGCGATCGTCACTTCCGAGACCGGGTAGGCGATCTCGCCGTTCTCGATCCAGAAGCCGGTGGCGCCGCGGCTGTATTCGCCGGTGATCATGTTGACACCCTGGCCGATCAGCTCGGTGACGTAGAAGCCGGTGCCGACCTGGCGGATCAGCGCTTCGGGATCGATCGTGCCCGGCTCGAGCGTCAGGTTCGTGGAGGTGGGGTTGACGTAGGAGCCGCCGCGGGCGCCGCGGCCGTTGGTCTTCAGGCCGAGCTCGCGTGCCGTCGAGGTCGACAGGAACCACTGTTGCAGCACCCCGTCCTCGATCATCGCGAGTTTCTTGCCGGTGATGCCTTCACCGTCGAACGGCCGCGATGCCGGGCCGCGCACGATCAGCGGGTCATCGGTGATGGTCAGGCCGGATTTCAGCACCAGCTGCCCCATCTTGTCGCGCAAAAAACTCGTCTTACGGGCCACGGAAGCACCATTGATCGCCGCGGCGATGTGGCCGACAAAACCGCGGGCGACGCGGGGATCGAAAACGACGGTGACGTTCTTGCCGGTATCGACCTGCCGCGGGTTCAGCCGCTTGACGGTCCGCTCGCCGGCCCGCCGGCCGATCTCCTCCGGGCTGTCGAGGTCGGCGAAATAGAGACGGCTGTCGAAATCGTAGTCGCGCTCCATCTTCGTGCCTTCGCCGGCGATGACGCTGACGGAACGGCCGAACCGCGAGCCCATGTAGCTGCCGGAAAAACCGTGCGAGGTGGCGAGCACCATGCCGCCCATGCCCGCCGAAGCGCCGGCGCCGGAAGAATTCGCCACGCCCGGGATCGTCATGGCCGCGGCCTCCGCCGCCAGCGCCGCCTCGGCAAGCGCGTCGGTGGGGATCTCGGTGCCATCGAAGAGATCGAGGTCCGGGTAGCTCTTTGCGAGATCGGCTTCATCCGCCAGGCAGGCGAAGGGATCTTCCGGGGAAACCTTTGCCATGGCGACGGCGCGTTCGGCAATCGTCCGGGCATCGGTCGCCCCCGGGGTTGCCGAGATGCTGGCCACACGGTTGCCGACGAAGACCCTGAGGGCGAAATCGTCGCTCTCAGATGCCTCGGTCGCCTCGACCTTGCCGAGACGGACACTGACCGAACGGGAACGGGAGCGCACAACCACGGCATCGGCCTTGTCAGCGCCGGCGGCAAGTGCAAGATCGATGAGCTGGCTGGCCTGCGAAAGCAATGTTGCGGAGTCGATTTCTGAGGACATGATTTAGCCTTTCATTCGCGTTCCATTTATTGTGCACTCCAGCAAGCATCAAGTCCGCAGCCGCCGATTCTTTCTGTCGTCGTTTTACAAGCTCTCGAAAGACGTTCTTTTTCATGTCCGAGCCGACTTCCCTTTTCTCCGAGGCGCTTCTCCTGCTCGGCGGCGCGGTGGTCGCCGCACCTGTGTTCAAGAAGCTCGGCCTTGGCACCGTGCTCGGTTACCTGTTCGCCGGCGTCGTCATCGGCCCGGCGCTGCAGGTGATCACCGATGCCGACAACATCCTTCGTGTTTCCGAACTCGGCATCGTCTTCCTACTGTTCATCATCGGCCTCGAGCTCAAGCCCTCGCGGCTGTGGCAGCTCAGGCGCGACATCTTCGGCCTCGGCACCGCGCAGGTGCTGGTGACCGGCCTCGTGTTGTCGGCCGTTGCCACCTTGAGCGGCGTCGTCGACTGGCGCGGCGGGCTGATCGCCGGTTTCGGGCTGGCGCTGTCCTCGACGGCCTTTGCGCTGCAGATCCTCGGCGAGTCCGGCGACACCAATACACGTTACGGACAGCTTTCCTTCTGCATCCTGCTCTTGCAGGATCTGGCGATCGTGCCGCTGCTGGCCCTGATCACCGTTCTCGACGGGCCGGACGGCGAGATGGGCGAGCCGATCCGCGATCTGTTCATCGCCGTTGCCGCCGTGGCGGTGATGGTGCTTGCGGGACGCTACCTGCTGCCTCGGCTGTTCCAGGTGATTGCCCGCACCGGTGCCCGCGAGGTGATGATCGCCGCCGCCCTGCTTGTGGTCATGGGCGCTGCCTCACTGATGCAGGCGGTCGGCCTCTCCATGGCCATGGGCGCCTTCCTTGCCGGCGTCATGCTGGCGGAATCCTCCTACCGGCACGAACTGGAGGCCGATATCGAGCCTTTCCGCGGCATCCTGCTCGCCATGTTCTTCATCGCCGTCGGCCTGTCGCTCGATCTCCAGGTCATTCTTTCCAACATCGCCCTCATTGTCGTCGCCGTACCGCTGATGATGGCGCTGAAGGCGACGGTCGTCTATCTCGTCTGCCGCGCTGCCGGCTCGAACCACAATGACGCCATCCGCATCGCCTTCCTGCTGCCGCAGGGGGGCGAGTTCGGCTTCGTGCTGTTCACCACCGCTGCCGCCCATGGGCTGATGGCATCGGGAACGGCATCGTTGCTGGTCGCCATCGTCACCCTGTCGATGGCGCTGACGCCGCTCGGCGCCTCCCTGTCGCGGCGGCTGATGAAGGAAGAAGGGCACGAGGAACTGGAAGAGGATTTCGACGGCGCCGGATCCGACGTGCTGATGATCGGCTTTTCCCGTTTCGGGCAGATCGCCGCGCAGATCCTGCTGGCCGGCGGCCGCGACGTGACCGTCATCGACTATTCCGCCGACCGCATCCGCCAGGCGGCAAGCTTCGGTTTCCGCATCTATTTCGGCGACGGCACCCGCAAGGACGTGCTGCTTTCGTCGGGCATCGAACGGGCGAAAATCATCGCCATCTGTACCCACAACCGGCAGGTGACCGACCGCATCGTCGAACTCGTGCGCGCCGAATTCCCGCAGGCGCGACTGTTCGTGCGCGCCTATGACCGTATCCACACGCTGGCGCTGCGCGAACGCGGCATCGAATACGAGCTGCGCGAAACCCTGGAATCCGGCTTGCTGTTCGGCCGCCGGGCACTGGAAGGGTTGGGGTTGCGGGAGGAGGACGCAACGTTGATCAGCGACGACATCCGCCGCCGCGACGAGGACCGGCTGGTCCTGCAGGCGGCCGAAGGCCTGCAGGCCGGACGTCACATGCTTTACTCGCGCCCGGTCAAGCCGGAGCCGCTGGTCAAGCCGAAGCGCACGGTGGAAGAATACGACGACATGGCCGACCCCGTGCCGAACGAGAGCGGTTGAT
>NZ_CAXUSG020000011.1:0-211961 GCF_964253915.1 Rhizobium sp. LjRoot30 | reverse complement strand
AGCGCGTGCCGGCGAACATGGCAAGGGTTTTGCCGTCGTCGCTTCGGAAGTCCGCAAGCTTGCCGAACGTTCGCAGTCTGCCGCGGCCGAAATCAGCTCGATGTCGAGCGATACGGTCAAGGCCGCCCAGGAAGCCGGCGACATGCTCGGCCGCCTGGTGCCGGACATCCGCAAGACCGCCGAACTGGTCGCCGAAATCACTGCAGCCTGCCGTGAGCAGGATATCGGTGCAGCCCAGATCAACGAGGCCATCCAGCAGCTCGACAAGGTGACGCAGCAGAATGCTGGCGCCTCCGAGCAGATGTCGGCAACCTCGGAAGAGCTGGCAGCCCAGGCCGAGGAACTGCAGACCTCCATCGCCTTCTTCCGCGTCGAAAGTGCCGTTGCCGCACCCCAACCGGTCGCAAAGCGCGCCGTTCCAGCCCGCGCAATCAAGGCCGTCGCCGCACCGGTGCGCGCCCAGAGGTCCGCCGCCCAAAATCCTGTCGCCGCCCAGCAAGCCCGTGTCCGGGGTTTTGCGCTCGACCTGACGCAGGGCGGTCCCGATCACGACGACATCGCATTCAAGGAGAGTGTGTAACCATGGCCACCAATTCTATCGAAGCACAATTCGTAACCTTCAGTCTGGGCGACGAAATCTTCGCCGTGCCGGTCGAAGTCGTCCGCGAAATTCTCGATCACGAGGAAGCATTCAAGATCCCGAACGGCCCGGATTATCTTCTGGGCCTCCGCGACGTGCGCGGTCAGGGCGTGCCGACCATCGACCTCAGGCTGAAGCTCGGCCTTTCCAAGACCGTGCCGACGCCGCATACGCGCGTCCTGGTTCTCGACGTTCCCCTTGCCGACCGCCTGCTGACCCTCGGCATGGTGGCGGACCGCGTTTTTGAAGTCACGCCGTTCCGCCGCGACAAGATCGAAGCCGCGCCGGATATCGGCATCCACTGGAATTCCGAATACATCGATGGTGTCGTCCGTCGGGAAAACGGGTTCGTCGTCATCATCAATCTGGCGCGGCTGCTGTCGAAGGAAGATGCCGCTATGATTGCTTCCCGTCGTGCTGCGTAAGTGGAGCTGAATTCCCGATGAATGCCGCCAGACAGACCGTCCCGCTCGTTGACGATCGCATCAGCAAGAAGAACTTCGAGAAGCTTGCCGATTTCATCTACAGCTACAGCGGCATCAAGATGCCGCCGACGAAGATGACCATGCTCGAAGGCCGGATCCGTCGGCGCCTGCGGGCCACCGGCTTCGTGCGCTTCGACGACTATTGCGACTATCTGTTCAACGGCGAAGGTCTGGAGCAGGAGGCCGTCTACCTCATCGATGCGGTGACGACCAACAAGACCGACTTCTTCCGCGAACCGAACCACTTCGCCTACATGACCGAGCATGCGCTTCCCGACCTCGTCCGGCGCGGTGTCAATGACATCCGCACCTGGAGTTCGGCCTGCTCGACGGGTGCCGAACCCTATACGATGGCCATGGTGCTCGACAATTTCTGCGCCGAGCGCTCCGCCACCAAGTACAGCATCCTGGCGACGGATCTGAGCACCGAGGTGCTGGAGACCGCCCGCCGCGGCATCTATGGTTCGGACTTGATGCAGCCGGTTCCCTCGGCGTTCCGGCGTCGCTATGTCATGGAATCCGTCGATACGCGGCGGCGCGAGGTGCGGATTCATCCCGACCTCCGGTCGCATGTCGGCTTCGCCCGCCTCAACCTCATGGACCAGAGCTATCCGGTCAAGACCAAGCTGCACATCGTCTTTTGCCGCAACGTGCTGATCTATTTCGACAAGAAGACGCAAGGGGGGGTCTTGACGCGCCTCACCGACTGCCTTGAAAAAGGTGGTTACCTGTTCATCGGGCATTCCGAATCGATCACCGGATTCGATCTTCCCGTAAAACAGGTCGCAAACACTGTGTTCCAACGCCTCTGACAGCATCCATGACAAAAAAAATCCGGGTTCTTATTATCGACGACTCCGCAAGTGTCAGGCAGGCCTTGACCGCAGTGCTGCAAGAAGATCCCGAGATCGAGGTGATTGCTGCCGCCAGCGACCCCTTCATGGCTGCCCGGAAGATTCGCGATGAAGTGCCCGACGTCATTACGCTCGACGTTGAAATGCCGGGCATGGACGGCATCACCTTCCTGCGCAAGCTCATGGCACAGCATCCCATCCCGGTGGTGATGTGCTCGTCGCTGACGGAAGCCGGTTCTGAAACGTTGATGCAGGCGCTGGAGGCCGGCGCGGTCGACATCATCTTGAAGCCGAAGATCGGCGCCGCCGACCACCTGGCCGAATCCGGCGAACGGATTCGCTCCGCGGTGAAGGCCGCCTCGAAAGCGAGACTCGGCAATGTCCGGCGCGCCGCTGCGGTGACGGGTAGCGACAAGACGATGCCGGCCAAGAAGCTGACGGCCGATGCCGTGCTGCCGCCGCCGACCGGCAAGCCGATGGCGAAGACCACCGAAATGGTGGTCTGCGTCGGCGCCTCCACCGGCGGCACCGAAGCCCTGCGCGAAATGCTGGAAGCCCTGCCCGCCAACGCGCCCGGCATCGTCATCGTCCAGCACATGCCGGAAAAATTCACCGCAGCCTTTGCCAAGCGGCTCAACTCGCTCTGCGAAGTGGAGGTGAAGGAAGCCGTCGATGGCGACGCCGTTCTGCGCGGCCACGTACTCATCGCACCCGGCGATCATCACATGTTGCTGGAACGGCGCGGCGCCCGCTATCACGTGTCCGTGCGCCAGGGACCGCTCGTTTCGCGACATCGCCCGTCGGTCGACGTCCTGTTCCGCTCGGCCGCCCGCTCGGCGGGATCGAACGCCATGGGCGTCATCATGACCGGCATGGGCGACGACGGCGCCCGCGGCATGGAAGAAATGAAACAGGCCGGCGCCTACACCGTCGCCCAGGACGAAGCCACATCGGTAGTGTTCGGCATGCCGAAGGAAGCGATCGCCCGCGGCGGCGTCGCCAAAATCCTGCCGCTGGACCAGATCGCCCGCGAAATCATGCTGACACAGTCGCGCTTCTGACGCTTTGTGGGGGCAGGACCATCGCTTTTGGCGTGACGTCACCTTTTTTCCCTTCTCCCCAACGGGGAGAAGGTGGCCCGAAGGGTCGGATGAGGGGACGAGACACGGAAAAGCCTTCGCTTGTGGCACCCCCTCATCCCGCTGCCGCGACCTTCTCCCCGAGGGGAGAAGGGACAGGCGGCACCCTCTCATTTTGTCTGAAATAGCCTTGCCTTGCGGAGGGAACCGGCGTGTCGCCGGTTGCCTCAATTCTTCTGCCGGAAATTGGCACCATCGAACGCCGGCAGGTCGCCTTGATAGCGGTTCAGGCCAACGTCACGCAGTGCCGAGCGACGATGTATTTCGGCCATCACCGGCTCGAAGATGCTGTTGCGCTGTTCGAGTTCGGCATGTTCAGCCAGATAGGCCGGCATCAATTCGGAGATTTCCGCAAAAATCGCGTTTTCATCGACGGTGGTCAGCCGGCCATCCTGCATGACGATGCGGCCGGCAACCATGACGGTTTCGATGGAAGAGCCGTTCTCGGAATAAACGAGATGTTTAGCAGCATCGTTGAACGGCATGAACGGATAGGAGCGCAGGTCGAGGATCAAGAGATCGGCGGCCTTGCCGACCTCCAGCGAGCCGGTGACATGCTCCAGCATCGCCGTCTTGGCGCCGCCGATCGTCGCCATGCGCAGGATCTCGTCCGCCGTCACCCATTTGCCGTGGTCGGGGCCGGACACGGAATGAACGAGGCCCGCAACACGCATGACGTCGAAGATGCGGGCCGTGTCGTTGGAGCAGACGCCATCGGTGCCGAGACCGACGGTGACGCCGGCATCCAGCAGGCGGCGCAAAGGCGCGATGCCGGCGCCGAGCTTCTGGTTCGACACGGCATTGTGGGCGACGGACATGCCCGCCTGTCCCATCAGCCGCATATCCTCGTCGCTGACCCAGACCGAATGGGCGAATGTGGTGTTGCGCCGGAGCAGGCCGAGGTCGTGCAGATAGGCGACAAGGCTCTTGCCGTAGAATTCATGGCCGGTGACGGCCTGCGTCTTGGTTTCGAGCACATGGGTGTGGAAAGGCACGCCATGTTCCACCGCCAGATCCATGCACGCCGCCATGAGATCCGGGGTGCAGCGCTGCGGCGCCGAGGGCGCCAGCATGAAATTGAGGCGGCCGGCACGGCCGTGCAGACTGGCGAAGGCGGATTTGCAATAATCGGCATAGGCTTCCGCCGAGATCGGCGGCCCGAAATCGAGCAGTTTCTGCAACGGCTCCGGCATCACCTCGCGGGCAAAGGGCAAGGCATCGAGCGTATGGATGTTCATCACCGCGCTGGACACGTTGGCGCGTATCCCCGCATCGTCATAGGCGCGAAAAACGGTGCCGAGCCGGTCGAGGTCATGGGCCGGCGGATCGAAGAAATCGTCGCAGAAGGTGGTGACGCCGTTGCGCAGCGATTCCATCGCCAGGAGCAGGCTGCGCAGATAGAGCAGCCGCTCGCCGATGGCATCGTTCATCAGCAGCGGATAAGCGTAGAGCAGCCAGATCTCCAGCGGCATGCCTTCATAGCGGCCGCGGAAGAAGGTTTCGCTGGAATGGGTGTGGGAATTGACCAGCCCCGGCATCACCAGCCTGTTGCGGCCGTCGATGATCCGGGCGTCAGGCGCGGCTTCGAGGTTCGCGCCGATGGCGGCGATCGTCTCGCCGTCGATCAGCAGGTCGGCCTCGAACGGCGCCGTGCCATGTGTCGCATCGATGGTCAGAAGCCTGGCATTGCGAATGAGGGTCTGGCTCATGGCAGGTTTCCGAGCGATTGCAGCAGCAGGTCGTAATAGAGGACAGGATCGCCGTCGCGGACCCAGAAGGCGTTGCGGGGCAGATCGGTGATCTGCCACCAGTCGGCCACCGTCATGCCGAGCGTCACCCGGCCGGCAAGCTCCACCGAAACGTTGATCTGGCGGCCAACAAAGATCTCCGGCGCCAGCATGAAGGCCGGGACGCAAGGCCCATGCAGCGGCGCGCCCTCCCAACCGTATTTGCGCAGGTCGAAGGCTTCTGAGAATTCCAGCATCTCTGCCGTGGCGATACCGCAGCGGTTGCCGAGCGTCCGCATCGCCTTCAGCCGTGCCGGCGTCGACAGCATCTTGTGGGTGACGTCGAGCGGCAGCAGCGTCGTCTTGATGCCGGCCTTCAGCACGATATCGGCCGCTTCCGGATCGACATAGCAGTTGAATTCCGCCGATGGCGTGATGTTGCCGACCTCGAAATAGGCGCCGAGCATGGCGACGATATCGGCGATCTTTCCGGCGATGTCAGGCGCCTTGCGCAGCGCCACAGCTAGGTTGGTGAGCGGCGACAAGGCGCAGATCGTCACCTCGCCGGGATGGGCGCGCACGGTGTCGATGATGAAATCGACGCCGTGCTTTTCTTGCGCCCGGATGGAAGGTTTTGGCAGAACAGGGCCGTCAAGGCCGGTCGGGCCGTGCACATGTTCGGCGATGACCAGCGGGCGCATCAGCGGCTGCGGGCAACCGGCAAACACCGGGATATCCGGCCGGCCGGCCAGTTCCATCAGCTTGAGGCAATTATCGAGCGTATGGTCGAGATGGATGTTGCCGGCGGTGGCCACTAGGCCAAGCACCTCGAAGGCATCGGTGCGGCCGAGGATCATCAGGATCGCTGCGGCCTGGTCCTGGCCGGGATCGGTGAGGATGATCAGTTTGCGGGTCATGCCGCATCCTCGACGCGGCCCGGCGCGCCACCTTCGAGCCAGGCATAGAGTTCCCACGTCTCGCCATCGGGACCGAAAAAATACAGGCCGCGGGCATTCCAGGCATAATCGGCCGGCGGACCGACGAACTCGACGTTTCTGGCGGACAGTTCCTGGTAAAGCCGGTCGATCTCGGCAGGGCTGTCGAGTTTGACGGCGATCAGCACGGCCGAAGCGGAACCGGGTTTGACGCGCACATTGGCATGATGGGCAATGTGATCCCGCTCCCACAGGGCGAGCGTCAGGCCGGCGCCGGTGAAATCGGCAAAGCCGGGAGCGCGGTGTTTCAGCCGGAAGCCGAGCTTTTCGGTGTAGAAGCGGATCGAGGCTTCGATATCGGTGACGAGCAGGCAGATATCCTGGATCGGGTGGATCTGGGCGAATTCCATGGTCTTTTCCTCCCTTATTGGTCTTTCAGCTCGCCGAACGAGCCGGCGGTCTTGGCACCGCCGAGCTTGCCGGAGAGCCAGACGCCGAAGACGGTGGCGAGATAGGGCAGCGCTTGCAGCAGGTCGTGCGGCACCTTGTCGCCGAACATCAACTGGGCGCGAATGCCGAGCGCGCCGGCAATGGCGAAGAACAAGGCAGCGAACGTCGCGCCGACTGGATGCGCCGCGCCAAAAATCACCGCGGCAAAGGCCATGAAGCCGCGTCCCGCCGTCATGCCTTGCGCGAAAAACTGCAGGCTGCCGGTGGCGAGTTCCGCGCCGCCGATAGCGCAGAGGATGCCGCCGATCGACAGTGCGATCAGGCGCATGCGCACCGGCTGGATGCCGACGCCGCGGGCGGCGAAGGGATGCTCGCCACTGGCAGACAATTGCAGGCCGAAACGGCTGCGTTTCAGCAGCAGCCACATGGCTAAGACGACAAAGGGCATGGCCGCGACGAAGATCGACAGCACGCCATAGGCGCCGAACGCCGCCCCGAGTTTTGGCGCGCCGAACGGTGCGGTCACCGTTGCCTGGCTGCCGAAGATCGATTCCACTGCCAGTGCCGTGCCACCGATGCCGAGACCGGTGAGGCCGAGGCCGGCAATGATCGGATTGGCTTTCAGTTTTTCGATGACGAACCACAACAGCACGGAAGCGATGACGCACATGGTGATGGCGACGAGGATCGCCGCCGCATAGGACTGCGTCAGCATGATGCCTAAGATGGTGGCGCAGGCGCCGATGATCATGAGGCCTTCAAGGCCGAGGTTCCAGACGCCGGCGCGCTGGGCGATGACGCCGGCGAGCGTGACGTAGATCAGCGGCGTGCCGGAACGAAGAATGGCGATGATGACGTCATTCATGACGAACGTCTCCCCAGGCGCAGGAATTTTTCCACGAGGTTGGAACGGGCGGTGATGAACAGGGCGATGGCGGCATTGATGATGTCGATCGCCGCCGCCGGCAGGCCGGCCATGATCGGCAGGTAAAGGGCCGCGGACGCCAGCCCACCGAAGAAGATCGCGGCTGCGGCGGTGCCGACCACCGAAAGATTGGCAACCAGCGCTATGAGGATCGCCGTAAAACCATGCGTCGGCAGGAAACCGGAGGCGATGCGGCCGTTCGGGCCCATGAACTCGATGGTGCCGGCAAGGCCTGCGAGCGCACCGGAGATGACGAAGCTCGACAGGCCGAGCTGCCAGAGTTTTGCCCCCTGCCAGCGCACCATGGTGCCGTTGCGCCCGGCAAGGCTCGCCAGCACGCCGAAACTGGTTCGGTTGACCAGGAGCCACATGACGATGCCGACAACGATGGCGATACCGATAATCGTCGGCGACAGGCCGAGCGAATTGGAAATGCGATACGCGGCATCGAGCGGCCGGCTGGAGGCCTGCTGGCCGGTGCCCGACGGGTCCTTGAGCGGACCGGAGGTGACATAGACCAACAGCAGACCGGCCAGGAAATTGCCCATCAGCGTGGTAATGACTTCGTCGGTGCCGGAGCGCAGTTTCAGGAGGCCGGGCCACAGCGCCCAAAGCGCGCCGCCCGTCATGCCGGCGAGGAAGATCAGCGGGATGACGACGAAAGCCGGACCGCCCCTCAAGGCTTCGGCGACGAAGGCAGCGGAGATCGCGCCGACATAAAATTGCCCCTGCGCGCCAATGTTGAAGAAGCCGGCGCGGAAGGAAATGCCGACGCCGACCGCCGTGATGAACAGCGGCAGCGCCCATCTCAGGCTCTGTTCCACCGCGCCGGGACGCAGGAAGGCGCCGTCGACGACGGCCGTCAGCATCTGCGGCGCGTTATAGCCGGCGAACTGGAAGACCACCGCGCAGAGGATCAGCGAGAAGGCCACGAAGATCAGGCTGCGGAGGATGGCAACGGCCCTATCCTTCATCGTTGTGCTCCCGTCGCGGCAGCGCCGGCGCCGGTCATGGCGGCACCAACGGATTGAATGTCATAGGGGGCGGCAAACTCACCGGCGACGCGGCCGGAGAGCATCACCACCACCCGGTCGGAAATGTCGAACAGCTCATCCAGATCGGAAGAAATGAGCAGGATGGCAGCGCCTTTGTCGCGCGCTGCCCGCAGTGATTCCCAGACGAAGGCGGTGGCGCCGATGTCCAGGCCGCGCGTCGGCTGGGCGGCGATGATCAGCTTGGCATCGGCATCGATCTCGCGCGCCAGGATGACTTTTTGCGCATTGCCGCCGGAGAGCGAGCCGGCGCGCTGCGCCGAGGTGTGGTAATGGACGCCCCATCTCTTCAGCGAACCGTCGCACAGCGCCCGGATGCGGGCGGGATTGACCAGCCGCAGCAACGGCCCCTGCAACAGCTCCCGCGCACTCCAGTTTTCCCACAGCGAGCTGGTGAGGCTGAGGCCCTCTATATTGCGCTCGAACGGAATGATGCGCAGGCCGGCAGCACGGCGGGCCGCCAGCGATTTGCGGGTGATGTCCTCGCCAGCGAGCGCAATCGAGCCGGCGGACAGGCCGGCGAGATCGGCGATGGCGCGCACCAGAGTCTTCTGGCCGTTGCCTTCCACGCCTGCAATGCCGACGATTTCGCCGGGGCGGATGGAAAGGCTGACCTTGTCGAGCGGCGCGCCTTCGCTGTCGGGCACGGTGGAAATCGCGGACAGCGCTATCGCCGGTGCAGCGGATGCGTGTCGCTCTTTACCGGATGCGGCATCCGCATGGATGCTTCCCTTGCCGACCAAGGCATCGCGGTCTTCCTGGCTCTGCGACTTTATCGCATCGCCGACGATCAGCGTGGCAAGACGATCCGCCGTGATGTCCGCTGCGGACACCGGCCCTTCGACACGCCGGCCGCCACGCAGCACGGTGATCGTATCGGCAATGCCTAAAACTTCGCGGATCTTGTGGAGGATGAGGATGACGGTGACGCCACGCTCCTTCAGCCGGCGGACGCGGGCGAACAACATCTCGATGCCGGCCGGCGACAGCACGGCGGTCGGTTCGTCGAGAATGAGAACCTTGGCATCGGTGATCAGCGCCCGGGCGATTTCGATGCTCTGCTGGGTTTCCACCGGCAGGTCACGGATACGCTTGGAAAAATCCACCTGGATATCGAGGCCGGCGAGATGGGCGCGCCACTTCTCCGCCAGCCCTTTGCGGGAATAGAGACCGCCACGGCCAGGTGCGCCAAACTCCATCGCCTCGGCGACGGTGAACGATGGTGGCAGGGCAAAACTCTGGTGCACCAGTTCGACGCCAGCGGCGCGGCTTTCGCGCACATGGCCGGTGCGGATCACCTGACCGCTGATTTCCACCGCCCCGTTCGTCGGCTGCACCAGGCCGGATGCGACGCGGGCAAAGGTCGTCTTGCCGGCACCGTTCTGGCCGACCACGGCATGGATCAGTCCCGGTTCAAAGGCGACCGAGACGTCCGACAGGGCCGTGACGTCGCCGTATCGGACCGTCACGTCGCGGCATGCCAGAGCGGGCGGAGAATGAATGGACATCGAAGGGTTCCCGACACGATGCAGAGATGCGCTGGTGCGAAGCGTTTCCGGGAAACCGGTTCGCGAAAACGCCTATCCTTTTGTTTTTACGCAATTCCGGGAAAACCACCACGCAGTTTTCCCGGAATTTTTCAAGGCCGACCGCAGAAAGGCAACCGGCTTTCATGCGTTACAGGGTGGTGTTGAACTCCACCTTGACGGAACCGTCGAGAATGCCGGCGCGCACCTTCTCCACGTCCTTCAGCGCTTCCTTGGCCTTGGCGGTCAGGTCCGCCGGGCCCTGCTCGGCAAACAGCGGCGAGGCGATGAAATCGATGACGCCGGTGCCGAGGCCGGTGTGTTCGTGCGTGCCGCCCTTCCAGTCGGCGCCGAGTGCCTTGGTGACTTCGTTGTAGAGCGAGATGCCGAAATCGAGGCCGACGATGGAGATCACCGACTTGGGGCCGAGCGGGAACTGCGCCGGCGACAGGCAGCTGACCATGCGGCCTTCCTTCTCGTTGGCCGCAGCGATGATGCCTCCGTCGGTCGCCGCCGCATCCGTCTGGATGTAGTCGATGCCGTCGTTGAACATCTGGGTGGCGATTTCCTGGCCCTTGGCCGGATCCTGGAACGAGCCGGCAAAGGCGGCGGTGACGGTCGCATCCGGCCGCACCGAAAGGACGCCGGCCTTCAGCGCGTTGAAATCGGCATTGAGCGGCGGGATCGACACGCCGCCGATGAAGCCGATCTTGCCGGTGGTCGACATCTTGGCCGCGAAGACGCCGGACAGGTAGCAGCCGAGATAATAATCATAGGAGACAGTGACGACGTTCGGGATCGCCGGCTCGAAGGGATCGGCGAACAGCTGGATCCACTTGGTATCCGGATAGGAGGCGGCGAGCGCCTTGAAGGGTTCGGCGACCTCGTTGAAGGTCGAGACGATGATTGCGGCGCCGGCATCACCGAGCGTGCGGAACACGGTCTCGTAGGTCGCCGGGTCCTGGGCGTAGACGGCGCGGTAGGTGAAGCCCTGCTCTTCGGAAAGCTGCTTGAGCTTGGCGATCATGGCGTCGACCGGGCCGTTGTCGCCGGCCGCCTGGGTGTGGACGAGCGCCACTAGGCCGCCAGCGGCGCGTGCGATCTGCGGCATCAGGCCGGCGGTCAGGCCGAGAACGGCGGCACCGGCGCCGAGCTGCAGGAAGGAGCGGCGGTCGACGCCGCCGAGAAGCGTATTTCCAGTCTTGATGTTCGTCATGTCAGTTCCCTCTTTTGTGTTTATTTTCAAAGGTTGGAAGTCATTTGTCCTGCGAAAGCGGCGGTGACGAGGGGGCGGGATTCATGATCATCACCTCCTGCTTCTGAATGGCGTCCAGCGCCCAGACCCCGGCAATGAACGTCTGCCATTCCGGATCGGCATACATGGCTTGGCGCCGGGCCTCGCGGTCGGCGAGGCTGTCATAGGCCCACATCAGCACCGTGGTGTGCAGCGTGCCGATCTCGGAGGCATACAGACCAACGAAGGTATTGAGGTGCCGCTTCTGGATCGGCAGGCCTTCGGTCTCATACTTCTTCATCCATTTGTCGACCGTGCCCGGCTTGAAGGTGTAGGTGCGGTGTTCGAGTATCATCGGTCTTTCCTCAGGCATTCAGGATGAATTCGGCGCATTTTTCGCCGATCATGATGGCCGGCGCATTGGTGTTGCCGCTCGATATGATCGGCATGATCGAAGCATCCGCCACCCGCAGGCCTTCGATGCCGTGCACCTTGAGGCGGGCATCGACGACAGCCATGGGATCGGTGCCCATCTTGGCGGTGCCGACCGGGTGGAAGGTGGTCATGGCGGTGGCGCGCAGCCATTTCGTCAGATCGGCATCGTTGTCCGCCGTCGGGCCGGGCGCCAGTTCCTGGCCGCGATAACGATCGAACGCCTTCTGCCCAACGATATCGCGGGTCAGGCGAATGCCGTCGATCATGGTGCGGATGTCGAAATCGGCCTGCAGGTAGTTGGCCAGAATCTTCGGCTTGTCGGTCGGATTGGTCGAGCGCAGCGTGATCTCGCCGCGGCTGACCGGATTGACCGGCCCGACTCGGATGGTGAAGCCGTGATTGGCCTCGACGCGCTGCTTCTTGGCGAACGGATTGGGGAAATGCAAGTTCGCCGTCTTTTCCAGCGCCGGCATGAAATGCAGCTGGATATCCGGCGCGATCAGGCCGTCGTTGGAACGCACGAAAGCGCCGGCCTCATACGGGAAGGTCGTGGTGATGCCCTCGCCGAACAGCATGCCCTGCGCCACCGCCGGGATGAGCTTGTCGGCGCGCAGATCGCCGAACAGCGTGATCGGCTCGCGGCATTCCCAGCTCATGACACAATCGACGTGATCCTGCAGGTTCTTGCCGACACCCGGCAGGTCGAGCAGCGGCTTGACGCCGACCGCGTTCAATTCGTCGGCGGGGCCGATGCCGGAGAGCAGCAGTGCCTTCGGCGTGTTGACGACACCGGCCGACAGCACGATTTCGCGGGCCGCCCGCGCCTTCTGCAGGTTGCCGTTCAGCAGGTATTCGACGCCCTCGGCACGGCCGTTTGCAATCAGCAGCCGGGTAGTTTCCGCCCCGGTGATGACGGTCAGGTTGCCGCGATCCAGCGCCGGGCGCAAAAAGGCCCAGGAGGTCGACCAGCGCTTGCCGCGCTTGATGGTGAAATCGTAGCGGCCGAAACCTTCCTGCGTCGCGCCGTTGAAATCGTCGTTCAGCGGATAACCGGCTTCTTCGCCCGCCTGGCAGAACACGTCCATCAGCGGATTGTGGCCGCGGGCGCGGCAGACCGTCAGCTCGCCACCGTCGCCGTGGAATTCGCCGTTGCGCTGGATATGCGCTTCCGAACGACGGAACGCCGGCAGCACCTCGTCATAGGACCAGCCGGGAAGGCCGAGCTGCGACCAGCGGTCGTAATCGTGCCGGTTGCCGCGCACATAGATCATGCCGTTGATCGTCGAGGTGCCGCCCAGCACTTTTCCGCGCGGCCAGTAGAGCGAGCGGTTGTTGAGATAGGGTTCCGGCTCGGTGTGGTAATGCCAGTTGTAGATGCCGGAGTGGAACAGCTTGCCCATCAGCATCGGCAGGCGGAAGAGCGGATTGCGATCCTTGCCGCCGGCTTCCAGCAAAAGCACGCGGTTGGCCGGATCCTTCGACAGGCGGCTGGCGAGCACGCAGCCCGCCGATCCCGCGCCGACGATGATGAAATCATATTCCGGTGTCGTTGCCATGGGTCACCATGCGACGGGCTGCAAACCCATCGCCTCAAGATAAGAATTGCAAAGAAGAAACGGGTTTTCGCGGCCGAGCACGCGGTCGGCGAAGGCCGGATGATCGCATTGAAACAACGCATATCCAGCGGTAACACCCTCCGTCAGGCCGGCCTGCGCAAAAATATCCGCGGCCGCATCGCCAAACCCGATGAACACCACCGGCCGACCCTGCGCCATCATGGTTTCGATCACCCGCAGCATCAGCGGCCGCCAGAACGGCAGATGGCCGCGTGCCTGGTGCGGATCGATATCCACCTTGAAGCGCGACAATGTCAGGGAGGCATTCAGCAACAGGACGCCCTGCCCCACCCAGCGATCGGCAATGGCGGACGGCTCTTCGAAACCGGCGGAGGGATCGCAGAGCATGCGCCGTACATCCGGCCAGCGATCGAAATCCTGCGACAGCGCCGCGTCGCCGATGCGCGCCGCGGCGATCAGCTGCATGTAGGCGCGAATGCTCTTCGAGAACATCTTGTCGAGTTCGACCCACGAGGCGAGGTTGCCGGCCTCGAAGGCGCGGCCAGTGGCAAAACCGGGTTCCGGATAGGGGTCCTGCCCGAGGATAACGCACCGCACATCCTGCGGCGCAATGCCGTCGAAGGCCGCGAGCGCATGGGCACCCTTCGGTTGGCCGGGGAAATGTTTGCCGCGACGGGCCGGAAAAATCGGCTCCCAAACCTCGAAATCGAGAGCAGGATCGACACGGTCGAAATGATCGCCGACGGGTCCGAGCGCCATCCGCCAGTCGGCCGGCAGGTCGGCCTCCCAGCCGGCGAGCGTCTCAGCCATCGCCTCTTTCAGTGTCATCGGCATCTCGCCGTCCCCATTTTCGTTGTTGCAGGAAGACTAGACAAAACCTGACCAAAGTGTCAACTTCTTGAAAATCAAAAAATGACGCTTCGGTCAATTTTTCTCGACCAGATCGTCAGCTTTCTGAATGACGCCGATCCCTTGCTTTTCCGTGGAAAAGCGAGCAATGGCAGTTGCGCGCTGTTGCCATTTTCGGTTGCCAGTCGGAAGCATGTGGGAGTGGGAGACTGGCATGGCACGGGCACCGAAGGATTCGGAAGAGAAGATCCGCGAACGAAATACCCGGCTGATCATCAAGGCCGGCATCGAGATCTTTTCGCGAAAGGGCTTCGACGGCACCCGCATCGCCGAGATCGCCGAGGCGTCCGGCCTACCCAAGGCCAACGTCTACTATTATTTCTCCTCGAAGGAGGAGATCTACACCGCGATCATCGCCCACCTGCTTGCCGGCTGGGACGACGCGCTGAAATACATCTCCGCCGATCGCGAGCCGGCGGAGGCCTTCAGCCTCTACATCCGGGCGAAACTCGACTACACGCGCAAGAACATCGCCGAAACCCGGCTTTTCGCCAGCGAGATCATTCAGGGCGCCCGCTTTCTGAAGAAGAAAGACCGCCAGCACATGCGCGACATCACCGACAAACATGTCGCTGTCATCGAGGGCTGGATCGCCGCAGGCAAGATGCTGCCGGTGAATCCCCGCCACCTGTTCATCATGCTGTGGGCATCGACGCAGTTTTACGCCGAATTCGAGCCGGTGGCTGCCGATGGCCTGCGAAAGCCGCGCCTCAAGGCAGAAGATTACGACATGGCGGCCAAGACCATTGCGGAAACAGTGCTCCGGGGCGTGCTTCCGCCAAAATGATCGCCGCTCCGGCGCCGCCCAACATCACCAAAAATTGACGGCATCGGCCGATCCGCCGCCGAAAAGCGTGGTACAATCCAGGCGCTTGAAACGCAGCGATTGGATTGCCGATGCTCACCACGCTCGCAATGCTCTTCAGCCTCTCCAGCACACCGCTACTCGTTGCCGAGGCAGCCAGCAGCGAAGTGGATGTCAAGCTTGTGCTCGCCGTCGATACCTCCCGCTCCATGGATTTCGAGGAGGTGCGCATCCAGCGCGAGGGATATGTCGAAGCGCTCCGGCACAAGGAATTCATCGACGCAGTCCGCAACGGCCTGAACGGCCGTATCGCCATCAGCTATTTCGAATGGGCCGGCCAGGTCGTGCCGGGTTCGGTCATCGAGTGGACGCTGATCGAGACACAGCAGGATGCCATGGCATTCGCCGATGCGCTCGAACGGCGCCCCATCAACACGCAGCGAAGAACCTCGATTTCCGCCGCCATCGCCCACGGCGCGGCGATGATCGTTTCGAGCCCTTTTTCCGGCATGCGCCAGGTCATCGATGTTTCGGGAGACGGCACCAACAATTCCGGCAACCCGGTCGCCCCGACCCGCGACAGGGCGGTCGAGGCCGGCATCGTCATCAACGGGCTGACACTGATGCTGCGCCCGTCGGGTGCGCCCGGCGGCCTCGACAAATATTACGCCGACTGCGTCATCGGCGGCCCCGGCTCCTTCGTGCTGCCAGTCCATAAAATCGAGGATTTTGCCATCGCCGTGCGCCGCAAGCTGGTGATGGAGATCAGCGGCCTGCCGCCGCCGGCGGACATCCATAGGATCGCCGACACGGCAAAAACCGATTGCATGGTCGGCGAAAAGCAGTGGCAGGATCTGTTCGATCGCTGACAGACCGATGTTGCGATCGCGGCGCAGCCGTCAGGAGCTGCTTTCCAGCCGGTACCGGCTACCCGGATACAGCAGCCGCACCGATGTGACGATCCGCTCCGAAGACCAGGTGCGGCGGCGGATCAACAGGCACGGCTCGGAGCGCACGATCGCCAGGTGCTTGCATTCCCACGGCTGGGGAAGCACGGCTTCGACGAACTGCTCCGTATGGGAAATCGGCGCGACACTCGTGAGGTAGGCGTTCGGCGTGATCTGCGTAAAATTCTGGGCGAGATAATCCGGCGCCACCGCAGCGTTGACGAAACGATCTTCCAGCTGGATCGGCACGTCGTCCTCGTGATGCAGGATCACCGAGTGGAAAGCCGGCATGCCGACCTCGATCCCCAAAGCCTCGGCCAGCTCGTGACCGCAAATTTCCATCTGCGCCAGAATCACTTCCGGCGTGTGGACAGAGCCACGCTCGTTGATCTCGTCGGCAATGTTGCGGACGCCCATGAACGGAGCGCTTTTCTTCTTGCTGGCGACGAATGAACCGCTGCCCTGCACCCGGACGATGATGCCTTCATGGGCCAGCTCCCGCAGGGCGCGGTTGGCGGTCATGCGGCTGACATTCAGCGTTTCGGCGATCTCGTTTTCGGACGGCACGCGGTGATGGGCCGGCCACTCGCCGGTCTCGATGCGCTTCTTGATGTCCGCTTTCAGGCGCTCGTACAGCGGCATCTCGCGCGACCCGGAGGCTCGAATGATCTGATCGCCTTGCGGCATGCTCGCTTCTCCTCGGTGACACTCAGATGTGCTTACAAAATATGCATCGAAAATAAAGTCCAAAGTTTTCGCAACCCACTTGCCGAGGTTAAAAAACTCTGCCATGTTCCCTATACAACTTTTCAAGGTCAAGCAAATGTTGGAACCCAGATCTATCTTCTGCAGACAGATATTGCTCCCGGAGGGCTGGGCATCCGACGTGGTGCTGGGCATCGGAAATGACGGCAGGATCACCTCCATCGAGCCGCGCACCGCAGCGGCGGCGCCCCTGGAAGAAGCAGCCGGCCCGGTTGTTTCGGCCCTGCAAAACCTGCATTCCCACGCATTCCAGCGCGCCATGGCCGGTTTGGCCGAGATCGCCGGTTCTACGGACGACAGTTTCTGGACCTGGCGCGACACGATGTACCGCCTGGTCGGCCGCATGTCGCCGGACGATATTGAGGCAGTTGCCGCAAAGTTGTACAGTGAACTCCTCAAAGGCGGCTTCGGCCACATCGTCGAGTTCCACTATTTTCATCATGCAGCCGGCGGCAAGCGGTATACCAATCCTGCCGAAACCTCGCTGCGGATCATACGCGCCGCACAGGCAACCGGCATCGGCCTGACCCATCTGCCGGTGTTCTACGCTCATGCCGGTTTTGGCGGAACCGAACCCGGCGAAGGGCAGCGCCCCTTCATCCATGATGTCGATCAGTTTCTCTCCCTCCTCGATGCCCTGCAGCCGGAATGCACGGAGGCAGGGGCAACGCTTGGCCTGGCGATCCATTCGCTGCGCGCTGCAACGCCCGAAGAAATGCGGGCGATCCTCGCCGCCGAAAAAACCGGCGGCCCGATCCATATCCATGTCGCCGAGCAGGAACGCGAAGTCGAGGACTGCATCGCCTGGAGCGGGCGCCGCCCGGTGGAATTCCTGCTCGACGAGATGCCGGTGGATGACCGCTGGTGCGCCATCCATGCCACCCACATGACCGCCGAGGAGACCGCACGGCTGGCGCGCTCCGGCGCCGTCGCCGGCCTCTGCCCGGCAACGGAAGCCAATCTTGGCGACGGCATCTTCCCGGCCACCGATTTCGCCGCGCTGGGCGGCGCTTACGGTGTCGGCACGGACAGCCATGTCGCAACCACAGTCGCAGAAGAACTGCGCCTGCTCGAATACGGCCAGCGACTGCGTGACCGCCGCCGCAACCGGCTTGCCACCGGCGCCGGCGCCTCTGTTGGACGGACGCTGTTCGACGCCACGCTCAAGGGCGGCGCACAAGCGGCGGGACAGGGCGGTAGCGGCATTCGCGTCGGCGCACGCGCCGACCTCGTCGTCCTCGATGGCAATGATCCGTACATCGGCGTCGCCAAAGACGATCAAATTCTCGATCGCTGGCTGTTTGCCCTCGGAAACGGTGCGGTCCGCGACGTCATGGCCGGCGGCCAATGGGTCGTCCGGGAAGGCCGCCACAAGCAGGAAGAAGCCATCGACCGCGCGTTCCGGGAGGTTCTCGCCAAGCTCGTCTGAGCCGGACATTTTTCATCCACTTCACTTGAACAGCAAACAAAAGGGGAATTTCATGCTGAACTCCAAACTGAAATATACGCTGCTTGCCACCGCGCTGATGCTCGGCGGCTCGTTCACGAGCGCCAGTGCCGCATCCTATTGCGCCGACGGCAAGACCGTTACCTTCGCCGGCATCGACTGGGAAAGCGGCGCGCTGATCACCGAAGTCATGAAGTCGATCCTCTCCAAGGGCTACGATTGCAAGGTGGATTCGATCCCCGGCAACTCGGTGACGCTGGAACAGGCAACCGCAAACAACGACGTGCAGATCTTCGCCGAAGAATGGATCGGCCGCTCCGACGTCTGGAACAACGCCTCGGCCGCCGGCCAGGTGACCTCGGTCGGCAAGACCTTCGTCGGCGCTTCCGAAGGCTGGTTCGTTCCCGAATACCTGATCAAGGGCGACGAAGCCCGCGGCATCAAGGCCGCCGCTCCCGACCTCAAGAGCGTTTCGCAGCTCTCCGACCCGAAGATCGTCGAGCTGTTCAAGGATCCGGAAGAGCCGTCCAAGGGCCGCTTCCTGAATTGCCCGTCGGGCTGGACCTGCGAAGGCGTCAATACCGCCAAGCTCGAAGCCTACAAGCTGACCGAAACCTACGTGAACTTCCGTCCGGGCACGGGCACCGCGCTCGATGCCGCCATCAGCGCCGCCTACCTGCAGGGCGAGCCGGTGCTCTTCTACTACTGGAGCCCGACCGCCGTCATGGGCAAGTTCAAGCTCGTCCAGCTGGAAGAGCCGGCCTATGACGAAGCCTGCTGGAAGGAACTGACCAGCGCCACCGGCAAGCGTGAAGCCGGCTGCGCCTTCCCGGCCGTCGAAGTCGCTTACGGCGTCAACAGCACCTTCGCCAAGGAAGCGCCGGAAATCATCGAGATCCTCGAAAAGGCGACCTTCCCGCTGGAAGAAGTCAATGCCAGCCTCGCCTACATGGTCGACCAGAAGGCCGATGCCGTTGCCGCTGCCGAGCAGTTCCTGAAGACCAAGGGCGACATCTGGGGCACATGGGTTTCGGCCGATGCCAAGGCCAAGATCGAAGCCTCGCTGAAATAGTCTCAAGCGGCCGCGCGCATTCTTTTGTGCGCGGCCTCCTTTATGACGGCGTTGCCGCGACTGCGGAGCGACGCGGTGGGCCTGTCAGCCATTTCAAGGATTTGAGCGATGTTTCCAGAATCCCTGCATGTTTCCATACGTGAACCGATCAACGCCGCCGTGCAGGCGCTGGTGGTCAATTACGGCTTTGTCTTCAAGGCAATCTCGCACGCGATCCTGCAGGCGATCCTGTTCATCGAATGGATCGTTCGCGGCCTGCCCTGGTGGCTGATGATCATCCTGTTCATGGCGCTGACCTGGCAGGCGACCCGCAAGGTTTCGCTCGTCGTCGTCGTCGCCGTCCTGCTGTTCGTGATCGGCGCGCTCGGCCTCTGGGATCTCGCCATGCAGACGCTGGCGCTGATGCTGATGGCGACCCTGATCTCGGTGGCGATCGGCGTGCCGATCGGCATCTGGCTCGCCAAGAGCCGGCTGATGCGCAGCATCACCCTGCCGGTGCTCGACGTGATGCAGACCATGCCAAGCTTCGTCTACCTGATCCCGGCGATCATGCTCTTCGGCCTCGGCAAGGTTCCGGCCGTGCTGGCGACCATCGTCTACGCCGTGCCGCCGCTGATCCGCCTGACCGACCTCGGCATCCGCCAGGTCGACAGCGAGGTCGTGGAGGCGGCGACCGCCTTCGGCGGCAGCCCGCGGCAGATCCTCTTCGGCGTCGAGCTGCCGCTCGCCACACCGACGATCATGGCCGGCCTCAACCAGACGATCATGATGGCGCTGTCGATGGTGGTGGTCGCCTCGATGATCGGCGCCCGCGGCCTCGGCGAGCAGGTGCTCAACGGCATCCAGACGCTCGATGTCGGCAAGGGTCTCGAAGCCGGCCTCGGCATCGTCATCCTCGCCATCGTCCTCGACCGCATCACGCAGGGCTTCGGCCGCTCCAAGCTGGAGGATGGCAAAAATGGCTGAGATCGAAATCCGCAACGTCTACAAGATCTTCGGCCGCAATGCGACCGAAGCCATGGCCATGGCCCGCGATGGCGCCGACAAGGCCGCCATCCTGGAACGCACCGGCTGCAGCGTCGGCCTCAACGACATCAGCCTCAAGATCGGCGCTTCCCGCATCTTCGTGATCATGGGCCTTTCCGGCTCCGGCAAATCGACGCTGGTGCGCCACATCAACCGGCTGATCGAGCCGACCAGCGGCCAGATCCTCGTCGATGGCCGCAACGTGCTCGACCTCAATGCCCGCGACCTGCGCGAATTCCGCACCCGGCGCGTCAGCATGGTGTTCCAGAGTTTCGGCCTGATGCCGCACCGCACTGTGCTGCAGAACGTCGTCTACGGGCAGCGCATCCGTGGCCTCAGCAAGGCTGATGCCAATCCCATCGGCATGAAGTGGATCGAGACGGTCGGCCTGCTGGGGTATGAGAACAAGTTTCCGCACCAGCTTTCCGGCGGCATGAAGCAGCGCGTCGGCCTGGCGCGGGCGCTGGCGGCCGATACCGACGTCATCCTGATGGACGAGGCGTTTTCGGCGCTCGACCCGCTGATCCGCAACGACATGCAGGACCAGTTGCTGCAGCTGGAAAAGAACCTCTCCAAGACCATCGTCTTCATCACCCACGATCTCGACGAGGCACTGCGCATCGGCGCCGAAATCGCCATCCTCAAGGACGGCAAGCTGGTGCAGGTCGGTACGCCCAGCCAGATCCTCAACACGCCGGCGGACGACTACGTCGCCCGCTTCGTGCAGCGGCGCGCCGGCGCGGAGGTCGGTCATCATGGCTGATGCCGTCATTCTCGACAGACCACTGACCTGGAAACAGATCGCCGCAGTCGCCAACGGCGCGGCGCTCGCTCTCTCCGACCAGGCCCGGCAGCGTATCGTCGCCGCACGCGGTATCGTCGAGGCCTTGGTCGAGCGGGAAATCCGCGGCTACGGCATCAACACCGGCGTCGGCGCGCTCTGCGATGTCATCATCAGCCGTGAGAACCAGCAGGCACTGTCGCGCAACATCATCCTCAGCCATGCCTGCGGCGTCGGTCAGCCGCTGGAAAAGGCGGAAACGCGGGCGGTGATGGCGGCGCAGATCGCCAATTTCGCCCATGGTTATTCCGGCGTCAGCATCGAGGTGATCGATACGCTGCTCGCCCTGCTCAATGCCGACATGCTGCCGGTCATCCCGTCGCGAGGTTCGGTCGGCTATTTGACGCATGCGGCGGCAATTGGCCTCGTGCTGATCGGCGAAGGCGAGTGCCGCCATGGCGGCACGCTCATCCCCGGCGGCGAAGCATTGAAGCGCCTCAGCCTTGCGCCGCTGACATTGAAGGCCAAGGAAGGCCTCAGCCTCGTCAACGGCACGCCCTGCGCCACCGGCCTCGGCGCGCTTGCCGTCGCCCGCCTGTCGCATCTTCTGGACTGGGCCGACGCGGCAACCGCGATGACCTATGAAAATCTCGGCGCGCAGGCCGACCCGTTTGCCGAAATGCCGCTGGCACTGCGCCGTTCTCCGGGGTTGCAGCAGGTCGGCCGCAATCTTCGCCATTGGCTCGAAGGCAGTGCGCTGCTTGCCAAATCCGCCGGCAGCCGCACGCAGGACCCGCTCAGCCTTCGCGCCGTTCCCCAGGTTCACGGCGCCGTGCGCGATGCACTGGCCCATGTGATCGAAGTCGTGGATCGCGAACTGTCGAGCGTCACAGACAACCCGGTGGTCTCGGGTTCGGCTGCTGCCCCCGAGGTTCACTCGCAGGCGCATGCCGTTGGCGCGGCGCTGGGCCTTGCCATGGACAGCCTCGCGACGGCCGCCGCGGAACTGGCGGCAATCTCGGAACGCCGGATCGACCGTCTCGTCAATCCGCTGGTCAGCGGCCTGCCGGCCTTCCTGGCCGCCGGCAGCGGCGTCTGTTCCGGCTTCATGATCATCCAGTACACCGCCGCGGCGCTCGCCGCGGAAAACCGGCGCCTGGCGGCACCGGCAAGCCTCGACGGCGGCATCACCTCGGCGCTGCAGGAGGATATCCTGACGCACGCCACGCCCGCCGCCGACAAGGCGCTGGCGATCCTCGGCAACCTGCAGACCGTCCTGGCGATCGAAGTCACGGCGGCGGCGCAGGCCTATGACCTTCAGACGGGAACGGCCGCCAAGGCTGCCCGCACCGCAGGCCTCTACGATCTGGTGCGTGAAAACGTGCCGTTCTATCGTGACGACCGGCCGCTGAACGGCGAAATCGCCAAGATCCGCGCCCTGATCGAAACGACCGATATCGGCTCGCAAGGAGAGAAGGCATGAGTATCCTGCTGCGCAACGCCCGGCTGGCGACGCTGGCGCCTGACCTCCCCGGCCTCGGCATCGTCGAAAACGGCGCCGTCCTGATCGACGGCAGCCGCATTGCCTTTGCCGGCGAGGAACGGGGTGTCATCGTGCCGGCCGGTGCCCGGGTGGTGGATTGCGAGGGCCACTGGATCACCCCCGGCCTGATCGACTGCCACACCCACATCGTCCACGCCGGCAACCGCGCCAAGGAATTCGAAATGCGGCTTGCTGGTGCCTCCTACGAAGAGATCGCCCGCGCCGGCGGCGGCATCGTCTCGTCGGTCCGGCAGGTGCGCGAAGCCAGCGAGGCGGACCTGATCGCCGAAAGCCTGCCGCGGCTGGATGCGCTGCTCGCCGAGGGCGTGACCACCGTCGAAATAAAATCCGGCTACGGCCTGACCGTCGAGGACGAAGTAAAGATGCTGCGCGCCGCGCGTGCGCTGGCAGGACAGCGCCCGGTCGGCCTGTCCACCACCTATCTCGGCGCCCATGCGACCCCTGCGGACTACAAAGGCCGCAACGGCGATTTCATCCGCGACGTCGTGCTGCCCGGCCTGCAGGCCGCCCATGGCGAAGGCCTGGTCGATGCCGTCGATGGTTTTTGCGAGGGTATCGCCTTTTCGCCCAAAGAGATGCGGATCGTCTTCGATGCCGCGAAGGCCCTGGGCCTGCCGGTGAAGCTGCATGCGGACCAGTTGTCGAACCTGCATGGCGCCGCCCTCGCCGCCGAATACGGCGCGCTTTCCGCCGACCATCTGGAATATACCGACGACGAAGGGGCGGCGGCGATGACCAAGGCCGGCACGGTCGCCGTCCTGCTGCCGGGCGCCTATTATTTCATCCGCGAGACGAAGAAGCCGCCGGTCGACCTGTTCCGCAAACATGCGACGAAGATGGCGCTCGCCACCGACAACAACCCCGGGACTTCGCCGCTCACCTCGCTGCTGCTGACCATGAACATGGGCGCCACCCTGTTCCATCTCACGGTGGAGGAATGCCTCGCAGGCGTGACCCGCGAAGCCGCCCGTGCCCTCGGCCGGCTCGACAGCATAGGCACCATCGAGGCTGGCAAGCAGGCCGACTTGGCGATCTGGGACATCGAGAGCCCGGCCGAACTGGTCTACCGCATCGGCTTCAACCCGCTGCACCGGCGGATCTGGAACGGTCACCTGCCGGAGGACAAGGCATGAGCGTCTACGAAGTTTCGCAGGGCACCTCGCCCGTCATCCTGGCCTTCCCGCACACCGGAACCGAAGTGCCGCAGGACATCTGGAACAGGCTCAACGACAACGGCCAGATTCTCGCCGATACCGACTGGCATATCCACGATCTCTACGCCGGCCTTTTGCCGCAGGCGACGACGGTGCGCGCCACCTTCCATCGCTATGTCATCGATGCCAACCGCGACCCGGAAGGCACGAGCCTCTATCCCGGCCAGAACACCACCGGGCTGGTGCCGGAAACCGATTTCGACGGCAAGCCGATCTGGAAAGAAGGCGAAACGCCGTCGCAAGCAGATATCACCTATCGGGTGAAGCATTTTCACGCACCGTACCATGCGGCGCTGCTTGCCGAAGTCGAGCGAGTGAAGGCACTCCATGGTGTCGCCGTGGTCTATGATTGCCATTCGATCCGGTCGCTCATCCCGTTCCTGTTCGAAGGTCGTCTGCCGGACTTCAACACCGGTACCGATATCGGCCGCACCTGCGATCCGGTGATCGAAGCCGCCGCCGCCGATGTCGCCGCGACCGCCGAAGGCTACAGGTCCGTCGTCAACGGCCGCTTCAAGGGCGGCTGGACGACCCGCCACTACGGCAAGCCGCAGACCGGCGTGCACGCCATCCAGATGGAACTCGCGCAGATCTCGCATCTGGCGACGGAGGCGCCGCCCTTTGCTTATGACACGCAGAAGGGGGAGCGGCTGCGCATCCATCTGAAAGACATCCTCACACGCATCGAAGCTGTTGCAAACCAATTGAAGACGAAGGGGGAATGACATGAACAACCCACGCCACAACACCCGCGAAGTCCGCGCCCCGCAGGGCACCGAGCTGAACGCCAAGAGCTGGATGACCGAGGCGCCGCTGCGCATGCTGATGAACAACCTCGACCCTGATGTCGCCGAGCGCCCGCACGAGCTGGTGGTTTACGGCGGCATCGGCCGCGCCGCCCGCACCTGGGAGGATTTCGACCGCATCGTCGCGACGCTGAAGACGCTGACGGAGGAAGAAACCCTCGTCGTGCAGTCCGGCAAGCCGGTCGGCGTGTTCCGCACCCACAAGGATGCGCCGCGCGTGCTGATCGCGAACTCCAACCTGGTACCGCATTGGGCAACCTGGGAGCATTTCAACGAACTCGACCGCAAGGGTCTTGCCATGTACGGCCAGATGACGGCCGGTTCGTGGATCTACATCGGCACGCAGGGCATCGTTCAGGGCACCTACGAAACCTTCGTCGAGGCCGGTCGCCAGCACTATAATGGCAGCCTCAAGGGCAAGTGGATCCTCACCGGCGGCCTCGGCGGCATGGGCGGCGCCCAGCCGCTAGCGGCCGTCATGGCCGGCGCCTGCTGCCTCGCCGTCGAATGCGACGAAACCCGCGTCGATTTCCGCCTGCGCACCCGCTATGTCGACGCCAAGGCGCATACGCTGGACGAAGCGCTCGCCCTCATCGACCAATGGACCAAGGCCGGCGAGGCCAAGTCGGTCGGCCTGATCGGCAATGCCGCCGAAATCTTCCCGGAACTCGTCCGCCGCGGCGTCAAGCCGGATATCGTCACCGACCAGACCTCGGCCCACGACCCGATCCACGGCTACCTGCCGGTCGGCTGGACGGTGGCCGAATGGCGCGCCAAGCAGGAAAGCGACCCGAAGGCGGTGGAAGCCGCCGCCCGCGCCTCGATGAAGACCCACGTCGCCGCCATGGTCGATTTCTGGAACATGGGCGTGCCGACCCTCGACTACGGCAACAACATCCGGCAGGTGGCCAAGGAGGAAGGCCTCGAAAACGCCTTCGCCTTCCCCGGCTTCGTGCCGGCCTATATCCGCCCGCTGTTTTGCCGCGGCATCGGCCCGTTCCGCTGGGCGGCCCTGTCCGGCGATCCGGAGGACATCTACAAGACCGACGCCAAGGTCAAGGAACTGCTGCCCGACAACAAGCACCTGCACAACTGGCTGGACATGGCGCGCGAGCGCATCGCCTTCCAGGGCCTGCCGGCGCGCATTTGCTGGGTCGGCCTCGGCGACCGCCACCGCCTGGCGCTCGCCTTCAACGAGATGGTCAGGAACGGCGAGCTGAAGGCGCCGGTCGTCATCGGCCGCGACCACCTCGACTCCGGCTCGGTCGCCTCGCCGAACCGCGAGACGGAAGCGATGAAGGACGGCTCCGATGCCGTTTCCGACTGGCCGCTGCTGAACGCCCTGCTCAACACCGCCTCGGGCGCCACCTGGGTGTCACTGCATCACGGCGGCGGCGTCGGCATGGGCTTCTCGCAGCATTCGGGCGTCGTCATCTGCGCCGACGGCTCGGACGATGCAGCCAAGCGCCTCGAACGGGTTCTGTGGAACGACCCGGCCACCGGCGTTATGCGCCATGCCGATGCGGGCTACGAGATCGCCCTCGAATGCGCCAAGGAAAAGGGCCTGCGCCTGCCGGGCATCCTCGGCAACTGACCACGCGAAAGGGACCGGATACGATGCGCATTCTGCGGGCAGCAGATCACAAGGCGATGCCGTGGAAGAACGGCGGCGGCGTCACCCGCGAGGTGGCGCTGGCGCCCGCAGAGGGAGCCGCCTTTCTCTGGCGGCTCAGCCTTGCGACCATTCGCGAATCCGGTCCCTTTTCCAGCTTTGCGGGGATAGACCGCACCATTGTCGCGCTGCGCGGTAATGCCGTCGACCTCACGGTGGACGGTGCCCTTGCCACCTGCCTCACTGCGGCGGGTGAGCCCTTTGCTTTTGCCGGTGAAGCCGCCGTCGAGGCACAGGTCGGCGAAGGCGAAACCACCGACCTCAACATCATGACGCTCCGCGGCCGCGCCCGCCATGTGATGAAGCGTCTTGCCTGGTCGGGCGCGTTGCAGTTGACCGGCGAGCATTCGACCACCGCGCTGGTTTTCACCGGGCCGGTGACGGTCGATGCTTCCGGCAACGACCATGCGCTGGCAGCCGACGATGCGATCGTCGATATCCTGCCCGGGGAAACGTTGGCACTGACCAGCGCTTCGCCCGCCGTCGCCTACCTGATCGGCATCGACATTCCGGGCGCATAACCCCTGCCCGCCTCCTCCATCATCCAGTCGATCACCGTCTCCAGCGAATTCGACTTGCGATACCGCGGCCGCACCAGGAAAAAATCCGCCCGTCCGCGCAGGCAATGGTCGTAGAGTTGTTGCAGCCGCCCATCCTCGATATCCCGCGCGACAAAATGGCGGTTGGCGAGGACGATGCCCTGCCCGGCAATCGCCGCCTCGATGGCATGTGCCGTCTGATTGAAGCTCATGCCCTTGAACGGGGCATCGGTACTCCCGCCTAGATATTTGTCGATGAATTCCGGCCAAAAACTGTGGGCGTCGTGCAGCAGCGTAAAACCTGACAGTTCGGTCGCCGTGGTTGGCGGCTGGCGTCCGTTGAGCAGCATCGGACTGCAGACGGCGACGATTTCCTGCTCGAACAGAAGATCGACGGCAAGCCCCGGCCCGAACGGCGGGCGGCCATAACGCACGGCGAGATCGACACCATCGGCCTGAAAGCTCGACATGCGCTCCGTCGCCAGCAGGCGCAGGTCGAGATCGGGATGACGGGCGGTAAAATCCGCAAGCCGCGGCACAAGCCACTTCGAGGCGAATGTCGGCGTGACGCTGATGGTCAGCCGTACCGGTTGCGGTTTCAGGTGTTCGGTTGCCTGGGCGATGATTTCCAGCGCCCGGCGGATATCGGCAATGTAGGCGCGCCCTTCGCCGGTCAGTGCCAGCGTGCGCGGTAGGCGTTCGAAGAGCTTTATCCCCAACTCCGCTTCCAGCCCGCGAACCTGCTGCGCCACGGCGCCCTGCGTGACGCCCAATTCTTCGGCCGCCAGGCGAAAATTCAGGTGGCGCGCCGCGACTTCGAAGACGCGCAGGCCGTTCAGCGACGGAAGTCTTTTCGATGAGAGATCATTCATGCGATAGTTTTTCTACAGTCAAATGAAACAGCAACTGGCTCGTACGCAGCCATCGGCAATGCTATGACAGGACATCCAGACAGGCAACGCGTTCGGCAGTGCCGACCGCCCAGGGAAAGGCGAAACAGATGTCAGTAGAAAAGGTAGCGATTGTCACGGCAGGCGGCAGCGGCATGGGCGCGGAAACGGCGAGACGCCTTGCCGCCGACGGTTTCAAGGTCGCGATCCTCTCCTCCTCCGGCAAGGGTGAGGCCCTGGCGCAAGAACTGGGCGGCATCGGCATCACCGGTTCCAACCAGTCGAACGACGATCTCAAGCGGCTGGTCGACGCGACGATGGAACGCTGGGGCCGCATCGACGTGCTGGTCAACAGTGCCGGCCACGGCCCGCGCGCCCAGATCATCGAGATCACCGACGAGCAGTGGCACACCGGCCTCGACGTCTACCTGATGAACGTCATCCGCGCCGTGCGCCTCGTCACGCCGATCATGCAGGCGCAGAAATCCGGCTCGATCGTCAACATTTCTACAGCCTGGGCATTCGAGCCGTCGTCGATGTTCCCGACCTCGGCGGTTTTCCGCGCCGGCCTTGCCGCCTACACCAAGATTTTCGCCGATACCTATGCCGGCGACAACGTGCGGATGAACAACGTGCTGCCCGGCTGGATCGACAGCCTGCCCTCCACCGACGAGCGCCGCGACAGCGTGCCGATGAAGCGTTACGGCACCAGCGCCGAAATCGCTGCAACCGTCGCCTTCCTGGCGTCGGAAGGCGCCGGTTACATCACCGGGCAGAATCTCAAGGTCGATGGCGGCCTCACCCGGTCGGTCTGACGGCCGAAAAGATCTGGCCGCCTGATTACATGCGGTGTGGCGACGTCAAAACATCGCCACATCCAGAACCGCCTGGGCAAACGCCTACGGCGCTTCCTGCGGCAGGTTGTGGTCTATGCCGCCGGTGACGGTGCGGTGTGCGTAGCGCATCCGGCCGGCGGGATACGTTTCGATACAATGCAGCTTGGATCTTTCAGGGCATCGAGATCGGCGTACGAACACGCTGACCGGCGACGCGTGCCAGGATCGCGATGATCGCGAAGGCCACCCCGAGAGCGCTGACCGCTGGCCAGCCGCCATGCGCCCAGGCGAAAGCGGAACCGGCCGAACCGAGCGAACCGCCGAGGAACATCCCCGTCATGAAGATGGTGTTGAGCCGGCTGCGGGCATTGGCATCCAGCGCAAAGATCAGGTGCTGGTTGGAGACCAGCGCGCTCTGTATGCCGAAATCCAGGACGATGACGCCGATCACCAGCGCCGCGATGGACGCCCACAGCCCGAAGACGAACCAGGCCAGCACGGTCAGGATCGCGCCGGCCCAGACGACGAAATGGGGGCCGCGCCGATCGGCAATCCTGCCGGCAAGCGGCGCCGCGACGATGCCGATGGCGCCAACCAGGCCGAAGAGGCCGGCAATGTCCGCGCCGAGGCCAAAGGACGGGCCTTGCAGATACAGCGCCAGCACCGTCCAGAATGCCGTAAACGAGGCAAACAACATGGCCTGCACGAAGGTGGCAACCCGCAATGCCGGATGGCGTTTCCACAACGCGACAAGTGAGCGCATCGCCTGCGGATAAGAAAGCGGCGACATTGCCCGGTGGCGCGGCAGGGTCGCAAACATCAGGCCGGCACCGGAAAGGGCAAGCGGCACGCCGATCCAGAACATCTCACGCCAGCCGGCATATTCGCCGACGAAACCGGACAGCGTCCGGCTGAGCAGGATGCCGGAGAGCACACCGGCCATGACCAGACCGATGGTCGCGCCGCGCTTTTCCGGCGCCGCAAGTGCGGCGGCGAACGGCACGATCTGCTGCGCCACGGTGGCGCTGGCGCCGACGACGAGCGAGGCACCGACCAGCAGCAGCGCCGAAGGCGCCGTCGCTGCCAGCACCAGGGAGGCGGCGAGGATCACGAACTGGACAATGATCAGCCGACGCCGGTCGACGAGATCTCCCAGCGGCAGCAGCAGGAAGAGCCCGAGCGCATATCCCAGTTGGGTAGCGGTCGGCACGATGCCGGCGGCGGCCGCCTGGCCGAACTCGGCCTCGATAAGCCCGAGCATCGGCTGGTTGTAATAGATATTGGCGACGGCAAGCCCTGCCGCCACGGCCATGGACAATAGCCCGCCCTTGCCGATGGCGGCGCCCGCCGCATCGGCATTCATTCGGATGGTGGTCATGATGGTTTCTTTCGAAGCGGAGCCGCTTTACTCGGCGTTGCGGGTCGTCTCGAACAGAAACCAGGCACGCCGCTCCGTCTCGTCGATCCAGACTTCCAGCAGGCTGGTGGTAGCAACGTCATTGTGTTCGCCGCACACCTCGTGGACCTGCCGGAGGAAGGACAGGAAGGTGCGGTTGTCTTCCGCCAGTTCGGCGATCATATCGCGCGGCGTCACGAAGTCGGCGTCGTTGTCGAGCAGGCGCTGCTGGCGGGAAATGTGGCCGATGGAGCGGATGGTGGTGCCGCCGACCTTGCGCGCCCGTTCGGCGATGGCGTCGGTCATGGCAAAGATCTGTTCGCCCTGTTCGTCGAGCATCAGGTGATAATCGCGAAAATGCGGTCCGCTCATATGCCAGTGAAAATTCTTGGTCTTGAGATAGAGCGCGAACGTATCGGCCAGCAACGCCGAAAGTGCCGCCGATATGTCGGTCGTGGCATTCGAGGCGAGATCCGACGGCGTGGCAAGTGCGGCCTTGCGGCGCTTTTCGGCAGATTGGCGATCCATGGCGATTATCCTTTCAGGTCAGGGTAGGAAAAGCGGGGCCGGACGGCTCCGGTTGGGGGCAAGCTTGCGGCATGAAACATTCAGATTGCCGGAAAGAGAAGCGGCATGAACGTTCGGCTGACTGCGGCGGCAACTCCTTGCATTCAATTGTCCTCTCAGCTCGTATGCAGACCTTAGCCCAGCGCAGGGGACGGTAAAATTCAACCCTCGTCCATTCGGACCTATCCTCATGTATAGGCCCGGACACCGATGAAAAGGTCTAGTATATATATATCACGGTGAAATCCTGATGGCGTCGGTACCAGAATCGGTGCTTGTTTCCGCCCTGTCGGAAACCATCTCTCTGGTGGCGCAGCCTTCTCTTTTTCCCTTCGCCCGGGGCACTATCTTCATGGAAAGGCACCTGCCGGCCGACCCGGAATGCATTGGAGTTCGAGATGAAAGACAAACGCCCCGAAGGCATCGAAACCTACACTGCCCCCGCCGGCGGCTGGGGAGCGCTCAAGGCCGTGGCCGAAACGTTGGCCCGGCAGCAGATCGTGGCGCAGGGGGCGGCGACGCTGCTGAAAGCCAACCAGCCCGAGGGTTTCGATTGCCCCGGCTGCGCCTGGCCCGATCCCAAGCATACCAGCTCCTTCGAATTCTGCGAAAACGGCGCCAAGGCGATCACCTGGGAATCGACGGCCAAACGTGCCGGCCCGGATTTTTTCGCCGCCCACACTATCGAGGAACTCTGGCAGTGGAGCGACCACCTGCTGGAAGGCGAGGGCAGGCTGACGCATCCGCTGATCTATGACCGGCAGAGCGACCGTTACGTCCCCATCGGCTGGGAGGCGGCATTTTCGACGATTGCGGAAGAGCTGAACAAGCTGCCCGATCCCAACATGGCGGAATTCTACACCTCCGGCCGCGCCTCCAACGAGGCGGCGTTCCTGTTCCAGCTGTTCGTGCGGGCCTACGGCACCAACAATTTTCCCGATTGCTCCAACATGTGCCACGAGGCCACCAGCGTCGGGCTTCCGGTCTCGATCGGGGTCGGCAAGGGCACGGTACTGCTGGAGGATTTCGACCACACCGATGCGATCTTCAGCTTCGGCCACAACCCGGGAACCAACCATCCGCGGATGATGGCGACCCTGCATGAAGCGTCGCGCCGCGGCGTGCCCATCATCGTCTTCAACCCGCTGAAGGAACGGGCGCTCGAAAAATTCGCCTCGCCGCAAAATCCGGTGGAGATGGCGACCATGTCCTCGACGCGCATCGCGTCGGCCTACCACCAGGTCCGCGCCGGCGGCGATCTTGCCGCGCTCAAGGGCCTGATGAAGCGGATCTTCGAACGCAACGATGCCGATATCGCCGCAGGCGGCAATGGTTTCCTCGACCGGGATTTCATCGCCATCCACACGCAGGGGATCGACGAGCTCAGGGCCGACATCATGACGACGGCCTGGGAGGACATCCTCACCCGCTGCGGCCTGACGCTGGAAGCCCTCGACAGCGCTGTCGATGTCTACCTCAAGGCGAAGAGTGTCATTCTCTGCTACGGCATGGGCATCACCCAGCATAGCCACGGAACGGCGAATGTGCAGCAGTTGGCCAATTTCCTGATGCTGCGCGGCAACATCGGCCGGAAGGGCGCCGGCATATGTCCGCTGAGAGGCCATTCCAACGTCCAGGGCGACCGCACCGTCGGCATCACCGAGATCCCCGACGACGCCCTGCTCGACGGCATGGAACGGGCATTCGGCTTCCGCCCGCCGGCGGAAAAGGGTCACAACGCCATCGAATCGATCGAAGCGATCCTGGAGGGCAAGTCGAAGGCGCTGATCTCGCTCGGCGGCAATCTCGCCGTCGCCATGTCGGATTCGGATGCGACCTTCGAGGCAATGCGCAAGCTCGACCTCGCCGTCCACATCGCCACCAAACCCAACCGTTCGCACCTGCTTTTAGCCCGCACCTCGATCATCCTGCCGGTGCTGGGGCGCACGGACCAGGATATCCAGCAGTCGGGCGTGCAATCCGTGACAGTGGAAGATTCCATGTCGATGGTGCATGCCTCGCGCGGTTTCCTCAAGCCGCCAAGCGACGAGCTCCGCTCCGAACCCGCCATCGTCGCCGGCATCGCCAAGGCAACGCTCGGCAGCCGCTATGACATCGACTGGGATGGCATGGTGGCCGACTACAACCGTATCCGTGACAAGATCGAGGTGGTTTTCCCGGATTTCCGCGACTTCAATACGCGGGTCCGCAAACCGGGCGGTTTCCGCCTCACCGTCGCCGCCTCGGATCGCAAGTGGAACACGCCCTCAGGCAAGGCGCAGTTTCTTGTCGCCCCCGGCCTCGATGAAGACGACCGGCTTTCGGACGCCGAGGCACTGGTGCTGACGACGTTGCGCAGCCACGACCAGTACAACACGACGATCTACGGGCTGGACGACCGCTACCGCGGCGTCTTCGGCCGGCGCGACGTCATCTTCATGAACACGGCCGACCTCGCATCACGTGGCCTCGCCGATGGCGACCGGATCGACGTACAGGCCATGTCGCAATCCGCCAACACGGTGAAAGGCTTTACCGCCGTCGCCTACGACATCCCGCAGGGATGCATCGCCGGGTATTATCCGGAAATGAACAGGCTGATCGCTCTGGCCGATTACGACCGCAAGTCCGGCACGCCCGCCTACAAGGGCATACCGGTCAAGGTCAGCGCTGCCGCCTGAGCCGGCCCGGGCAGGCCGTCAAACGGCATCGAGGATGCGATGCTGCAGAGCGGCCGCACGCGGATCGGTCAGTTCCCGGCGCGGACGTTCGAGATCGATATCGATGTCGAGCGCAATCGACCCCTCGCGGACCACGATCACGCGATCGGCAAGGGCGACCGCTTCGGCAACGTCATGGGTAATCAACACCGTGGTGAAGCGCCGCGCCGACCAGAGTTCTTCCAGCAGGCGATGCATCTCCAGGCGTGTCAGGGCGTCGAGCGCCCCGAACGGCTCGTCGAGCAGCAGGATCTCGGGACGGCTGACCAAGGCGCGCGCCAGTGCGACACGCTGCTTCTGGCCGCCGGAGAGGATGCTCGGCCAGTCGTTTTCGCGCCCCTGCAGGCCGACATCGGCGAGCGTGGCGGCGGCGGTGCTGCGCCAGTCCGCCTGCCGGGCGATGCCGACATTTTCCAGCACGCGTTGCCATGGCACCAGCCGCGCTTCCTGAAACAGCAGGCGGACGGCCGGATGCAGGCCGTTGACGCGACTGCTGCCGATCTCGACATGGCCTGATGTCGGACTGTCGAGACCGGCGATCAGGCGCAGCAGCGTCGATTTCCCGCCACCCGAACGGCCGACGACGGCGAGAAAGCTTCCAGGTGCAATCGTCAGGTTGACGTCCTTGAGCACCTGCAGGGCGCCGAAACGTTTTTCGACACGGCCGAGGCGGATCGGCAGGCCGGCCGGCGTTTCCGCCCGCGATGGGTCGATATCGGCCGGGTCGTATTGAAGGGCCGCACTCATGCGCTGGCTCCCTGTTTCTGCTGATAGGCCGGATGCCATTGCAACAGGCGCCGCTCCAGCGCACGGGTCGCCACATCGGCGAGCTTGCCGAGCAGCGCGTAGACGATGATGCCGAGCAGCACGATATCGGTCTGCAGGAATTCGCGGGCATTCATCGTCATGTAGCCGATACCATTGGTGGCGGAGATGGTTTCCGCCACGATCAGTGTCAGCCACATGAAGCCCAACGCGTAACGCAGGCCGACGAGGATGGACGGCAGCGCGCCGGGCAGGACGATCCGCGTGATCAGCGCCTTGCGGTCGAGCCCGTAGACCTCAGCCATTTCCACGACTTGCGGATCGATGGTGCGTACGCCGTAGAAGGTGTTGACGTAGATCGGAAAGAACACGCCGATGGCGACGAGGAAGATCTTGGCCTGCTCACCGATACCGAACCACAGGATGACCAGCGGGATCAGGGCGAGATGCGGCACGTTGCGCAGCATCTGGATCGAGGTGTCGAGCAGCGTTTCCGCCGGCCGCCACAGGCCGTTGGCAACACCGAGCACGAAGCCGATGGAGCCGCCAATGGCGAGGCCAATCACGGCGCGCTGGGTGGATGCCAGCGTGTGGTAGATGAGCGATCCATCCCAGAGCAGCCGCCAGAAGGAGGCGGCGACGATGCTCGGCGCCGGCATCAGCCGGGCATTGACGAGACCAAGGCGGGAGACGATTTCCCACACGACCAGCAGAACAAACGGTAAGGCCCAGGGCGCCAGACGGCGCCCCAGACCAGAGAGGTTCAGCTTGCGTGTTTCGGTCCCCGCCGGATAGGCAGCGAGCGACGTATCGGCCATCAGGCACCACCCTTCCACACCGCCTCGGCGATGGAAATTTCCTTGGGGATGAGGCCGAGCTTGAAGAAGGTATCGGCGATTTCCTGCTGCTGGTCGACGACCGCCTTGTCGAGCGGCTTGACGCCGTAGGACTGGCGCTCCAGCGCAATGGTCAGCACGTCCTGCGGAATGCCGACGGAAGGAGAAAGCTCGGCGGCGGCGGCAGCCGTATTGGCCTTGGCCCACTCGTCGATCTCGCCGATGGCGGCGATGACGCCTTCCAGCGCCTGCGGATGGCCGGCAACAAAATCGCGGGCGCTGAGGTAGAACTGGTGATTGGGCACCAGGTTCTCGCCATTGCGCAGCTCGCGCGCCTCGATGGCGGCTTCGGCAGCGGCCTGGAAGGGATCCCAGATCACCCAGGCATCGACGGCGCCCTGCTCGAAGGCGGCGCGCGCATCGGCCGGCGGCAGGAAGGAGACGGTGATGTCGCTGTAGCTCAGGCCGGCCTCCTCCAGCGCCTTCACCAGCAGGAAGTGCACGTTTGAGCCCTTGTTGAGCACCACCGTCTTGCCCTTCAGGTCGGCGACGGTCTGGATCGGGCTGTCCTTCGGCACGAGTATTGCTTCACCACGCGGTGCGGGCGGCTCATGCGCGACGTAGACGAGCGGAGCGCCAGCGGCCTGGGCGAAAATCGGCGGAGTTTCGCCGGTGGAGCCGAAATCGACGGCGCCGACATTCAACGCTTCCAGAAGCTGCGGACCGGCCGGAAATTCCGTCCACTCCACCGTGTAGCCGATCTCCGCCAGCTTCTTTTCCAGAAGACCTTTGCCCTTCAGCAGAACCAGCGTGCCGTATTTCTGGTAGCCGACGCGGATCAGCTTGTCGGCAGCCCGGGCCGGGATGGCGCCGATCAGCGGCATGGCGGCCGCACTTGTCAGCATCGTGTTGAACAGGCGTCGTGTCAGGCGCATTTTCGTTCTCCTCGGCCGCAGGCCAATCATTATATTTATTATCGATAGGAAAAGTAGAATACAGTGCCTCCCGGCTGTTCACAGGAACAAGACACCAAAATCCGGCGTTGGTCGGAAAATCCTTTTTCGTGACGGGTCGGGAGATCTGGACGGTAATTTCAAGTGCCCTATCCTTTAGGGCCAGCATGGGGAGTTGCTCTTGATTTATGACGTCGTCGTCCTTGGCGCCGGTTTCTCGGCCATTGCCATGGCCTGCAACCTGATCGAAACCTTGCCCCCGTCTTCCTCCATCGCCATTGTCGGAGACAATCCCGGTTTCGGACGCGGCACCGCCTACCGCACGGAACTCTATCTCCATCGCCTCAACGTGCCGGCCAGCCGCATGAGCCTTTTCCCGGACCGCCCGAACGATTTCGTCGACTGGCTGGAGCGCAAGGGCAAACACGTCTCCGGCGCCGATTTCGCCTCGCGCGGCGATTATGGCCTCTATCTCCGCGACACCCTGGCGGCCCATCTGCGCAAGCGAAAATGCCGGGTCGATTTCATCAAGGCGAAAGCCACCGGCTGTATCGAGCGTTACGCCCGCACCTTCGGTTTCCAGCTCGAAAACGGCGACGAGATCGCCGGGCGTCATATCGTTCTCTGTCTGGGGCTCGGCAATGCGCCGATCCCGGTGCCGGTCGACAGCCTGACGGCGGCGGCACGCAGCCGCATCGTCCGCAATCCCTGGCGCCTGTCATGGCTACGGAGGGTGCGGCCGGACGAGCGGATCTGCATTCTTGGCTCGGGCCTGACCATGATCGATCAGGTGCTGTCCCTGCGCGCCCATGGACACCGTGGGCCGATCGAGGTTCTGTCGCGGCGCGGCCTGGCGCCACTTGCGCATGTCCGCCATCCGCTGCCACCGGCCGACATCGACGTCGGCGACCTGCCGGACAGGCTGAGCGCCATCCTGCATGCGCTGCGGACGGCGGCGGACGAGGTGGAGGACTGGCGGCGTGTCATGGATGCCCTCAGGCCGCGCACGCAGGCGCTGTGGCAAGGGCTGGCGCCTGCGGAGCGGGCACGTTTCCTGCGCCATGCGCTCGCCTGGTGGAACATCCACCGCCACCGCATCGCGCCCGATGTGCACCAGCGTTTCCAGACCTTGCGGGATGACGGAACGGTGCGCCTGCACGCCGGGTTCCTGCACAGCATCACGGAAACGGCCGATGCGCTCGCGGTGAATTTTCGCCCCCGCGGTAAATCCGGTGAAGTGGGCGTGACGGTGGATCGCATCGTCAACTGTACGGGCATGGAACGTGCCGGCATCGAGCATTCACCGTTGCTGCGGGCGATGGCGAATGACGGGCTGATCCATGCCGACCCGCTCGGCCTCGGCATCACTGTCGACGAGGGTTCGCGGGTCGTCGATGCGCAGGAGCGGGTTCACGACAACATCTATGCCGTCGGCGCCCTGACAGCCGGCCGCTTCTGGGAAATCACCGCTGTTCCCGACATCCGCGTCCAGGCGCAAGCGGTCGCACGCGCGGTGGCGGACGAACGAGCGGAGGCGTTGTAAACCCGTAAAATTCCCAAGCGGGAGCCTGCGTCCGTTACCTGAGTTGCGGACGCAGAGCCGGAATTGTCACCGGCCAAGCGAGGCGTGAAACGCCTTGAGCAGCACGTCGACGATATCCTGGTGCGACTGAATTCCCGCCCCCGTCAGGTAAAGCTTGGCGGAATCGAGATAGAGAACATGACCGTTCTTCCAGGCCTTCGTCTGGTGCACGAGGTCGTTGTCGAGCAGCGAGGCGGCCGATTGTCCCTGCTGGCCGATGGCCGCATCGCGATCGATGACGAACAGCCAGTCGGGGTTCTTTTCGAGAATGTATTCGTAGGAGATCGCCTGGCCGTGGGTCGCCTGCTGCAGATCCGTATCGGCAGGCAGAACGCCGAAGGCATCGTGGATTTCACCGAACCGCGAGCCCTTGCCATAAGCGCTGACCTTGCCACCCGTCGTCAGCAGGATCAGGCCGGTGCCGACCTGCGGCGCCAATGATTTGAGTTCGGCAACCGAGGCATCCAGCCGGTCGATGCGCGCTTTCATCTCCACCTGCTTGCCGAAGATTTTGCCGATGATTTCGGCATTGCGCTTGACGCCGGTGATGAGATCCTGATCCGGCAACGTCAGGTCGATGGTCGGCGCCATGGCCGAGAGTGCCGCATAATGCGGGCTGCTGCGAGCGGCGACGATGATCAGGTCCGGCTCGGCGCTGTTGACCGCTTCGAGATCAGGTTCGAACAGCGTACCGACCTTGGCAAAGGCGGCATCCTTGTATTTTTCCAGTGCCGGCGGGATGTTCGAGCCGGGAACGCCGGTCACGGTTATTCCGAGCTGGTCGAGGTTTTCCAGCGCGCCGAGATCGTAAACCAGCACCTTCTCCGGGTTGACGGCGACGTCGGTCTTGCCGCTCGCATGTTCGACGGTGATGGTTTCGGCAGCGGCGGAGCCGGCAAGCGCCGACAGGAGGATTGCAACGAATGCGGCAGCTCGAAAAATCATGAATAACTCCCTCATGTTTTTTCGGATCACTAGCGGCATTTTCACCGCGAGGCAACATCGCCGGCAAATCTGCGGCGTTCAGGCGCGGCGATATTTCGGGGAAACACCGTAGGCCTTCTTGAAGGCGGTGGTGAAACTGGAAGGGTTGTTGTATCCGGCGATATAGGCCGCTTGGGCGATCGGCACGCCGTCGCTTTCGAGTGCCCAGCGGGCGCTTTCCAGGCGCTTCTGGCGGATGAACTCGAAGATCGTCAGGCCGAAATGCTCCTTGAAGTGCCGCTGCACCGAGGATGTGCTGAGACCGACCTCGCGGGCGATGTTTTCGATCGTCAGGTCGCGGCGGATGTTGGCGGCAATGTATTCCCGCACCCTTTCGCTCTGCCGCCGGCTCATCAATCCGGCGCGGGCCGAGGCGCCCTCTTCGCTCTCCAGCATCAGCGCGCAGGCGTGGCAAAGGATGTCCATCGCGTGCGAGCGGCGATAGAGCGTCTGCAACTCACCACGCATGGCCGACGGCGGATCGACGATCTGCTCCGACAGGTGGACGATATGCTGGCTCGGCCGGAAGCTGAACTGACTGAGGTGCTGGGCGAAAAAGGCTTCGAGCTTCGGCATGCCATCCGGCTGCGACTGGATCAGCCGTTCAACCCACGGAAACGGCGCCGAAATCATTACCTTGCGCAGCGGCACCTCGCTCTCGTTGATGAATTGCAGCTTGCAGAAGCGGGCGACGTTGAGCATGAAGACGACCGGGCTCGCCTCCCGCCCCTGCCCCGCATCGATATCGAAACGTTCGCCATCGATGGTGAAATGCTGCTCGCCCTGCAGGATCACCATGACGATGAATTTGGGCCAGATGTCGTGAAGCTCGGTATCCGGCGTGCAGGTGGTGACACCATCCATGGCGCCGACAAACAGGTGTTGCGGAACGTCGGGGAGGATCCTCTGTGGCATTGCGGTCATTTCCATGTCTGAAGCCATTGCCGCTTCCGGCCAAGCCTGCCGTTTGCGCGTAGTTTTTTGCCGTTTGCGCCAATGTCTTTGCGGTCGACAGCAACTCTATCCTAACCATATACATGAGGCCGCCAATCAAGTTTACCGCCTCCAGCCGAGGCGGATTATCGCATGATGGGGGCATCGGCTATGGCGCGTTCTTTCCTTTCCACCGGATCCTTGCTGGCGCAGCGGGCAGCGCTTGCAGCAGCGGTCAGTTTCATCGCGCTTTCGGCAGCCAGAGCCCAGGATAGCGACGGCGGCCAGGCGACGACGCTGGAAACCATCAACCTCAATGCCAAGGGCCAGGAAAAGGGCGGTGGCCCGGTCGACGGTTATGTCGCCAAGCAGAGCCGTTCCGGCACCAAGTCGGACACGCCGATCGCCAAGACGCCGCAATCGATCGCCGTCGTCGCCAAAGACCAGATGCAGGACCAGGATGTCGGCTCCGTGGCCGAAGCGCTGCGGTATACGCCGGGCGTCTTCACCGAATATCGCGGCGCCTCCAACCTGCGCGACGAAATGTTCGTGCGCGGCTTCTATTACGTGCCGCGTTATCTCGACGGGCTGTTCCTGGCCGGCGATCTTTCCTATGCCAAGGTCGATCCTTACCTGCTGGAGCGCGTCGAACTGCTTTCCGGTCCCTCCTCCGTGCTCTACGGCCAGGCAAACCCGGGCGGCCTCGTCAACATGGTGAGCAAGAAGCCAACCGACCAGCCGTTGCGCGAAGTGCAGGTGTCGCTCGGCACCGACAAGCATATCAGCGCCGGCTTCGACATCAGCGACAAGGTGCCGGGCAACGAGGATTTCGCTTACCGGCTGGCGGCAACCGGTCTCAGCCAGGATCTGCAGGAAAATCTTGCCAAGCAGCGCAGCTTCGCGATCGCGCCGTCCGTGACCTGGACGCCGGACGCCAATACGACGCTGACCGTTCTGGGCGGATACCAGAACGAGCCGGATGCCGGCTTCCGCAACTTCCTCGATGCCGCCGGCACGATCGATCCGATCGAAGGATACGGCTACGTTCCGCGCGACTTCTTCGTTTCCGACCCGAACTATGAACGGTTCCGCCGCGAGCAGGCCTGGATCGGCTACGAGTTCGAACGGGTCATCAACGACACGTTCACGTTCCGTCAGAATGCCCGCTTCCACTGGGTCGGCACGGAGCACCATACGCTGGTCTGGGGTTATGCCAGCCCCGATCCCGTCACCGGCTTCGACACGATCGTCAACCGCTCGGCAAGCGGCGGCACCGACAGCTGGCGGCAATTCGCCATCGACAACCAGCTGCAGGCCGAATTCGACACCGGGGCGGCGTCACACACGCTCCTTGGCGGTCTCGACTACCGGTATCGCACCCGCGACTACGAATGGGGCCGGGCTTCGGTGCCGAGCATCGACCTCAACAATCCCGTCTATGGTGGTTTCGATTATGCCTCGCTGACCCTTAACACCAGCGACCTGCAGGAGCTGACGGCAAAGCAGACCGGCATCTACCTGCAAGACCAGGTGGAAATCGGCAAGCTCAACCTGATGGCCGGCATCCGCTACGACTGGGCCAGCACCGACATCGACGACCGCCTGACCTCCAACAACGATCAGGCCTATGACGACGGCGATTTCACCTGGCGCGCCGGGGCGCTGTATCGCTTCGACAACGGCATCGCGCCTTATGTCAGCTATTCGACCTCCTTCGAGCCGGCACTGCAGATGCCGGAACAAGGACAGGCGGCGTTTTCGCCGACCACGGCCAGCCAGTTTGAGATCGGCGCCAAATATGCGCCCGAGGGCAGCAATACGCTGCTGACGGTCGCCTATTACGACCTGACACAGAACGACGTGGTGATGGGCGCCTGGAACGGCACGCTCGGGCGCAGCGTCTACTCCCAGATCGGCGAGATCCATAATCGCGGCCTGGAACTGTCGGCAAAAACCGAGATCCGCGACAATCTCTCGCTGATCGCCAGCTACAGCTACATCGACTCTGAAATCGTCGATTCCGTCACGGCGGGCGAGATCGGCAAGACGCCGGCCCGTATCCCGGCGCATCAGGCGGCCCTATGGGGCACCTATGGTTTCGACAGCGGCGCGCTGGAAGGCCTGACGCTCGGCGCCGGCGTCCGCTACATCGGATCGAGCTTCGGCAACAACACCGATACCTTCAAGGTGCCGGCCGTCACGCTGTTCGACGCCATGGCGAGTTACGATTTCGGTGCCGTCAACGCCGACCTGAAGGGGCTGTCGCTGCAGGTCAACGTCAAGAACCTTGCCGACAAGACCTATGTCGCCTCATGCGCCAGTGCCTATGCCTGCTTCTATGGCTCCGGCCGCAGCGTGGTCGCGACCCTGAAGAAAACCTGGTAAATGGCCTGAATGCGATTGCCGCTCCGTCTCCTGTCGTCCGCGATGTCCGCCTTGCTCATCCTCTCCGTGCCGCTGAAGGCGGACGATGCCTTGCTGTTGCCCATGACCCCGCGTCTGGGCCAGATGGCCGGTGGCGAGGTGGCGACCTTTACAACGACGGCAGGACGCAGCGACTACGTCACCGGAACCCTGCGGGTGACCGAGGGACGGTTTGATCTCGACCTCGTCACCTCAGACGGCGCCCACTTGCGCCGTCTGGCAGAGGATGCGAGCGGAGCGGTCGAATTCCGCTATGTCGAGGGTGAAACGCCGGGACAGTTGAAACTGACGGCACGCCGCACGGGCGACTATAGCCTAGAAATCCTCCAGCGCCTGCCGGTCTCCGAGCAAATTGCGACACCGGATCCGTTGCTGAGCCCGCAATTAACGACGCTCGCGGCGGATCTTTCGCAGGGCGGAACGACCAAAACCTTCTGGTCGGCCGTCGAGGCACACGGCACGCCGCTGATCGAGGATGCGGCCGACGGCCGGAAGATCGTCACCTTCCTGGCACGGGGCGCCAAGCGCAACGTCCGCCTGTTCGGGGCGCCGTCCGGCGACCATGAGGAACTGCAGCGCCTTGGCGAAAGCGATGTCTGGTTCAAGAGTTTTGTCGTTCCGAACGACACCCGGCTCTCCTACCAACTGGCCTTCGACGTGCCCGACGTACCGGGAACCGCCCGCGACCGGCGCATCGCCATCCTGGCGACCGCGAAAGCCGACCCGCTGAACCACCATCCCTGGCCGGCAGAGGCAATCGATGCCTACAGGCAGGAATCCCTGCTCGAACTCGCCGATGCCCCTGCGCAGCCCTGGCTGGCGGGCACGGACAACGGCCAAGGTTCCCTCTCCAGTTTCGAGGTGGAGAGCAAAATGCTCGGCAACCGCCGCACGATCAGCCTTTATCGCCCTGCCGGCTTCAATCCGGCCAATCCCGATACACTCCTGCTTTTTGTCTTTGACGCCAGCGAATACATGTCGAAAGTGCCGCTGCCGGCGATCCTCGACGCCATGATCGCCGCGAAGGCGATACCGCCGGTCGTTGCCGTGTTCATCGCCAATCCGGATCGGGAAACCCGGGCGCGCGAACTGCCCGGTAACGCTGATTTTGCGGATTTCATGGCCAGCGACCTGCTGCCACGAGTGCTGTCCGAAACCGGAATGGCGGCGCGGCCGGCCCGGACCATCCTTGCCGGATCGAGCTACGGCGGCCTGGCTGCCGCAACCGTGGCGCTGCGGCACCCCGAAAGCTTCGGCAATGTCCTCAGCCTCTCCGGCTCCTTCTGGTGGAGCCCGGCGGGAACGCCGCGCGACCGGCAAGAATATGTGGCGGCGACGCTGGCGGAAGCTACGGCGCCGAACTTGCGCTTCTTCCTCTCGGCCGGCCTGTTCGAGAGCGGGCCGCATCAAGGCACCGCCGGCATCCTCGAAACCAACCGTCATCTCCGCGACATCCTCGTCGCCAAGGGCGTGCCGGTGTCCTACCGCGAATATGCCGGGGGGCACGATTACGTCGTCTGGCGGGGTGCCATTTCGGACGGACTGAGCGCACTGTTCGGCCGCTAGAGCAATTCCAGCAAAAGTGCGCAGCGGTTTTGCGCCCGGAATTGCGTAAAAACAAAGAGGTAGAGCGTTTTCGCGTTTCGAAGAAAAGCGGAAATGCTCGAAACCAAAAGGTTCAGTCGGCCACGGCTTCCACCCAATCGAGGGATTCCAGCTTTTCGCGGAAGGCGAAGCGGATGAGGTGGCTTTCGATCACCGATTTCGTCTCCGCCAGTTGCGCCTCGTCGGGCGCCGTCGTGCGGATATGCAAGGCGTCGCCATCGGCCCTCAGCACGGCCGTGCCGCAGGAGAACCGGCATTCGCCCCAGGTTTCGCTGTAGGAAACATCGATGCGATGGGCGAAATGCTTGCACAATTGAACCAGGTACTTGCCGCCGCTTTCGGTCGGCATCACCGCATTGGCCGCGATCATCGGGAAAACTCCCGATGATCGTTGTCTTGATGGGCAAACCGCATCAGAAGGTTGCCTTCGCCGTCAGCAGGAAGGTGCGGCCCGCTTCGTAAAGCGGTGTTACCGTGCCGAATTCCTGGCCGTAGGTGGCCCGCTCCGCATAGGTCTCGTCGAAGAGGTTCTTCACGTCGGCGCGGAAGGTGAAGTGCGACAGGCTCGCCGGCTTGTATTCGGCGAAGATGTTGACGACTTCATACGCCTTGTAGGCCGGCGTATTAGCGGCCACCCGGTCGTATTCCGGCGCAATCTCGATATCGCCACCGATCGTCAGGCCCCAATCCTCAAAGGTGTGCGCACCGGTGATGGTGATGATGTCGCCGACAGGTGCGGCAAGGTAGTTGCCCGTATCGGAATCGGCCGGCGCACCGTCGACATCGACGTCGATATGCGCGTACTTCACCTTGATGTAGCCGTCGAGCCAGGCGTAACCCGCGCCGATCTCGAAGCCGCGCGATTCCAAATCGCGGGCGATGAGGCCGCCGGTCGCCGCCGGGCTGTAGCGGGCGATGCGGGCATCCTCGATATCGGTGCGGAACAGGCTGCCCTCGACGCTGAAGCCGGCATACTTGGCTTCCAGGCCGATCAGGTAATTGTCGGCGCTGACCGGTTCCGGTCCATCACCATAGGTCCAGGCCGGGTTCATGATGAAGGATTCGGCAAGCGGTATGCCGCCCCAGGAATGGGCGTAACCGGCCTTGGCCGTCAGGAAGTCGGTGATATCGTACTCACCGGAGATATTGCCGCTGAGGCCGCTGTTGCTCCAGTCGGAATCGTCGACACCGGTAAACCACTGGTGATCGGCACGGCCGCCGAAGGAAAGCCGCGTGCGCTCCCACGGCTCAAGCCGTGCCTGGGCATAGATGCCGACATTGCTGGCCTTTTCCCGCGCCGAATCCGAGAAGGCAAGTGCCACGCTTTCCGCATCCAGATTGACGCTGTCATTGTAGAAATCGACACCAGCGGTGATGCTGCCCATGCCGACGTCGAACTTGTTTTCGAAGCGGCCGTTGAAGCTGTCGGTTTCGCCGATCGTCGGGTATGTCACCGGCACGGTGCAACCGCGGCCCGGGCAGGCGTAACCCAGCGTATCGACAGTGTTGCGGCTGTAGGCGAGCACGAGTTTCGGATCCCACCAGCCTTCCGGCGTCGAATCCGTGTAGGTAAACACCGTGTTCTGCCGGTCGAGGCGATAATCGCGAACCCGCGGCTCCCAGGCCGGGCGGCCGGTGATGAAACCGACGTTGGCGCGGAACGGCCGTGCCGCCGCATCGTGGACACGTTCATGGCTGAGTTCGACGCGGTCGCCACTGTCGAATTCATAGGCAACCTTGCCGAGGCCGCTCAAAAAATCCGTCGCCGTACCGTTGACGAGATCGCCGTTGCCCGCCGTGAATTCATCGCCGCGTCCAAAACTAAAGGCACCGAGCATTTCGAAGCCGTCCTGCATGCCGTAGACGGAGGCGCCGGTCGTCAGCGTGTGGCTGTTGAAATTGTAGCTGGAGGTGACCGAACCGCCGAAACCGTCTTCCGTGAGCAGGTCGCGCACATCCTTGGTTTCGTAGTTGATGGCGCCGGCAAGAGCCCCCGGACCGGCATCAGCCGGCGCAATGCCGGCATCGACATCGACGGCCTTCAGCAGGCTGGGATCGATCAGGTTAGTGGCGCTGTGATGGAAGACCTTGTTGTTCTGGCGGCTGCCGTCGATGCTGACGGCAAGGTTGGTTTCCTCGACGCCGTGGACATAGACCTTTTGCGATGCGGGAAGCGAGCTGCCGACGGCGATTCCCGGCTCGTCGCGGAACACATCTGCTATGTTCGTCGGATTGGTGCGCTCCAGATCTTCCGAGGTGATGCTGACTTCGCCAATTCCGTCACCGCTGGTGCCGGTTCCATGCACCTGGATCGGCCTCAGGACCGTCGATCCATCCGTCACGACATCACCACCCGTCGCCGCCGCGGACGGCGAAGCACCCACCACTGCCGTGCCGTCACCGGTGATGCGGAAGGAAATGCCGGTGCCGGAAAGCAGCTGCGACAAGGCCTGCTGCGGCGTCAGCGAGCCACGCACCGCGCTGGCGGTCACGCCGCGCGACGTGGAAGCGGCAAGCGTCACCTGCAGCCCCGACTGCCGGCCGAAACTGTTCAGGGCGCTGGCGAGCGGCTGTGCCGGAATATTGAAATCGCGCGCGGCGCCAAGCCGCGATGTGGTCTCCTGCGCCATAACCGGCCGGACATTGCCCGCCGCCAAAGCGGAAACGCCGGCCAGCGCCACCGTCGCCAGCAAACGCGTTACAAAAAGTCGGCTCGTGCTGGTCTTCGAACCCCGTCCAGCGTTGCACCCCGGCAAAGTCATGTCGCCCTAGTCTCCTGCTTGTCCGCAGCGCCCCCTTGGCTGCGTCTCAGGTGTAAAGACGACCAGCTCGCTCATGTTTTTCACCAGCCAACGATTTTTTTCGCTTTCGGCCGTCAGAAATCGGCAAGCACGCGCAGATAGGGCGACACCGCGTGGACCTTGCCGCCATAAGGCTCGACAAGCGCGTGCAGGGCGCGGTCGGGATTGCTGAGGTCGTAGAGGCCGGTCACGCGCCGGGACGCGAGCTTGCGATTGGCCACCTTGATCCAGGCCGGGTGATAACGCTGCAACTGCTCGACCACCGAGGCAATCGTCACGTCGTTGACGAAAAGCCGGCCATTGCGCCAGGAGGCGATGTCCTCCACCGCGATCGTGCCCCTGACAACGGCGCCGCTTTCATGATCGACCACCGCCATCTCGCCCGGTGCCAGTTCGACCGCCCTGCTGGCCGCCGGCTCCGGGGAAAGGCTGACGATGCCGCGGGCAAGTTCCACGGTCGTCTCCTCGCTGGAAAGCTGCACGTCGAACGCGGTGCCCAGCACGGCAACCTCGACGCCGCCGGTATCGACCGTAAACGGCCGAGCAGGATCATGGGCGACGTCGAAAAACGCCTCGCCCTGCAGCAGCGTCACATGCCGCGACGATCCGGCGACCTCCACCTTGATGGCGCTGTCGGCGCCCATATCGACAACCGTGCCATCCTCCAGGGTGACCCGGCGGGTTTCGGCGGTAGCCGTCATATAGTCGGCCTGCAACCGGATCAGCAGTGATGGGGCGGCAAGCGCCAGCACCGCTGCAAGGGCCGCCGCCCCAGCGACCCATCTGCCGCGGCGCCGGGAAGTCGGCGGCGAAAACGTCACGACCTTGCGGCTTTGCCAGGAACCGGCATGCACGGGCGTCACTTCGCCAAGCACTTCCCAGGTTCGGCAGGCCTTCTGCCATGCCTCGGCATGGGCTGGGGATCGCTGCAGCCAGCGGGAAAACTCCGCCTCGACGGCCGGATGGCGCGCATCTTCCCGCAGTCGCAGGAACCAATCCATCGCCTCTTCCAAAACCACGCTGTCTTTGTCGTCCTGCCGTGCCAAATCGTACCTGCTTCGGACCTCGATGCCGCAAGCCGGCACTTCTAACCGAATTCTTCCCTTCTTCGTAGAGACGATCGATGTACTCTTTTTTTCAAGCGTGCCCGCTTTTTTCAGGAATTCACCGTGCCGATGGCCATCGCGATCTTGACCATGGCCGAACGGACGTGGCGATGGGCGGTGGCAACCGAGATGCCGAGATGCGCCGCGACCTCTTCCAGCGTCTGCCCGCCGAAACGATGCATCTCAACGGCGATCTGCACGTCTCGCGGCAGGGAGGCCAGCACATCGGCGGCAATACGAACCTCGTCGTTCAGGATCAGGGTCTGCTCCGGCGTCTCGATGGTTTGCGGCACGGTCCAGAAAGGCGGATCGCCGGCCTGCTCGCGGACCTCGATCTTGCGGCGCTTGAGGACATCGAAGGCGAGATTGCGAACGATGCGGTAAAGATAGGCAAGCGCCTGTCGTGCCGAATCGCCACTCGTGCGGTTTGGTGCAAAACGCAGATAGGCATCCTGCACGATATCCTCCGCCGCCTCGCGCGAACCGAGAATGCGCGCGGCATAATCGATCAGCGCCGAGCGATGCGCGATATAGAGTCCGTGCCGGATATCCGCGTCCGTGGTCATTCCCGACTGCCGTTGCCAGATGCGCGCTGCATGCACCCATCCCCGTTTCCATGATGTCATCGGAATAAACGCATTGAATTTGCTAGGCAATATCCAGCCTCCAGCCGTGCACACGGCACGAGCCAGAAACTGGTATGTTTTTCTCATCTTTAGTTGTTGATTTTGTTGGCAGCCTATCGGAGGGCAGGCGCAAGTGACGGCAACTGCCCGCCTGGAGGACGGTCGCTTTTTCGGCGGCGGAGTCACCAAAAAACCACAGCCGCTTCCCTGTCGCGCGTCAGGAGACCTGGCCTGCGTCGCACCGGACGATGGCTATCCACTTAAACCTTTGTATAGGTTGGAAGCATCAGCGTATGGATTACCCTGCGCGCATCACAAAAAATGCAAGGGCGGCAAGCTCTGTGGAGACCCTTGATGACTACGTTTCGTTTGACCAGGGAGGCACACGGCTCCCCGACCCTCGGCCATGACGTGGCTGTCGGGTTTGCCGCGCTGTTGCTGGCCGTTGCCGTTTTCTGGGTCGACACCTTCACGTCGATAGAAAGCGCGATTGCGGTTCTCTATGTCATCGTCCTGCTTTTGGCAGCCAACATGCTGACCAGACAGGGGATCGTGGTCGCCACCATGGTTCTCGCGCTGCTCACCACGGTCTCCTACCTGGCGACCCATGGGCTGGCGCCAGACCTTCCCGCCGTTCTGCGCCTTGCCGTCTCGCTTGCGGCACTTTTCATCACCGGCGCGCTGCTGCTACGCGACAGCCGTTCCCGCAGCGCCCTGCTGGCATCGAATACAGCGCTCCGCGATAGCGAGCTGCGATATCGCTCGATCTTCGAGCAAAGCCGCGTGGCACTTTGGGAACGGGATTATTCCCGGGTGCGGGCCTTCCTGATGTCGCTGAAGGCTTCGGGCGTCAGCAGCCTTGCCGGCTACGTCCAGGAACATCCCGATGCCATCGCCGATTGCATCGCCCTGACGCGAACCGTTGCCTCCAATCACGCCGCGCGGGAGCTTCTGGGAAACGTCGGCGAGGACAGCGCCTCGCATTCGACCCGCCAATACCTGGCACCCGACGATGCGACTTTTCTGGACCTGATGCAGGCGATCTTCGACCAGCAACCCTCCTTCGAAGGCAAGGGCAATCTGATCGCCGCCGACGGACAGACAAAACTGGTGCTGATGAGCCTGCGCCTGCCGGCCGACCCCGAACTGTTCGACCGTGTCGTCGTCGGCATGTTCGACATCACCGAACGCGAGCAGACCCAGAAGGCGCTTCTCGAAGCACAGGCCGAACTGACCCGGGCCGCCCGCGCCGCAACGGTCGGCGCGCTGTCTGCCTCGCTGGCGCACGAACTGAACCAGCCGCTCGGCGCCCTCGTCGTCAACGCCCAGACGATGCTGCGCTGGATCAACCGCGACCCGCCGGATCTCGCCGCGGTCGCCCGTTCGGCCGAACGGATGATCCGCGACAGCAAGCGCGCCAGCGACATCATCCACAACACGCGCTCGATGCTTTCCCACGAACTTCGCACCGCCGAAAAGGTCGATCTTGCCGAACTGATCCGGGAGACCCAGGCCCTCATGGAACACGATCTCAACCGGGAAGGCATTGCCGTCGACGTCATCTACGGCCGGGCAGCGCGAACGATCAGCGCCGTGCGCATCGAGTTGCAGCAGGTGCTGATCAACCTGATCACCAATGCGATCCAGGCCATGACTTTGCCGGGGACCACCAGGCGAAACCTGGTGATCGAAACCCGGCGGCAGGACGACAGTTTCATCTGCGTCTCCGTGCGGGACTTCGGCCCGGGCATACCGCCGGACGTCATGGCGCGGCTTTTCGCGCCGTTTTTCACCACCAAGCCGGACGGCATGGGCATGGGCCTGTCGATCTGCCGGAGTATCCTCGAAGCCCGGGGCGGCGAGCTTCTGGCGCGCAATCATGCCGATGGCGGTGCGGTTTTCGATATCGTCATTCCTGCCGGCGGGGAGATTTGAGGAAACATGGCCAAGCAGCCTGCAACCAATCCATCGGAACCCATCGTCTACGTCATCGACGACGACCCCTCGATCCGCGAGGCGCTGGTCGATCTTTTCCTGTCGATGAAGATCGCCACCAGCGCCTTTGCGGACACGCGGAGTTTTCTGGACAGTGCGGATACCAACCGCGCCGGCTGCATTCTGCTCGACGTCCGGTTGCCCGGGCTGAGCGGCCTGGACTTTCAGGGCCAGCTGGAGCAGGCCGGCAGCCGGATGCCAATCATCTTCATGACCGGGTTTGGCGACATTCCGATGTCCGTCAGGGCGATGAAGGCCGGCGCCGTCGATTTCCTGACCAAACCTTTCCGCGACCAGGACATTCTGGATGCGGTGACGATCGCGCTCGACAAGGACGCGCAGCGGCGGCAGGAGAACGCCGCCCATGACGCCGTCGTCAAGCTTGCCGGCAGCCTGACGCCACGCGAACGCGAAGTGATGACCGCTGTCGTCGCCGGCCTGATGAACAAGCAGATCGCCTTCAACCTTGGCATCAGCGAAATCACCGTCAAACTCCATCGCGGCAATGTCATGCGCAAGATGGAGGCCCGGTCCGTGGCCGATCTGGTGCGCAAGGCCGAGATCCTCGACGCGTAAAACCGCGACCTACACTCTAGTATGATGTTTTCGCGCCGCGGACGGGCGCATAACGAAACGATCAAGCCATTGCCAAGAGAATACGTCCGTGCCCCAGCCTCCCCTTATCGCCATCGTCGACGACGACCACGCCATCCGTGAGGCGCTGGACGACATGATCCAGTCCTGCGGCTATCGAAGCCGGCTGTTCGAGACGGCGGAAGATTTTTTGGCCGCAACGGACCGCCAGCAGATCGACTGCATACTTCTCGACGTCAAGATGCCGGGGCTGACCGGGCTGGAACTGCAGGCAATCCTCAACACCGACGCCACAAGGCCACCGATCATCTTCATGACCTCCTATCATGACGAGCGAACACGCAGGCAGGCCTTGGACGGCGGGGCCTTGGCCTTCCTCGGCAAACCCGTCGATTTCGAGAGCCTGATCATCGCCATGGAGCGGGCGTTGCGGAAGTGATGCCGCCTACTTATCGAGTGATCGACAGCCTCCCAGCGGCAGATCGACGGCGACAAAATCGACCTCCGCACCCGGCCGAGCCTTGACAATATCCGGATATGGAAATTTGATCAAATTCCTAGAAGCATGAAACCTGCGGGATTCGTGCAGTGAAAAGCCGAGTGAAGGCACAGGGATCGGGAGAGAAGACATGACGTGGACAATGCCGGCAGAAACCGCGCCTCAGGACCGCGTCTGGATGGCTTTTCCCCGGGAAAACCAGACCCTGGGCGACAATGCTGCCGAGCGTGAGGCCGGTTATGCGGCCTGGTCGGCCGTCGCCCATGCGGTCGCCGCCTTCCAGCCGGTGACGATGATCGTCGATCCTTCCGAAATTGCCCGTGCCCGCCGCATGCTGGGAACGGAGATCGAGATTGTCGAACGCGTCATCGACGATTTCTGGATGCGCGATTCCGGCCCGACCTTCGTGACCGCCGAAGACGGCTCGCTTGCCGCCGTGGACTGGATCTTCAACGGCTGGGGCGGCAACACCTGGACGAATGCCGCAAACGACCGCGGCCTTGCCCGCTTCATCGCCGGATTGATCGACGTGCCCGTCGTCTCCTCGCTGCTGGTCAACGAAGGCGGCGGTATCCATGTCGATGGTGAAGGCACGGTTCTGGTGACCGAGACCGTACAGCTCGATCCCGGCCGCAATCCGCAGGCCGACAAGGAACGCGTCGAAGCAGAACTCGCCCGCACGCTCGGCATCTCCAAGGCGATCTGGCTGCCGCGCGGCCTGACCCGCGACTATGAGGAATTCGGCACCCGCGGCCATGTCGATATCGTCGCGACGATGCCCGCGCCCGGAAAAATCCTGCTGCACGACCAGCAAGACCCCACCCATCCCGATCACGCCGTGATGCGGGAGATCCGGGCGTTGCTGGCTGGTGCTACCGATGCCAAGGGCCGGACGTTCGACATTATCGACCTGCCGGCGCCGGAAACGCTTTCCGACGCCCACGGCTTCGTCGACTGGAGCTACATCAACCATCTCGTCGTCAATGACGGCGTCATCGCCTGCAGTTTCGGCGAGGAGAAAGCCGATGCCCGCGCCCGCGACCTGCTCGCGGAAGCCTATCCGGGACGCCGCGTGGTTTCGGTCGATGCCCGCGAGCTTTTTGCCCGCGGCGGCGGCGTCCACTGCATCACGCAACAGCAGCCGAAAGCGGGAGCCGCAAAGTGAAAATCGTCGAAGCAACGATCAGCGACCTGCGCCAAGCTCTGGAAACCGGCGAGACGAGCAGCGTCGCCCTCGTCGCCGCCTATCTCGGCCGCATCGCCTATTTCGACCGGCACGGGATCACCCTGAATGCCGTGCCGATCCTCAATCCGGCGATGTTCGAAGAAGCACACGCCTCGGACCTCAGGCGCCAACGTGGCGAAAGCCTCGGACCTCTCGACGGCATCCCCTATACCGCCAAGAACAGCTACAAGGTGCGCGGCTTGACCGTCGCCTCCGGCTCTCCCGCCTTTGCCGATCTGGTTGCGACCGACGATGCCTTCGCCATCGCGCGACTGCGGGCGGCAGGCGCGGTGCTGGTGGGTTTGACCAACATGCCGCCGATGGCCAATGGCGGCATGCAGCGCGGCGTCTACGGCCGGGCTGAATCGCCCTATAACGCCGATTATCTGACGGCAGCCTTCGCCTCCGGATCCTCCAACGGATCGGGCACCGCGACGGCCGCGAGCTTTGCGGCCTTCGGGCTTGGCGAAGAAACCTGGTCCAGCGGCCGTGCGCCGGCGGCCAACAACGGGCTTTGCGCCTACACGCCGAGCCGCGGCGTCATTTCGGTGCGCGGCAACTGGCCGCTGGTGCCGACCATGGATGTCGTCGTGCCACACACGCGCACGATGGCCGACATGCTGGAAATCCTCGATACCATCGTTGCCGACGATCCGGAAACGCGCGGTGATCTCTGGCGCAGCCAGCCGTGGATCTCCATTCCCAAAACCTCGGAGACACGTCCCGCCTCCTACCCGGCGCTCGCCAAAACAGCGACGCTGGCCGGCAAACGTTTTGGCGTGCCGGCGATGTATATCAATGCCGATCCAGACGCCGGAACGGCGGAAAAGCCCGGCGTCGGCGGCCCGACCGGCCAGAAGATCGAGACCCGCGCCTCGATTATCGCCTTGTGGGAAGCGGTGCGCCAAGCGCTGGAAGCAGCCGGTGCCGAGGTGATCACCGTCGATTTTCCGGCCGTCAGCAATTATGAGGGCGACCGCCCCGGTTGCCCGACGATTGCGACCCGCGGTCTCATCAGCCCCGACTTCCTGACGTCAGAGATTTTCGACCTGTCAGTCTGGTCCTGGGACGATTTTCTCGATGCGAACGGCGATCCGAAACTGTCTCGGTTGGCGGATGTCGATGGCGACAAGATCTTTCCGGCGCCCAAGGGCAGCCTGCCGGACCGATATTTTGGTTTCAACGACCGGATCACCGAATACCCGGCCCATGCCCGCGCCCATCCCGTCACCGATCTCCGCCAGATCCCGCATCTGGAGGAAGGTCTTCGCGGACTGGAGGAAACCCGCCGTGTCGATCTGGAAGCATGGATGGATCGCCTCGGGCTCGACGCTGTCATCTTCCCGGCAGCGGCGGATGTCGGCCCGGCGGATGCCGATGTCAATGCCGATTCCGCGGCCTTGGCCTGGCGCAACGGCGTCTGGGTCGCCAACGGCAACCTGGCCATCCGGCATCTCGGCATTCCGACCGTGACCGTGCCGATGGGGATCATGGCCGACACGCACATGCCCGCCGGCCTGACCTTCGCCGGCCGCGCCTGGGACGATGAGAAGCTGCTCGGCATCGCTGCCGCCTTCGAGGCAACCGGCACCTACCGGCAGCCGCCGCTGCGGACGGCCGGCACGCTGGAGACCGCCGCCCGCTCTTCTCAGCCGGGCGCTGCGTCAGGCAAACTGACACTGGCGGTTTCGGTCGAGGCCGACAGCGCCGAGCGTGAAAAGCTGGTGATCAGCGGTGAGACGACATCACCTGCGCTTGTGTTGACGGTGGATGGTGTGCCGATCGAAGCCGTTGTCGATAACGGCCGCTTCCGCGCCGAACATTCGGTTGCAGTCAATCACTATTGCCACAGTGAATGGAGCGCCCCTTGGGGCCACATCGTCATTGCTGTTGCCGGTGATGGCCAAGCGGCTTTTGTCGAAACGCAGGGTGCCGAGGCATAGAATATTGCTAGAGGCTTCCATGCGGACTGCACGGTAAAGCCGCTTTAAGCGAGGTCAGTCGCGTCTGCCCCTCACCCCACATGCGTCAGGACCATCGCTTTTGGCCTGACGTCGACTTTCCCTTCTCCCCCGCGGGGAGAAGGGGGCCCGAAGGGTCGGATGAGGGGGGCAAGCGGACAGGTTTTACCGTGTGGCATCCCGCATCCTGCAGCCCCTCAATCATCTGCGATAACCCCGCAGCAAGCGGCGGAAGCGCCGATAGGCGGGGATGAGGGGCTTTCCGCAACCTGCCGGCCGAACAACGCCGGCCGGCATCGCTGCAAAGCACACTCGCCCCTTATCCGATGCTCATCAGGCTGGCATTGCCGCCGGCGGCGGCGGTGTTGATCGAGGTGGAAACCTCTTCCAGCAGCCAGTTGAGGCAATAGGCATCGGCGCCGGCCCGAATCTCTGCCGTGGATGCCGCCTGGGTGAGGACCAGCGGTCCGGGCAGGCCGGCGATCCGCCGGGTGGCCGCCAAAACGGTTTCCGCATCGCCTTCGATCAGGGCGCCTGCATAAGGGCCATCCGCCGCCCAGTCGGTCGACCACGACAGGAGTGCCTTCAGGCTTGCCGGCAAGCCTGCCATCGCCGTCTTCAGGCCGGAACCGGCATCGATGACCGGGATATTGCCGGTGGCCAGAACGCTGCCGAGTTGCGCGACCAGCCCGTCCTCCGTTGAGGGGACAAGAAGGATTTTCCCGCGCGAATGCAGCGCATAGAGATTGCGTTCGCCCACGGGGCCGGCCAACTCCACGTTCATGCCGAGCGCGCTGTTGCCGCCGAGATCGCGGATACGATCGGCCAACTCGTAGTTGTTGCGCTTGCGCAGCCACTCCGCCAGATCGAGCACGCCTGGATGCACATAGGTGGAGCTGTGCTGCGGCGGGATCGGCGGCGTCTGGACGAGGCGGCCGATATAAAGTGGCCCGCCGGCTTTGGGCCCGGTTCCGGAAAGACCCCGGCCGCCGAACGGCTGCACGCCGACGATCGCGCCGATGATGTTGCGGTTGACATAGATGTTACCCGCCTTCGCCCGGCTGGTGACATGCGCAATGGTTTCGTCGAGGCGGGTGTGCAGGCCGAAGGTCAGGCCGTACCCCGTGGCGTTGATGTCATCGATCAGCCGGTCCAGGTCGTCACGCTTGAAACGCACCACGTGCAGCACCGGGCCAAAAACCTCACGCTTGAGATCGGACAGCGACTGCAGCTCGATGATCGTCGGCGAGACGAAGGTGCCGCGCTCAGCTTCCGGCGGCAAGGCCACCTGTTCGACCTTGCGGCCGAGCGAACGCATTCTCTCGATATGCGCCTCGATGGTTTCCCGGGCCTCAGTGGTGATCACCGGACCCGTATCGACGTTCAGCGTATCGGTGCGGCCGATGCGGAGTTCCGCCAGGGCGCCCTTGAGCATCGTCAGCGTCCGGTCCGCGACATCTTCCTGCAGGCACAGGACACGCAGCGCGGAGCAACGCTGGCCGGCACTGTCGAAGGCCGAAGCAATGACATCGGCGACCACCTGTTCCGCCAGCGCCGAGGAATCGACGATCATAGCGTTCTGTCCGCCGGTCTCGGCAATCAGCGGGATCGGTTTGCCTGAGGCAGACAGGCGGCTGGACAGTTCGGCCTGGATCAGACGGGCGACCTCGGTCGAGCCGGTAAACATCACCGCCGCCGTTTCCCCGGCCGCGACCAGGGCTGCGCCGACCCGTCCGTCTCCCGGCACAAGCTGCACGGCGCCGGCAGGGATACCGGCCTCGTGGAGAATGCGGATGGCTTCGGCGGCGATCAGCGGCGTTTCTTCCGCCGGCTTGGCCAGCACCGGATTGCCGGCGACAAGGGCCGCCGCGATCTGTCCGGTGAAGATGGCGAGCGGAAAATTCCAGGGGCTGATGCAGACCACCGGCCCGAGCGGCTTGTGGCCGGCACCCAGCGTACGGCGGGCCTGCTCCGCGTAATAACGCAGGAAATCGATCGCTTCCCGCACTTCGGCAATCGCATTCGCCGCCGATTTGCCGGCCTCGCGGATCGCCAGGCCGATCAGGGCCGGCATGCGCGCCTGCATCAGGTCTGCCGCCCTGTCCAGGCAGTCGCCCCGTTCACGCGGCGACACGGCAGCCCAGACGGGTGCCGCCTCAAGTGCAAGACGCGCGGCCTTCGCCACGTCCTCGGCGTGGATTTCGGTGACATAGCCGACGACGTCGCTCAGATCCGCCGGGTTACGGACAGGACGTCTGTCGCCATCGCCCGAACCATCCGCCAGCATCGGTTCGGCCTGCCATTCTACGGCAGCACTTTCGCGCAGTTCGCCGGAAAGCGCCGCAAGCACCGTCTCGTTGGAGAGATCGAGGCCGGCAGAATTGAGCCTGCCCTTGCCATAGAGATCCTGGGGAAGCGAGATGCGGTCGTGTTTTGCGCCCGGAGAGGCCATGGCCTGCACCACCGCCACCGGATCGGCGACAAGTTCGTCCACCGACACAAGCGGATCGGCAATGCGGTTGACGAAGGAGGAGTTCGCACCGTTTTCCAGCAGGCGCCGGACGAGATAGGCAAGCAATGTCTCATGGGTGCCGACCGGCGCATAGATGCGGCACGGACGGTCGAGCTTTTCACGGCCGACGACTTCTTCGTAGAGCGGCTCACCCATGCCGTGAAGGCACTGAAACTCGTACTGGCCGACGCGGAAATCCGGACCTGCCAGCTGGTAGATGGCGGAAAGCGTCTGGGCATTGTGGGTGGCGAATTGCGGGAAGACGGCATCGGTGGCCGCAAGCAGCTTTCTGGCACAGGCGATGTAAGAGACATCAGTATGCACCTTGCGGGTGAAAACCGGAAAGTCTTCCAGCCCGTCGAGCTGCGCCCGCTTGATCTCGGCATCCCAATAGGCGCCCTTGACCAGCCGGACCATGATGCGCCGGCTCGACCGCCGGGCAAGATCGATGACGAAATCGAGTACGAAGGGGCAGCGCTTTCCATAAGCCTGCACCACGAAACCGATGCCATCCCAGTTGGCAAGCGCAGGATCGAAGCAAAGTGCTTCGAGCAGATCGAGCGACAGTTCCAGCCGGTCGGCCTCCTCCGCGTCGATGTTCAGGCCGATATTGTAGGACTTGGCGATGGCCGCCAGCGCTTTCACCTTCGGCAGCAACTCGCTCATCACCCGTTCGGCCTGCGAGCGCGTGTAGCGCGGATGCAGGGCGGACAGCTTGATCGAGATCCCCGGCCCCTCATAGATGCCGCGCCCGGCCGATGCCTTGCCGATGGCGTGGATCGCCGCTTCATAATCCTTGTAATACCGCTCGGCGTCGGCAGCCGTTGTCGCCGCCTCGCCCAGCATGTCGTAGGAATAGCGAAAGCCTTTCTGCTCCATGGCGCGGGAGCGCCGCAGCGCTTCCTCGATGGTTTCGCCGGTGACGAACTGCTCGCCCATCATGCGCATCGCCATGTCGACGCCGCGGCGGATGACGGGTTCGCCGCAGCGGGCGATCAGCCGCGTCAGTGCCGCCGACAGGCTGCGGTCGTTGACCGTCGAGGTGAGCTTGCCGGTGACGACGAGGCCCCAGGTCGCCGCATTGACGAACAGCGAACGGCCCTCGCCGATATGCGACTTCCAGTTGCCGTCGGCGATCTTGTCGCGGATCAGCGCGTCGCGCGTCGCCGTATCCGGAATGCGCAGCAGCGCTTCCGCCAGGCACATCAGCGCCACGCCTTCCTGGCTGGAGAGCGAATATTCATGCACCAGCCCCTCGACCCCGGACCCCTTGTGTTTTGCCCGCAAGGCCACGATGAGGTTCCGCGCCGTCTCGCGGGTACGGGCCGCAACATCCTCCGGCAGCGAGGCCTGGGCCAGGAGATCGTTGACGGCCTGCTGTTCCGGCTTGCGATAGGCGGCGGTGATCGCCTGCCGCAACGCGCTCTGCGCCCGGACCGGCGGGGCGAAAGCGGCAAAGATGTTTTTTTCGTTGTTGATCGCGGGTTCAGCCATTTCCATCACCATCCTTGCAGAAGGAAGCCATTGACACGGGTCTTACGCAAATCATCGACCTGGAGGAGATTGCGCGGCGCCACCATATTCGATTGCTGCAGCGAATTCTCACCATTATTCTGAATAAATCAGGACTTATCACCAAATAGACAGGCCAAGGCGCTACTTTATGTCCAAAACCAAACAGGAAAACAGTGAAATCGACACGATAGACAGGAAGATTCTCGATCTACTCGTTGAAAACGCTCGCATTTCCATCACCGAAATCTCCACCGCCGTCGGCCTTTCGAAAACGCCATGCGCCCTTCGCCTACAACGGCTGATCAGCGAAGGGTACATCGACGGCTTCCGCGCCATCCTCAATCCGAAGAAACTCGGCATGGATCACGTCGCTTTCGCCGAGGTGAAATTGTCCGATACCAAGGAAAAGGCGCTGACCGCATTCAACACCGCCGTCCGCAAGATCAAGGAAGTCGAAGAGTGCCACATGATCGCCGGCCGGTTCGATTACCTGCTGAAGATCCGGACTTCCGACATCAGACGCTACAGGGAAGTCCTCGGCGAAAAGATATCGAGTCTTCCCAATGTGGCAAGCACCTCCACCTCGGTCGCGATGGAATCCGTCAAGGAAAGCGGCCGCTGAGGCATGGCCTCAGCCGGCGTGCCGTTCAGACGGCGCCGGCGAGCTTGTGGTTGGCATGCTCCTCGCGGAGAATGTCGGCAATCTGCAGAAAGCCCTCGGCCAGCGGATTGGTTTTCCGCCAGACCATGCCGATGCTGCGCGACGGCCGCGGTTCATGCAGCCTGGCGACGGAAACCCGTGCGGAGGCCGTCTCGGTGCCGATGGCCATGCTGGGGATCAGGGTAACGCCGAGACCGACGCCCACCATCTGCACCAGCGTCGATAGCGAGCTTCCTTCCATCAGTTCACGCGCGACGGTGGGGGACATCTTGCAGAAAGACAGGGCCTGCTCGCGGAAGCAGTGCCCCTCTTCCAGCAAAAGCAGCCGCATTTCGCGCAGCACGTCCGAACCCGGCACCGGCTTGTTGCGGTCGCTCAAAGGCCGCACCAGCATGAACTCCTCGTCGAAGAGCAACTGTTCGTGCAGCGACGGCTCGGATACCGGCAGGGCGACAACCGCCACATCCAGACGTCCGGCCATCAGGTCCTCGATCAGTTTCTGCGTCACCGCCTCGCGTGGACGCGGGTCGAGATCGGGGAAATCTTCGGTCAGCCGCTTGATGAACGAAGGCAGCAGGTAAGGCGCGACGGTCGGGATCATCCCGATGCGCAGCCGCCCGGCCAGCGGACTGAGCGAGGCGCGCGCCAGTTCGCCCAGCTCGTCGATGGCGCGCAGGATTTCGCGCACCCGCGGCACGAAGGCTTCGCCGACGCTTGTCAACCGGATCTGCCGGCTGCTTCTTTCGATCAACGCCACGCCCAGCACATCCTCCAGTTCTTTCACCTGCAGGGAGAGCGCCGGCTGGGAGATGGCGCAGGCTTCCGCAGCCCTGCCGAAATGGCCGTGCTGGGAAAGCGCGTCGAAATAGCGGAGGTGCCTTATAGAAATCGAACTCATAAGTTATTCCTATCGATGTCATTAGAAAATACAAGTTTTCTTTATGCAAAGAGTGATTTATACGGTTGTCGCAGGGCCAGACTATGAGCACGGCAGGGGGATTCCGGCAGCCGGGTCAGTGCCAGATCATTCGCAAGCGATGAAAGGAAGAGAAATGGACGGTAACAACGTGAAGCCGGCGGGCAAGTGTCCCGTGATGCATGGCGGAATGACCTCTTCGGGGTCTTCGGTCACGAATTGGTGGCCCAATTCGCTCAATCTCGACATCCTGCACCAGCACGACACCAAGACCAATCCGCTCGGCAAGAACTTCAACTACCGCGAAGAGCTGAAGACGCTCGACGTCGAGGCGCTGAAGAACGACGTTCGCGCCCTGATGACCGACAGCCAGGAGTGGTGGCCGGCCGACTGGGGCAACTATGTGGGCACGATCGTGCGCATGACCTGGCACGCCGCCGGTTCCTACCGCATGACCGACGGCCGCGGTGGCGCCGGCACCGGCAACCAGCGCTTTGCACCGCTGAACTCGTGGCCCGACAACGCCAACACCGACAAGCCACGCCGCCTGCTGTGGCCGATCAAGAAGAAATACGGCAACAAGATCAGCTGGGCCGACCTGATCGCGCTCGCCGGCACCATCGCTTATGAGACCGCCGGCCTGAAGACCTTCGGTTTCGCCTTCGGCCGCGAAGACATCTGGCATCCTGAAAAGGACGTCTACTGGGGTGCCGAAAAGCAGTGGCTGGCGCCGAGCGACAACCGCTACACCAGCGTTGCCGACCCGAAGACCCTGGAAAACCCGCTTGCTGCGGTGCAGATGGGCCTGATCTACGTCAACCCGGAAGGCGTCAACGGCCAGCCCGACCCGCTGAAGACCGCGGCGATGATGCGCGAAACTTTTGCGCGCATGGCCATGGACGATGAAGAGACCGTGGCGTTGACCGCCGGCGGCCATACGGTCGGCAAGGCGCACGGCAATGGCGACGCCAGCCTGCTCAGCCCCGATCCGGAAGCTTCCGACGTCGAATTCCAGGGCCTCGGCTGGATGAACACCACCAAGCGCGGCATCGGCCGCGACACCGTGGTCAGCGGCATCGAAGGCGCCTGGACGACGGAACCGACGAAGTGGGACAACGGCTTCTTCCAGATGCTGTTCAAGCATGAATGGGAACTGCGCAAGTCGCCGGCAGGCGCATGGCAGTGGGAGCCGGTCTCGATCGCCGACGCCGACAAGCCGGCTGACGTCGAGGATCCGTCGATCCGCCACAACCCGATGATGACCGACGCCGACATGGCGCTGAAGGTCGACCCGATCTATCGCGAAATCTCGCTGCGCTTCATGAACGACCAGGAGGCTTTCTCCGACGCGTTCGCCCGCGCCTGGTTCAAGCTCACCCACCGCGACATGGGACCGAAGGCCCGTTACTTCGGCCCGGACGTTCCTTCCGAGGAACTGATCTGGCAGGATCCGGTTCCGGCCGGCAACACCAGCTATGACGTCGTGGCAGTGAAGGCGAAGATCGCCGCTTCCGGCCTCTCCCTGTCCGACATGATCGCCACCGCCTGGGACAGCGCCCGCACCTTCCGTGGTTCGGACATGCGTGGCGGCGCCAACGGCGCGCGCATCCGTCTCGCACCGCAGAAGGATTGGGAAGGCAACGAGCCGGCCCGCCTCGCCCGCGTGCTTTCGGTGCTTGAGCCGATCGCTGCGGCAACGGGTGCCAGCATCGCCGACGTGATCGTTCTTGCCGGTAATGTCGCCGTCGAGCAGGCTGCCAAGGTTGCCGGCTTCGATGTCACCGTGCCCTTCGCAGCCGGCCGTGGCGACGCCACCGACCAGCAGACTGACGCAGCCTCCTTCGACGTGCTGGAACCGATCCATGACGGTTACCGCAACTGGCTGAAGAAGGACTACGCCGTCAGCGCCGAAGAACTGCTGCTCGACAAGACCCAGCTTCTCGGCCTCACCGCTGCGGAAATGACCGTCCTGGTCGGCGGCCTGCGCGTTCTCGGCACCAACCACGGCGGCACGGCGCACGGCGTGTTCACCGACCGCGTCGGTGCCCTGACCAACGACTTCTTCGTCAACCTGACCGACATGGCCTACAGCTGGAAGCCGGTCGGCAATGGTCTCTACGAGATCCGCGACCGCAAGACGGGTGCCGTGAAGTGGACCGCGACGCGTGTCGATCTGGTCTTCGGCTCGAACTCGATCCTGCGTTCCTATGCCGAAGTCTACGCCCAGGACGACAACGCCGAAAAGTTCGTCAACGACTTCGTCGCTGCCTGGACCAAGGTGATGAACGCCGACCGTTTCGACATCGCCTGATCGAAGCGTTCGATCTCAAGTGACAAACGAGGCCCGCTGGCAATGTCAGCGGGCCTTTTCCGTCTTCGACGTTGGCCCCGAAGTTTCGCGGGACGTCAGCCAGTGCAGCACGCGGATCTCCTCCTCGTCCATCCATTCCAGAAGCCGCTGGCTGCGGGTTTTCCTCAACCTGTTGATCCCGGCAAGCTTGCCCGCGCGAAAATCGTCGAACACGGCGGGATGAATGTAGGAGGAGCGGCAGACGGCGCGGGTATTGACCAGTTTCGCGGCCACCCCATCGATCGCCTCGTTGATCTGCTGGGCGATGGCCCGCTCGGACGGTCCGACCTCAAGCGGCGCAAGGGCGGAAACGGCCATGCAGGTCGCTCCCCAGGTGCGGAACTGGCGTGAGGTAAAATCGTCGCCGGCGGCTTCCCTGATATAGGCATTAACGTCGTGCGACGAGATCTGCCGGCAATCGCCACCTTCGCACACATACTGGAAGAGTTGCTGGCCGGGCAATTCCTGCAGTTTTCGCACGACATTGGCGATCCGCCTGTCGCTGTAGACGAGGTTCCATTGCTTGCCGGACTTTCCCTTGAAACGGAAACGGACGCTGGAACCAGTGATCGTCACGTGGCGGTTTCGCAAGGTCGTTAACCCATAGGAGCCGTTGCTTTGCGCATAGGTGCTGTTGCCGATGCGGATGTAGAGATTGTCGAGCATCCACACCACGGTTGCCAGCGCCTTTTCCATCGTCAGCCCCCGGATGCGTAGATCGCTGTCGACGCGCTCGCGAATATCGGGCAGGCGGTGGGCGAAATCGGCGAGCCGCTCGAACTTGGCCCGGCCCCGCTCGGCATGCCAATCCGGATGGTAGCGGTATTGCCGACGGCCCCGGGCATCGTTGCCGACGGCTTGCAGGTGCGACAGGGGATCGGTCGAGATGATGACGTCGGTATAGGCGGGCGGGATCGCCAGGGCGTTCAAGCGGGCAATTTCGGAATTGTCCTTTATTCGCCGCCCGCCCGGCATGAAATAGGCAAAACCTTTCGCCGCCGGTTTGCGCGTGATGCCCTCTTCGAGGCTGCTGCGATAAACGAGCCCTGACGTCAGCTTGCCTTGCGCCGCCGCCGCCGCAATCCTGTCTTTCGGGATCATCTGGTTCATGCCGTCATAAACCGGATTGCCGGGCACGCGGTTCCACGCCGCGGCACAAACAAAAAGCGGAAGGCAGGCCGGGACACCCGCCGTCAGCCCCGTCAGGATTTAACGAAGGCAAGCAGATCCGGGTTGATGACGTCGGCATGCGTGGTCAGCATGCCGTGCGGAAACGGTCGCGCCGGCCAGCAACATCTGCCTGCGGGAAACCGTCATCTCGAGCGGACTGTCAGACATCAAAGTTCTTCCTTGCGTTGAAACCCTGCCGACCGACGGGTGGGCGCTGGTTCCCCTGCCTTCCCATCGCGGAAAACCCGGATCTGCAGCCTTCGCGGCACTCGTCGAATGCAAGGAGGGTAGTCGGGATAGCGGGCGTAGCGACATTGCCGACTGGGTTAGGCCGGCCCATACGTTGGTGTAGTTATGCCGGTCCGGAAAACACAGTAGGTTTTGGTTGTCGCTTCGGTTCCCCCCTCGCCGAGGCACGGATGGCTTGCAAAGCCGTCGGGCTTCGGCTCCCCCTCCACCGAAGCCGCGGACCCCGCCCGGTCCGCCCAAAGGCCGTCTCCTTCTGCCGGGAGACGGCCTTTTCCGTTCGGCACTGGCGGGACAATTGCGACGCCGACACCGCTCGTGGTACATATCCGTTGGCCCGGCTTTGGAGGAGACGCGGCATGGATCGGTTCACTGGCGGCTGCCGCTGCGGCGATGTGCGCTTTGTCGCCTCAGGAAAACCCTACAGGGTCGGCCTGTGCCATTGCCTCGATTGCCGCAAGCATCACGGAGCGCTGTTTCATGCATCGGCGATCTTCCCGGAGCAGGCGGTGGCAATCGAAGGAGAAACACGCGATTACGCCGGACGGTTTTTCTGCCCCCGTTGCGGCTCCCCCGTCTTTGCCCGCACCGGGGACGAAATCGAAGTCAACCTCGGCTCCCTGGATGCGCCCGACCAGCTGACGCCAACCTATGAACTCTGGACCATAAGGCGAGAATCCTGGCTGCCGCCGTTCCCGTTGTCACGGCGATACGACCGGGATCGCGAGTCCGAGAGCCGCTTCGAGGAATAGGCTGCCTTTACGACCCGCCTGCGGGTCCGGGAATTCTATAGGATTCTGCGCGTCGATTTGTCCGGCGCGATGTCGACTTCCGATCGATCCGTTCGTCCTTGCAACGAGGGCAAAACAAAGTTCTGCCCATTCCTGCCGCAGGAGGCTCCATGACACAGTACCTTGTCGCCATTCATCACCCCGACGACTACGATCCATTCGCTGAAGAAGATCCCGTGATGGAGCGGGATATCGACCTCCTCAACGAGGAAATGGTCGCCGCCGGTATTCGGATTTTTGTCGGCGGCCTGCAGCCCGTCAGCCGCGCCAAGTCGCTGCGCACACAGGGCGATGGCACCGTCCTGGTTGCCGATGGACCCTATCTGTCAACGACCGAGCATGTCGGCGGGTTCTGGGTGCTGGAGGTCGCAAGCCTCGACGAAGCCCTGGCTTGGGGGCGCAAGGCGGCTATTGCCTGCCGGGCGCCGGTCGAGGTGCGTCCTTTCTTCTAGGAACAACTCCTCGGTGGGCGGCGGCGAATAGCTGACGGTCCTCAAGAAATGGTCCGGTTGCGGCGCTCTCGACAGCTGGAATACCCTGTGCTACTCCAAATTATGGTCCTATTGTTGGACCAAAGGAGTGGATGTGAGCAGAACAAGCGCAGTCGAGAGCGTCGTCGAGGCGTTGCGCACGGAAATCCGGCAGAACCACAAGCCGGGTGACCTCATGCAGAACGAACGGCAGATCGCCGAGCGGCTGGATGTCAGCCGCAACACGGTGCGCGAGGCGCTGATCCATCTGGAAGCCTTCGGGATCATCGAAAAGACCCAACGCGGCCCGCGCATCTGCGCGCCCGATGTCAGCGCCGTCTTCCACATCATGGACCAGTATTTCGACCGCAGCCTGAAAACCTGCCAGGACCTGCTGAATTTCCGCCGCATGATGGATGTTGGCGCGTTGCCACAGGTGTTGCAGCGGATCACCGACGCCGATCTGGCACTGCTTGAACGACATGTCGAGCATATGGACCGGGCGCTGACAGCGCATGAAGCGGCGTTGGCCGATTTCGCCTTTCACAACGAGATCATCCGCATTTCCGACAACAGCGTCGCGATGAAGCTCTACACGGCGCTGACGCACACGCTGGTCTTCTACATGGAGATCGGCAAGAGCAACCCCGCCAACAGCGAAAGAACCGCCGCGGCCCATCACGCCATCATTGCTGCGCTGAAGGCCCGCGCGCTCGACGCCGCCACGGCAGCGCTCTCCGACCACTACGATTACAGCGAGCGGAACCTGCTCCTGGCGTTCCAGAAGAGCGCACCGCAACCAACAGGCATGGAAGACACATGATCAAGGCACTGCAGATAGAGAAAGAAAACGTCACGCGCTTTCACAGCATCGAGGCATCGGCGCTTGGAGAAGGCCAGGTGCGGGTTTGCGTGCGCCATGTCGGCCTGTGCGGCAGCGACCTCAATACCTTCAAGGGATTGAACCCGCTGGTGCAGCTGCCGCGCATCCCTGGCCATGAAATCGGCGGCGAGATCCTTGCGGCCGGCCCCGGTGTCGATCCGGCCTACCGGCCCGGCCGGCGCGTCATCGTCATGCCCTATACCAATTGCGGTCGCTGCTCCTCCTGCCGCAAGGGCCGGCTCAACGCCTGCCGTTACAACAAGACGCTCGGCGTGCAACAGGATGGCGGCCTGGCCGAAGAAATCGTGCTGCCGGCTGAAAAGCTGATCCTGAACGACACGCTGCAACCACGACATCTGGCGCTGGTCGAACCGCTTTCCGTCGGTTTCCATGCCGTCGACCGCAGCCGGCTCGTTGCGGGTGAGACGGTCGCGGTTCTCGGTTGCGGCATGATCGGCATGGGCGTCATCATCGGCGCCGTTGCGCGCGGCGCCCGCGTCATCGCCATCGATCCGAGCGAGGAGAAGCGCAACCTCGCGCTGAAATTCGGCGCCTGGCGCGCCCTGCCCGCCGGCGGCGAGGAGCTTGTCCGCGCGGTCAACGAATTGACGGAAGACGACGGCGTCGATGTCGCCTTCGAGGCGGTGGGATTGCCGGCGACGTTCACGCAGGCGATCGAACTGGCCGGCTTTGCCGGGCGTGTCGTCTATGTCGGATACTCCAAGGCGCCGGTCACCTACCAGACCCAATTCTTCAACCTGAAGGAACTGGACATCATGGGCTCGCGCAACGCGACATCAGGTGATTTCCGCGCCGTCGTCGCCCATCTCGAAACCATCGGCGACGACGCCGACCGGCTGATCTCGAAGGTCTTCCCGTTCGAGGACGCCGAACAGGCGCTTCCCTATTGGGACGGCAATCGCGACATCCTGAAAATCATCATCGAACGGACCTGACAATGACGAACCTTTCTCCGACACCGCTGGAACAGGCCTTTGGCCTTGCCGGCAAACACGCCCTCGTCACCGGCGGCGGCAGCGGCCTCGGCCTGGCGATCGCCAAGGCACTGGCCGCGGCCGGCGCCAAAGTCACCATCGCCGGCCGGCGGCTCGAACTGCTGCAGCAGGCTTCCACAGATATCGGCGGGGATGTGCACGGACTGCAGTTCGATCTCCGCGACACCGCCTCCATCAAGGGCTTTGCCGCCGATGTCGAAAGGCTGCGCGGTCCGGTGGACATTCTCGTCAACAATGCCGGCAACACCATCAAGAAGCCGTTCGAGGAACAGACGATCGAGGATCTCGACGGCGTGTTCGACGTGCATGTCCGCGGCGCGCTGGAACTGACACGCCACATCATCCCCGGGCAGGCCGCCCGCGGCGGCGGATCGGTCATCTTCATCGCCTCGATGACCTCGTTCATCGGCCAGCCCTATGTCATCGGCTACACCACCGCCAAATCGGCGCTGACCGGCGTGGTTCGCGGCCTGTCGGCGGAATATTCCAGCCGCAATGTCCGGGTAAACGGCATCGCGCCGGGCTGGATCGACACGGATCTGTTTCGCGCCGCAACCTCGAACGATCCGGCACGCTACAACAAGATCATCGGGCGCATCCAGATGGGCAAGGTCGGCAAGCCGGAGGATATCGGCTGGGCTTCGGTATTTCTATCTTCCGCGGCGGCAGGTTATGTCACCGGCCAGACCCTTGTGGTCGACGGCGGCGCGCTGATCGGCTTTTAGTCGTCGAGAGCCCGGAGGGCTGGCTTCGGCAAGCCCTTCACTCTGGAACGGCGTCGGGGCCTGGCGATGAGGTCGCCGTCCGATCGGCTTCGTCATATCCGAACCAAAGTGCATCCAGAATAGCCAGCGTTGCCTGAATGGTCTGCGCACGCGTTTCAGCATCCGGAACGGCGTCCGGCTCCTGGTCGACATATACGGAAATGGCCATGTTCATTGCCGGCTCTCATCCTAACGCAGTGATGCTTTGTCAAAAACATCACTTGAGCGGCGAGCAAGCAAGGACAAAATTGGATCCGCCGCGTTACGTCTGTAACTTTTATGTGAAGAGGTTCGGCTTGAAAAACGGACTGCAAAAACCAGTGATCTGAAATTAACCTTTCGTAAACCATAAGGAAAATATCGTAAGAATCAGTAAAATCAAATATATAGCGATAAAATGGCTTCGATCCTTACGAATTCAGCCGCAATATCGGCACTGAATGTCCTGCGCAGCGTCAACACCGATTTTCAAAACGTCCAGCAGCAGGTCTCGTCCGGTCTGCGCGTAAAAACTGCCTCCGACAACGCCGCATACTGGTCTATCGCAACAACGATGCGTTCCGACAAAAAGGCCCTTTCGGCCATTCAGGACGGATTGGCGGTCAGCGCCGGAATTCTCGACACTGCTTATACGGGCATGTCCAACGCATTGGATGTGATGGACGAAATCAAGGCCAAGCTCGTCACGGCACGCGAGCCGGGCGTCGACAAACGCAAGATCAACACAGAGCTGGATCAACTCAAACAGCAACTGCTGTCGATCGCGGCGTCCTCTTCCTTTTCCGGACAGAACTGGCTGTGGATGGACGACCCGTCCGATCCAGCCCAGAACGGTGTCAAAAAACTGCCCGCCTCATTCGTCAGAGACAACAACGGCAATGTCTCCATCAAGCACATCGAGTTCGACATGACTGCCGTGTTTGACACCGACCATGTCTTCTATCTCGTTTCCGATGGCGGGTGCGACGGCATCATCACCAATTCCGGCTTCGCGACACAGCAGGGTTTTACGAATGACTGGGTTCTCGTCAGCGGCCGTAACCATACGGGGCACCCTGAAATCACGCTCACCGATACGACGCCATACGAACACATCGAGGAGATGACGACGGTCGTGGAGCTGATGATCGGTCGTATGACCGATGTCGCCTCGATGTTCGGGGCGCTGTCGGGTCATGTTTCCCGCTCCAACGAGTTCCTATCCGACTTGAGCGGCACCATCGAGCGCGGCATCGGCAGACTGGTGGATGCCGACATGAACGAGGTATCGACGCGTTTGAAAGCTCTGCAGACGCAGCAGCAGCTCGGAATACAGGCGCTGCAGATCGCCAACACCAACGCTGACAGCATCATGCAATTGTTCAGCTGACAAAACGATGGACCCGCAAAGCGGGTCCATCCATCTCGTTCCAAATCGGTGCCGGTGGCAGCCGGATCAGTCGGCCCAGCCAGAGATTGCCTTGCTTTCGAGGAATTCCTCGATGCCCCAGACGCCACCCTCACGAGCGCGGCCCGACGCCTTGACGCCGCCGAAGAAGGAGCCGGCAGCGCGGGCCTGGCCGTTCATTTCGATCATGCCGGCCTTCAGCTGGAGGGACAGGCGGTTGCGGCGCGAAGCGTCCTGGGTCTGGACATAGCTGGTAAGACCGTACGGCGTGTCGTTGGCGATATGCACCGCCTCTTCCTCGCTGTCGAACGGCATGATCGCCAGCACCGGTCCGAAGATCTCCTCACGCTCGATCGTCATGCCGGGCTTGACGTCGGCGAACACCGTCGGGCGGACGTAATAGCCGCGGTTGAGATGCTGCGGCAGGCCGGGGCCGCCGGCAACGACACGGCCGCCCTCTTCGATGCCCTTTTCGATGTAACCCTGGATCTGCTCCCACTGGCGCTTGTTGACCACCGGGCCGATATGGTTGCCGTGCTCGGAAGCGGGGCCGACGGTGATCGAGTTTGCGACGTCTGCCGCAATCTGCACCGCCCGGTCATAAAGCGGACGTTCGACGAGCATGCGCGACGGCGCGTTGCAGGACTGGCCGGAATTCGACATCATGTGGCGAACGCCGCGTTCCACGGCCGCATCGTCAGCGTCGGCAAAGACCAGATTGGCGCCCTTGCCACCAAGTTCGAGCGTCACGCGCTTCAAGGTCTCGGCAGCTGCCTTGGAAATGGCGCGGCCGGCGCGTGTCGAGCCGGTGAACGAGATCATCTCGACATCCGGATGCGACGACAGGCGCGTACCGACGCCGACACCGTCGCCATTGACGAGGTTGAACACGCCCGCCGGAACGCCGGCGTCATGCACGAATTCCGCAAACAGCATCGAGGACAGCGGCGCTTCCTCGGAAGGCTTGAGCACGCAGGTGCAGCCGGCGAGCATCGCCGGGATGACCTTCAGCGTCACCTGGTTCATCGGCCAGTTCCACGGGGTGATGAGACCGACGACGCCGATCGGCTCCTGTGCCACCATGTTGCCCGGCGAACTGGAATTGAGCGGCTTCAGCCACTGGATTTCGTCGAAGGCGACGAGGAAATTCTTCAGGTGCCAGTCGAGGCAGCCCGCCTGGGCGGAGAAGGAGAAATCGATGGGCGCGCCCATCTCGATCGAAATGGCTTCGGCCATTTCCTGCCGGCGCCGGTCGAACTCCGCGAGAATCGCCTCGACATACCGCTTGCGCTCCGCGGGCGCCGTCGCCGCCCAGCTCGGGAACGCGGCCTTGGCCGCGCTGACCGCCGCATCCGTGTCTTCATCCGAACCGAGGGAGATCAGAGCGCAAGGCTCTTCCGTCGACGGGTTGATGACGAAATAGTCGTGTTTCTTGATCGGGTCGACCCACTGGCCATTGATGTAGAACTGCCGCTTTTCGAACATGACGCTTCCTTTGCTCTGCTCCGTGCATACCGCTGTTTCGACGGATGCTTGCTTTTAACAGATCAGAAAGCAAGTGCGAGCGGTTTGAATTATTTTGATGATTGCTTTCTCGAGACAGACAGGCTTCAGCCTGCCCGGTTCCACGAGCGGGTTTGCCGGCGCAGCGGGTCACGCGCCTTGTCAATCGACAAAAACATGATTATAATAGTCATATTATATTCGGGGTTTGACTTGGTTTGAACCCCGGGACTAACTGCTTCCGGCGACCTCCGGGCGTAATCATTGATGCCAAGCAAGAGTGGAATATAAGGTTGAGTTACTGGCACTCCATGGATTGGCATACGGAAGGCATCAAGGTCGTCGCGCCGGTAAAATGGCGTCGTTTCGACGGGATGGTCGGTGTTTTCTGGGAAGCGGAGAGCCAGTCCGGCGCCAAGGGATATTACCTGGCGGACGATCCGCGCATCATGATCTTCTTTAACGACGTTTCGTCCCGCGTGCAGATTTCCAACCAGGACGGCGAGTTCTCCCGCCATTCCCGCCCGATGACGCGTGCGGTCTATGTGCCCGCCGGCATGCCGATGTGGACGACCAGCAAATCCAAGCACCGGTTCTCGCACCTCAACCTGCATATGCACAAGGACCGGCTCTTGCGGTTCCTGTCGCCATCCGTCGGCACGTCCGCGGCGATGACGGCCTTGCGCCGGCCGGTGGAAATCCAGGATCTCGGCGCCATCCAGACGCTGGCCGGCCTGCTGGTCGATGAAATATCCGAGCCGTCCAAACATGCCGTCTACGGGGAGAACCTCGTCGGCAGCATCGTCACCGGCCTTCTCGACATTCCCGACGACGACAGCAAGACCGCCAATGGCCGGTTGACGCAGGCACAGATGAACAAGCTGCTGACCCGCATCGACGTCCACGGCGACTATCGGATGACGATTGCCGAGATGGCCTCTACGGTCGGGCTCTCGGAAAGCTGGTTCGCCAACGTCTTCAGGCAGACCACCGGCAGCACGCCACTGCAATGGCAGCTGGCCAAGCGCATCGACCGCGCCAAGAAACTCTTGCTGGAAAGCAATCTTTCCGTCGCCGATATCGCGGCACAACTCGGCTTTTCCGATCAGGCGCACCTGACGAAGACGTTCCGCCAGATCGCCGGCGACACACCCGCCGCCTGGCGCCGGATCCAGCAACTGCTGTGACCGCAATCGCGGTACGCGGCAGATACCCTCGCATCGTGACAGAATAAGTCCCGCCCGCAACGGAGTGCGGACGGGACGGGTCGATTACCAGGTCTGGCGGATCGTTGCGTAGACCGCGCGGCCCGGATTGTACCAGTCGGCGCCAAAGCCGCCGTACGCCACGTGCTTCTCGTCGAACAAGTTGCTGACATTGACTTCGAAAGCGGTGTTCGGCCGGATCTTGTAGCTGAAGGCCGCATCGAAAGCGATGTTTGCGCCGGTCGACTGGGTGTTGGCGTCGTTGAAGTAATAGGCGCCCGAGACACGCGCTCCGAGGCCGAAATTCATGTCGCCGCGCATGCCTTCGCCGGGAAGCATGTAGTTCACCCACAGCGAAGCCAGGTGGTTCGGCACGAAGGACAGTTCGTTGCCCTCGTTGCCGCCCGTGCCGTTCTCGACGATCTCGGACATCATGTAGGAGTAGGAGGCAGTCAGGCTGACATTGTCGGTCACCTCCGCCTTCGCCTCCAGATCGACGCCGCGAACCCGGACTTCACCAATGGTTTCCTGCATGTTGGTCGCCGGGTTGGTGCGGGTGATATTGGTCTTGGTCAGATCGTAGACCGCAGCGCTGAAGAGGGCGGGAAACGCATCAGGCCGATATTTCACGCCGGCTTCCCACTGCTCGCCGCGCTCGGGATCGAGGGTCAGCGAGGGCGGCAGCACGGATTCGGCATAACTCACATAGGTGGCAAACTCGTCGGTGAACTTGTAGGTCAGGCCGGCGCGCTTGGTGAGCTCGCTGAGATCCGCCTCGGTCGTCGTGCCGCGGAGGTTGTTGGTCTGCTCGAAATCGAGCCAGTCGTTGCGCAGGCCGATGCTGGCGATCAGCTTGTCGGAGAAGGTCAGGTCTTGCTGGACGTAGAGGGCCTTGGTCTTCTGGTCGTTCTTCAGGCTCTGATAGAGCGGAACCGATGCCGGTGCGCCCGAATAGACCGGGTTCATCCAGTCAATGCTGGGTGCCGCGCCGTAAAAGCTGTCATTGGTCGAGTTCAACGCATTGTATTGCACACCGACCAGGGTCTTGCTGTCGATCGCCTCGAAGCTCGTGTCATATTGCAGCCGGGCATCGATGATGAAGTTTTCGGCCGAACTGTCGTTGCCGAAATAGTCACGCCTTGCAATCGTCGAGCCATCGGTCGGCGTCGCGGCGATGTAGGCGTAGCCGAAATTGCTCTTGCCGTCGCTGTAGCGCGCATTGGCGCTGAAAGTCAGGCCGGAACCGAAATCGTGGTCGAACATGACGCTGAGCGTATCGCGATCGACGTCGCGGTAGTTGTAGTCGGGTTCGCCGAAGAAGCGGCTTCTTTCGAAGTCGGAGCCCACCGGATGGCCACCGCCGCCGGCGACGCCATCGCGGTCCAGATGGTCATAGACGACGCTGAGCGTGGTCATGTCCGTCGGGCGCCAGGTGAGGCCGCCCATCAGGAACTTCTCGTCGTCCTGCGAATAATCGTATTCGTCGTCGGCTTTGCGGATCTTGCCGGTCAGGCGATAGGACAGCGTATCGTCTTCGGTGATGTTGTCGCCGAAATCGAAACCGCCTTCACGGCGGCTAAAGGAACCGCCGGTGAGGAAGGCTTCGCCGAAACGCTCGCTCTTCGGCAGCTTGGTGACGTAGTTCACAGAACCGCCCGGATCGGAAACGCCGAAGATGGTCGAGCTGGCGCCCTTGAGCACCTCGACGCGCTCGAACGCATAGGGTTCGTCGCGGATCGCGCCAAAGGGGTCGCCGAGCGTCAAGCCGTCACGGTAGATATAGGCATCGAAACCGCGGATCTTGAAGTAGTCGAAACGGTCGTCCGAGCCGTAAAAGTCGGTCGCAACGCCGGAGGTGTACTGGATCACCTGCTCGACATCCTGGGCACCGCGCTGCTGGATTTCCTTCGAGGTGATCACCGAAACCGATGCCGGCGTGACGAGGATATCCGTCGGGATCTTGCTGCCGCTCGTGGTCTTGGTCGCGACGATCGACTTCGCGTCGTTATCGACGTCGACCCGGCCGCTCTTTTCCTCCAGGACGATCGGCTTGAGCGCCGTGTCGGAGCCTGCCGCAGCCTCCTGGCCGGAGGAAAGGCTCGGGGCGAAAGCGACAAGCGCCGTACAACCCAGCAGGACCGCATTCCGGTAGCGGATGGGGGGCTGTCTCCGATGACCGCTTGTTCTTTCGATATCCATGTTCACGTTCCATAAGTTAAATAGGATTATTTCGGCGTCTGGCCGGCGCCGAGTTCGGGGACCGTCGCGGCACACGCGTTGCCGGCCGAGCCACACCAACGGAAGTTCGTCTCCCGACACTGGCGGCCGCCATCACCACGGTTTGATTGTCCCCGGCCCTGTTCTTAACTTGAGCGTTGGCATCCAGTATTGTAGATTTCCAGCGTTTTGTAGGATCCAACGGAAATCTCAACACAGTCCACCGCCAGCGCGGCATTCCTGTTGACGTCGCTTAATGAACCTGAGACTGGAGGTCCACTTAAAAACGTCAGGCAGGGTTTGCGCAATGCTGCGGTTCATTTTTTCTGTCATGCAGGTGGCGGCATTCGTCTTGGCATTTGCATCCGGCAGCGCCTCGGCAGGCGACGAGACGACCTATCCCATCGTCATCAAGCATGCGCTCGGCACGACGATCATCGAGAAGAAGCCGGTGCGGGTGGCGACGGTCGCCTGGGCCAATCACGAAGTGCCGCTGGCGCTCGGCATCGTGCCCGTGGGTTTTGCAGCAGCCAATTTTGGCGATGACGACGGCGACGGCATCTTGCCGTGGGTGGCCGAAAAGCTGGTGCAACATCCCGCTGAAAAACCGGTCCTGTTCGACGAAGGCGACGGCATCGATTTCGAGGCAGTCGCCGCGACCGGCCCGGATGTCATCCTGGCCGCCTATTCCGGCCTCAGCCAGGCCGACTACGATACGCTGAGCCAGATCGCTCCCGTCGTCGCTTATCCCGAGGCTCCCTGGTCGACGGACTGGCGCGAGATGATCCGTTTCAACAGCCTCGGCCTCGGCATGGCGACGGAAGGCGAGGCGCTGATCAAGAAGATCGAAGCCGACATCGCCCAGACGGTGGCCGGCCATCCCGAACTTCACGACAAGTCGGCGATGTTCATCACCCATCTCAACGCCTCGGATCTGAGCGTCGTCAATTTCTACACGACGAACGACACGCGGGTGAAATTCTTCGCCGATCTCGGCCTCAAGGCGCCCAAGAGCGTTACGACGGCCTCGGTACCGGGGAAATTTTCCGGCTCGATCAGCGCCGAGCGCATCGATGAATTCGACGATGTCGATATTCTCGTCACCTATGGCGACCGCAAGCTGCTCGATTCGCTGGCCGCCAACCCGCTGACATCGCGGATGCCTGCCGTCGGCAACGGCGCGCTTGTCGTCCTTGGCCGCAACCCGGTCGGCACCGCGGCCAATCCGACGCCGCTTTCCATTCCGTGGGTGCTGAAGGACTACGTTGCCCTGCTTGCGGAGGCGGCCGGAAAATCCCGATGAAGGACGCCATGCCGCTGCCCGCCCGCAGACCGGCCATTCCGGGGCGGTCGAACCAGAATCGCAGTCTGTTTCTGGCGGGACTGGTCGTGCTGCTTGCGGCGTTGTGCGCCCTGTCCGTCACGGTCGGAACGCGCGACGTTGCCTGGGCGGATATTCTTGCAGCGCTGTCGGGGAAGCTCGAAACGATCGGCCAGGCAGCCGTGGCACTGCGCATCCCGCGCACCGTGCTCGCCCTGCTCGCCGGCGCGGCGCTCGGCCTCGCCGGGGCGGTCATGCAGGGCGTGACGCGCAATCCGTTGGCCGATCCCGGCATTCTCGGCGTCAACATCGGCGCTTCGCTTGCCGTCGTCATCGGCGTTGCGTGGTTCGACATGACGTCGGCCAACGCCTATATCTGGACGGCAATCCTCGGCGCCGGATGCACGGCGGTGTTCGTCTATACCATCGGCTCGCTGGGGCGCGGCGGCGCCACGCCGCTGAAGCTGGCGCTTGCAGGTGCCGCGACATCCGTCGCCTTCGCATCGATGGTGATTGCCGTGGTGCTGCCGCGCGGCGATATCGCCGGCGGCGTCCGTTCTTGGCAGATCGGCGGCGTCGGCGGAGCCACCTTCGACCGCATTCTCCCCGTCCTGCCGTTTCTGCTGGCCGGCTTTGCTATCAGCCTCCTGTCCGCCAAAAAACTGAATTCGCTGGCGCTGGGCGACGAACTGGCGGCCGGGCTTGGTGAACGGGTGGCCTTTGCCCGCGCCTCGGCCTCGTTCGGCGCGATTCTGCTCTGCGGTGCCACAACGGCGGTGTGCGGACCTATCGGCTTTCTCGGCCTGGTCGTGCCGCATCTCAGCCGCCTGCTCTCCGGTGTCGATCACCGTTGGCTATTGCCGCTGTCGGCGCTCGGCGGTGCCAGCCTGCTTCTGGCGGCCGATATCCTCGGCCGCATCATCGCCCGGCCGGCCGAACTCGATGTCGGCATCGTCACGGCCTTCCTTGGCGCACCCTTCTTCATCTGGATCGTCCGGCGGCAGAGGGTGCGGGAACTATGACCAAATCCGCCGCCACTCTTCGCCGCATCGCCGACAATCGCAGCCGCCGCGGCAGCCGACGTATACTGGTCATCACCGCCCTGCTGGCGCTCGTCGGCGCGATCTTCTCCCTGACGCTGATGCTTGGCCAGTCGTTCACGCCGCCCGGAGAAATTCTCCGCATGCTGTTCGGCGACAGCCTGCCGGCGACGGTCTTTACCGTCGGACAATTGCGGTTGCCGCGCGCCGTGCTGTCCGTGCTTGCCGGGCTGAGCTTCGGCCTTGCCGGCGCCGCCTTCCAGACCATGCTGCGCAATCCGCTCGCCAGCCCCGATATCATCGGCATCAGTGCCGGCGCCAGCGCGGCGGCCGTCTTCGCCATTGTCGCCCTGTCCCTGAAAGGGCCGCTGGTATCGATCTTCGCCGTGACCGCCGGCCTCGGCGTCGCGATGATGGTCTACGGCCTTTCCTTCAAGAACGGCGTCGCCGGCACGCGACTGATTCTCGTCGGCATCGGCGTTTCGGCCATGCTGGAAAGTTTTACCGCCTACATCCTCTCGCAGGCGCCGGCCTGGAACCTGCAGGAAGCGATGCGCTGGCTGACCGGCAGCGTCAACGGCGCCCAGATCGGCCAGGCGCTTCCGCTTTTCATGGCGCTGGTTATCTTCGGCGGCCTCCTCTTGAGCCGCGCCCGCGATCTCGAAGCCTTGCGGCTCGGCGACGACATGGCGGCAGCGCTCGGCGTTCGTGTTGCCGGCACGCGGGTTCTGGTGATGATCTCGGCCGTCGGCATGATCGCCACGGCAACGGCGGTAACGGGGCCGATCGCCTTCGTCGCCTTCCTGTCAGGCCCGATCGCCGCCCGCATCACCGCAAACAGCGGGTCTTCGCTGATCCCGTCCGCCCTGATCGGCGCGCTGCTGGTGCTTGCCGGCGATTATGCCGGTCAGTTTCTGCTGCCCAGCCGCTATCCGGTCGGCGTGCTGACCGGTGCGCTCGGCGCCCCCTACCTGATTTTCCTCATCGTGCGCGTCAACCGCATCGGAGGTTCGTGATGACTGTCCGCTCCCTTACCGCCAACAGGCTTTCGGCCGGTTACGGCGACACCGACATCCTGCAAGGGCTGGACCTGGCAGTGCCGCCCGGCAAGATCACCGTGATCGTCGGCGCCAATGCCTGCGGAAAATCCACGCTGCTGCGCGTCATGTCCCGCCTGCTGTCGCCCAACCGCGGCGAAGTGTTGCTCGACGGCAAGTCGATCCACCGCACGCCGTCCAAGGAACTGGCCCGCACCCTCGGCCTGCTGCCGCAATCGCCGATCGCGCCCGAAGGGATCACCGTGGCCGACCTCGTCAGCCGCGGCCGGCATCCGCATCAGGGGCTTTTTTCGCGCTGGACACAGCGGGACGACGAAGCGGTGGCCAACGCCCTGACCGCCACCAAGATCGTCGACCTCGCGGAACGGCCGGTGGACGAACTCTCCGGCGGCCAGCGGCAGCGGGTCTGGATCGCCATGGCGCTGGCGCAGGAAACGGACATCCTGCTGCTCGACGAACCGACGACCTTCCTCGACATCAACCACCAGGTCGAAGTCCTGGACCTTTTGACGGATCTCAACCAGTCCCGCGGCACCACGGTCGCCATGGTGCTGCACGATCTCAACCTTGCAGCACGTTATGCCGACTATCTCGTGGCGATGACCGAAGGGCGCATCCATATTGCCGGCAGGCCGGAAGAGGTGCTGACGCAGGAAAACGTGCGAAAGGTCTTCGGGCTTGAAAGCCAGATCATCCCGGACCCGACCTCGGGCCGACCGATCATGTTGCCCATCGGCCGTCACCGCATGAAAACACCAACAGATCTCAAGGAGGAACGGTCGTGAACACAGTTCAGACATTCAAAGTTTCGGGCGTCGCTCTGCCGAAGGATGCCGCAAGCATGCTCGACGAGATCTGCGAGCATTTCATCGAGCATGGCGATGTCCAGCGGGACGGCAATCTTGCGTCGATGACGAGCAAGGCCGGGCATGCAAACATCCGGCTGCAGGACGGCAAGCTGTTTATCGAACTGACCTCGTTCTCCGAAATGCTGCTGCAGATGAGCCGCACCAGCGTGGCCGAACACCTGTTCTATTTCGCCGGCGAGGACCCGCTGGAGCTGACATGGTCCGAGCCGGCATCGGCGCAGATGCTGCCGAACCTCCATGAGATTACAGTGGTTTCCGCCGAGGATGTCACGCCGCATATGCGACGGGTGAAGTTCACCTGCGCCGATGTCACGCCGTTCATCGGCGGCGACATGCATGTGCGCCTGCTGGTTCCCCCGAAGGGCCGCACGCCGGTCTGGCCGGGTTTGAAGGAAGATGGCCGGGTCGCTTGGCCTGAAGGCGAGGACGAACTCCTGGTACGCGTCTACACCATCCGCGCCATCGATGTGGAGCGCCGCGAATTGTGGGTCGATTTCCTGCAGCACCCGGCCCCCGGCATCGCCACACCCGGCGCCGATTTCGCCCGGGATGCACAGCCCGGCGAAAAGCTGGCGCTGCTTGGCCCCGGTGGCGGCAGCCTGCCCAAGGCGGAGAAGATTCTTTTGACCGGTGACGAAAGCGCGCTTCCCGCCATCATCCGCATCGCCGCCGAAGTGCCTGTCGGTACGCGGATACAGGCGATCATCGAAGTGCAGGATGCGGCGGAAGAACAGCCGCTGTCCTCGGCTGGTTCGCTCGATGTCCGCTGGCTGCATCGCGTCGACTACCCGGCTAACTCCACAAGCGTACTCGCGGACACCATCAAGGCGGCAATCGTCGCTGCCGATGACGATACCTTCGTCTGGGTCGCATGCGAAAAGGACGATGTGCGCGCCGTTCGCTCCCTGCTGAAGGCCCGCAAGCATGACCGGGACAAGATGTATGTCGCCTGGTACTGGGAGCGGACAACCGCGAGCGAATAGGCTTCGCGGAGCGTAACCCGGCAAAACCGAGGCCGCCATTGGCGATAACCGCGCCGCTTCCATGCATCGCGGTTACTACCTGCCGATGTAGCGTTCACCGGCCTCAGCGCATTACGAACGGGTTCGGCACGTCCTTGTTGAAGGCGAGCCAGACGCTCTTGGTTTCGAGGAAATCGTAGATGGCGTCCTGACCGCTTTCGCGCCCGACGCCGGAATTCTTGAAACCACCGAAGGGCATCATGTAGGAGACGGCGCGGTAGGTGTTGGTCCAGACCGTGCCCGCCCTCAGGCGTTTTGCCGCGGTGAACGCCCGCGCCATGTCGGAAGTCCAGACACCGGCGGCCAAGCCGTAGGGCGTATCGTTGGCCATCTGGTAGGCCTCGTCGTCCTCGGTGAAAGGAATGACCGAAAGCACCGGGCCGAAAACCTCCTCCTGCGCAATCCGCATGTCGTTCCTGACGCCGGTGAAGACGGTCGGCTCGATGAACCAGCCGTCCCCGCATTCCGGCCGGTCCGCCGGCTTGCCGCCCATCGCCACTTCGGCGCCTTCGGCCTTGGCCATGTTGATCATCGACAACACACGCTTGAACTGCGTCTGGGTGGTGACCGGGCCGACCTGCGTGGTCATTTCCATCGGATCGCCCATGCGCGCCGTCTTCGCCAGTTCGAGGAATTTTTCGAGGAATTCATCGTGGATCGACCTGTGTACGAGCAGCCGCGAGCCGGCGATGCAGGTCTGGCCGGTGGCGGCAAAGATGCCGGAGACCACGCCCTTGACGGCATTGTCGAGATTGGCATCCGGAAACACCAGTTGCGCCGACTTGCCGCCAAGCTCCAGCGTCATGCGCTTGAAATTGCCGGTCGCCTGCTGGGCGATGCGGCGGCCGGACACTTCGCCGCCGGTGAAGGCGATCTTGTCGATGCCGTTATGGGTGGAGATCGCCTCGCCGACATCCTGGCCGAAACCGGTGATGACGTTAACGACGCCCTTGGGAAAACCCGCTTCCTCGACAAGCCGCATCAGCTCCAGCGTCGAGGCGGAGGTGAATTCCGACGGCTTGATGACCAGGGTGCACCCCGCCGCCAGCGCCGGCGCCAGCTTCCAGGTCAGAAGCAGCAGCGGGGAGTTCCACGGCGTGATCGCCGCGACAACACCGACCGGCTCGTGGCGGGTGTAGGTGAACATGTCCGGCTTGTCGATCGGCTGCACGGCGCCCTCGACCTTGTCGGCCATGCCGGCGAAATAATAGAACCATTGCGGCATGTAGCCGACCTGGCCGCGCATTTCGGCATAAAGCTTGCCGTTGTCCTGCACCTCCGTCGCCGCCAGATGATCGGCATCGCGGGCGATGAGATCGCCGAGACGGCGCAACAGGTGTCCGCGCTGGGTGGCGTTCAGCTTCGACCAGTCACCGCTATCGAAAGCACGGCGAGCGGCGATGACGGCGCGGTCGACATCGCGTGAATCGCATTTCGGGATCTTCGCCCAGACTTTTCCGGTGAACGGATCGAAGGATTCGAACGTCTCTTTCGATGACGCCTCGGTCCATTCGCCGTCGATAAAGCAGCGAAAATCCTTGATACCCTGGCTTCTGGCCATGTCGATAACTCCATATGTCTTGGGCGTGCCGGCAGCGCGCTGCCGTTTTCAGGTGAATTCGACGATCTGGCGAACGGCAGACCCATCCGCCAGCCGATCGAAACCTTCATTGATGTCGTCAAGCGGCATGCGATGGGTCAGTAACCGATCGACCGGCAGCTTGCCGCGCTTGTAGAGCGCGAGGAAACGGGGAATGTCGCGGGAGGGCACGCCGGAACCGATATAGCTGCCTTTCAGCGTCCGCTCCTCGGCCACCAGCGTCACCGCCGGCAGGGAGAGCATCGCCTTGGGATTGGGCAGGCCGGCGGTGATCGTGGTGCCGCCGCGCCGGGTGATGGCATAACCGAATTCGAGGGCCTTGACGGAACCGGCAAATTCCAGCGCCGCCTCGACGCCGCCCTTGGTGGCTTCCTTGATCTTGCCGACGATGTCAGGATCGTCGGCATTGAAGGTGTGCGTGGCGCCAAGCTCCCTGGCAAACTCCAGCTTTGAGTCCAGCCGGTCCACCGCAATGATGGTTTCGGCCCCGGCTGCAGCCGCGCCGATCAGTGCGGCAAGCCCGACCCCGCCCAGGCCGATCACAGCCGTGGAGCCGCCGGGTTTGACGTCACCGGTGTTGAACACGGCACCCGCACCGGTCAGCACGGCGCAACCGATCAGGCCGGCAATGTCGAGCGGCACGTCCTTCTCAACCTTGACCAGCGAACGACGCGACACAGTCGCGTATTCGGCGAAGGACGAAACGCCCACATGGTGATGGACCTTTTCGCCATGCCGCGACAGCCGGCTGACGCCGCCGAGAAGTTCGCCGTGACCGTTCGATGCCGCGCCCGGTTCGCAAAGCGCCGGCCGGCCCTCGGCACAGGGCGAGCAATGGCCGCAACTCGGGACGAAGACAAAAACGACGTGATCGCCGGGTTTCAGATCCTCGACATATTCGCCGACCGCCTCGACGACACCCGATGCCTCGTGCCCCAGCACCATCGGAACCGGCCGCGGCCGGTTGCCGTCGATCACCGAAAGGTCGGAGTGGCAGAGGCCGGCAACGGCGATCTTGACTAGCACTTCGCCCGGCCCCGGCCCGTCCAGCTCGACCTCCTGTATCTTCAGCGGCAAGGTCTGCGCATAAGGGCGTTCAAGCCCGATTTCTTCCAGAACGGCCGCTCTGATCTTCATGTCTTTCCCTCACTCTTTCAGCCTCACCGGCCGTTTTATCGTTTCGGCCGCTCAGTGGACCGCCGCGTACATGATCTTCTCCTCCGTCGCCTCCTCGGTGGAGAATTCCTCGACCACCCGGCCTTGTCGCGACACAAGGATGCGATCGGCCAGATTGAGGATTTCCGGAAGGTAAGAAGAAATCACCACGACGGCGAGACCGGCATCGGCGAGTTCGTTGATCACCTGATGCAGCTCGGCGATGGCGCCGACATCGACGCCGCGGGTCGGTTCGTCGAAGATCACCAGCTTCGGTTTCTGCACCAGCGCCTTGGCGATCACCACCTTCTGCTGATTGCCGCCGGAAAGCTCGATGACGCGGGCATTGCCATCGATCGCCTTGACGTTCAGCCGCTTCGTCCAGTCCTTGGCGAGTTCCATCATTTCCGAATGGGACACGACAACGCCGCGATTAAGGTCGGAGGACAAAAGGTTCATGTAGATGTTTTCGGCAATCGACTTGGTCTCGAAGAAACCTTCGATCTTGCGATCCTCCGTCACGTAGACGATGCCGTCCTTCACGGCCGGGCGCGGCACGCGGTAACGCACCGAGCGGCCGTCGAGGCGTACTTCACCGCCATGGAAGAAATCGCGCTTGACCACGCCGGAGATGATTTTCGCCGTCTCCGTGCGGCCCGAACCGATCAGGCCGAAAATGCCGGTGATCTGCCCGGAATAGACCGAAAACGAGGTGTTGCGCACCATTTTGCCCATCGACAGGTTCTGCACCGACAACACTTTCTGGCCGTAGGGACGCGCCTTGCGGCTCTTGTCGCGGCTGTAGAGTTCGGCCGAGAGCGAGCGGCCGACCATGGACGAAATGATCTTGTCGCGGTCGAAATTTTTTGCATCGTCGGTGATCACATGCTGGCCGTCGCGCAGGATAGTGATCCGGTCGGAAATGGCCAGCGCCTCCTCCAGCGCGTGGCTGATGAAGATGATCGAGACGCCCTCGCGCTTCAGCCGGTTCACCAGCGAGAAGAAATGATGCTTCTCCTCCGGCGTCAGCGTTGCGGTCGGTTCGTCGAAGATGATGATCCGCGCCTTGTGATGCACGGCGCGGGCGATCTCCACCATCTGCTTCTGCGCCGCGCCGAGCTGCGAGACGTACATGGTCGGATCGACGCCGAAATTCAGCGACTGCAGGAATTGCTGGGCGGCGATGTAGATGCCGCGCAGGCGGTTGAGGAATTTTTCGTTGCCGAGATAGATGTTCTGCGCCACCGTCAGGGACGGCACCAGGCTGGTTTCCTGGAACACCATGGCAATGCCGTTGTGCAGCGCTTCGGCCGGGCTGCCGAAGGTCATCGGCTGGCCGTTGAAGATCACTTCGCCCTGCGTCGGCTCGTGGACACCCGCCATGATCTTGGTCAGCGTCGACTTGCCGGCGCCGTTTTCGCCAAGCAGCGAGTGGACCTCACCCGGCATCAGGCTGAAGCTGACATTGCGCAGGGCGGCAACGCCATGGAACTCCTTGGTGACGTTCTTGAGTTCGAGAATGGGGCTCATGTCAATTTCCCTGCATGCCGAGATCGACGGCGATCACCTCATCGCCGCCCTTGCTGGTGGCCCAGAGCTTGCCGCCCGCTTCCACGGCCGAGGTAATGCCATGCCGCCGGCCGCCGGCGCGGCTGTGGAAACTGCGAAGCGGCACGAAATCGGCCGTCAGTTCGATGACGAGGCCGTAGGATCGTGTTGGCGCCCAGGGTTTCAGGATGCCCATCTGCTTGAGCGCGCCACCTTGCATCGGCTCGCGGAACGAATAGCCGCTGCGCAGCGCCGGGGCGATCCAGAATTCCGGTGCGACCTCGGCCATCATCGCCTTGCGATAGATATCCTCGCGCAGCACGAATTCGATCAGCTGGCTGCGCGGCGCAAACACCGAGAGCCAGTAGCCCTGCCGCGCCGAGCCACTGATGCGGGCGGGATAACCAGGCAGATCCTCCATGACCTGACCCAGCATCCTGCCGCTGGCGTCCAGCCGGACAAGCCGCTTTTGCCAAGCTTCGCTGACGACGATATTGCCATCAGGCTCGACAGCGATGCCGTTCGGAAAGCCGAGCCGGCTTGCCAGCATGGTCGCCTGCCCGGTTTTGGGATCCAGCCGCCAGACGGAGCCGGCCCGCTCGCCATCCAGCAGATCCCGCTGCCAATTCTCCAGGTCGTTTTTCGAGGAACCGACCGCGACGACAAGCGAACCATCCGGCGAAAAGGCCATGGCCGCGACATTGATCAAGGCCTGGGTGCCGGACGAAAGCCCTGCGGCTTTTCCGCCGGCCGTATCGTAAAACGCAATCCCGGCCGTTGTCGCGACAGCCAGCAACCGGGCTTCGGAAGCGGCAATTGCCGTCACCCTCGCACCGGCGTCCAGCAGCGTGGCCCCTACCCCGCCGCATGCCGGCTGGTGATGAAGCGTCGAACCGCTGGAGTAGACCAGCCCGGCCTTCGTCGCGACGAGGTTGTCGGGGGTTTTCGCATAAATACCGACCGGCGCTTCTTCCAGCAGGTTGTTGGGTTTCAGCGCACCATCCAGCGGCGGCACGGTGACGGCGGCTTCGCCGCGGCCGAGGAAGCGGTCGACCCAATTGCGCAGAGCATTGGCCATCACGCCCTCCCCCAATAATTCTGGTAACCCGACCAGCCCGTATCCCGTCCCTCGAGCCTGATGCGGCCGATGCGGTTGTTGGTGATGCCGCCGAGATAGAGGTAGCCCTTGTGCTCGCGCATAGAGGTGATCATCGGATGGTTTTCGGCGCCTTGATCCCACAGGGTTTCCAACACTTCACCCTTGTCGTCGAAGCGGATGACGCAGCCGATGTTGAGGTTCGGATAGAGCCATTGGTCGGGGGCGATACGCCTCGCCATGCGCTTGCGGAAGCCCGGCATGCGCAGCGCAACATCCAGCGCCGGCGAACGCATGCCCATGATCGCTGCCCAATAGGTGCCGTCGGATGCCCGGTTGATGTTGTCGGGGTAGCCGGGCAGCCGGTCGAGCACACGTTCGACCCTCCCGGCCTTCGGCCCGTCGATATAGAAGCGGCTGATGCGGCAGGCCCAGCTTTCTGCAAACAGGATCGACTGGCCGTCCTGCGCCGTGCAGATGCCGTTCGGGAAAATCAGGTTGCGCAGCACCGTCTGCGTCCGGCCGGTTTTCGGATCGAAGCAGATGATGCGACCGTTGCCGCGGCTTTCCAGCGCATCCACCGGCCAATCATGCATTTCGTAGCGGATCGTCGCTTCCGAGAAATAGATGCGGCCATCCGGCGCGATGTCGAGGTCGTCGGCGAGACGCAGGCGGGAATCGTCGACGACGGAGAGTTTCGACCGGTTGGTCTCGTCGGTCACCTTCGTCACGGTGCGGCTGCGGTCGATCTTGTAGAGGCCCATGCCGCCGACGCAGACGAGCAGGCTCCTGTCCTTGTCCCAGCTCATGCCGAGCGGCGCGCCGCCGATATGGGCGTAGACTTCATGCGTCTTGTAATCGGGCGGAGCAAAACGGACGATGTCGCCGTGGCGAGTGCCGCAATAGAGGTAGTCGTCATCATCGAGGATGACATCCTCGGGGGATTCGACATCGGCCAGGCCGATGATTTCGACATCCTTCAGCCGGTCGTTGAGCGCGAAGGCCGAGCCGGAATCGGCGCTGGTGGAAGCAGGCTCCGGCAGTTCGATATAGGTAGGCGAGACATAGACCTTGTTGAGCAGCTTGTCGCGGTTCTTCAGCCAGCGCACGTCGACGAACACGGCGAAGATCAGGGTCAGGCCCAGCACCATCGGCCCGGAACCGGAATTGAGGCCGAGGCGCAGCACGCCGTTGGTCATGACCAGCACGATGACGGCGCCGATCAGCGCCTTGACGATCGATCCGCGCCCACCGCCGAGGCTGTTGCCACCGAGCACGGCGGCCGTCAGCGCCGAAATCTCCAGCCCCATGCCGGTATCGGTGCCGGCGCCGGAAAGACGGGCGGCGTAGAGCACGCCGGCGAGGCCGCAGAGCATGCCGGAGATCGTATAGGTGGCGCAGACCGTGCGGCGCACGGACAGGCCGATATTGTGGGCCGAGCGGCGCGAGCCGCCGATGGCCATCAACCGCCAGCCGGGCCGCGAGCGCGTCAAGAGGATATGGCCGATGATGGCGACGAGGATCAGCACGCAGAAGGAAAAAGGAATGCCGAAGAAACCGCCGAGGCCCATCAGATCCCAGGCATCCGACTGGTAAAAACTCATCGACATCGCCTGGGCGTATTTCAAGAGCAGCATGTCGACGACGGCGCGCACGATGATCAGCGTCACCAGCGTGGTGAGAAAGGCGCGCAGCCTGAGATAACCGACGAGAATGCCGTTAAGCAGGCCGACCGAGCCGCAGATCAGGATGACGGCGGGCACGGCCGCCCACACCGACCAGCCGGCGAGATTGAGCAGCGCCAGCGTCATGAAATTGCCGAGCGCAAAATTCGAGCCGACCGACAGGTCAATGCCGCCGACGACGATGACGAGCATCATGGCGATGCAGACGAGAGCGAATTCGCCGAGCTGCCGCGAGGTGATCGACAGGTTGCTGCCGCTGAAGAAATTCGGGATCAGCGAACCGAAGACGAGGATGACTGCGATCAGCACCAGAAAAGGAATGGCGTTGTCGATCCACTTCTTCGAGAGGATTTCTCCGATGACGTGGTCGGGAATGAAGCGGTATCTCAGCTTTGTAAGGGTGTTCGCCGACGCCAAGGCCCGCCTCCATGCTTTATGATCAATAAAAATCGAAAGGTTGGAAAAGCACGGCCGGCATTCCGCCAGCCGTGCGATGGTTATGATCGGATCAACGGAGGATCTTGGCGTATTGTTGCGGATCCCAGCAGGTGCCGGCCTGCACGTCGTCCTTGATCATGACGCGCGTCGGCGAGTAGATCTGGGTCTTGATGACGCCGGCGCCCTGGTTGTTCTGCAGCGCCGTGGTGATCGCCGTCCAGGCGTCGCGGCCCATGCCCGGTGCGTTGTAGTTGATCGCAGCGGAATAGGTGCCGTCCAGCAGGCCATCGCACATGCTCTGCGCCCCGCCGCCCGAGGTGATGAAATAGACCTGGCCCTGCTTGCCGGCCTGCTTGATCGCAGCACCCGTGCCGATGCCCTGGCCGTCCCAGACGTCGATGACACCGCAGAGATCGGGATGCTGCTGCAGCGCCGTCTCGGTGATGGCGCGCGCCTTGGAGGCATCCCAGTCGGCCGCCTGGCTGGAGACGATCTGGATTTCCGGATGCTCATTGAACACCTTCATCATGCCCTGGACCTGGTAGTAGCTGACACCGCCGGTCAGCACGCCCTGGACGATCGCCACCTTGTGGGAGGTCTGCGTTTCAGAGCCGCACTTGGCCAGCATCATGTTGGCGGCCTGCTCGCCCATGGCGATGAAATCCGGGCCGACGAAGGCATCGGTCTGCACCGCGCCCTGCATGTTGAGCTGCACCACGACGATGCCTTCGGCATTGGCCTGTTTCAGAAGCCGTGCCAGCGACTGCATGTCCGGGTTCTGGGTGACGATGACGTCCGGATGCTCGGCGATCAGCGCCGTCATGCCCTGCGCCATCGCGTCGGTGTTCCAGTTCGGATCCTGCGAGGAAAAGCTCATGCCGTAACGCTCGGCTTCCGTCTTGACCACGCCGCCCCAGGCCTGGGCCAGATCGAAGCCGATGGAGATCGGCAGATAGGCGATCTTCTTGCCGGCCAGCGCCGAAAGCGCCGGCGCACGATAGGGATCGTTCATGTCGTCGTCGGCGTATACAGCCGTTGCGCCGATGGTAAAGGCGGCAAGCGCCGTCGCCGCAAGTCTCATCAAACCAGTCTTACCCATGTTCCACTCCTCCTTGTCACATCTGTCTGGTGATCTTGTTTGTCTGTTCGGTCAGATGTCTCCCTGCTGGCCCGTCTGCTCGTCGCGCGGATTGACGATGCTATCGACGACGATGGCGAGCAGCAGGATCAGGCTCTTGATGACGTTCTGAACCGTGTACTGGATGTCCATGATCGTCATGCCGTTCATCAGCACGCCGATCAAAAGCGTGCCGACGATGACGTTGCGGACGTTGCCGCGGCCGCCCGACAGGCCGACGCCCCCGAGCACGACCACCAGGATGACGTCGTAGATCATGTTGGAATTGACGATGCGGGTGTTCATCGCCTCGACCGAGGTGGCCGTGATGATGCCCGCGACGAAGGCGATGCCGCCGGAAAGCACGTATTGCAGCACCAGCATTGGCCGCACGGCGATGCCGCCGATGCGCGAGGCGGCCAGATTGTCGCCGATGGCATAGACGAAATTGCCGATCTTGGTGAATTTCAGGAACAGGAAGACGACCAGTGCCATGGCGGCGGCCACGACGATCGGCATCGGCACGCCGAACAGCTTGCCCTGCCCCAGCGTGACGATCCAGCCCATGGTTTTCGGCATGTAGACGACGTCGGTGCCGACGATCAGATGCGCGCGGCCGAAACCGTAGACGAAGGTCGCCATCGCCAGGGTGGCAAACAGCGGCGGGATTTCCGCATAGGCGACCAGGACGCCGGTAAACAGCGCCACGCCGAGCGCAAACAGCAGGCCGGTGGTCAGCGCCGCGTAGACCGGCATGCCCTCGTGGATCAGCTGCATCGACCAAGCAATCGAGATCGCCATCGTCGCCACCAGCGACAGGTCGATGCCGCGGCCGAGCACGACGATCAGCATGCCGAGACCAAGAATGCCGAGCACGGCAACACTGCGGATCAGCGACAGGATGTTGTTGGCGTCGAGAAAATTGTTGAGCGTCAGCGAAAAGGCGAGGAAAAGCATGACCGTCAGGATGAAGACGATCTTTTCCTGATTGAGATAGCGGAACAGTTTTCGAGCGTTCACGACCCACGTCCTCCCTGACATTGCCGAAGACCGCTTCCCGGTGGCCCGCCGGCAGATTTGCGGCTGGCGATGGGAGCAGATGCTTCATGTGGTTTCATGGACACGCGAACCTGAAACCAGATCCGCACCCCTCCCGGCGCAATGTCCAACCAACTGAAATTTCAAAGGAAATCTCCGCTGCTGGAAAGAAACTATAACAGGCGGGCGTATTAATTAAATTATCAAATTGCGTTAAGCTCCATATAGGGATGTTATAGCAATGACGCCTGCGCGAGGCTGCATCGGCTGGACCGGCATCGCCATACCGCACCACCGACCAGCTTGCCGCCAGCGCGGGGAAAACTGCGGTTAACTGCTTACATTTTCATGGTTCTTGGCCGAACGGCCGATGCGATTCAGCGCAATGCCGTGGCGCCGCTCCACTGGCCGGTCGCCGCAAGTTCGAGCAGCGTTTCGCGGCACAGTGTTTCGATGGCGGAAACGGCATTGGTCATCGGCCGGTCCGCCGGATGGACCAGATGGACGTCACGCTTCAGTTCCGGCTTGCTGATGCGCCAGGAGCGCAGCCGGCCTTCGCGAACCTCGCGGGCGATGGCATTGAAGGGCAGGATGGAATAGCCCATGCCCTTCTCCACCAGCTCCTTGATGTTGCCGTAGGAATCGACGTCGATGACCGTGTTGAGATCGAGGTTGTTCGAGGTCGCCTCGCGCTCCAGAAGCTCGCGCAGGCCATGGTTGGCGCTGGGCAGGATCAGCGGCAGCGGCGCGACCTTCGCCAGCGCCAGCGGGCCGAAAGGCGGGGTCTTGATGCCCTCCATCGGCGTGGCGGGGCCGAGCAGGCAAAGCTCCTCCGTCAGCACCGGATAGGAGGTCAGGACACGGTCTTCCACCGGAATGTAAAGGACGGCGATATCGATGCGGCTTTCGCGGATCCATTCGGTGATGAAGCCGCTCATTGCCTCGGCGATACGCAGCTTGATCTTCGGATAGCGCTTGCGCGCGGCGATGATCAGCGGAACCGAGAGGATCTGGCTGATCGTGCCCGGCAGACCCAGCCGCACTTCGCCGGCGGGTTCCGCCTCGTGACCGCGGATTTCCTCCTGGGTGATCGCAAACTGGTCGATGATGATGCGGGCGTTGCGCAGCAGGATTTCGCCGGCCTCCGTCGCCATCACGCCCTGCGGGCTGCGAAACAGAAGCGCGGTTCCAAGATCGGCTTCCATGTTGCGCACATGCAGGCTGAGCGCCGGTTGCGCGACGTTCAAGGTCGCGGCCGCCTTGGAAAAAGACCCTTGTTCGACGATCGCAACGAAATACCGCAACTGACGAAGATCCACGCACCCCTCCAATATTCTTTTATAGCCACATGAAGCAGCTTCGTTTTTTATTATAGTGGGAGCGGGATCGCAGATGTCAAGAATACAAGCCGTCTATCGGGCCTGCCAATTACTGCGCGGCACGGACAACGGAAAATTCCTGCCGGATCGATGCTGTGTGTTCGCCAAGCGCCGGAACGGCGCCGAAGGACGGGATCACGCCATCGGCAAGCGCGCCGGGCGCCATGAGCCGGACGGGACCTGTCGGCGTATCCACCTCCATGTAGCGGTTCTGCGGATGTTCGGCGACATCCTCCAGCGTGCTGACGCGACCATAGGCGATACGGGCGGCGTGCAGGCGCGTCGCCATTTCATCCCGGGAAACGGCCGCAAAAATCGGCACGATGGCGGCGTCCAGCGCCTCGCGGTTTTTGACGCGGTCGCTGTTGGAGGAGAAGCGCGGGTCGGTCGCCAGATCCGGCCAGCCGAGCACCTCGCGGCAGAACATCGCCCACTCCCGTTCGTTCTGGATCGAAAACAGCACCGACTTGCCATCGGCGCAGGCATAAGAACCGTAAGGCGCAATCGTCGGATGGTTGAGGCCACTGCGTGCCGGCACCTTGCCGCCATATTGAAACTGCAGATAGGGCACGTTGATCCAGTCCGACAACGCATGATAGAGCGACACGGCGATATGCCGGCCCTCGCCGGTTTTTTCACGGGCGAGAAGCGCCTGCAGCACCGCCTGCGTTGCGGTCATTCCGGCTGCGATGTCGCAGACCGAAACGCCGACGCGGGCCGAACCATGCTCGTTGCCGGTGATCGCCGAAAGGCCGCTTTCGGCCTGCACCAGCAGGTCATAGGCCTTGAGATCCTTCAGCGGCCCCTCATCGCCGTAACCGGAAATCGAACAGGTGATCAGGCGTGGAAAACGCTGCCGCAAGCTCTCGGCGCCGAAGCCCAACCTGTCGACAGCGCCAGGCGCCAGGTTTTGGATGAACACATCGGCGCGGCTGACCATGGTCATCAGGATCGCCCGGTCCTCCTCCTGCTTGAGATCCAGGCAGACGGATTCTTTGCCGCGGTTCAGCCAGACGAAATAGGCGCTTTCGCCGTGCACAAGATGGTCGTATTCGCGGGCGAAATCGCCTTCCGGCCGTTCGACCTTGATGACGCGGGCGCCGGCATCGGCAAGCTTGCAGGAAAGATAGGGCGCGGCAACCGCCTGTTCGACGGACACGACCAGCACGCCTTCAAGATCTGATTTCATTGTCCTGCCAACCGGTTTTCGTTACGTCAGCGCCGACTTACCTCAGCCTGTCCGTGCAGCATTGCCGATTTTTGCCATCACTTCAAATAACACTCTAATGGGATGGCCATACAGGAAAGTTATCACATTGCGGACCGCGCATATATGGGCAGACTATATGCGTGCCATCAAAAATATATTGGCCTGAGGAGGCGCAAGCACGGAAAATGGCCGCGTTTCCACCGACGCATCGGATGATCATGCCGCAAGGATTTGCAAACCACGCCCTCTTTCTCTTCGTGCCCGCCGACCGGCCGGAACGCTTCGCCAAGGCCGCCGCATCCGGCACTGAGGCCGTGATCATCGACCTTGAAGACGCCGTGCCGGCGCATGCCAAGGACAGTGCCCGCGACGGCCTGGGGCCGGCGCTACGCGACGCAGCCATTACCGCGCCAGTCTTCATTCGCATCAATGGAACGGAAACCAGTTGGCACGGTGGAGACGTCATCACGGCGGCTACCCTACCGATCGATGGCGTGGTGCTACCGAAGGCGGAAAGCGCTGCCGGTATCGCCAATCTTCGCAAACGCCTGCCGGAAAATATGCATGTCATCGCCATTGTCGAATCGGCAAAAGGCCTTGCAGCGGTGGACGAAATTGCCACGGCAGCCGATCGCCTCGCCTTCGGTTCCATCGATTTCGCCGCCGATCTCGGCTGCGCCCATGAACGCGAAGCCCTGCTTTTCGCCCGCAGCCGCATCGTCCTCGCCGCCCGCCTGGCAAAAACGCCTGCGCCGATCGACGGCGTTACCCTATCGATCAACGAGACGACCGTTATCGAGGATGATGCGCGTTATGGCGCCTCGCTGGGTTTCGGCGGCAAATTGCTGATCCACCCCAGGCAGATCGAGCCGGCCCGCAAAGGCTTTGCGCCTGGTACCGACGAACTTGCCTGGGCGCTTCGGATCGTAGAGAGCGTCGAGGATGGCGCAGCGCGGGCGGTGGATGGCGCCATGGTCGACATGCCGGTTCTTCTTCGTGCCCGTCAGATCGTCCGGGCGCATCAACGCTTCTCGAATGGATCCTGACATGACCGGCATCACCCAAACCCTCTCCCGCTACGTGGCGGATCTCGACTATGCGGATCTGCCGCCGGAGGTGCCGGAGCGGGCAAAATACCTCGCCATCGACCTGATCGGCAGCATCGTCCGCGCCGGCAGGCAAGCGGATTCGACCGCCAGCCTGCTCGGCATGCTGGCGCGGCTGGGTCTCGATGCGCCCGGCCATTCGACCGTATTCGGTTTTCAGCGCCGCTACATCCCGGCGACCGCCGCCCTGCTGAACGGCGCACTCGGCCATTCGCTCGATTTCGACGACACCCATTCCGACAGTTCGCTGCATCCGAGCGCGCCGGTCGTGCCCTCAGCATTGGCGGCGGCCGAAATGACAGGCGCCTCCGGCAAGGATCTCTTGGCGGCCATCGTCGCCGGTTACGAAACCTGCTGCCGTCTCGGCAACGCGCTCGACCCGACGGCGCATTACGCCCGCGGCTTCCACCCGACGGCAACGGCCGGCACATTCGGGGCGGCTGCTGCGGCGGGCAAACTACTAGGCCTCGATGCCGCCGGGATCGCCTCCGCCTTCGGCGTGGCGGCAAGCCAGGCGGCCGGTTCGCTGCAATTCCTCGTCAACGGCGCCTGGAACAAACGATACCAGGTGGGTGCGGCAGCCATGAACGGACTGATCGCCGCCACACTTGCGCGCGAAGGGTTTATAGGCGCCGCCGATGCCATCGAAGGCAAGCATGGCCTGCTCGTCGGCTATACGGGCAATCCCCGGCCGGAACTGGCGGTCGCCGCGCTCGGCGGCGTCTACGAGACGATGAAGATCGGCATGAAACCCTATCCCGCCTGCCGGTATACGCATGCGGCGGTCGACGGACTGCTGGCGCTGCGGCGCGAACATGGCTGGAGCCCCGCCGATATCCTTTCCGTCGAGATCGGCCTGCATACCAACGGCATCGTGCTCACCGGCGCCCCGCTGGATGAAAAACGCCGGCCGAAGACGGTGGTCGACGGGCAGTTTTCCATGCCCTTCGCCGCCGCCGTGGCGCTCTGCAAGGGCAGCTTCGGTTGGGACGATTATGCCCTGCTCGGCAATCCGGACATCGAGGCGATGACAACCCGCATCGACGTCAGGCGCGACGAAAGGCTGGAAGGCCTGCGCCATCCCTTCGGCGCCACCATCGCCGTCCGCACCGCCACCGGAACCATAGAACGCACCATCCCCGACCCCTCCGGCGAACCGGATACCTTTCCGGCTAAGGCGGATGTCGAGGCGAAGTTCATGACGCTTGCGACACCCGTTCTCGGCAATGCCGCATCGGCCCTGTTCTCCCGGCTATCCGGTGTCGAAGGGATCGGCGACATCCGCGATCTCGCCGGCTAGGGCCATATATATTCCCTATAAGGCGCCTCACCAATCTGTATTTGTGGTTATAGCCTTCAATCCCTAGACTCTGTCTTGCCTTCATCCCCAGAGAAAGGAAAAGACGTGCCTTATCAAGATTATGCCGAAATTCGTGCGGAAGTGGCGAAGCTTTGTGCCGGGTTTCCGGGCGAATACTGGCAGAAGCTTGAACGGGAGAGTGCCTACCCCAGCGAATTCGTCAACGCGCTGACGCAAGCCGGCTATCTCTCGGCCCTCATTCCGGAAGAATATGGCGGGTCCGGCCTGCCGCTTTCGGCGGCGGCGGCAATCCTGGAGGAGGTGCAGCGATCCGGCTGCAACGGCGGCGCCTGCCATGCGCAGATGTACATCATGGGCGCCATCCTGCGGCACGGCAACGACCAGCAGAAGCGCCAGTACCTGCCAAAGATCGCCACCGGCGAACTGCGCCTGCAGGCCTTCGGCGTCACCGAACCGACGAGCGGCACGGACACCACGTCGCTCAAGACTTTTGCAAGACGAGACGGCGACCACTACGTCGTCAACGGCCAGAAGATCTGGACGTCGAGGGCAGAATATTCCGACCTGATGCTGCTTCTGGCGCGCACCACGCCGAAGGAACAGGTCACCAAGAAGACCGATGGCCTTTCCGTTTTCATCGTCGACATGCAGGAGGCGGCCAAATCCGGCATGACGATCCGGCCGATCCGGACGATGATGAACCATGCGACGACGGAGGTGTTTTTCGACAATGTCCGCGTTCCGGCAGAAAATCTTGTCGGCGAGGAAGGCAAGGGTTTTCGCTACATTCTGTCCGGCATGAATGCCGAACGCATCCTGATCGCCGCCGAATGCATCGGCGACGCCAAGTGGTTCATCAAGAAGGCGAGCGACTATTCCAAGGAGCGGATCGTGTTCGGCCGGCCGATCGGGCAGAATCAGGGCGTCCAGTTTCCGATTGCCCGCGCCTATGCCCAGATGCGCGCCGCCGAACTGATGGTCGACGAAGCTGCCCGCCTGTACGAACAGGGCGAAAACTGCGGCGAAGAGGCAAACATCGCCAAGATGCTGGCGGCCGAAGCCTCCTGGGCGGCGGCAGAGGCCTGCGTACAGACCCATGGCGGTTTCGCCTTCGCCGAAGAATACGACGTCGAGCGTAAATTCCGTGAAACCCGCCTCTATCAAGTCGCGCCGATTTCGACGAACCTGATTCTCAGCTACATTGCCGAACATGTGCTCGGCATGCCGCGGTCCTATTGAGGAATAGCCATGACCGACGTCGATATCGACTATCTGAAAAGCTGGATAGGCCGCGAGCGCAGCATCACCGACATCATCACGCCGCGCCTCGCCAGCAGCCTGAATGCCGTGCTGGATATCGACAAGCCGGTGGCGCCGGGCAAGCCGGCACCCGTCGGCATTCACTGGTGCCTCGCCCCCGACATCGCGCCGATGAGCCAGATCGGCCCGGACGGCCATCCGGCCCGCGGCAGTTTTCTGCCGCCGGTGCCATTTCCGCGGCGCATGTGGGCCGGCGGGGAACTGAGATTTTCAGGCGATTTTCGCATCGGCGACGAGGTGGTGCGCCGCTCGACGATCGAAGACGTCGTGCTCAAGACCGGTCGCAGCGGCGAGATGATCTTCGTCACCGTGCGTCATCACTATTCGACACCGCGCGGGGAGGTGCTGGACGAGCGCCAGGATCTCGTTTTTCGCAAGTTGGAGGCGGCAGGTTCCGCCAACCCGCCCGCAGCGGCGGCGGCACCACAAACCGCCGTCCACACACGCAAGATCGAGGCGAACCCCGTCCTGCTGTTTCGCTATTCGGCCATCACGTTCAACGGCCACCGAATCCATTACGACGAACCGTACGTCAAAAACGATGAAAACTATCCGGGACTGATCTTCCATGGGCCGCTGCAGGCAAACCTGCTCCTGGATCTGGCGACTGAATTGCGAAACGGCGAGATCCCGCAGACGTTCGCCTTCCGGTCGGTCCATCCGCTGTTTGCCGGAGGCAGGGTCTCGCTGAATGCGCGCCCGCAGGAAACCGGCACGTCGCTCTGGGTGGCCGATCAGGGGGGCGGCGTAACGATGATCGCCAATTGCTGACATGTCGCCAGGAGTTTTGCGGCCGGCGCGGGCGGCATTGAGGGTTTAGGGCGCGGTGGGGCCGGCAATGCCGATTTCTTCGGACAACAGTCTCAGCAATTCATCCCGGTCCTTGATGCCGAACTCGTACCAGTCGATCAGGGAGCGCGCCTTGGCAACGCCGTCGTCACTTGTGATCGCGACGCCGTTCTGTTCACACCAATCCAGAAGGATCGACTTCAGGAACATCATCGTTTCAGACGTCAGGGCCTCTTTCGGCCAAACTGTCAGCATCCTGCATCCCCCAATTGACGGCATCATAGAGCGCTCGGCCGGGAAAGGCTGTCGCAAGATGGCAACAATGGCGCCGGATGTCCGGACATGTCGCCTTCACGGGAGGAAACAGGCTGCCGACGGGAACCTGGGAAGGCCGCAAGACAGCTAAAAAGTGTGCGAACGGCCACGGAAAGGCAACAAAAAGGCAAAGGGAAGTTGCGAAGGCGCCCGCTGATGAATAAACTGCGCCCGCGGCATGTAAGCCGCTTAATCAACGAGGACGATAATGGCGACCGGTACGGTAAAATTCTTCAATCAGGACAAGGGCTTCGGCTTCATCACGCCAGAAAACGGCGGACCGGACGTATTTGTCCATGTGTCGGCGCTGCAGGGCGCAGGCTCGCTTCGGGACGGACAGAAGGTCAGCTACGACCTCGGTCAGGACCGCAAGACCGGCAAGTCGAAGGCGGAAAACGTCAAGTCGCTTTGATCGACAGGATTACAGGATGACACATCCTCGGACCAGCGCCCCGACAGGGGCGTTGGTTCGCCCTCAACGAAAAAGACGATACGCACACCCCGGAACAGGACGCTGCGAACGTCGATAACGTGAGACCGAAACGGCATATGCCACCCGGCCCACGCTCCTCCCGCTGATTTCGAGCACGCGCGGGATCGATGCTGCGATTGCCCGAAAGGGCAGACCGAAGCCATGCCTCGGCCGCGCACAAACCCTCAAAACACAGCCTGCCGGATGTGATTCGTGTGGCGATCACGCTTCCCTTGCTGGGTTGCGATGTTCCTGCTGGCTGCCCCCTTTATCCGGTCATCTCGTTTTTACGCAATTCCGGGCGCAAACCGCTCTAGCCTTCGATCCCGAAATGGCGTTCCAACGTCTCCCAGCTTTCATCCATCGCAAAGGTCGATGACAGGAATGGCAGGCCGATATGGCCGAAGCGGATCGACAACTGGTTTTCCGCAATCTCTTCGCTCATCCCGGCGATCCGCTCGCTATAGATAACCGATACAAGGCCTGTCCGGTCCGCCCCTGCCTTGCAGTGGATGAGGATCGGTTTCGGTGCGGCCTTGAGGATTGCCACCAGTTCATCGGCTTCACCGGTGGTCAGCCTGCGACTGGCATTCATCCTGAAATCGATGTGATTGAGATTGAGGCGTTTTGCGGTGGCAATCTCATCGGCATACCAGTGCGCTGTCACGCTCTCGCCCCGAAGGTTGATCACCGTCCTGATGCCATGGTCGCGAACATAGGTTTCCAATTGTCCGGCCGACGGCTGGGCGGATCGATAGAGTTCGCCGTCGATGACGGTATGAAAATTGCCGCTCAACTGCAGGAAGGCGAGATAACCGCCAAGGGCGGCCACCGTCATGACAAGGGCGGCGGCAGACCTGCGCCGTTCGGAGAGAAAGCCGGCAAGACACCGGACCACGCCCACACGTTTCGCTTTCCCGGAAATGATGTCGTCGTTCATCAGAAGCACCGTCTCGCCCAATCCAGTCCGATCAGGACCGGCTCCTGGCATGGGAAACTGACAGCCAACTGAAAGCAAAATCACGGCCGCATGCGTGAGCATGCATCGGGAGTGTTCCGCTTTTCCCCGAAGCGCGAAACCGGTTTCCTTTTGTTTTTACGCAATTCCGGATGCGGATGCCGGCGGCAAGACGCCGATCACGCCTTCTGGCAATAATGTGCGGTCGGCGCGTTTTCGCCTGTCTGGTAATCGCCGGGCTGCGGCGGCGCGATAGGCTTGAACAGGGTCCGATCCGGCTTGAGATCGATCAGCGGCGTGCCATCGAGGCAATCGAGGCCGCGCACCAGGAGGATGCCGTCCTCGATACCTTCCAGCGTGACGATCGACGTGCCGATGGGATTGGGCCGCACCGGCGAGCGAAGCGAAAACGTACCGTGCACCTTGCCGTTGCCGGCCGGGCTCTGCAGCACAAGATCGCGGCGCGACCGGTGCAGCCAGTAAAGGATTTCCAGCCGCTCGAAGGCCTCCACGCCCTTCAACGCCGCGATCCAGGGCTCGAAGATCTCGATCCTGCAGACCGGGCCGTCATGCCGGCCTTGGCGCGGCGTTTCCATACGTGATGTCCAGGGCGTGGATATGCGGCCGATGAAGACAAGTCCGGCATCCGTCGCGGCCGGCGGATCGACCGAAACCTCGTTTTCGCGGATCTCGTTCTCACGGACCATATGTCTTTCCTCTCATTGCCGCCCCGGCGCAGGGCCAGGCGGCGCTTCCTTCGGTCGATCCTGCAACCGCATCGGTGCCTGACCCGACGGCCCTTTTCAGGAGCATGTCCTGGAACACCATTGCATAGCGTTATATTCGATGGAATATCTGGCGCCGACTTCGGGCAAAATCCAACCTATTTGGCTTCGGCGTCGATTCTCACTCTTTGCAGGAGCGCCGGATAGGTAGTCCTGACATCCGACAGCTCGGTCAGATCGATGCCTGGATCGGTCTTCGCCTGGATCGTGATGTCGAGGTTTCGCGCCTCGCCGGCAATGAACCTTTTGACCGCGTCGTCCACCGCACCGGGCTCCTGCGACGAATTCAGGACCTCATTGAGCCGGTTTTCGGCCAACTCGGCCAGCGCTACGCGCTTCTGCCGGATGTCCCCCTCGGTCGATTTCACTATTTCGCCGGCAAGCAGGTCACCCAGGCCCGAATCGATGACCGACAGCGTGACGAACTTGCCCGCAAGGGCAGAAAACGCCGCGCGTGCTTCGGAATGATCGTCGGAAAACAGCGCCTTGCCTGCATTGGTGATTTCCCCGATCAGGAACACGCCCCCGAGATCCTTGCCCGTCAGCGACATTTCGCGAATGCTGACAGTGTCCTGGCCCTCGTTCCATTCGGCGGCAACACGAAACGTCCCCTCGAGATGGGTGCGGCCAACGGCTCGCAAGATCGCCAGGGCAGGATGTTCCAGGTCATCGGGCAGATCGAACTTGAAACCGATGCCCTCGACATCGAAAGAGGTCGGGATGCCATTGTGATGTTTCGCCAGCGCCACGGCGAGAGAAAGGATCTCCAGCCTGACATCACGATCCGGGTTCCCGGGGTGGGGCGCGTTGAAGGCGATGTCTTCAAAGGTGATGCCCGCCGGAGCATCGGCACTCGCCGCGTCGGTTTTCTTGCCAAAAAATGCAATCAGTGCCGAAGCATCGACGTTGCGGGCGGTAAAATTGTCCAACTTCGATGCGCCCCAGGGCGTCTCCCAGCTGATCGAGCCGACGGTCATGGTGGCCGCACGCCCGTCCTGAACATCGTCGAATACGATATCGCTCAGGCTCAACGCGGTGGACTTGAAATGCGCCGCGATCTCTTGCGGCGCCGTGACCGTGACGGAAAGACTGGGGATCGAAATCCTGCGGGCGCGCACCGACGCCAGTTCGCCAAGCGACCCGGAATCAACGAGGCTGCGGAACCGAGCAGTCGTCAGGCTAGAATCCGACTGGTCGATGGCCGAAATCGCCACAGAATAGCCGATCGCTCCCGCCGAAGTGCTCACTTGCACCTCAGGCAGCCGGTCCTGCGCCTCTGCAATCGTTGGGGCCAGCGGAAACAGCACACCGACCAACGCCAAGAATGCGCCGACAGCCCGCCGCACATTGCCGGTTTTCACAAGCATCCCTTGCCCCTGCCACACGGTTTCCATCGCTGTCACTCGACGAAGCAGGAGACCTTGCCCTTCGCTGCCTTGTCTCCACCGTTGTCGCTTATGCTCGCGTCATAGATCTGCAGTTCATACGTGCCTTCATAGGTCCCGTCGCCCTCCTCGCCGACGGGCTTGGTGCGAATCTCCAGTGCGACAGAACCGAACGGCTTGTCACCCAAGCGCTCCTTGTAGAAAAGCAGACGCAAATCCTTGTCATCCAGCCAGTATTGCGGCCGATCGCCGCCGTCGAAAGCGATCGTGCGAAAATCCTCGGCAACAACCCCCTCGAGGATTTCCAGCTTGCCTTTGAGATTGAAGGTCGGGCTGCCCATGCCACGCGTGACGCCGGAGTTCAGCGTAAAGCGAACGGATTTATCCTCGATCGAGCAATCCAGCCCGCCCGATGCAGCCGCAGGCGCTGCCATTGCCATAAGAAAGAGCCCACCCACGAGACCATGCAGGCGCATCAGGCCACTCCACGCACGAGATTGACAATCGGATCCCGAACGGCGCTGTTGCGGCAGGCGGGAGACAGAAACGTCCTTGACGGACAGGCAGTTGTTCATGAAGTCCTCCAAAACGAGCCTACCGGATGTCCACACCCGAAGCTCAACACACATTGCCGGAAAACGGAAATCCCCCCGATTTTATTCAACCCTTTGTCGCAACCACTGTACGCGGCAGGAAGGGCAAGCAACGCCGGCCGGGCACTTTCATTGCTCAATTCGAAAAGTCGGACCGACAAGGGAAATTCGTCAGCCCATCACCCCGGACAAGCCCTACTTCACGTCGCTCGTGAAAAGAGGAATCCAGTCGTTCGGCGCAATACCGCGGCATTCCCCCATCATGCTCAATCCGGTCAGAACGAATTCGGTGCCAGTCCAGGCAAAGCCGCCAAAGACGCCGCAATCGCCGATGCCGCGTCCCCTGGAGAAGAACTCCAGCCGTCCCGTGGCCGAATCGAAGCCCGCATTGACCAGCATGTTTTCCGTGTCGTCGCCGGTTCCCTCCGGGAAGACGACGGGTTTCGCCGTCGACGCATTGTTACCCTCCACCGTCCAGAAGCCGGTCGTGACATTGTAGGCGCCGCGCGAGCAGGCGAGGCCGACAAGCCGGCGATCGCCATCGAGCAGCCAGGCATCGTCCATGGCTGCAAGCTCCTCATCGTCGTCGCAGATGTCGGAACCGGGTTTCAAAATCTCCTGGCGCAAAGCGGCCGTGAACGATTTCTTCTCTTCATCGGACAATCCACCACTCACCGTCTTCGCCGTGATGACCGGCACGGCGACGGCGGCGGGGACATTCGTGCCCTTGCCCTTGCGGATCAGGGCCGACGTCGTGTCCAACCGTCCCTGCTGCTCGTCGATCCACAACATGGCGGCGACGGAGCCGGAAAGCGAGATATCTGCCGTCATCTCGGGAGCGGTGACCGTCAGCTTGGTCGCCTTGCGGGAGGCATCCAGGAACGCGCTGATTTCGGCGGGCTGGAGGGTCAGGGAAACTGTGCCGCTATCGGTATCCGACTGCTCGGCCTGTGCTGCGACGGGAAAATCCGTCTCGTCAAGCTTGAGCTTGAGCGGCGTCGAGAGCGTCTTCCAGTCGCCGAGCACACGCAGAAGAAGTTTGACGGGCGCATCCGGCCCGGCAGCCCGCTCCAGCCGCAGATAGGCAATCGAACTGTCGTCTTCACGCGGCAGGGATAGCGCGGCGCAGTTCTTGATGTTGTCGCATCCGGCCTGCCAGTCCCCGAACCCCTTCAACTCCCCGTCCATCGCTGCCGCCGCCGTCGACAGCAAGACGAGACCCGCCGCCACAACCTTTGCCTTGAGAACGTTCGTGACCCCACCCCTGGTTTTGCACCGCATCGTTGTCCTCTTCCCTTGTCCGAGAAAACGTGAAAATCCCCTGCTGTCGCGCACTATCCATGACGGCATGCGGTCTGGCAACATGAACCGCGGTTCTCAAAAGATGCAATCAGCAGACGCGAAAGACCTATTCCCGAAAACGATCGGCCGGAGCATAGTCTCGCACACCTGAGAATCTGGACGTGCTGCTTTTCTCAAGCGGCGAACGCCCGAGCCAGCCCAACGAAACCGAGAAAGAACAGAAGATGCGTAGTTCGAAAATCGTCCATGTCGTCACCTGCCATGCGGAAGGTGAAGTCGGGGATGTCATCGTCGGTGGCGTCGCCCCGCCGCCCGGCGACACTGTCTGGGAACAGTCGCGCTGGATCGCCAAGGACCAGACCTTGCGAAACTTCGTCCTCAACGAACCGCGCGGCGGCGTCTTCCGTCACGTCAACCTGCTCGTTCCGCCCAAAAACCCGAAGGCCCAGATGGGCTGGATCATCATGGAGCCGGAGGACACGCCGCCGATGTCGGGTTCGAACTCGATCTGCGTCTCGACCGTGCTTCTTGACAGCGGCATCATTCCGATGACCGAACCTGTGACGCGGATGGTTCTCGAAGCACCGGCCGGGCTGGTCGAGGTCGAGGCGGAATGCCGCAACGGCAAGGCGGAGCGGATCACCGTCACCAATGTCAAAAGTTTTGCCCAGAAGCTCGGCGCGACCCTCGATGTGCCCGGCATCGGCAAACTCACCGTCGACACCGCCTATGGCGGAGATAGTTTCGTTGTCGTCGATGCGGAAGAAATCGGCATCGACCTTTCGCCCGAGAATGCCCGGACGATCGCGGAAACCGGCATCAAGATCACCAATGCGGCCAACCAGCAGCTTGGCTTCTCCCATCCCGAGGATACGGGTTGGAACCATATCTCCTTCTGCCTCTTCGCCGGCCGGCCGTATCGCGAAAACGGTCAACTGATGGCCAAGTCGGTCGTCGCGATCCAGCCGGGCAAGATCGACCGGTCCCCGACGGGCACGGCCGTCTCGGCGCGCATGGCGTTGCTGAATGCCCGCGGCGAACTCGGGGAAGGCGAAACCCTGACGGGCGTTTCGATCATAGGCACGAAATTCATCGGCAAGATTGTTCGGGAAACCACGATTGCGGACCAGAAGGCGATCGTGCCGTCGATCACCGGCAGCGCATGGATCAGCGGCACCGCACAACTGATGCTCGACCCTTCGGATCCTTTCCCCGGCGGCTACCGCCTCTCGGATACCTGGCCCAGGATCAAGTGAAAGGCTGACATGCCGGAACGTGTCGCGGCAACAACCCCGCGGCACCCGATGATTTTCCCGGCTGACCGAATCGTCTCGACTGTTCGGCAGCCAGATTAATCATCCCTTGTTTGCGCCATATCAACGACCGCCCCCGGCGAACGTTCCAAATGCTGCTGCAATGATTTGCGGGAGCCACCTTGGAATGAAACTTCTCCGTCTTGTCCTTTTGCTCTGCGCCGGCGTGTTCCTGGCGGGCCACGCCAGCGCACGCACGGTGTTGCAGGAGTACCTGCCGGCCGTCACGGCCGCGGACCTCGTGCCGGGGGCGGACAGTTTTGGGCCGGTACGTGACGACCTCGCGGTCGCCCCGGTCATGAAAGGTGGAGAGACCGTCGCCTGGGTCTTCATCACCTCCGATTTCGTCGGCACCACCGGCTATTCCGGCAAGCCGATCCATACGCTCGTGGCCGTCGGGCCGGATGCAAAAATCATCAGCGTGCGGCTGGTGAAACATTCGGAACCCATCGTTCTCATCGGCATTCCCGAAGCCAAGGTGAAGGCGCTGGTTGCCGGTTATGCCGGCCTCGACCTTGCCGCCGAAGCCAAGTCCGGCGGCACGGCACATGAGGTCGACATCATCTCCGGCGCAACGGTGACGGTGATGGTGATCGACGATTCGATCGTCCGTTCCGGCCTGAAAGTGGCGCGCGCGCTCGGCCTCGGCGGCCTGGCCCGCGAAGCGGAAGATGCCGGCCCCCGTTTCGAGATCGATCCGGCCGCCGCCGCGCCGGCCGACTGGATCGAGGCGGAAGGCGATGGAACGCTGCGCCGCCTGTCGCTCGACGTGGCGCAGGTCAATGCCGCCTTTGCCGAACATCCCGACATACGCGCCCGCGAACGCGCGATCGCCGAACCGCCCCAGACCACCTTCATCGACATGCAGGCAGCGCTGGTTTCGGTTCCCGCCATCGGCAAGGCGCTGCTCGGCCCGGCCGAAGAGGCCAATCTCAAGACCTGGCTGCGCGACGGCGAGAATGCCATCGCCGTGATGGGACGCGGTCTTTATTCCTTCAAGGGCTCGGGTTATGTGCGCGGCGGCATTTTCGACCGTATCGTGCTGATCCAGGACGATATTTCCGTGCGCTTTCGCGACCGTGATCACCGGCGGCTCGGCGGGATAGCCCTTGCCGGCGCTCCGGAATTTACCGAGACGGACCTCTTCCGCATTCCCGCCGGCCTCGGCTTCGATCCGGCAAAACCCTTCCGTATCCAGCTTCTGGCGCACCGCGAGGTCGGGCCGATCGAAAAGGTCTTCCACACCTTCGACCTCGGTTACCAGCTGCCGCAGAAATACCTGCTCGCCGTCGCGCCGCCGGCCAAGGAGATCACCGTCGTTGCCGATCGCGACGAAGGCACGGCCCAGGCCGACCTCTGGAAACGCATCTGGCAGGATTCGAAACTGAAGATCGGTGTTCTCGCCACCATGCTGGTGGTGCTCACAGGGGTTTTCTTCTTCCAGACCTATGCGGTCAGGAATGCAAAGGCCTTCTACATCTTCCGGATCGTCTTCCTGACGGTCACCCTGGTCTTCCTCGGCTGGTACGCCAATGCGCAGCTCTCGGTCGTCAATCTGATGGCGTTGTTCGGCAGCCTGGTGACCGGTTTCAGCTGGCAGGCGTTCCTGCTGGATCCTCTGACCTTCATCCTGTGGTTCTCGCTGGCGGCGGCCCTGCTGTTCTGGGGGCGCGGCGCCTATTGCGGCTGGCTCTGCCCCTTCGGCGCGCTGCAGGAACTGACCAACCAGATCGCCCGCAAGCTGCGCATTCCGCAATGGACGCTGCCCTGGGGCCTGCATGAGCGGCTATGGCCGATCAAATACATGATTTTCCTCGGTCTCTTCGGCGTCTCGCTGATGAGCGTCGAACAGGCCGAGCATCTGGCGGAGATCGAGCCGTTCAAGACGGCGATCATCCTCAAGTTCATCCGCGCCTGGCCCTTCGTTGCCTATGCGGTGGCGCTGCTGGTGGCCGGGCTCTTCGTCGAGCGGTTCTATTGCCGCTACCTCTGCCCGCTGGGGGCGGCACTGGCGATCCCGGCGCGCATGCGCATGTTCGACTGGCTCAAGCGCTACCACGAATGCGGAAATCCCTGCCAGACCTGCGCCAACCAGTGTCCGGTGCAGGCCATCCACCGCACCGGCGAGATCAACCCGAACGAATGCATCAACTGCCTGCACTGCCAGGTTCTCTACCAGTCCGAATCCGTCTGCCCCGTGGTGATCAAGAAAATGAAGTCGCGGGCCAAGCTTGCGGCGAGTTCCGGGGCACCGCCGATCCAACAACCCGTAGCAAAAGTCTAACAGAAAGAGGAACCGATCATGGAATCGAAGGAAAACAAAGGACTGAGCCGTCGTGCGCTGTTCAGCGCCACGGCCGGCAGCGCCGTGCTCGCCGGCGCGATGACACCGGCTGCACTCGGCCTTGGCGCGGCAAGCCTTGCGACCCCGGCCCGCGCCGCCGCGGGAGCCGACGGCTCCGTCGCTCCCGGCAAGCTGGACGACTACTACGGCTTCTGGTCCTCGGGCCAGAGCGGCGAGATGCGCATTCTCGGCATTCCCTCGATGCGCGAGCTGATGCGGGTGCCGGTGTTCAACCGCTGCTCGGCGACCGGCTGGGGCCAGACCAACGAATCGATCCGCATCCACCAGCGCACGATGACGGAGAAGACGAAGAAGCAGCTTGCCGCCAACGGCAAGAAGATCCACGACAACGGCGACCTGCACCACGTCCACATGTCCTTCACGGACGGCAAGTATGACGGTCGCTATCTCTTCATGAACGACAAGGCCAACACCCGCGTCGCACGCGTGCGCTGCGACGTGATGAAGACGGATTCCATCCTGGAAATCCCGAATGCCAAGGGCATCCACGGCCTGCGCCCGCAGAAATGGCCGCGCTCGAACTACGTCTTCTGCAATGGCGAGGACGAAGCGCCGCTCGTCAACGACGGCAAGACGATGACGGACGTGGCGACCTACGTGAACATCTTCACGGCCGTCGATGCCGACAAGTGGGAGGTGGCCTGGCAGGTCAAGGTCTCCGGCAATCTCGACAACTGCGATGCCGACTACGAGGGAAAGTGGGCGTTCTCGACCAGCTACAACTCGGAAATGGGCATGACGCTGGAAGAAATGACCAAGTCCGAGATGGACCACGTCGTCGTCTTCAACCTCGCCGAGATCGAGAAAGCCATCGCCGCCGGGCAATACGAGGAGATCAACGGCGTCAAGGTGGTGGACGGGCGCAAGGAGGCCAAGTCGCTCTTCACCCGCTACATCCCGATCGCCAACAATCCGCACGGCTGCAACATGGCGCCTGACAGGAAGCACCTGTGCGTCGCCGGCAAGCTGTCGCCAACGGTCACCGTGCTTGACGTCACGAAGTTCGATGCCCTGTTCTATGACAATGCCGAGCCGCGCAGCGCCGTGGTGGCGGAGCCGGAACTGGGTCTCGGGCCGCTTCACACCGCCTTCGACGGACGCGGCAATGCCTATACCTCGCTGTTCCTCGACAGCCAGGTGGTGAAGTGGAACATCGACGAGGCGATCCGCGCCTATGCCGGCGAAAAGATCAACCCGATCAAGGACAAGCTCGACGTCCAGTACCAGCCTGGCCACCTGAAGACCGTGATGGGCGAAACGCTGGATGCTGCGAACGACTGGCTGGTGTGCCTGTGCAAGTTCTCGAAGGATCGCTTCCTGAACGTCGGTCCTCTGAAGCCGGAAAACGACCAGCTCATCGACATCTCCGGTGACAAGATGGTGCTGGTGCATGACGGCCCGAACTTCGCCGAGCCGCATGACGCGATCGCCGTCGCCCCTTCGATCCTGCCGAACATCCGCTCGGTCTGGGATCGTCAGGACCATCTCTGGTCCGAGACGCGCAAGCAGGCGGAGGCCGATGAGGTCAACATCGACGAATGGACCGACACGGTTGTGCGCGACGGCAACAAGGTGCGCGTCTACATGACCTCGGTGGCGCCGAGCTTCAGCCAGGAAAGCTTCACGGTGAAGGAGGGCGACGAAGTGACGATCATCGTCACCAATCTCGACGAGATCGACGACCTGACCCACGGCTTCACTATGGGCAATCACGGCGTGGCGATGGAAGTCGGGCCGCAGCAGACGAGTTCCATTACCTTCGTCGCGGCCAATCCGGGCGTCTACTGGTATTATTGCCAGTGGTTCTGCCATGCCCTGCACATGGAAATGCGCGGCCGGATGTTCGTGGAACCGAAGGACGCCTGACCGATGCGCCTGTCCGCTCTGCTGATCGGTCTTCTTCTCGCTTCGCCGCTTGCGGCGGCGGAGCATGCGGTCGTGCCGGGTCCGGGCAGTCTTGCCGTTGCCATTGCCGGGGCTTCGCCCGGCGATGTGCTGAAACTGACCGACGGGGCCTATGCCGGCCCCGTCACCATCGACCGGCCGCTGACAATCACCGGCCCGCGCAGTGCGGTGGTCGATGGGCTGGGACAGGGTAGCGTGCTGACGATCGCTTCACCGGACGTGACGCTTTCGGGCTTTACCGTCACCGGTTCGGGACGCGTGAACCAGGACCTCGATTCAGGGGTGAAGATCGTCAAGGGCGCCGACCGTGCCCGCATCGAAGGACTGCTGGTCACCGGCAACATGCACGGCATCGACGTCCATGGCGGCCGCGATACCACCGTCTCCGGCAACGAGATCGTCGGCACCGACAGCCCGCGCATGAACGAGCGCGGCAACGGCATCTATGTCTGGAACAGCCCCGGCACCCTTCTGGAAAACAACACCATCCGCTACGGCCGCGACGGCATCTTTTCCAATGCCAGCGCCAACAGCATCTACCGCGGCAACGTCATGCGCGACCTGCGGTTTGCCGTGCATTTCATGTATACGCGCAACACCGAGGTTTCCGGCAATATCTCGATCGGAAATCACCTGGGGTTCGCCATCATGTTTTCCGATCGCGCCAGGATCCGCAACAATCTCAGCCTTGGCGACCGTGAACACGGGCTGATGCTGAACTATGCCAACAATGCCGATGTTACCGGCAACCTGGTACGCGGCGGCACGAAGAAATGCGTGTTCATCTACAACGCCCACAAGAACCTCATATGGGACAATCGTTTCGAAGGCTGCGGCATCGGCATTCATTTCACCGCCGGCTCGGAGAAGAATGTCCTGACCGGCAACGCCTTCATCGCCAACCGCGAGCAGGTGAAATATGTCGGCACCCGCAACATGGAATGGAGCCATGAGGGTCGCGGCAATTTCTGGTCGGACCATCCGGCCTTCGACCTCAACGGCGACGGCGTCGCCGACAGCTTTTATCGGCCCAACGACCTGATGGACCAGATCCTCTGGTCGCAGCCGGCGGCAAGCCTGCTTATCGGCTCGCCCGCCGTACAAATCGTGCGCTGGAGCCAGCGGGATTTTCCCGCGACCCTGCCCGGAGGCGTGCGCGACAGCGCGCCGCTGATGCGGCCACTGAGCATATCCGTCCCGTCCGAAATCCTTGCCTACGAGGCCGAGGCTGCCGGGCGCTGGACCGAAGGAAATCATGATGACACCGACACTGACACTCTCTCGGCTCACTAAGCGCTTCGGCGACGTGGAAGCGCTGAAGGCGGTCTCCCTGACGCTGGAGCCGGGAAAGCGCGCCGCCCTGCTCGGCCACAACGGCGCGGGCAAATCGACGCTGATGAAGATCGTGCTCGGGCTGATCCCGTACGATGGCGGCGAGGTTTCGGTCTGCGGCGCAGCGCCGGGTTCGCCGTCGGCGCGGGCGCAGGTGGCCTATCTGCCGGAAAACGTCGCCTTCCACCCGGCATTGACGGGAGAGGAGCAGCTTCGCCACTATCTGGCGCTCCGCGGCGAAAGCCCGCGCCAGGCCATGGAACTCCTTGCACGCGTGGGGCTGGGGCATGCGGCGCAGCGGCGGATCGGCACCTATTCCAAAGGCATGCGCCAGCGTGTCGGCCTCGCCCAGACATTGATCGGCCGCCCCCGCCTGCTGGTGCTGGACGAGCCGACGTCCGGCCTCGATCCGGTATCGCGGCGCGACTTCTACGATCTGCTCGACGGCCTTTCCGCCGAAGGAACGGCGATCCTGCTCTCGTCGCATGTGTTGACCGAGGTCGAAGCCCGTACCGACAGCATCCTCATCCTTTCCGGCGGGGAACTGGTGGCGGAAGGCACGCTTGCCGCCCTGCGCGCCCGCGCCGCCCTGCCTGTCGCCTTCTCTGTGCTTCCCGCAGCCGGTCACGAGACATCGCTGGCGGCCGCCTTTCCGGAGGCGACTGCCGGCCCGGACGGCCATCTGCGCCTGTCCTGCACGCAGGCGGAAAAGCTGCCGCTCCTTGCCCGGATTGCAGCGTTTGGGGAGGCCGTTGCCGATCTCGATGTCCTCCCACCCAGCCTCGAGGATATCTACAGCCATTTCAGCCGGAGGGACGGGCAATGAACCGCATCCTCGCCACCGCGATCAGCGAATTCCGCATCGCCTTCCGCAACCGCTGGGTCTCCATCGCCACCGGCATGATGGTGCTGTTTGCACTGGTGCTTGCCGCCGCCGGCTCGGCCCCGACCGGCGATGTCGGTGTCGACCGGCTGTCCGTGACGGTTGCTTCGCTGACCTCGCTGGCTGTCTATCTGGTGCCGTTGCTGGCGCTTCTCATGAGTTTCGATGCGGTCGCAGGCGAGGTGGAGCGCGGCACGCTGCCGCTTCTCCTCACCTACCCCGTCTCGCGCCTGCAGATCCTGCTCGGCAAGCTTCTGGCGCATCTGACGATCCTCGCCCTTGCGGTCACGCTGGGTTATGGCGCTGCTGCGCTGGTCGCGGTCTGGTCCGATCCGGGTGCGATCCAGGGCCTCGGCGCGCTGTGGCGGCTGATCTGGTCTTCGGTGCTGCTCGGCGCGACCTTCCTTGGCGCGGGTTACACGCTTTCGGCGCTGGCGCGGCGGCCCTCGGGTGCCGCAGGGCTGGCGATAGCCCTCTGGCTGGTTGCCGTCGTGCTCTACGACCTCGCGCTCCTGGCACTGATCGTCACGGACGGCGGCGGAGCCTTTACCACGCAGGCCTTGCCCGTGGCCCTGCTCGCCAATCCGGCCGACGCCTTCCGTGTCTTCAATCTGTCGGCGGCGGAGGCAGTTGCAGCCGCCGGCGGCATCGGTGGGGCGGCCGGCGCCATCCCGCTCTGGCAATCGGCCGCATCGCTTCTCCTCTGGCCGCTGGCCGTCATCGGCTTCGCCGTCGCAGCCTTCAGGAAGGTAACGCCATGAGAGTTTTTCTTCGCCCCCTGATGCTCGTCGCAGCCCTCCTGCTTCTGTCGGCCTGCAGGCAGGAGGCGGCACAGAATACCACGCCGCAGGACATGACGCCCGAGACGCTTGGCCATTATTGCCAGATGAACCTGCTGGAACATCCCGGCCCCAAGGCCCAGGTTTTTCTCGAGGGCAATGCTGCGCCACTGTTTTTCAGCCAGGTGCGCGATGCCCTCGCCTATATGCGCGGGCCTGAACAGGTCGCTCCGATCCTCGTCTTGTATGTCAACGATATGGGGGCGGCCGGGGCGACATGGGACCGGCCGGGCGACGGCAACTGGATTGCCGCCACCGGGGCCTTCTATGTCGTCGGTTCCGCCCGCATGGGCGGCATGGGCGCGCCGGAGACCGTACCCTTTTCCAGCCGGGAGCGCGCCGAGGCCTTTGCCCTTGCCGAGGGCGGCCATGTGCTGACATTGAACGACATCACCGATGACATGGTCCTGGCACCGGTCGAAACCGGAGCGGACCATACGGCCGACGACGCGGATTTCGGCGACCGCTTGCGTGCCCTGCCCAACAAAGCCGGAGGTTGACCCATGCCTGTAACCCGCCGTCGCCTGATCGCGATTTCCGCCGCCCTGGCCCTTCTTCCTGTCGCCGCCCGTGCAACGACAACGGCAAGCCCTCGCCTCTGGACGGGACAGGCACTCGGCGCACGTGCCTCCATCCGTCTCGATCATCCCGACGCGGAGGCCATCGCCGCCCGTGTCATGAAAGAAATCGACCGGCTGGAAAACATTCTCAGCCTCTATCGTTTCGAGAGTGCCCTTTGCCGGTTGAACCGGGAAGGCCATCTCGAAGCCCCGCCCTTCGAACTTCTGGAATGCCTGTCCCTGGCCGGCGCGGTGCATCGGGCGAGCGGCGGACGCTTCGATCCGACCGTGCAGCCGCTCTGGGCGCTCTGGGCCGAAGCCGCCGCCGGTGGCCGACAACCGGAAGCGCAGGCCATCGAGGCGGCACGCGAAAAGACCGGCTGGAGCAAGGTGGTGCTCGACCCCGGCGAAATCACCCTGCAGCCGGGCATGGCGCTGACGCTGAACGGCATCGGCCAGGGGTATGTCGCAGACCGGATCGCCGCCCTGCTGGAATCCGAGGGACTGACGGACATCCTGATCGATACGGGTGAGTTCCGCGCCCTCGGCGGCAAACCGAACAGCGGTGGCGCCCTCGAACAAGGCTGGCCGGTGCGGCTGGAGACGGGTGAACGCCTGTCGTTGCGCCAGCGCGCGCTCGCCACCTCCGCCCCACTGGGCACGACCTTCGACCAGGCCGGAAGAGACGGCCATATCCTCGATCCGGCGACCGGGATGCCGGCGCAAGCGCGCTGGCGTTCGATTTCGATCTCGGCCCCTTCGGCAGCGATTGCCGACGCGTTGACGACGGCGGGATGCCTGATGGCGGATTCCGCCGCACTCCTCACCATGCTCGATGGCTTCGAACACGCCCGCCTGGAAGCAGCGGCATAACCGCATATCAGCGGCAACAAAAAGAAAAACCGCCGGATCAATTCGGCGGTTTTTCATGTTGCGGCTGATTTGCTTGGGAGGATCAGATCATTCTGCGGCGAGTTGCTTCGGGCTCAGGCGCAGCGCGGCAGCGCGGCGATGGCCTTCGAGCTGTTCGGTGGCGCTCTGGCGAACGGCGGCCGGAGCAACCGCGGCCACGCCGCGCTCGTCAAGCCACTGATGGGTGGCGATCTTCACGTAGGAGCCGACCCACAGGCCGCCAGTGTAACGGCCCGCCGCCATGGTCGGCAGCGTGTGGTTGGTACCGGAGCACTTGTCGGAATAGACGACGCTGGCCAGTTCGCCGATGAAGATGGAGCCGTAGTTGCGCAGCTTCTTCGCCGTTGCATGCGGGTCGCGTGTGTGGACCTGCAGATGCTCGGTCGCGATGTAATCGGCATAGGCGATCATCGTCTCTTCGTCGTCGACCACGGTAACTTCGCCGTAGTCTCTCCACGCAACGCCGGCGACGGCGGCCGTCGACAGGGTTTCGAGCTGCTTCTCGACTTCCTTGATCGTCTCTTCAGCCAGCTTGCGGTCTGTCGTTACGAGGCCGACGCGGGTGCGGACGTCATGTTCGGCCTGGGCCAGCATGTCGGTCGCAAGCATGACCGGATTGGCGGTCTCGTCGGCGACGATGAAGATTTCGCTCGGACCGGCCAGCTGGTCGATACCGACCTGGCCGAAGACCTGGCGCTTGGCTTCGTTGACGAAGGCATTGCCCGGGCCGACGATCTTGTCGACGGCCGGAATCGTCTCGGTGCCGTAGGCCATGGCGGCAATCGCCTGGGCGCCGCCGACACGGAAGATGCGGTCTGCACCGGCGAGGTGGCAGCCGGCAATCATTGCCGGGTGGGCGTTCGGCGGCAGGCAGGCGATGACCTGGTCACAGCCGGCAACCTTGGCCGGGACAATCGTCATGACCGGCGCGGATAGCAGCGGATAACGACCGCCCGGAACGTAGCAGCCGACGATCTCGATCGGGATGACGCGATGGCCGAGGTGAAGGCCCGGCAGGCTTTCGATTTCGAGCGGCAGGATGGTGCCGAGCTGCGCTTCGGCAAAACGGCGGACGTTTGCGATTGCAAACTCGGTGTCTTCGCGCGTCTGCGGATCGAGGTCGGCGACAGCCTTGAGCTTCTCTTCCTCGGTGACTTCGAAGTTGGCGACATCGGCCTTGTCGAAGGCGATGGAATATTCACGAACGGCGGCATCGCCCCGTTGGCGGACATTGGCGATGATGTCCTTCACAGTTTTTTCGACCGGTGCCGTATCGGAGACGGCGTCCCGGGTCGGTTCCTTGATCTGGGTAAATTTGCCTTTCAGCGCATCGAGACGCGACGTCATCAAAACCTCCTATGCGGGATGATCGGCGCCAGCATCTTCCAAGCGCGACTGTCCGGCAATTGCCCACAAACCACATGTTCATTATATTCACCACCGTGACCGATGTTCAACCGCTTCCGGTATCCCGATGGTGTTTGGGGTGTCATTGTCGGCCAACGAGACGAAACAGGATACGCATTCATGCCTAAAATTGGTAGCAAGCTTCGCGAACTTCGTCGCCGTCGAGACCTGGGTGTCCGGGAGCTTGCTGCGCGTTCGGGCATCTCCCATTCCACCATCTCGCTGATTGAGCGGGACCGGATGAGCCCATCGATAGACACGCTCGGCGCGGTACTCGACGCGCTGGGCACGACGCTCCCCGGTTTTTTTTCCGACCTGCAATCCAGTCTTCCCTACTCGCCCTTCTATGCTTCGGAAGACCTGGTGGAGATTGGAAAGGTTGACACAATTTCCTACCGTGTTGTCGGCCTCGATCACCCCAACCGGCAAATGCTGATGTTGCACGAGCGTTATGCGCCCGGAGCCGACACCGGCGAGGAATTCACCCACGCGGCGCAGGAGGCCGGCATGGTGCTGTCCGGCCTCGTCGAGGTCACCGTGGGCAACCAGAAGAAGGTGCTGAAACCGGGGGACGGCTACTATTTCGACAGCCGCATGCCGCATCGTTTCCGCAATGTCCATGACGGCCAGAGCGAGATTTTGAGCGCGATTACCCCGCCGACTTACTGATCGTTAACACTCTGGAAGGGGTGGTGAGTATAGTGACCGCAACGGTTAACCCCGCTTCCCAAAGTTTCTAAACGTGCTTTCCTAGTGGCCGGTTGACAACACGAAGGGGAGCGTCCTGTGAACATCTTCAAAGCGACTATCATTGCATCCACCATCCTGATGGCAGGCGGTCTCAGTGCGCAGGCACGGGATCTGACCGTCGTGTCCTGGGGCGGAAATTTCCAGGATGCGCAGCGTAAAATTTTCTTCGAACCCTTTGCGGCCGAGACCGGCAAGCCGGTTCTCGACGAAAGCTGGGATGGCGGTTACGGCGTCCTGCAGGCCAAGGTGAAGGCCGGCGTTCCGAACTGGGATGTCGTTGAAGTCGAAGCCGAAGAACTGGCGCTGGGTTGCGCCGACGGCATCTACGAAAAGATCGATTGGGAAAAGCTCGGCGGCAAGGATGCCTATCTTCCTGCGGCAGTGAGCGAGTGCGGCGTCGGCAACATCGTTTGGTCGACCGGCCTTTCCTACGACGGCTCGAAGCTCGCCGAAGCGCCGAAGACCTGGGCCGACTTCTGGGACACGAAGAAGTTTCCCGGCAAGCGCGGCTTCCGCAAGGGTCCGAAATACGCCCTCGAATTCGCGCTGATGGCTGACGGCGTTCCTGCCGATCAGGTCTATGAAGTTCTGGGCGGCGAAGGCGGTGTCGACCGGGCGTTCAAGAAGCTCGATGAGCTGAAGGCCGATATCATCTGGTGGGATGCCGGCGCGCAGCCGCTGCAGCTGCTCTCCTCCGGCCAGGTCGTCATGACCTCCGCCTACAATGGTCGTATCAGCGGCATCAACCGGGCTGAAGGCACCAAGTTCGGCTTCGTTTTTCCGGGCAGCGTCTACGCCATCGACAGCTGGGTCATCCTGAAGGACAGCCCGAACAAGGACGCAGGCATGGATTTCATCGCCTACGCCAGCAAGGCTGAAAACCAGGCCAAGCTTCCGGAGTTCATCGCCTACGGCCTGCCGAACCTCGGCGCGACCAAGCTGGTGCCTGAACAGTTCCAGAAGGAGCTTCCGACCACCGACGAAAACATCAGCGGCGCCATCGCTCTCGATGTCGACTTCTGGACCGACAACTCGGAAGAGCTGACCCAGCGTTTCAACGCCTGGCTCGCCCAGTAAGCGCAAGCCTTCTCACGCCGATATCCGTTGCCCGAACCGGGCAACGGAACACCCCTCCGATGTCGGAGGGCAGGTCGTCTTATCCAAACGAACGTAGGTCACGATGAGCGACGCGCTTATACATTTCGACAAAGTCAGCAAAGTGTTCGGTATCATGACCGTTGTTGACAATCTCGACCTTTCGATTGGCAAGGGAGAGTTCGTCAGCATGCTCGGGCCTTCCGGTTCCGGCAAGACGACACTCCTGATGATGCTGGCGGGCTTCGAGACCCCGACCAGCGGCAGCATTTCCGTCGCCGGCAAGCGCGTCGATGCCTTGCCGCCCCACAAGCGCAACATGGGCGTCGTTTTCCAGAATTATGCGCTGTTTCCCCATATGTCCGTCGCCGAGAACGTCGCATTTCCGCTGAAGATGCGGGGCGCCTCCCGGAGCGAAATCGTCGAGCGCGTTACAAAAGCCCTCGACATGGTGCAGCTGGGCGCCTTCCACGACCGTCGGCCGATCCAATTGTCCGGCGGCCAGCAGCAGCGCGTCGCATTGGCCCGCGCCCTGGTCTTCGAACCTGAAGTGGTGTTGATGGACGAGCCGCTCGGCGCTCTCGACAAGAAGCTGCGTGAACAGATGCAGATGGATATCCGCGATATCCATCATCGCCTTGGGCTGACGATCGTGTTCGTCACCCACGACCAGACCGAAGCCCTGACGATGTCGGACCGGATCGCGATCTTCAACCACGGCAAGATCGAGCAGATCGGCGGCCCCTCCGAAATCTACGACCGCCCGAAAACCCAATTCGTCGCCGAGTTTATCGGTGAGACCAACCTGCTCAGCGGCAAGGTGTCGTCGGTCTCGAACGGTCTCCTGAACGTCACGCTGGAAGGCGGCCAGGCGATCCGGGTGGCATCCACCGCCGGCCTGGAGCCCGGAAAACACGTCAAGGTTTCGGTCCGCCCGGAGCGGATAGACCTCGGCCCCTCCGGTGAAGGCCAGAACGAACTGAAGGTCCGGGTGACCGACGTCGTCTATCACGGCGATCATCTTCAGGTTCAGGTCGATGCCGGCAGCCGCTCGCTTGTGGTCAAGACGCCCCGCAATGCGATGACATCCCAGATTGGGCAGGAGGTGACCGCGTCGTTCAGCCCCGAACAATGCTGGATCGTCGCATGACCGGACAGTCGTGGTTTTCCAAACGCGCCAAGTCGTTCGCGCTGATAGCGCCGCTTGCGCTTTTCCTGATTTTCTTCTTCGCCGCGCCCCTCGTCACGATGATGAAGACGGCGGTTTCCGATCCGGTCGCTTCGAGAGCTTTGCCGACAGTATCCGGCGCGCTGCAGGGTTGGGACCGCGCAAGTACGCCATCGGCTGAGGCGCAAGAGGCACTCGCGGATGATCTCCGCAACATCACCGATGACGAGCTTTTCGGTGATCTGGTCCGTCGCCTGAACAGTGCGAAGTCCGGATTTCGCACCCTGATGGTGAAGACGCGCAAAGCCGTGGCCGAAGATCAGGCGGTGGTCGATCTAGTGGCGGTCGACAAGCGGTGGAGCGAGCCGGCCTTCTGGATCGCGGTGCAAGACGCCGCAGGCGCTTCGCTGACGGACAGAAACCTTCTGGCTGCCGTCGATCTGCAGCGCGATAGCGGTGGCGACATCGTCAGCGCGCCGGAAGGTACGTCGGCCAATCGGACGACACTCTTCCGGACCATGATCATGGCCGGCATCGTCACCCTCTGCTGCATTGCCGTCGGGCTGCCTTTTGCCATGGTCGCCGCCTCGACGACCGGCTGGAAACGCCAACTGCTCCTCGGCGCCGTGCTGCTGCCCCTCTGGACATCGCTGCTGGTGCGGACCGCCGCCTGGTACATCATCCTGCAGGACAACGGCCTGATCAACCTGACGCTTCAGACACTGGGGTTGACGAGCGGACCCGTGCCGCTGATCTTCAACCGGCTCGGCGTCGTGATTGCCATGACGCATGTGCTGCTGCCTTTCATGGTGCTGCCGATCTTCAGCGTGCTCATCGGCATTCCGAAGAACCTGATGCCGGCCGCAGCTTCGCTCGGCGCGCCGCCGATCCGGGCATTCCTGCTGGTATTGCTGCCGCTGAGCCTGCGCGGCGTCGTCTCGGGAGCCCTGCTCGTGTTCATGAGTGCGCTGGGCTACTACATCACGCCTGCCCTGATCGGCGGCGCCAAAGACCAGATGATCAGCTCGGTGATCGCCTATTACGCCACCGGCGCAGCAAACTGGGGCATGGCCGGCGCGCTCGGCATCGTCCTCCTGGCCGCAACCATGATCCTCTATGTCGTCTATCTTCGCCTGTCGTCCGAGGAGGCGCGCGCATGAGAACGCTTCCCATCGGCAAGGCCGTCTTCGGAACGGCGGTCGTCATCTTCCTGATGGCTCCGTTGTTCGCGATCCTCCCGCTCGCCTTCACCGACAGCATCTTTCTGAACTATCCGATCCCCGATTTTTCGTTCAGGTGGTTCCATGAGCTGTTCACCGCCAATGCCTGGCGGCGGTCGATCATCAACAGCCTGTTGATCGGCACCGGCACGACGATCCTTGCAACTGTTCTCGGCACCATTGCGTCGCTCGGATTGCGCGGCAATTCGGCGTCGCTGCTGTTCAGCGTCTTCCGCACCGTTTTCCTGCTGCCCATGGTCGTTCCGGCGGTCGTGCTTGGCGTCGGCATGCAGCTGATGTTTGCCCAGTATGGTCTCGCCAACACCTATGTCGGCGTCATCATCGCCCACACGGTCATCGCCATCCCCTTTGTTGTCGTCAATGTCAGCGCGGCACTTCAGGGCATCGATCGCCGTCTTGAGAACGCTGCGGCGAGCCTGGGCGCATCGCCCGCCGTCGTGCTGCGCCAGGTGACCTTGCCGCTGGCGATGCCGGGCATCGTCTCCGGCGCGGTGTTCGCTTTCGCGACGTCACTTGATGAAGTCGTTCTGACGCTGTTTGTCGCCGGCCCCAACCAGCGGACGGTTGCCCGCCAGATGTTTTCGACCATCCGGGAAAACATCAGCCCCGCAATCGCTGCCGCTGCGTTCCTCTTCATCGTCGGAACGGTTGTCATCGCCGGTCTGGTTCTGCTGGCTCAGAAGAAGAGCCAGCGGGCATAAACGGGAACGAAAAGCGCAGGAAGCCGGCGCGAACGCAGGCTATTCGGTGGAAATGTCCGCCGTCGCCAGGGAATATGTCGTCCGCGACCTGTCGATATGGACGGTGAGACAGGCAAGTGCGGCGTCCAGATCGTTGCCCCGCAGCTTTTCGACAATCTCGCCATGCTCTTCAAACGAGCGATCGGTATGATGCGGCTTGACGGACAGATGCGTGCGAAGCGCTGCAATCTTGGCCTGCATCAGGTCGTAGGTATCGAGAAACAGCCTGTTGCCGCAGCACTGGAAGATGACGTTATGGAAAGCGGTATCTTCGGCGAGATAGGCTTTTACATCATCTCGGCCACGCGCCTCTTTCATCCGCTCGACCACTTTGGCCAGATCGGCGACCAGCCGGTCGCATGCCCGCTCGAACGCCATGCGCAGGGCAGCGGTTTCCAGTGTCTGCCGCCATTCGCAGATATCGGCCACTTCCTGGCCGGATAGCGTGAACACCGTCGCACCGCGCTGTGCAGCGATCCTGACCAGTCCCTCGGTCTTCAGTTGCGCAAGCGCCTCGCGCACCGGTGTCTTCGAGACGCCGAAGGCGGCAGCGAGATTGCGCTCGGACAGTTGCTGGCCAAGCGCCAGTTCGCCGGAGACGATCAGTTCCCTGAGCTGGGCCGCCACCGTATCGACAAGCGATGGCGGCCTTTCGATTGGACGCATGCAGTTTCCCCCAAAGGGCAATGGCGGTCGTCACGAACGCGACCGATTCCGCCGTTGATAGCACGAAACAACGCGTCTAAGGCAATGGGGGAAGCGGCGGGATCAGATCCGGCCGAACTCGGCGAGCAAGTCTTCCACAGTCTTGCCCTTCTTCACCCATTGCCGCGTCGCTTCCTCGCGGTCGGCCTGTTCCTTCGCCAGCGTCAACACCTCGTCCGCCTTGGCCAGCGGCACGACGACGACACCGATCGTATCCGCCACGATGAAATCGCCCGGATTGACCACGACACCGCCGCAGGAGATCGGAACATTGATCGACAGTTCCTCCTTGCGGCCCGAAAACATCGTATGCGTGCCGCGCACGGTGATCGCCCGCGTCCAGATCGGCCAGCCGAGATCCTCGAGCTCGTCGATATCGCGGCCGGCGCCATCGACGATCATGCCGCGAATGCCACGGTTCTGGGCAAGGCCGCCCATCAGGCCGCCGCAGACCGAGGTTTCCGTATCGCCCCCGGCATCGACCACGATCATGTCACCCGGCTGGCCCATTTCCAGCGCCTTGAGCGGATCGACCAGATCGCCCTTGGAAAGCTGCACGGTGATCGCCTGCCCCACCGCCTTCGCCTTGAACGGCGCCTTGATGGCAGAGGACATGACGCCTGTCCGGTACATGACGTCGGCGAAGACACAGGAAATGGAGTAGACGGGTAGAAGTTCGTCGAACCGGGCAAGCAGGTCCGGCCTGCGGTCGAAATCCTCGAAAACTTTCAACATGGCAGTATCCTTCAGGCAATTTTCTTGAGCTGGCCGAGCAGATCGACCGAATTGACGGGATTGAGCGGGTGAATGCCGGTCAGCACGCGCGCCACTTCGCTTGCGGCGATCTCGCGGGCCGAGCGGATGGATTCCTCCGAGTAGTAGGCGGAATGCGGCGTCACCAGCACGTTGGGCAGCGAAAACAGCGGATTGTCCGCCGGGTTCCAGGCGGCGCGCTTGGCAGGCTCCTCCTCCGGGTCGTCCAGCCCTGCGGCGAGAACCTTGCCGGAGAGCAGCGCCTGATAGAGCGCCTTGTTGTCGATGGTCGGGCCACGTCCGGTGTTGATGACGATCGTGCCGGACTTCATGGCGGCGAATTCCGCTTCGCCGAGGAAATGATGCGTCTCCGGCGTCATCGGCACCTGCATCATGAGGATATCGGCCCGCGCGAGCAGTTCATCCTTGCCGACCCGGGCAACACCATGGGCCGCCAGCACGTCGTCCCCGACGTAAGGGTCATGAACCACGATCTCTACGCCGAAGGCGCGGGCGCGTTCGGCAATCGCCTGTCCGATCTTGCCGAACGAAACGATGCCAAGGGTGCGGCCACGCAGGCGATAGACGGGCTGGCCGGACTGCCAGCGCCAGATGCCCTGATGTGTCGCCCGGTCGTACTCGACCAGCCGCCGGGCGCAGGCGAGCCAGAGCGCGACGGCATGATCGGCCACCTCCTCGGTGCAGTAATCGCGCACGTTGGTGACCAGAACCCCTGCCCCGGTTGCCGCCTCGACATCGACGATATCGACGCCCACGCCATAACGCGCGATCACCTTGCAGCGGCTCATCGCCGCTATGGTGCGCGCGCCGACGCGGGCATACTGGTTCATGATCGCATCGCATGTGCGGGCCGCGTCGATCAGCTCATCTTCGGACTTGGCTTGCAGTCCAATGACGTCGATACCCTGCGGCTCGAGGATCGAGCGCTCGATATCGAGGTTTCCATAATCGTAGTCCGTGATGACGGCTGTCAGACGCGGCACGTGTCTTCTCCTCAAACGTAAGCGCCGGCCGAATAGGTCAGCTCATAGGAGTGGCTGTAGAGTTCAACGATGTTGCCGAAGGGATCCTCGCAATAGACCATGCGGTAGGGTTTCTGGCCGGGGAAATAATGGCGAACCTGCTTCATGCGCTGCTTGCCGCCATACTGCTCGATGAGCTTGATGCGGTTTTCGAGATCGGGATCCTGGACGCAGAAGTGGAAGAGCCTCGCACGCCAGTATTCGAACGGGCCGTCTTCCTGCTTGGTCTGCGGAAACTCGAAGAGTTCGACGCCGATCCCGTCATTGGTCGCGAGATGGGCGATGCGGAAGCTGCCCCAGCCCTCGCCGAACACGTCGTCGCACATGACGCCGATGGCGCTGTCGTCATGGTTGATCGTCGTCGGCGCCATGATGAGGTAGAGGCCGAGCGCCTTGGTGTAGAACTCCACGGCGCGGTCAAGATCGGGGACCGTGATGCCGATATGGCTGAAGGATACGGGAGGTGTCGTTTGGGTCATGGTTTTCTCCTTGTTTGAATGGATCGGGTGATGCCGCCTTCAAGACGCTTTAGGCGCCAATGAAACGGCGGACGAGCAAAGTCGGCTCTCCCTTGCGAAATTGGTCGGTGACAGTCGGACGGAGGTCGGATCGAGATCCACGGTCATTTCTCCTTCCGGCCCATCAGGCGCGAAAGCCGGCGGGACAGTTCCGGCCGCCACATGTCGACACCGACGGCCAGCAGGATGATCGCGCCGAGAATGATGTTCTGGATCGAGGATGGCACGGCATTGAGATTGAGGCCGTTCTGCACCACGACGATCAGGAAGGAACCGGCGAGCGTCGCCAGCACATTGCCACGCCCGCCCGACAGACTGGCGCCGCCCACCACCGCTGCCGCAATCGCCTGCAGTTCCAACGTCTGGCCATAGTTCGGCGAGCCGGAATTGAGGCGTGCGGCCATCAGGATCGCGCCAACCGCCGTCATGAAGCCGGCAATGACGAAGGCGATCGTCTGGATGCGCTGCACCTTGATGCCGGAAAGCCTGGCGGCCGAGGCATTGCCGCCCACCGCATAGATTTCGCGGCCGGTGCGTGTCCGCCCCATGAAGACGGCGGCTACTGCGTAGAAAACAATGATATAGATGAAAGGCAGCGGGATACCGGCGAGCGTTCCGTAAAAAATCGGCTCCAGCCGCGGGTCGAGCGAGAAGATCGGCGAACCATTGTTGAACAGCAGCGCAATGCCGCGGAAAGCAATGAGGCCGGCAAGCGTCGTGATGAAGGACGGAATGCGCAGATAGGCCGAGACCACGCCGTTGAACCCGCCGATCACCACGCCGACGAAAAGCACGGCGACAATCGCCAGTTCCAGCGGCAAGCCGAGGTCGCGGATCGCGACGGCCAGAATCATCGTCAGCAGCGCCACCATCGAGCCGGAGCTGAGATCGATGCCGCCGGTAAAGATGACGATGGTCGCGCCGACGGCGATCAGCGCGACGATAGAGGCCTGCAGGCTGAGATTGGCAAGGTTGCCCGGGTCCAGAAACCGGCTCGAGGTCAGCGCAACGATGGCAGTGACCAGGACGAGGGCGACCAGCGGTCCGATAAGCTGGGGATCAAGCCGGAATTTCATGCAATGCTCCGTGTTCTGAAACCTCGTCGGCGGACGCCTTGACGAGATCGGTATGGTTGAGCGCAGCAGCCGGCGCGACCCGCACCACGGATCCATGGCGGACGATGGCGATGGTGTCGCTCATGGCCAGCAGTTCTTCATGGTCCGAGGAGATCAGGATGACCGCCTTGCCTTCGGAGGTCAGCCGGTTGATCAGGTCGTAGATCGCCAGCTTGGCGCCGATATCGATGCCCTGCGTCGGTTCATCGAGGATCAGCACGCGGGCACCCGTCATCAGCCAGCGCGCCAGGATCACCTTCTGCTGGTTGCCGCCGGAGAGATGGCCGACCAGCTTGTCCGGCGCGGCTTTGGTGATTTCGAGTTGCTGGCCCATCCGCCGCGCATTCAGGTACTCATGTTCGAGGCTGAGAAGTCCCCGCAGCTTGATGCGATCGAGGCTGGCGACCGAGATGTTCGCCTTGCCGGTGAAATTGAAGAAAAGGCCATCGAACTTGCGGTTCTCGGAAATCAGCGCCATGCCGGCAGCGATCGCATCCGATGGCGCCCTGATCTTAACCGGATGGCCGTCGATCAAAATTTCTCCCTCGGTGAGACCGTCGACGCCGAACAAGGCACGGGCAATTTCGGTTCGGCCCGCGCCCAGAACGCCGCCGAGACCGAGGACCTCGCCGGCGTGCAAGGTCAGGTCGACCTTGCTGACGCCCTGGCGCGTGGAAATGCCCTTCGCTTCGAGCACGACCGTGTCTGTGGCATTGTTGACCTTGGGATAATGCTCCTTCACATCGGAGCCGATCATCGCCGAAACGATCCGGTCGATCTTCACCTCCGTCGCGCCCGCTGCGCTGACGACCTTTCCGCCGCGCAGAATGGTGACGTCGTCGACGAGGCTGACGACTTCATCCAGCCGGTGCGAGACATAAAGAAGCGACGCTCCCTGATCGCGCATGCGGCGAAGCAGGGCGTGCAATTGCGCGATCTCGTCCAGCCCCAGCGCCGCCGTCGGCTCATCGAGAATCATCAGGCTTGCGCCTGTCGCCACGGCCTTGGCGATCTCGACCATCTGCTGCTGGGCGACAGACAGGCTGCCGACGATTTCTTCCGGATCGATCTCGACCCCCAGCCGACCGAGAATGTCGACGGTCTCGCTGACGACCTTCTGCCAATCGACCAGGCCGAAACGGCCTGTCGGCATGCGGCCGAGAAAGATGTTCTCCGCCACCGAGAGGGTGGGGACGATGGAAAACTCCTGAAAGACGGTGGCGATGCCCGCGCTCCGCGCCGCGATCGGATCGGAGAACGATACCTCGCGCCCGTGAATGCGGATCTCGCCGCTATCCGGCCTCTGGACGCCGGAGAGTGTCTTGATGATGGTCGACTTGCCGCTGCCGTTTTCGCCGAGAAGACCGTGGATGCGGCCCGGATACATGGCGAAGCTGACCGCGTCATTGGCGAGCACGCCGGGATAACGCTTTGTCACATCGATGACCTCGAGCACCGGACGGGGCGAGGCTAAGGCTGATTGGACAGTCATCGCGACTTCGATCCCAAACCTGAAAACTGGCTATTTCGAAAGAAAGGTTCCGGGCCGGCCGAACCGGCCCGGAGTGATGGCTAGTTAGTAGGCCTTCGACGGCTTGGGATAGAGCATATCAGGCTGCTTGAGCACGGCGAGTGCGCCGGCCTTGTCGACAACGGTGGTCGGCACTTCGATGAAGCCGCCGGCAAACTTGCCTTCCAGCGCGTCCAGCGTCGCCTTGGCGGCCCACTGGCCCATCAGATAGGGGCTGGTGTTGACGGTTGCGGTGATGGAACCGTCATTGACCTGCTCCAGGCCACCGGTGTCGCCATCATTGCCGAGGATCATCAGGTCGGTTCGACCGGCGGCCTTGGCGGCAAGGGCGGCGCCGATCGCCATGTAGTCATTGGCAGCGAAGATGACGTTCACTTCAGGGTGCGACTGCAGGATATCCATGCCGGCGGTGTTGCCGCCTTCGACATTCCACTTGCCATCGATCGAGGTCACGACCTTGATGTTGGCAGCGGTCTTGATGCCATCGAGAAAGCCCCCGACACGCTCCGTCGAGTGATAGCCGGGTTGGCCTTCGATCACACCGACATTGACGTCCTTGCCGCCGGCCTGCTTCACCGCCCATTCGGCAAGGGCAAGGGTGCCGCTGCGCTGCTTGTAGCCGACGACGCCGTGGATCGGCGTCGGGAAGTTCGGAATATCCGAGTTGATCATCACCACGGCAATGCCCTTGTCGACCGCCTGTTTGATCAGCGGGGCGGCAGCAGCTTCGTCATGCGTGCCGAAGATGATGGCATCGACATCCTGGGTCAGGACGTCCTGGATCATGCCCATCTGGCCGTTGATGTCGGCGCCGCTCTGCGGGGCCAGCATGAAGGTCTCGATGCCGCGTTCTGCGGCCACCGACTTGATGCCCTCGCCGATGGCCATGTAATAGTTGAATTCGGTCGCGGGTGGCATGTAGGCGATGCGAAACGGCGTCGTCGCCTTGATGCTGGAGATTGGCGCCTGCGCGCCGTCCTTGAGCGGGGTGGGCGCAGCGTAATCGGCAGCAAGCGCACCGCCTGCAACGCTGGCGGAAAGGGCGATGGCCGCAGCCATCACGAGCGATTTCAATCCTGTCTTCATCTTCTCCTCCTGATCAAAGACAATGGTTTATGCTTCAGCCGAACGGCCTTCCGGGCACACCCCGGACATCGGCACGATAGGCAAACAATCCGCCCGACAACGGCTCGCGCGCCAAAAACGCTTCCTCCGAGCCCAGCCGTGACGTCGTGATGTAAAGGGTCTGCAGATCCGGCCCGCCGAAATCGCAGCATGTCGGCTTCGCGACAGGCACGTCGACGATCCGGTCGAGACGGCCGTCCGGCGCGTAGCGCTCGACGCGATACCCCTCCCAGACAGCGTTCCAGACATACCCCTCGGCATCGACACAGGATCCGTCCGGTACGCCCTTCGTCTGCGCCAACATGCGCCGATTGGAGACGGCGCCGGCTGTGGCGTCGTAGTCGAAAACCTCGATGTTTCCCGTCGGGCTGTCGGCAAAATACATCTGCCGCCCATCCGGCGAAAAACACGTCGAATTGGCGCAGGCCACGCCATCGAAAAGCGGGGTCACCGACAGGTCGCGATCCACCATCACCACCGATGAGATCGGTCGCATGGGATCGCCCTCATCCATGCCGCCGGCGATGAAACGGCCGGCGGGATCAGTGCGACCGTCATTGAGGCGGGTTGTCGGTTTGTCCGCTTCGAAGGCAGCGATTTCCTGGCGGTCGCCGGTCAGCACGTCGAACAGCGCAAAACCGCTGGCAAAGGCTGCCAGGATGCGATGCCACGGTTCTCCCCGGCGGGGCGCGAAGCAGCACAGGCGCTCGGGGAGTGCATGGCTGGCGGCGGCGCCGGAGACCGGCTCAAGCGTCCAGAGCGCCTTGCCATGGATATCGACCCACATCAGGAGGCCATGCTCGGCCGACCACAACACACCTTCGCCATGAAGGTTGCGGCAATCGCAGACCAGATCGGCAACGGCAGTCGCTTGCATGTCTCCTCCTCTTCCCCTGCTGAACCGGCGTTTTCGGGTGAAAGAACCCGCTTGAGATCGCCGCAATCAACTGGTATACCAAATATCAAATACCAATGCGCATGATGCCTGTCAACAGGCTTGGGGGGAACAAAATGAAGCCTATCGAACGGCCGCAATCCATGTCCGGCGAAGTTGCCGGACGTATCCGCGAGGCGATCATCGCCGGTGATCTGGGCCTCGGGGAGGAGGTTTCCGAACGGCAGCTGGCGGAACGCCTGGGTGTGTCCAAGACACCCGTACGCGAGGCTTTGGCGCAGTTGCGGCTGGAAGGCCTAGTGCGGTTTTCGCCGCCGCGCGGGCTGACTGTCTTCACGCTTTCTGCAGAAGAAATCCGGGAAATGTGCGAGTTGCGGCAAGCGCTGGAGGCCGGCGCGCTCAAGTTCGCCATGCGGCGCAACCCCGAAGCCTTGCTGCTGTCTCTTGCTGACGTGCTCGACCAAATGACGGCGTCACTCGACGCCGGCGATATCCGCGCCTATCTCACCGCCGACACATTGTTTCACTTGAGGTTTCTCGAGCATTGCGGCAATTCCCACCTCCTGGAAACCTACAGGATGCATGTCGGCAAGATCGCGGCACTTCGCACCCACCTGGCCCAGAAACCGCAGCACACGGAAAAATCCTTCCACGAGCATAAGGTCATTGTCGATCTGCTCGGCAAGGGGGATGTCGCCGCCAGCCTCGATATTCTCGACCAGCATATCGATCGCACCAAACGCACCTATTCCTCGACCATAGAGGATATCGCCGCCGCTGATAAAGCCGGCTGACACCGGACCTATCGAGAAGAGGCCCGCTTCCCTTCGGAAACAGGCCTCCCGGTCCACCGCCTAAAGAAACTGCGCAACATTCTCCTTGGTCACCGGCACGACGCCGGTCAGGATCGATTCCGGCAGCGGATTGATGCCCGAGGCCTTGGCATCCTTGACCATATGCACCGCATTGGTGTTGAGCCAATGCAGCAGGTGAACGGCGAGATAGGATTCCGTGTAGGACTTCTGCGCCACCGAGCCATGGATCGTGCCATCTTCGATGTAGGGCAGCATGTCCGAATTGCGGTCCATGGCGACGATCTTGATCGCGCCCTTCTTGCCGGCCTCGTTGACGGCGATTGCCGCCCCCTTGCCGGAATCGCCATCCGTGCCACCAATGCCAACGACGTCAGGATGCGCCTGGATGGCCTGCGCATAGGCCGTTGGCGCGAAGGACGGGTCGGCCTTGTCGTTGACGACGTCGACCACTTCGATCTCGGAATACTTGTCCTTGAACACGGTCTTGTAGCCTTCGACACGTTCGAGCGTCGCAGGCGACGGGAAGGTGCCGAGCAGAACCTTGCCCTTGCCGCCGATGGCCTGTGCCAGCAGTTCCCCGCCGACCTTGCCCGCCTCGAAATTGGAGATGCCCAGATGCAGCGTGCGGCGCGAATCGGGAATATCGCCGATGATCATCGCGACGGGAATGCCGGCATCGACGGCGCGATTGACGCCTTCCGCAAGAGCTGCCGCATCGCCCGGGAAAATCAGGATGCCGCCCGGTTGGCGGGCGATGATTTCGTCCAGCTGGCGCGCCTGCCCGGCGGTATCGAAATCAAGCGGGCCGGTAAACGTGGTTTTCACGTTGAGCGCCTTGGCTGCATCGTCCAGCCCGGCCTTGTGGTCGGCCCAGAACGGCACCTGGGTCACGACCGACAGGAAGACATATTCAAGCCCGCTGCCCTGGGCGAGCGCCTCCTTGCTGAAGGCGGGCAGCATCATGCCGCCAATGCCGGCCGCCGTCGCCGCGCCTAAAAAATTGCGCCGGTTGAGGGAGATCTTTTCTCCATCCGCACCGCAGTTCGATGTCATTTCCATTCCTCCCATTTGATGCCGCCGGCTCATTCCGGCGGCGAGATTCCTCAGGTCGGGCGGTTGCGCCGGCCCAGCATGTCGATGCCGACGGCCGCGACCAGGATTCCGCCGGTCACGATCATCTGCCAGTAGATGGAGACGGCGAGCATGGTCATGGCGTTGTTGACCAGCGCCACGAACACCGCCCCGAGAAACGCGCCGAGCACGGTGCCTTCGCCGCCCTTGAGCGAAGCACCACCGATCACGGCTGCGGCCAGAACCTGAAGCTCCAGCCCGCTGCCGGCTGTCGGGGTGCCGCTCATCAGCCGCGAGGCGAGCAGGACGCCGGCCACGGCGGCGAGCAAGCCGCTCAGCGCGTAGGCAACCAGGCGCACACCCGCCACATTGATCCCCGAAAGGCGGGCCGCCTGCTCGTTGTTGCCGATGAAATAGATCTGGCGGAAATAGGCGGTGCGCCGCAGCCCGATATCGCCGAGAAGGACGATGGCCAACATCAGCCACACCATCATCGGCATGCCGAGAAGGGTGTAGTTTCCGGCCAGCCCGAATGATTTCGGCAGGCTGGATAAGGAAAAACCCTCGGTCATGATCAACGCGATACCGCGCGCCACCGACATCGAGCCGAGCGTGGCGATCAGCGGATTGATCCGGAACAGGGTGACCAGAACGCCATTGATGGCGCCGATCCCCACACCAAGCAGCATGGCGGCAACGACCGCGCCGGGAATGCCCCAGCCCAGCGTCAACAAATAGGCGCACACGGTGCTGGCAAGCGCCATGACCGACCCCACGGAAAGATCGAACCCACCGCTGACCAGCAGATAGGTCATGCCAACGACGATGATGCCGGTCGGCACGAGGCCGGCTGCCATGGCGCGAAAATTGGCCAGCGACAGGAAAAACGGCGAGGCAATCGACATGCCGACGACGACTGCCAGAATGAGGATGAAAAGAACGAGTTCGCGCATCTGCGCACCACTCATCAGGGCCGACACTCGGCTAGATGCCATGAGACGTCTCCGCAAGGCCCGATGCCAGGGCCACGATTTGATGTTCTGTGGTCTGACGGCAATCGAGATCGCCGACGATCCGCCCCCGGTGCATGACCAGCACGCGATGGGCGATGGAAAGGATTTCCGGCAGGTCCGAAGAAACCATCAGAATGCCGGCGCCGCCTGCGGCGAGGGAAACGAGTTCCGCGTGGATATCGAGCTTGGCGGCGATATCCACGCCCTTGGTCGGCTCCTCGATCACGAGGAGGGCCGGCTCGGTTTCGAGCCATTTGGCAAACAGCACCTTCTGCTGGTTGCCGCCCGAAAGGGCGCGGCAGGTGACACCGACATCGCCGGCCTTGATCGACAGCCGCCCGACATAATCCTGCGCGCGGCGCCGCATCGATGCTTCATCCACGAAGCCGGCGCGCGTTGATCTGCGAAGCGTTGCCGCCGCGACATTGGCGGCGATCGACATGTCGAGGAAAAGGCCCTGCGTCTTGCGCTCAGGCGGGATGTAGCCAATGCCGAGATATTGCGCGGCTTTCATGCCGTGCAGCGTGACGGCTTGCCCCGAAAGGCGGATGGAGCCGACGCTCGGTTTCCTCAGCCCGACAATCATTTCGGCAAGTGCGCTGCGCCCCGACCCCATCAGTCCCGCAAGCGCAACGATCTCGCCACGACGCAAGGACAACCAGATGTCCTCGACGTCCCGCCCGTCGCCAAGCCCTTCAATGTCGAGCAGGACCTCGTCGAAGGGAGCGCGACGGTCGATCAGCGACGGATCGATGGTGCGGCCGGTCATGTCCCGTACCAGCCCATTCGCGTCGGTTCCGGCGCAGTCTGTCGTCGAGACCACCTGGCCATCCCGCAGAACGACCACGCGGTCGGCGAGGTCGAGCACCTCATCCAGGTGGTGGCTGATGTAGATGATGCCCGTGCCCTTCGCCTTGAGCCGGCCGACGAGCGAAAACAAGGCGGCCTTCTCGTCGGCGTTCAGCGCCGAAGTCGGTTCGTCCAGCAGCAGGACCCTGGCATCGAGCGAAACCGCCTTGGCGATCTCGACGATCTGGCGCGAGCTGACGGGCAGACTACCGACCGTCGCCTCCGGGTCTATCGCGAGGCCAAGCAGTTCGAAAAGTTCGCTTGCCCGCCGCTTGAGAAGCCGCTTGTCGACAAAACCGAAGCTTGAGGGCAGGCGCCCGGCATAGATGTTTTCCATCACCGTCAGGTTTTCGGCGAGGCTCAACTCCTGAAACACCGTGGCGATGCCATTGGCCCGCGCCATCTGCGGCGACGACAGTTCCACCTGTTTGCCCGAAAGCCGGATTTCACCTTCATCAGGCTGGGCAACACCCGACAGCAACGCCATCAGCGTCGATTTTCCGGCGCCGTTTTCTCCCACCAGGGCAAGAACCTCGCCGGCTCCAAGAGCAAAGCTCGCCCGATCGACAGCCCGGGTGGCACCCCAGCTTTTCGACAGGCCGGAAATCTCCAGCAAAAAGGGCGCATCACCGACGTGACCCGCAAGCCCAGCACTCATGAACAAATCTCCCACTGGCAGTTCCCATCTGCCATATGGTATATCAGATATTCAATACCAGAATTATGTCAATAGGGCGCAAAAAGTCTCGCCGCCAAGCTTGAGAAGCAAGGCGGCTGAAAAGGAGCGGTGATGTTGGAAAGCTTATTCCTGAAAAAGCTGCGTATTCAGCGGCGTGCGCTCAAGCCGGCTCGGATCCTGCGGATCGAGATGTTCCCAATAGGAGCCTTCCTTGCGGGCGATGTGCCGGACAAGGATGCCGACGGCGCGGCCGAGATCGCGGGCGCGAATCGCCTCGGCGATCTCGATATGCTCGCGCATCGATTTTTCCATATGATGCGGATCGCTGCCCAGACGGTTGCGCAGCGCCGCCATCTTGGCACCGATAAGGGCATAGGCGCTGTTGAAATAATCATTGCCCGAAGCGGCGATGATCGCATCGTGGAAATCGGTATCCAGCGTCAGATAGTCCCTGACGCGGCCTTCGGCCTGGGCTTTTTGCATCTCGGCGACGATACGATCGAGCTGGTCGGGCAGCGACGAATCCGGGTTCTCCAACGCCAGCTGCACGGCGGACGGTTCCAGCGCGAACCGCAACTCGCACAGGCGGTTCAATTCCCCCGGCTGCAATTCGAACACATAGGTTCCCGACTGCGGCTGCACGGTCACCAGGCCCTGGCGGCGCAGGAGGGCAATAGCTTCGCGGACCGGCGTCGTCGAAACCCCCAATTCGGTCGCAAGGGCGTTTTCGGACAGGCGCTCACCCGGCCGCACCCGCCCGTCGACGATCATGTCGCGGATGGAGCGCATCACCTCATCGACCAGCAGCGCCGGGCGCACCAGCCGGCCTGCCCCTTTTCGACCCTCCTGATTTTCTCCACGCCGGTTCTCCGGCGACGTTTTGGACACAGACATGCAGACCCCCCTTTACAGCAGTCGGAAAACTGCTACCTTAGTTTCAACTACTGCCTAAGGTAGCAGTTAGGCGGAGGAAATTGAAGCGCCAATTCCTGGGAGGGGATATATCATGAGAATTGCCGGAATACGCATGGCCGCTGCATTTGCGGTCCTTTCCATCGCGGTGCCGATCACCGGCACAGCACGCGCGGATGACAAAGGCGTCGAGCCCGTCGTCCGCTGGAACAGCCTGACCTACAAGGTCGACAATGCCGAAGCCGCCGCCAAGTGGCAGGCAAGCCCGCTGTTCGGCAAGACATTGGTCCAGGGCCTGAAATTCGATTCCACTGGCGCCATGTATGTAACGGCGGCCCGCTGGGGCGGCGCCGACATGCCGGCAACGGTCTCGAAGCTGGTCAAAACCGGCGAGAGCTATGAACTGGAGGCGTTTCCCTCCGCAGAGCTCAACGCCGTGTCCAACGAGGCGGGCCTGAAGGCGGTCCTCGGTTTCGAGGTCGATGAGAACGACGTGATGTGGATGCTCGACCAGGGCCATATCGCCGGTGCAGCCTCTGGCCCGAAAGATGAAAAGCTGGTGCTTTGGGACATCAAGGCCAACAAGGAAGTCCAGCGCCTGGAATTCGGTCCGGAGCTTTCCGACAAGAAATGCTCCTTCCTCAACGACGTGGTCGTCGATAACGAGTCCGGCTTTGCCTATATCGCCGACAGCGGTATCTTCGCCGATCCGCTCTGCGGCGGCCTGATCGTTTACGACAAGAAGGCCAACACCGCACGGCGGGTCCTGAACGCCTCGAAGTTCACCAATGACGAGGCCCAGTTCAGCTTCGCCATCAACGGACGGCAGGTGCTGAAGAACGGCCGCATGCGCACTGGCGCCGACGGCATCGCGCTGTCCGGCGACCGCAAGACGCTCTATTGGACCAACCTGACCGGCAACACGCTCTATTCCCTGCCGACGGCGTTGCTGCGTGATGCAAGCGTTTCGGAGTCCGAACTTCAGGCCGCCGTGCGCGTCGAAGTGGTGCTGCCCTCCAACACCGACGGCCTGACGGCCGACAAGGCCGGCAATATCTACCTGACCGCGCTGCAGCTGAACGGCGTGCTCAAATACGACACCAACACCCGGCGCCTCAGCCAGGTTGCCTATCATCCCGAAATGGTCTGGCCGGACACGCTCGCCTGGGCGCCCGACGGCACGCTGCATGTCATCTCCAACCACCTTCACCTGTGGGTGGATGGCGACATGAACTTCAAGGACCCCGATGTGCCGAACTTCACCATCTGGCGCCTGCCGGTGAAGGCCGAACCGTACCTCAACTGACCGGGACGATCGCGGGATGTCGGTGATTGCCGGCATCCCACGGGAGAAAATCATGCTTCTGACACTCGACCGTTTCTTTACCTGGGCCAACCAGTTCGTTGTCGGCTCGCTGATGCTGGCCATGGCCATCCTGGTCTTCGCCAATGTCGTCCTGCGCTACATCTTCGGGACGTCCCTACCCTGGGTGGAAGAGATCACCCGCTACATGATGATCTGGGTCGCCTGGCTGGCCGTCGGCCTGGCGATGCGCGAGGGCGCTCATATCGCCATCGACAATTTCCAGAACGCCTTGCCGGCGCGCTGGGCTCAGGCGCTCCGCTTGTCCGTCTTTTTGTTGGTCATTGGCTTCTTTGCGGCCGTCGCCTGGTTCGGGCTGCAATATTCGCTGTTTGCCTGGCGGCAGGAGAGCGCGGTGCTCAGGCTGCCGCTCGGCGCCATCTATCTCGCCATTCCCATCGGCTCGCTGCTGATGCTCGTCCACACCCTCTTGATGTCCCGGCGGCTGATCACGCATCAGACGAACGTGGAGGATCAGGCCAAGGCAGCGGAGTTTTCCGTCGTATGAGTGCCGTTCTCACCATCACCTTCCTGCTGACCCTGATCATCGGCGTGCCGATCGCCATCACGCTTGGCCTTTCGACGCTGATCGCGGTTCTCTACGACGGGCGCTTTCCCGCCTTGATCATCCCGCAACGGCTCTTTGCCGGCCTCGACAGCTTTCCGCTGCTGGCGATCCCGTTTTTCCTGCTGGCTGCAGAGATGATGACCGGCGGGCGCCTGACGGACGTGCTCTTGAAGTTCGCATCCGCCTGTGTCGGCCATTTTCGCGGCGGCCTCGGCCATGCCAACATCCTGACGATGACCTTTTTCTCCGGCATCAGCGGCTCGGCACTGGCCGACGCGGCCGGCCCCGGTGCCATCATTTCCAAGATGATGCGTGAGACGGGCTACAGCCCCGGCTATTCTGCCGCAATGACCGCATCGGCCGCCATCGTCGGGCCGATGATCCCGCCGTCGATCATCATGGTCGTCTACGCGCTCACCGACAACAGCGTCAGCGTCGCCGGCCTGTTTCTCGCCGGCATCGTTCCCGGCCTGATGATCAGCGCCGCTCTTCTCCTGGTGAACTACTGGATTTCGGTAAAGCGGGATTATCGCAGCTGGGAGGCGCGCCCGTCCTTCAACGAGTTTGCGCTGATCACCTGGCGTGCATTCCCGGCGCTGATGCTGCCGGTGATCATCCTGGGCGGCATCCATACCGGCGCCTTCACGCCCACGGAAGCGTCTGCGGTTGCCGTCTTTTATGCCTGGCTTGCGGGTACGTTCGTTTACCGCACGCTGACCTTGAACAAGATACCCGGCATGCTCGTCCGCACCGCCATCATGACGGCCTCGGTGATGCTGATCATCTCGACCTCGGACGCCTTTGCCTGGGCCCTGACCGTGCTGCAGATACCGCAGATGATCTCGGAGTTCATCGTCTCGATGGGTCTCGGTCCGATCGGTTTCCTGATTGCCGTCAATATCTTCCTGCTGCTGTTCGGCATCTTCATGGAGCCGCTTCCCGGCGTGATGATCCTGGTGCCGATCCTGGCGCCCGTGGCCACCGCCGTCGGTATCGACCCGCTGCAGTTCGCCATGGTCGTGATCCTGAACCTGACGCTCGGAATGATTACCCCGCCGGTCGGCGGCCTGCTCTTCGTCACCTCGCTGGTGACGAAGGTGCCCATGAATGCGCTGGTACGCGAACTCTGGCCCTTGCTTGGCGCAGAACTCGTCGTGCTTGCCCTGCTGACGTTCGTACCGGGTTTCAGCACCTGGCTGCCGAACAGCTTTGGCTATCTGCACTGACAACCATCAACCATCATTTGAGGAGGAATGACCATGGTTAAAACGATCGCAACCATCACCGCTGCAGCGCTGATCGCGCTCAGCGCCGGCACGGCCTATGCCGCGCCAAAAGTCCTGAAATACGGACATTTCCAACCCGGCCGCGACGACCAGCCGAAACACAAGGCGGCGCTCGCCTTCGAATCCTGCGTCGAGAAGGCGACGGAGAATTCCATCGACGTCCAGATCTTCCCCGCCGGCCAGCTCGGCAACGCCACTGCGACGCTCGAGGGCCTGAAGCTCGGCTCGATCGAAATGGCTGTCGTCCATGACGGCGGCATTTCCAGCATCTACCCCGCCTTCGATATCTTCGCCCTGCCCTATCTCTTCCCGAACCACGAGACCGCCTACAAGGTGCTGGACGGCGACTTCGGCAAGGAATTCGGCGCTGCCATGCTCAAGGATACCGGCATCCGCCTGCTTGCCTATGCCGACAACGGCATTCGCCAGTTCACCAACTCCAAGCATCCGATCAAGACGCCCGACGACCTGAAGGGCCTCAAGATGCGCGTCCAGCCTTCGCCGGTCTTCATTGCGCTGATGGAAAGCCTGGGCGCCAGCCCGTCTGCAATCGATTGGGGTGAACTGCCGGCGGCGCTGACGCAGGGCGCCGTCGATGGCCAGGAAAACGGCGTGACCAACATCATCGCCGCCAGCCTCTACCAGAGCCAGAAATACGCAACGCTCGACGGACACGTCTACAGCCTGCACGCCTATCTGATCAGCGACGCCTTCTATCAGGGCCTCACCGACACGGAGAAGGCCGCGGTCGACAGCTGCACCGTCGAAGCCCAGAAGATCCATCGCGACATGACGCGCGCCCAGGATCTGGCGGCCGAAAAGACGCTGACCGAGAAGGGCATGGAGGTCTACGTGCCGACCGCCGAACAGATCGAGGCATTCCGCGCGCTCGCCCAGCCGGCCGTCCGCAAGCATCTCGACGCCGCCGTCGGCGCCGAATGGGTCGACAAGCTGGTCAAGGCTCGCGACCAAGCGGTCAACAGCCAGTAAGCGAAAGGCACGTCATGACCACGTCGCATCCGAAAGATCCCCTCGTCGTCGTTCTCGACGAGGGGTACGGCGATACGAAAATAGAACAGGCCGTGCTTCAATCCTACGGTGCGAATGTCGTGGAAAGACCCTGTCACGGCAACGCCGCCGACGTGCGGCGTGCCGTGGCGGGCGCCCATGCCGTCCTGGTCCGCGAAAGCCCCGTCGATGCCGAGGCGATCGCCAACATGCCCGAGTGCCGCGCCATCGTGCGTTATGGCGTCGGCATCGATAATATCGACCGCGCTTTCGCGGCCGCTCGCGGCATCTACGTCGCCAATGTTCCGGATTACGGCGTCGAGGAGGTCAGCGACCACGCACTGGCGCTGCTTTTCGCGGTCGCCCGCCGCGTCGTCTCCCGGGACCGTGCCGTGAGAAGCGGCATTTGGAACGTCGCCCGGACTGAACCGATGTACCGGCTTGCCGGTGGCACGCTGGGTCTGGTCGGCTACGGCAGGATCGGCCATGCCTTTCACCGCAAGGCCCGGGCGCTGGGTTACGCCCGGACATTGGTGTTCGATCCTTATCTGCGGGATGTCCCCGAAGGGGTCGAACTCGCGGAGATCGATCGTCTTTGCCGGGAAGCGGACGTCGTCTCGCTGCACGCGCCACTGACGGAAAGCTCCCGCCATATCCTCAATGCAGAGCGGCTTTCCCTGATGAAGCCGACGGCCATCGTGATCAACACCTCGCGCGGCGGGCTGATCGATGGTCAGGCTCTCCGGCATGCGCTTGCTGCCGGCCAGATCTTCGGGGCGGGTCTCGATGTCTTCGAGCAGGAGCCGCCCGGCGCCGACAATCCCCTTTTCGCCCTGCCGAACGTGGTCGTGAGCGACCATACCGGCTGGTACTCCGAGGAATCCGTGCGCGACCTGCGCCGCAAGGCGGCGGAAGAGGTTGCCCGCGTGTTTTCCGGTGAGGAGCCCCGCAACTGGGTGAACCGCTGGGAACGCCAGCCCGCCCTTACCCATCCATGACATGACAGGAGAATTTTCAATGACTCTGGAAGAACTCGTCGCCGGTTTTCGCGGCGTTGCAACGGCCTCGGTCGCCGATGCGGTCGACAAGATCACCGGCAAGACCGGCTTCATGGACGAAACCATGAAACCGCGCATCAACGACCGGAAGATCGTCGGCCCGGCCGTGACCATCCTCGAAGGCCCGACCGACGAATTCCTGCCGCCGCAGCACGCGCTGGATGCCATCGATGAAAGCCCGGCCGGCAGCGTCATCTGCATCGCCATCAACGGCGAGAAAAACGTCGCCGTCTGGGGTGGCTTGATGACGGCCGGCGCCGTCGCCAACAAGCATGAGGGCGCCGTTCTCGACGGCGGCGTTCGCGACATCACCGAAATTCGCCGCGACTACGATTTCCCGGTTTTTTCGCGCTCCGTTTCCCCCGGCACGACGCTCGGCCGGTACCGCACCTACTCCGCCAACGAACCGGTGCAGATTGCCGGCGTCATCGTCCATCCGGGTGACATCATCGTTGCCGATATCGATGGCGTTGTCGTCGTTCCCCATCAGCATGCCGAAGCCGTGCTGGCCATGTCGAAAAACATCGATGCCCGCGAACTCGAGCAGGCCCAGCTGATCATCAATGCCGGCTCGCTTCGCGAAGGTCTTGCCAAGTACGGCCGCATCTGAGGGATCGAGATGCAACTGGATATCATCGGCCTCGGCGAACCGCTCATCGAGTTCAACCAGACGGGCGGCGGCGGTGACGGCAATTACAGGCTCGGCCATGGCGGCGATACGTCCAACGCCGTCATCGCCGCGGCACGCCAAGGCGCCCGCACAGGTTACGTCACCGCCCTCGGCAGCGATCCGTTCGGAGACGGCTTCATCGAACTCTGGTCACGGGAGGGTGTCGATACGGCTGGCGTTCAGCGCAATCCGCAGGCGCATACCGGCGTCTACTTCGTCAGCCATGGCGCGAATGGGCACGTCTTCAGCTACCTGCGGGCGGGTTCGGCCGCAAGCCGGCTCGGCCCGCAAGAACTGCCCGAAGCCTATCTGGCCTCGGCTCGGTATCTGCATGTCTCCGGCATCAGCCAGGCCATCAGCGCCACCGCCTGCGATGCGGTGTTCCGTGCAATCGAGATCGTTCGCACGGCAGGCGGCAAGGTGTCTTACGACACCAATCTCCGCCTCAAACTCTGGCCGCTCGCCCGCGCCCGCGCCATCGTCGATGCCACCATCCCTTTGTGCGACGTGATCTTTCCGAGCCTCGAAGATGCAACTGTCCTGACGGGACTGACCAAACCGGACGCCATCGCCGACCGGTATCTGGCTCTCGGCGTGCCGCTTGTGGTCCTCAAGCTCGGCGCCGAAGGCGTCCTGGTGGCGACGCCCAGGGAGCGTCGGCATCTTGCCGGACACAAGGTCCGGACGGTCGACGCCACCGGTGCGGGCGATGCATTCGACGGAGCGTTCCTGGCCTCGATCACCACGAACGGCGCCGATCCCTTCGAGGCTGCGCGTTATGCCAATGCCGCAGCCGCGCTTTCGACCCGGGGGTTTGGCGCAGTGGCGCCAATTCCCTATCGTGACGAGGTGCTTTCCTTCCTCGCCGATAAAGACAGCCAGTGAGACGAGCGCGCGCCGAGCACCGTATCGGCGCGCGAATTCAGGCATTCTTCCCTTCCTCAACCTATCAATCGAACAAATGATGTTTGATCGAATAAAAATTCGATGATTCATTCGACATATCATTTGACATAGGCGCTTCATTCGATCAATTGTTTATATGAGGAGCAATTGATCGTAATCGTTGGAGCGACGCGATCGATAAACAAGGAGGAGGAAACAATGAACCTATTGAAGGGTATCGGCTGGGCGACGCTTGCGGCGTCGCTGCTCATGTCGACGGCAGTCTATGCGCAGGAACTGGCCGGCAAGAAGATCGGTCTCGCCGCCCGCGAGATCACCAATGACTACAATCGCGATATCATCGCCGGGGCTGAGAACGTTCTCAAGGCGGCCGGCGCGGAAGTCGTCGTCACCGATGGCGGCACGGATCCGCGCAAGCACAATGAAAATATCGAGAACCTGATCAATTCCGGCGTCGCCGCCATCATCGTCCAACTCGGCGATCCGCAGCAGCTTGCCCCGGTCATCGCCAAGGCCAATGCGGCCAATATCCCTGTCATCACCACGTCCGTCGGTTCCAAGACCGAAGGCGCGATCGCCGATGTCGGCGGCGACGAAAGCCTGATGGCGGCCATGCTGGCCCGCTCGCTGCTCTCCGCTATCGACTACAAGGGTACGGTCATCGGCTTCTGGGTGCCCGGCGCGCCACTGCTCGAAACCCGCAAGCGCGTCTTCGAGGCGGTCGTTGCCGATTATCCGGCCGTCAAGGTACAGTGGGTGCCGACCGAGCACAGCGCCGCCAAGGTGCAGACGCAGATGGAAGATCTGCTGACCGCCAATCCGGAAGCCGGCAGCATCGCCGGTGTCTGGGGCGCCTATGACCTGCTCGTCTCCGGCGCCGTGGAAGCCACGCGCCGTGCCGGCCGCAGCGAGATCAAGATTGCCTCGATCGATGGCGACCGCATCGGTTTCCAGATGCTGCTCGACGAGGACAGCCCGTTCGTCGCGACCATCGTCCAGGACGTTCCGGCCATCGGCAAGCTGGCGGCGGAAGCGATCACCAAGGCTGTCGGCGGCGAAAAATCCTTCCCGAGCGCCATCTTTACCGAGGTCTATATCGCCACCCACGCCAATGGCGTCGCGGCAGCCGAGAAGCGCTGGGGTGAAAAGATCTGGGATGATCTCGGCATGGCCAAAGCCGATGTCGAGGGTCGCTATCCGCAGACCTCCGATCTCGTCGTCGTGCGCCCGATCCTCCCATAAGGCGCGCCACTGCCGGAGGAGACATTCTCCTCCGGCCCTTTCTTCTCAACAGTTGAAGTCCTGAATGATGTCCGATTCTCGATCCGGGCAGCCCACGGCTGTCATCGAATGCCGCGCCATCCGCAAAGCCTTCCCGGGCGTCGTCGCGCTCGACGATGTGTCGCTGGCGATCACCCGCGGCGAGGTGCATGCGCTTCTCGGCCAGAACGGCGCCGGCAAGTCGACGCTGGTCAAGATCCTGACCGGCGTCTACCAGCAGGACAGCGGCGACGTGCTGATCGGCGGCGAGGCGGTTCGCCTGCGCGATACAAGAGATGCCGAGGCACGTGGCGTCGCCATCGTCCACCAGGATCAGCAACTGGTGCCGCAATTCGATGTGGCCAGCAACATCCTGCTCGGCAGCGAGATGACGCGCGCCTTCGGATTGCTTGACCGGGCCGCCATGCGCGAACGTGTCGATGCGGCGCTGAAACGTATCGATGCCGGCTTTTCCGCCGATACGCTGGTGCGCGATCTTTCCATCGCCGAGCGGGCGCAGGTGGCGATCGCCGCGGCGCTGATGCGCAACCCGACGGCGCTGATTCTCGACGAGCCGACGGCCTCGCTCAGCGACCGGGAGGCGGAGCACCTCTTCGGCATCGTCCGCAGCCTGCGCGACCAGGGCGTGACGGTCATCTACATCTCGCATTACCTCGATGAAGTCCTGAGCCTCGTCGACCGCATCAGCGTTTTGCGCGACGGCAAGCTAATCGGTACGCTGCCGGTCGAGGGCGTCTCGCGCGCCGATGTCGTCAAGATGATCGTCGGGCGCGACATTTCCCAGCTTTATCCGAAAGAGATCGTGCCGCTCGGCGCGCCGCTGCTGGAGGTGCGTGACCTTGCCCATGGGCACAAGCTGAATGGCGTCGACCTCACCGTCCGCCGCGGCGAGATCCTCGGCATTGCCGGCCTCGTCGGCGCCGGCCGTTCGGAACTGGCGCTGACACTGGTCGGCGCGCTGAAACGGCGGCAGGGAACCGTCACCATCGATGGCAGGGCCTCCAACCCGGCAACGCCGCGTGACGCCAAGGGTGACGGTTTTGCGCTGATCCCCGAAGACCGCCGGCACGAAGGCCTCGTGACCGACATGACCGTGCGTGAAAACCTGTCGCTGCCGAACATATCCCGCTGGGCACGCTTCGGTTTCTTCAATCCGATTGCCGAAGCCTGGGCCGCGCGTGAACTGGTAGATCGGTTGAAAATCCAGCCGGCATCGATCAAGCCGCTGACCCGCAACCTCTCCGGCGGCAACCAGCAGAAGGTGGTCGTCGGCCGCTGGCTGACCGGCAATTCGCAGGTCTTCCTCTTTGACGAACCGACGACCGGCGTCGATGTCGGCTCGAAGATCGAGATCTACCGGCAGATGGTCGAACTGGCGCGCCAGGGCGCTGCCGTCATCTTCATCTCCTCGGATTTCGAGGAAATTTCCGCAATGTGCGACCGCACCGTCGTCATGGCGAAAGGCAAGATCGTCAAGACCTTCGAAGACCAGAGCGAGGCAACGCCGGAAGCGCTGCTCAACTGGGCATCGGCCAGCAGCCACGAGGAGGCGTCAGCCGGATCGGCTGTTTCCCATGGAGATTCCGGTGGTCTGGAACGTGTTCTATCGCGCTGGGGCACGGCAATCGGCATGGTCGCGACCATTGCCATCATCGCGCTGATCGCCCCGCACTTTCTTGGGTTCGGCAATATCTTCGACGTGCTGAAACAGGGCAGCGTGCTCGCCTTCATCGCACTTGGATTGACGGTGGTGCTAATTGCCGGCGGTTTCGACATGTCGGCCGGCGCCACCAGCCAGTTCGCCGCCAATATCGCTGCCGGAACCCTGCTCGCCGGACAGGGCACGCTTGCCGCCCTCGTCTTCGGCGGCGGGCTGGGCCTCGCGATCGGTGCGATAAATGCCGGCCTCGTGCTGTTTCTCGGCATGCCGCCCTTTGTCGCCACGCTCGGCATGATGTTCGTCGCCATGGGCGGGACGCTGCTCTACAATGGCGGCCAGGCGCTGACGCTCTCCGGCCCGCCGGAATTCTTTTTCCTCGGCCAGGGGTATGTCGGCCCGGTGCCTTTCGTCTTCATCCTGCTGGTGATCGTCACAGCTCTGCTGCACATCGTGTTGAAACGGACGCGGCTTGGGCTTCGCATGTATGCCGTCGGCCTCAATCCGGTCGCGGCCAACCTGCGCGGCGTGACGAAACCGGCCTATGCCTTTGCCTCGTTCGCCATCGGCGGGCTGGTGCTGGGTCTCGCCGGCGTCATTCTCTCGGCCTACAGCTATGGCGCTTCTGCCCTGGCAACCGGCGTCGATTTCCTCATTTCGGCGCTTGCCGCGGCCTTTCTCGGCAGTACGCTGACAAAAGCAGGCGAACTCGATGTCGTCGGCACGGTGATCGCTGCCGTCTTTCTCGCGTCGCTGTCGAACGGCCTGATCCTAATCGGCGTCTCCAGCCAGGCATTGCCCGGCGTGCAGGGCCTCATCCTGATCCTGTCGATTGCGCTCGGCGTCTTCCGCCGCCGCGCCATCGGCCAGGTGCTGATCTTCTAGGGAGCGCCCGATGCAAACTTCATCCACCACCCCGCGCCCTGCCCTGTCGGCAAGCATCGTCGATCTGTTGCGCACCTATGGTCCGGCCATCGGCATGCTGGGCGTGCTCATTCTCTTCGGCATTCTCAAGCCAGTGTTCCTCAGCCCCGCCAACATCGCCAATGTCATGCACCAGAGCGTGGTGCTGATCGTCATGTCCTTCGGGCTGGCGGTGGTGATGTCGATGCGCGGCGTCGATCTCTCCGTCGCCCAGATCGCCGACGGCGCCGGGCTGATTGCCGCAATCCTGGTGCTGAACGGTCAGCCGCTCTGGCTGGTTATCGCAGCGCCGCTCGCCTTCGGTGTCGGCATCGGCCTCGTCAACGGCCTCATCGCCGCCTATGTCGGCGTGCCCGCCGTGATCGGCACGCTCGGCATGATGTTCATCATCCGCTCCGGCGAACTGATGATGACCAACGGCGCCGAGCCGCAGATCCTTTTCTCCCTGCCGCGCGGCCTGACACGTGCCTTCTTCTTCATCGGCCAGGGCAAGATTTTTGGCATCTCGGCCCTCATCCTGCTCGGCATCCTTGCCTTCCTGATCATGCTGGCGGTGATGACCTTCACGCCTTTTGCCCGGCGCGCCAAAGCAGTCGGCGGCAATGCACGTGCGGCGATGCTTGCCGGCATCGATATCCGCGCCGTCTTCGCCGGCGGCTTCGTCATCGCTGGTCTGCTGTCGGCAGTAGCGGGCGTGGCGCTTGTCTCGCGTACCGGCATTGCCGTGCCGCGCGGTGCCGAGCCCTACCTGCTCGATGCCTTCGCCGCCGTCTATCTCGGCACGCTTCTGTCACGCAGGGCGGAAATCACCATTCCGGGCGTGCTCATCGGCGGGCTGTTCATCACCTTCCTCGGCAACGGCCTGACCCTGCTCGGCCTCGGCGCACCGTTCCGCTACGGCCTCAACGGTGCCTTCATCCTGCTCGCCATGGCCATCGGCGCGCTGAAACGCTCACACTAGGAGAACCAAGATGTCCCTGATCATCGATGCCCACAATCACCTCGGCGACCGGCCGGGCGCCGTCCAGACCGGCGCGGAACTCGTCGCCAAGCTCGACCAGGCCGGCGTCGCCAAGGGCGTCGTCTTCCCTTTCGTCGAAGGCAATTTCACCAATGATTTCGTCAAGGATGCCTATGAGCAGTTTCCGGACCGGCTGATCCCCTATTGCGCGGTCAATCCGTGGGAGCGCGATGCCGCCGATATCGTGCGCCGCTGCATTGCCGATTGGGGTTTCAAGGGCCTGAAGCTGCATCCGACCATCAACGGTTATCACCTGGCCGACCCGGAACTCGTCGATCCGCTGTTCAAGGTGGCGGAAGAACTCGATTTCCCGATCATCGTGCACGGGGCGAGCGACCTCTACAACAGCCCGCCGGAATTCGCCATCATGGCCAAGCGCTTCCCGAAAGTGTCGCTGATGATGGCGCATATGGGTTTCTTCTGGTCGGTCGACCAGGCGATCAGCTTTGCCGGCGAATTCGACAACCTCTACCTCGAAACCTCGCGCGCGCCGATCTTCGAAATCCAGACGGCGGTGAAGCGCATCGGTGCGCACAAGGTCATCTGGGGCACGGATTCGCCCTTCGTCGATTACGAATTCGAGTTCCAGAAGATGCGCCGGGCGACCGATGACGATGAAGGCTATCGGCAGATCGTCGGCGGCAACATCGCACGGCTTTTGAAGCTCTAACCATGCGTTGCGCCGCGTCGGCGATTGCACGGCGCGGCACATGTGCTAGAGGATCGCCACCGCGCCTTGGCGCGCGGAAAAGACCGGGTGAGACAGCGTGTCAGGATATATCGAACGGGCCGATCCGGCCGGGGAACATCGACTGGAACTGGCGGCCCGTGCCGCCTGGCTCTATTATTTCAAGAGCCGGACGCAGGAGCAGATCGCCACCGAGCTCAACGTCTCGCGCCAGATCGTGCAGCGGCTGATTGCGCTTGCCAATTCCGAGCGGCTGATCCGCTTCGAACTCGTCCATCCGATGGCGAAATGCATCGAGCTGGCCGATCGCCTCCGCGACCGGTTCGGTCTCGTCTACTGCGATGTCTGCCTGAGTGAGCGCGACAGCGTCGAAGACATCCCCTCGGTGGCGACGCAGGCGACATTCTATCTCGAAAAGGTGCTGGACCAGGTCGCGCCACTGACCATCGGGCTCGGCAGCGGCGGTGCCATGCGCGAAGTCGCCCGCCGCCTGCCGCCGATGGAGCGGCCGCAGCACCGCTGCGTCTCCCTGATGGGCAACCTGACGCGCGACGGCCGCGCCACGCATTACGACGTCTGCACCCGGCTTGCGGAACGGCTGAACGCCCAGTGTTATCCCTTCCCCGTCCCGGTCGTCACTTACACGGAGGCCGAGCGGGAACTGCTGCAGACCCAGCCCGGCCACCGGGTCCTCGAGGCGCTGGTGGCGGAGGCCTCGCTGCTGGTCATGGGTATCGGCTACTGGGGACCGGAGGCAACGCTCTACAAGGACGGCTTCATCACCGCTGCCGAACTGGGACAGGCGATGGCGGCCGGCGCGGTCGGCGAACTGCTCGGCTGCGCGATTTCCGCCGACGGCGTCATCGTCAACGCCGATTATCACAGCCGGCTGACATCCTTCATCCGCACCCGCCCGGCCGACCGGCCGACGACCATCGTCGCCTCCGGCGTCCACCGCGCCCCGGCCATCCGCGCCGCCCTGCACGGTCGCCTCGCCAATGCGCTGATCACGGACGAAAACACCGCAAAACTCGTACTCGGCATCGCCTGATTCGTCTCGGCTGGCCTCCACCCCGGTGGGGGCCATCGCATTTTGGAGCCTCTGCCGCTCCCGCCCGGAGGCTCCGTCCATCCCGGCCAGCCCTTTTCCCAGCCACCACGCTTGTCATCGCGGCAAAGCTGATAGAAAGCTTGGACGTGCAGAGGGCGAGGCAAGCATGAAGTCGACAAAAAGGGTGGAAAAGATCATTCGTCCCAAACCCGTATCCGAGGTGGTGCTCGAGCGGCTCAGATCCGACATTGTCAACAATGTCTTCGCGCTCGGCGAGAAGATTTCAGAAGCACAGCTCTCGGAACTCTACAACGTGACCAAGGCACCGATCCGTGCGGCCTACATCCGCCTGGAGGCCGAAGGGCTGATCGAAATCAGGGCACAATCGGGTACCTTCGTCTTCAAGCCGACCGCGCACGAGTTGCAGGCACTTGCGGAATTGCGAATCGCGCTTGAACTGGAAGCCATCTCCCTGTCGATGCAGCGTAATCTGGCCGTTTTGCAGCGGGAGGTTGGGAAAATCTACGAAAAAATGGTCGTGCGGGCGCAATCCGGCTCCATCGACGAATACCGGAAGCTCGACACGAGCCTGCATCTGCTTTTCGTAAAAAGCGCGGATTCGCCGTTTTTGGAGGAAACCTTCGTCAGCAAGGTCAACAGCCGGTTTGCCGCCCTGCGCACCCGCTTCAGCGAGCAACCGCGCCATGTCGAGAATTCTCTGGCCGAACATCGCGGTTTGCGCGATGCCATCGCCGACGCGGACATAAGCAAGGTCCAGAGCCTGTTGCGGCAGCATATCAGCTACTCCCAAGTCTATTACGCCAGCCTGATGCAAAACTAGGTACGGGCAAGCCTCAAGCGAGGACAACAGGCAAGAGTAACATGTTACCTGACACATTCATCGGCGTAGATGCGCTTGATGACCCCTGTGGCGTCGGCTGCGTCGGATAAGGCGTGACCTGCTCGACGCCAGCAGACCGGGTCGTGCATGTCATCGGCTGTGTCTGTTTCGGAGGCTTTTAAGGATCAGCCCAGCGGAGCAGGTCCGCCGGGGCTATTCTCTTCAGCTGATGAGATATCCGCCATCGACCGGCAGGACCACGCCGGTGATGAAACCGGCCTCCGGGCTGCACAGGAAGGCGACCGCGCCGGCAACGTCCTGCGGCTTGCCCCAACGCTTCAGCGGCGTGCGGTCCAGGATCGGGCCGGCCCGCGCCGGGTCATCCTGCAGCGCCTGCGTCAGCGGCGTCGCGATCCAGCCGGGCGCCACCGCATTGACGCGGATACCGTCCGCCGCATAGGCGATGGCCAGCGATTTCGTCAGCTGCGCAACGCCGCCCTTGCTGGCGCTGTAGGCGGGAACGAGGCCACCGCCGAAGAAGGACAGCATGGACGCCGTGTTGACGATGGTGCCGCCACTTTTCGCCAGTTTTTCCCGTGCCGCCGTGCAGACACGCATGGTGCCGGTCAGGTTGATCGCAAGCACCTTCTCGAACACGTCGAGCTGGTGCTCTTCCTGACGGCGGATGACACCGGCGCAATTGACGACGATATCGAGGCGATCCAGATCGGCGATCAGGCTGTCGACGGCATCCTGGTCGCAAACATCGAGTTCGCGGGCGGTAACGTCGAGGCCGGGCGCATATCTGGCATCACTGGCGCCGAGACCGACGGCGATCACGGTGGCGCCGAGGCTTGCGAGTTTTTCCGCGACGCCGGCACCGATGCCGGTGGTTGCGCCCGTTACCAGCGCGACCTGGCCGGCAAGCATATTGGCTTGAAAAGTCATCTTTTTATCACCGGATGAACTGGTCGACATAATCGGCGCCCAGTCCGACTTCTTCATAGTGCTTGCGGCACATGTCGATCTTGGTGAAGACGTCCTCGTAGCCGTTATTGTTGCCCCAGGGATCGACGTAATACATGCAGCCCTGCACCTGGAAGAGGGTGATCATTTCCTCGACGCCCTCGTCGACGACGAGCGTGTGCGTTTCACCGGGCGGCTCGAAGGCATAAGACCCCTCCGTCGCCACCCAGTCATGCTCCAGGTAACGCCAGCTTCCCTTGATGACGAAGGCATGGACGGGAGCCGGATGCCGGTGACGGCTGAGCACGCCCGACTTGCGGACCCGCAACAGGTTCATCCAGTAGCCCGTGGACCGGTTCAGACACAGGGGGCGGAACCAGACCTGTTCTGCCTGCGGCACCCAGATGCGCTCGTCGAGCGGGACGGCGTTGGGAATAACCAGATCCGGAAGGATCTCGTTGGGCTGCGGCTTCTGGTACGGCATGCGCCGAAGCGTTTCGGCGTAGAGATTGGCGGCCGGATCGGTCATGGGGTCCTCCGATGGTCTGTTTTGGGAAATCGATTGCTGGCCGCAACAGACCATTTTGCCACTGACATGTCAACAATCTGACATGTCAGTTTGCAATCAAGCTGACCCTTGTCCAACGAAGCATAAGGGTCACCCCTTGCAAAGGGTGACCCGCGCATTGCGAACCGCAATGAAGTGCCACTCCGGCAAGGGAGGCGCCGGAGTGGCATTGCTCAGAACAGTGTCGCGACCTTGTCGGCGATCGCGTGTCCGAGCTTGATGTTGGTTTCGGCGGAAAAATGGATGCCGTCGACGCCGTCTGTGGCCACATGGTCGCCCGCGGCGAGGAACTCGACCTTGGTGAAATCGGCGAGCGCCTTGTAGAGGCCGGCGAGTTGTTTCGATTTTTCGTAGCCGCCGCCGAACATGCCTTCGAACCACGGATCGGGCATTGGCGCGAGCGGCGGCGGGGCGACGACGAGCACCTTCGGCGCTGGATAGGGCGTGCCGACGCCGCCGGCCGAGGTCAGCACCTGACCGACCAGTTTGCCCATGCCGTTGGCGATCTCATAGGGCGTGCGGTGGAAATAGGACTTCGTATCGTTCGTGCCGAGCAGGAGGATGACGAGGTCGAGCGGAAGGTGGCTGGCGAGCGCCGAGGGCAGATAGGCACTGCCGTTCAGCCGGGCATCGTTCGGATCGTCGAGGCTGGTGGTGCGGGCGCTCAGGCCCTCCTCGATGATGTGGTAGCCGTCGCCGAGTTTTGCGGCCATGGCGCCGGTCCAGCGCTGCTCATAAGGGTAGCGCAGGGTGGGTGCGGATTCCTTTACGGGAATCCAACCCCAGGTCAGGGAATCTCCGAAGCACAGGATTGAGCGCTTGTCCGCCATTAACATCCTCCTTGAATGGCTGTGAGTGTTATTTGCTGGCACGAAGGCCGTAGAAGATGGCCGCGAACAGGATGATCAGGCCCTGCGCGACGAGTTTTCCCGCATCGCCGACGCCGAACATCGTCATCACGACAAAGAGGAAGGCGAAGCAGAGCACGCCGAAGAACGGCCCCCAGACGCCCCCCTCACCCCGCCCGAAGACGACGCCGCCGAGAATGGTGGCGGCAACCGACAGGATCGGCAGATCAAGCCCGACGCGCACGCTGCCGACGGCAATGGATGCCGTCTGCACCAGTGCCGCGATCGCCGCCATCAGGCCCGCGATCGTGTGGGCGAGAATGACCGTACGCTCCACCGGCACGCCGGAAAAATGCGCGGCCGGCATGCTTTCCCCGACTGCGGCGACGAAGCGGCCGAAGACGGTCTGCGACAGCAGCAGCGCCATCAGCGCCGTCAGCGCGACCCAGAAGAGAACGGGGCTCGGCACGCCGATGAAGCGGGTATTGAAAAGCTCGGCAAAAATCTTCGGTACGTCGCCCGGCGGCTTGCCGCTCGAAAGATATTGCACGAAACCGACGAGCACGATCGACAGCGCCAGCGTGACGATGACGGCGGAGACACGGCGCTTGGCCACCATCACGCCATTGAAGAGGCCGATGGCCAAGCCGGTTACCAGCGCCAGCGCGATATAAAAACCGAGCGAGGCGCCGGGGAAGATGCCGGACGAGATGCAATAATTGATGAGAAGGATGACGCCGCCGCCGGAGAGGTCGATCGATTTCACCCGCATCACCAGCAATTGGCCGAGCACCAGAATGCCGAGCGGCACGACCTGGCGCACGAAGACGCCGAGCACATTGGTATTCATCATCTGCGGCCGTGCCACGAACAGGATCACCAGCAGCAGGGCGAACAGGTAATAGGAGGGCGGAACCTTGGAGACGCGCCGGAAGACGGTCGAGTTGACGAGGGCCGACATGATCACAATCCGATCTTCTTGCGCGACTGGAGTGCGACAACAGCCATGAGCAGGATGCCCTTGATCGCCGTCTGCACGAAAGGCGTGATGTTGAGCAGGTTCATGCCGTTGGACAGCAGCGCCAGGACCGCGACCCCGATGACCGTGCCATGCAGGCTGCCGACGCCGCCCGACAATTGCGTGCCGCCGATGGCGACGGCCGTGATGGCATCCAGTTCCATCAGCAGGCCGACATTCGGATCGCCCGAGACGATGCGCCCGGCAAGAAACACGCCGGCGAGGGCGGCAAAGAGCGAGCAGATCACATAAGCAAGCAGGATGTTGCGGTTGGCGGGAATGCCGAAATTGCGCGCCGCATCGTTCGAGCCGGAGGCGACACCGCCGCCGATGGCGAAGAGATGCAGGCCATAACGCGAGCCGTAGAGCAATTTCCAGGCGACGAGGATCGTGACGATGCCCCAGAAGACCGGCAGCGGAATGCCGAAGAGCGTCCCCTCCACCATCCAGCGCACGCCATCAGGCACCATGCCGCCGGAAACCGGGCGCAGCACGCGGGTGATGCCGAGCACGACATATTGCATGGACAGCGTCGCGACGATGGGATGCACGTTGAGCCGCGTGACGCAGTAGCCGTTGGTCGCGCCGATCAGGCCGGCAAGTAGGAAGACGGCGGGGATGGTGACGAAGCCCGGCAGGTCGAGCGCCAGGATCGCCGTGGTGAAGCTGACGACCGAGCCGATGGAGAGATCGAGCCCGCCGACAAGCACGACGAACATTTGCCCGACGGCGGTGATCAAGAGCGGCATGCCCTGCGCGACGAGATTGGCAAGATTGCTCCACTGGCCGAACTGGCTGGTGGTCGCGGCCAGCCACAAGGCCATGGCAATCGCGATGACCAGCGGCAGCAACCACAGGCCCTGCCGGCTGCCGCGGCCGGTAAGCAGTTTTCCAAGGGTGAAAGAAGAAGGCATCATCAGGTCGTCCAGTCCGTCAGGCGCTGAGGGCCGCGTCGAGAATACGGTGCTCGGTGGCATCCGAAGCCCGCATTTCCGAAACAATGGTATTGCCGTGGATCACATAGAGGCGGTCGCAGAGGCCGATCAGCTCGACCGTCTCGCGCGACAGCACCAGCACCGCACCGCCCGCTTTCGCGAAGTCACGTAGAATTCGATAGATTTCCGCCTTGGCGCCGACATCGACGCCGCGCGTCGGCTCCTCGATGAGCAGCACGTCGGCATCGGTCGCAAGATAACGCCCGAGCAGCACCTTCTGCTGATTGCCGCCGGAGAGTGCCCCGACCGTGGCGGAAGGTCCGGAAGCCTTGACGTTCAGCCGCCGCATCGTCTCGGTAATGACGGCGCCGTAGCGTCTTGCCGCCTTCAATGCCGGGCGGCCGGCATGCAGCGCGGTGACGATGTTCTGCCCGACGGAGTGGCCGAGGAACAGGCCCTCGTCCTTACGATCCTCCGGCACGAAGGCGCCGCCGAGCGCCTGCCAGCGCCTGACACCGCTTTCCTTCGGCACCGGCAGCCGGATGGTTTGTCCACCGCGGGACAACTGGCCTTCGACGGGTGAAAATTGTCCGACCAGCGCGCGCAACGCCTTCTGCTGCCCCTGCCCTTCGAGCCCGGCAAAGCCGACGATCTCGCCTTTCTTCACCGTAAAGGAGAATGGCTGCGAATCCGCCTGAAGCCTGAGGGCGGTTACAGTCAGCGCGTCTGCCCCGTCGCCGTCGCCACGCTCGGGAAAGAGGTCTTCCAGCTCGCGCCCGACCATCATCGCGATCAGCGAGGCCGGCGTCATCTCCGACAGCGGCCGCGTGCCGACCAGCTGGCCGTCTTTCAGCACCGTCACCACGTCGCAGATGGCGAAGATCTCGTCCATGCGGTGGGAGATGTAGACGATGGCCTTGCCGGCGTCGCGCAGCGCCCGGATATGCCGGTTGAGAACCTCGACGTCGGCAGCATTGAGCGCCGCCGTCGGCTCGTCGAGAATGAAGACGTCGGCATCGGCATCGATGCCATGGGCAATCTCGACGAATTGCCGTTCTGCAATGGAGAGCTCCGAGACCAGCGTGTCGGGATCGAGCGTCAGTCCGAGACGGGCAAGCGCACCCTTCGTCTCCTCGCGCATCTGCCGCCGGTCGATGCCGCCGAAACGGCCTTTCGGTTCACGGCCGAGAAACATGTTTTCCGCGATCGTCATGTTGGACAGCAGCGACAATTCCTGGAAAACCGTCGAGATGCCGGCTTCTAGGGCGGCGCGCGGATTGGCGAAGCTGACGGCGCGCCCGGCGCGGCGGATCTCGCCGCTGTCAGGCTGATGCACGCCGGCCAAAATCTTCATCAGCGTGGACTTGCCCGCACCGTTTTCGCCCATCAGCGCGTGAACGGTGCCCGGCGCCAGCGCCAGAGACACGTCGCGAAGTGCGACGCTGCCGCCGAACGCCTTGGATATTCCGGCCATTTCAATGAGATGCGACATGGTTACCCCCGTCTCGATGCCGGGAGGCAGGCGTCCGCCCGCCTCCCTGCCCGGTCCGCCTACTGCTTGGCGTAGAACTGCTTGAGCTGTTCTTCGGAGAGTTCCGACGGCCACCAGACATTGGCCGACAGGTCGTCGCGATAATATTTCTTGACCTTTTCGAGGTCCCAGCCCGGCGGGTTGTAGTCGTAGTGCTTGTGCAGCGCCTTGCCTTCCAGAAGGGCTACGGCAGCGCGGACGCCGGCAGCGCCCTGGGCCGGGCTGTACTCGGACGACACCGACTTGAAGCCGTCGGCGATCCACTGGCCGAAGAAGCCGTTATTGCCTTCGCCGGAAATCGGCGGAATGGGCGTGCCGAACTGCTTGAAGACGTCGACGCAGGCACGCGTCATATCGGCACCCGACGACCAGATGCCGGCAACGTTGGGATCGTTGAGATAAAGCGTCTCGCAGACCTTCTTGGCCTTGTCATACTGCCAGTCGCCATGCTCCTCGGCGGTGATCTTGATTTCGGTGCCTTCGAGCGACTGCTTCAGGCCGTTGTAGCGGTTGGTATCCTCCGGATGGCCGGCGAGACCGCGCAGCACCCAGATATTGCCCTTGCCACCCAGTTCCTTGACGAGGAAATCGCCCATGACCTTGCCGAAATGTTCGGCGCCGCCCTGGATTTCCGTCGTATAGGCATCGGATTCGATGCGGCCGGTGTGCAGCACGACAGGGATGCCTGCCGCGATGGCCTTCTCGATGCTGGCATTGGCCGAGGTCGAGGTGACGGGCTGGACGATGATCGCATCCACCTTCTGGGCGATCAGGTCCTCGATGTCGGCGACCTGCTTCTTCTGGTCGAAGCCGGCATCGAGCAGGACGAACTTGGTGATGCGCTTGTCGCGATCGGCAGCCGCCTGCGCCTCATGCGCCACCTGCACGGTCCAGGTGTTGGCATTGACGCCAAAACTGCTCATGCCGATGACCCAGGGCGCATCCTTCTTGTATTTGCCCTCTTCTACCGTGGGATTGTTCTCGGCGCGGGTCGTGACGCCATCGAGCAGCGGCACCTCCTGCGCAAAGCTGTTCGTCGCGAAGACCACACCGGCCAATAGAACCGACAGGCTGATTTTCCTGATGATGCTGCTCATACTTCTCCTCCAAAAGCAGGCGTCCAAACGGGGGAATTGCCGACCGTAGGGCATGCGACATCGGCAACCCGTGACCTATGTCCGGTGCTCGCACGCAGCCTTGAAACGAACGTAAAACTCTCCTCCGAGCCACACAAAACCACTGGCGCTTTCGTCTGTCAATAGTTATTCAGACTGAATGAATAATATGCCGACCTTGCAAATCGCCCCTGCAGATGCAAAATCTGAATCCGACAAACGGGCCTCCAGCCCGATGGAGGAGACAGTGACGCGGACCGTTCTATGTTTCGGGGATTCCAATACCCATGGCCAGATTCCGGGCCGTGGCCCGCTTGAACGTTATGCCCGCGGACAGCGTTGGGGCGGCGTGCTGGAGGGGCTGCTCGGCCCCGGCTGGCAGGTCATCGAGGAGGGTTTGAGCGGCCGCACGACCGTTCACGACGATCCGATCGAGGGCGCGCTGAAAAACGGCCGCACCTATCTGCGTCCCTGCCTGCAAAGCCACACGCCGCTCGACCTGATCATCATCATGCTGGGCACCAACGACCTGAAGCGGCGCTTCAATATGCCGCCGTCGGAAGTTGCCATGGGCATCGGCTGCCTGGTCCACGATATCCGCGAACTGTCGCCCGGCCCCGCCGGCCACGATCCGGAAATCATGATCGTCGCTCCGCCGCCGATGCTGGACGACCTGCGCGAATGGGAATCGATCTTTTCCGGGGCGCAGGAGAAATCCCGCAAGCTCGCGCTGGAATTCGAGATCATGGCGGATTCGCTGGAGGCGCATTTCTTCGATGCCGGCACGGTCTGCCAGTGCTCGCCGGCAGACGGCTTCCACATCGACGAGGATGCGCACCGCCTGCTTGGCGAGGCCTTGGCACAGGAAGTGTTCGCGATCGGATGGACCAATGCGTAAGCCTTGCCGCTTGATTGCCGCCCTGTCAGGGAAGGAAACCTGCCTTGCCTGATATGCGTTTCGCACCGCCCAACCCGCTTCGTATCGCCGATCGCGCCAGCGGCCTCAATTCGCTCAGCGTCCGCAGCCACAACGAACGGCTCGTGCTCTCGCTGCTGCTGCAGAACGAGGCGACGACGCGCCTTGAGATCGGTGAAAAGACCGGCCTTTCGGCGCAGACGATCTCCGTCATCGTCCGCTCGCTCGAGCAGGAAGGCCTCGTCGTGCGCGGCGAGGCCCAGAAGGGCCGCGTCGGCCCGCCGACAACGCCGCTGATGCTGAATTCGGAAGGCGCCTATTCCGTCGGCGTCAGCGTCGGCTATCGCAACACCCATATCGTCGTCGTCGATTTCATCGGCAACGTGCAGAACCACCGCGTGATGCCCCATACGAGCGCCGACACGTTCGACGCGCCGGAGGCACTGGCGCGTGAAATCCACCACGCCATCGCCGGCCTTTCCGAAAGCCGCCAGACCCGCATTGCCGGCGTGGGCCTGGCGCTTCCCACGCCGCCGATCCGTTCCGGCCCGGACCACGACGTGCTGCACCGTTATCTGGAGACCGAACTTAGGCTGCCCGTTTTCGTGCAGAACGACATAACGGCAGCCGCCGGCGGCGAGAGCCTGTTCGGCACCGCACGGCAAATGCAGGATTTTTTGTTCTTCTATCTCGGCGCCCGCCTGCACGGTCGCCTGGTGCTCAATCACCAGATCTACAATGGTAACTCACCGCTGAGCTATGATGTCGGCGTGCTCGCGCTGGAGCGCGCTTTGCTGCCGAACAAGACAATAGCAGACAGGCTCTGGGGCCAGGAACCGTCATGGCCGGCACTGGGTCCGGCGCTCGACGCGTGGCAGCAGGCCTGTGCGGACAGCCTCGTGCAGCTGACCCAATCACTGCTGCAATTCATCGAACTGAAAACCATCGTGCTGTCGTCCTTCATCCCCGCAGAGATCTGCGCGACCCTCTGTACGCTCGTTCAGCAGAAAATCCCGACGATCGATGCCATCGTCGGCCGGACGTCGGCAGCCCCGAAAGCGATCGGTGCCGCCAGCCTTCCCTTCAGCTCGCGCTTCATGGTGCACTGAAGCATCAACAGGCCCGAGTTCCATGGAGACCCGGGTTGGATTTCTGCGGCTTGAATTCATCCGGGCTGTCCGCTCTAAGGTTACGAGATTGCAGATCAGCGAGAGCACGGCATGTCAAACGACGAATGGCGCGTAGGCGTCCTGTTTTCCCGAAGCGGCATCACCACCGTAACGGAAATGGAACATGTTTTCGGAACGACTCTGGCGATCGAGGAGATCAATGCGGCCGGCGGCGTGCTCGGAAAGCCGATCACGCCCGTTGCCTACGATCCCGGCGGAGACAATGCCGCCTACCGCAACCTCGCCCGGCGCCTTCTCACCGATGAGGATGTCAACATCATCTTCGGCTGCTCGATGTCGGCCAGCCGCAAGGCGGTCCTGCCGATCGTCGAGCGCCACAACGGCCTGCTGTTCTATCCCTCGATGTACGAGGGGTTCGAGTATTCGGAGAACGTCATCTACACCGGGGCGACGCTGAACCAGAACACCTTTGCACTGGCCGAATTCCTGTTGCGCAACTATGGGCCACGCATCTACTTCGTCGGCGCCGACTACATCTATCCGCGCGAATCGAACCGTGTGATGCGGGACATCCTCGAAGCCAAGGGCGGAAAGGTGGTCAGCGAGCGCTACATCCCGCTGCATGCCGACAACGAAACGCTGGAGAAGGTGCTTGCCGACATCGTGCGCCAGAAGCCGGACGCGATCTTTTCCACCATCATCGGCCGGCCTGCACAGCAATTCTACCGGATGTATGCCGAGGCCGGCATCGATCGCCGCCGTTGCCCGATCGCCAGCCTGACGATGGCCGAAACGGAGATCCGCGAAATCGGCGCCAATCTCTGTACCGGCCACATTCTCTCCGCCACCTATTTCCAGACCGTGGAAGGCGGGGCGAACGACCGATTCGTGCAGGCCTACAAGAGCCGGTTCGGCAGCGAGCTGACCACCAGCGTCTGGTCGCAGCCGGCCTATGCCCAGGTGCATCTTTTCGCCCGCGCGCTTGAACGGGCCGGCTCGCTGGAGACCCACCGGATCTCCGAGGAGATCCTGCTGGAGGATTTTGCAGCGCCAGAGGGCCGCATCAGTTTCGACAGCGACACGCGCCACCTTTGGTTGCATTCCCGCATCGGCGTGGCTCGCGAGGACGGGCTGTTCCATATCGCCTGGCAGGCGCCCGGGCCGATCCGGCCCGATCCCTATCTGACCGCCTCGCGGTTCGAAGATGCCTGGCTGGAGGCTTGAGATGGCCGGCCCGAACAGGATCATTCAGGACCTCCGTCGCGCTCGCGTATTGGTCGCCCACCCGCGGGACGAAGACGGTGACATTCTGGTCACGCATCTCAAGCGGCTCGGCTGCGAGGTTCGCGCCACCTGGCCGTTGCCGCCGAGCCTACCGCCTGAAATCGATACGCTTTTCCTGCATATCGAGGACACGCAGGTCGAGCACGCGGTCCAGATCAGCGAGACGCAGCAGCCGGCAATCATCGCCGTCCTGACCTATGAAAGCCCGACGGCGCTGCAGGCGATTATCGATCTCAACGCCCACGGCGTGATCTCCAAGCCGATGCGTCCGCTCGGTATCCTCACCCAGTTCGTGCTCGCCCGCTACCGACACGGTTACGAGAAGCGGCTGGTCGGCAAGGTGCAAAAACTCGAAGAGACGCTGAAGGGTCGCCGCCTCGTCGAAAAGGCGGTTTCGGCGCTCCGCGCCATGAACGGCCTCGACGAGGAGACCGCCTACAAGTTGTTGCGCGACCAGGCCACGGCCAAGCGGGTGCCCATGGCCCAGGTCGCCGAAGCGATCGTCGCCGCGCACGAAACCATGCGCAGTTTCGGCCTGCCATTGCCCGGTTCCGCCTTGGGGAAGCCGGTGGGCAGCTGATCCAGAGCGGCAGGGCCCTACGGGCCCTCTGCCCAATATTTGAACAACACCAAAACTTGCCCAATTTCGCGGCTTGACTTCGGATATTTTCCGTGGAAGTTTTGCCGTCGAGCAGGATTGCTCTGCGGCAGGGTTGCCGTTTCAACATTATGGCTAAGCAGCCTCTGGTTCACGGATTGATTTCCGTGCCGGAGGTTTTTTGCGTTTGGAGACTGAATTGACTGACACGGCAAAAACGTCTCGAAATATCACTGTCGCTGCGATTCAGTTCGAACCGCGCTTCGGTGACCGCGCCTTCAATCTCGCGGCCATCGACCGGCTGGTGCGCCGCGCCCATGGCGACGGCGCCGAAATCGTCGTGCTGCCGGAACTGGCCGATACCGGCTACGTGTTCCGCAACACGGAAGAGCTCGCAGCCCTGGCGGCGCCTGTTCCGGACGGCGAAAGCGCCACCGCTCTCGCCCGACTGGCACGCGAACTTTCCATCCACATCGTTTGCGGCCTCGCAGAGCGAGACGGCGAAACCTTCTACAATTCGGCGATCCTGTGCGGTCCGGACGGGTATATCGGCACCTATCGCAAACTGCACCTCTGGAACGAGGAAAACCGTCACTTCGCGCGCGGCAATCTCGGCCTGCCGGTGTTCGACATCGGTCACGGCAAGCTCGGCATCGCCATCTGCTACGACGGCTGGTTTCCCGAAGTTTTTCGCGAACTCACCCTCGGCGGCGCCGAAGTGATCTGCATCCCGACCAACTGGGTGCCGATGCCGGGGGCGGAAAGCCAGACGGACACCATGTCGAACATCCTGGCCAAGGCTGCGGCGCATTCCAACGGGGTTCATGTCGTCTGCGCCGACCGGGTCGGCACCGAACGAAACCAGCCGTTCGTCGGGCGCAGCCTGATTGTCGGCCCGCAGGGCTGGCCGCTCGCCGGCCCGGCAAGCGCCGACGGAGAAGAGATCCTTCTCGCAACCATCGACCTGTCGAATGCCGCGGCCAGCCGCGCACTCAATAGCTTCAACCATCTGCTCGGCGACCGCCGAACCGATGTCTACCGCTGAAGACCAATCAAGCCTACCAACAAAAAAGGGGAACTCAATGATACACAGAACCATCGCTCTTGCACTTGCATCGGTCGTCTTTGCCGGCGTCTCCCATGCGGCCGATCCGATCAAGATCGGCGTTCCGGTCGGCCTGTCCGGCGCCAACAGCGTCGTCGCGCCGTCCGTCGTGCAGGCGGCCGAGCTTGCCGTCGAGGAGATCAATGCCAATGGCGGCGTGCTCGGCCGGCCGCTTGCACTGGAGATCGCCGACGATGCCTCCGGCGCCGCCGGTGCCCAGAAGGCTTTCGATTCGCTCGTCTTCCAGAAGGAAGTCAACGTCATCATCTCGATGGAAACCAGTGCCGCCCGCAATGCCGGCCTGCCGATCATCACCAAGGGTGACGTGCCCTACATCTACACCTCGTTCTACGAGGGCAAGTCGTGCAACGCCAACCTCTTCGTCAACGCCTGGGTGCCGGAACAGCAGGTGCCGCCGCTGGTCGACAATTTCATCGGCAAGCAAGGCACGAAGAAATTCTTCCTGATCGGCTCCGACTACGCCTTCGGGCGCGGCATGCTGGAGTTCGCGCGCGCCTATATCGAAAAGTCGGGCGCATCCGTTGTCGGCGAGGAATACCTGCCGATGGAGGGCAGCGACTGGACGGCGATCATCTCCAAGCTCAAGGCATCGGGTGCCGACGCGATCATCACCTCGACCGCCGGCGGCGCTCCGAACGTGACGCTGACCAAGCAGCTCCGCTCTGCCGGCGTCGCCCTGCCTTACGGCAATCTTGCCGTCGACGAGGGCACGGCAAAGAGCATGGGCGCCGATGCATCCGGCATCTTCATCTCGGCCTCCTATGTGACCGGCATCGACAGTGCCGAGAACAAGACCTTCCTGGCCGCCATGGAGAAGAAGTTCGGCACCGAGCTGCGCACCCCCAACGATCTCTCGGTCCCGCAATACGAAGCCGTCTATCTCTACAAGGCGGCCGTCGAAAAGGCCGGCTCGACCGATACGGCCGCCGTCATCGCAGCCCTGCCGGCCGTCTCCGTCACCGGTCCGCGCGGCGTGATTTCCATGGCCAAGCAGCATCATGCGCCGCTCACCATGTATCTGGGACAGGTGCAGGAGGACGGCAGCGTCAAGGTGGTCGACAGCTACAAGGACGTCGATCCGGGCGAACAGTGCCCTAACCTCTAAGGCTTGCGGCAAGGCGGGGTGCAAGCCCCGCCTTCAACTCCGGGAAAGACGCATGACACTCCTTCTGGATATCATCAGCACGGCGGCCATCCTGTTCATAGTCGCATCCGGCCTGCTGACCATTTTCGGCGTACTGAAGATCATCAATTTCGCCCACGGCGCCTGGCTGACGGTCGGAGCCTATTGCGCCGTCGTCACCAACGCGCTGGGCCTGAACCCCTGGTTCGCGCTTCTGCTCGCCTTCGCCACCGGCGCCATTCTCGGTGCGCTGGCAGAACGCTTCATCGTCCGGCCGCTCTATCGGCGCCCACTCGACGCCATCCTCGCCACATGGGGGCTCGGCATCGTCATCGGGCAATTGATAACGCTCTGGTTCGGCCGCGATGTGCATTTCACGCCGGCCCTGCTGCCCGGCACCTTCGAAATTCTCGGCACCGGCTATTCGCTCTATCGCCTGTTCGCCATCGCTGCGGCACTCGCGATCGGCCTCGGCTTCGCCTTCCTACTGGAAGGAACGCGTCTCGGGCTGTCGGCACAGGCCGTCATCATGAACGAGAACCTTGCCCGCGCGCTCGGCATGGACACGGCCAGAATCCGGCTCGTGACCTTCATGATCGGCACGGGGCTTGCCGCCCTTGCGGGCGTGCTGCTGGCGCCGCTGACCAGCGTCGATCCCAACATGGGCGTCGCCTGGCTGACCGGGGCCTTCATGCTGGTGATGGTCGCCGGCACGTCCTTCGGCGCGCTCGCCGCCGCCTGCCTGGCATTCGGCGCCGCACAGGTGCTCGTCTCCACCTTCATCAGTCCCATCCTCGGCGGCATCACCGTCGCCGTGCTTTGCGCCATCACGCTCCGCATCCGCCCGAAGGGATTTGCCAGTGCCTGACAGACAGAAAATCCGGCTTGCCCTGCTCGCGGCCTTCGCCATAGCGGCATTGCTGCTGGTCATCTTCGGCCCGATGTTTCTCGGCCGTTTCAGCCTCAACGTGCTGACCCGCTCGATGATCTACGCCATGCTTGCCATCACCGTCGATCTGCTCTGGGGTTACACCGGCATCCTCACCTTCGGTCAGGCCGCCTTCTTCGGCGTCGGCGCCTATGCCACGGCAATGGTGCTGACCCATCTCGGCGCGAGCCCGGCGCTGTTTGCCATCGCCTTTGCAGCCGCGATCCTCGTTCCTCTCCTGCTCGGCCTCGCCGTCGGCTGGTTGTCCTTCTATCAGGGTTCGACACCGCTCTACGCGACGGTCATCTCCCTGGTCGTGCCGATCGTCATCACCCAACTCGTCTACTCCGGCGGCGTGTGGACCGGTTCCTCCAGCGGCCTTGTCGGCTACACGACGTTGCCGCTCGGCCTGCCCGGCTTCTTCCGCCTCACCGGGCTGTGCCTGCTGGTCCTCGCCGTCCTCGCCTTCGTTTTCGTGCGTTCGGATGCCGGCCGCTTGCTGGTGGCGATCCGTGACAACGAGGCCCGCGTCGCCTATCTCGGCCTCAGCCCCGCCCGGTTGAAGATCGCCCTGACCGCGGTTCTCGCCGGTGTCGCCGGCCTTGCCGGCTTCCTCTTCGCCAATGCCTCCGGCATGGTGGCACCGGAAAACACCGGCTTCGTGTTCGGCACCGAACTGGTCGTCTGGACGGCGCTCGGCGGACGCGGAACGATCATCGGACCGTTGCTGGGCGCCGTCGGCATCGACTTTCTCAGCGCCAACCTTTCCGGCGAATTGCCGTTCTTGTGGCAGCTTGTCATCGGCGCCCTGTTCGTCGTGATGATCATCCTGCTTCCGGGTGGTCTTGCCTCGCTGGTGACGGCCCGCCTCGGCAAGGCGACAGCGCCACGCCCGCTGGAAGCGCTTCCAGCCACGCATGATGCCGGCGCTTCACACTCATTGGAACCGCTTGTCACGATCCGCGCGCTTGGCAAATCTTATGGCGCACTCTCCGTGCTCGATGGCATCGATCTCAAGATCCGTCCGGGCGAACTGGTCAGCATCGTTGGCCCCAATGGTGCCGGAAAGACCACGCTGATGCGCTGCCTGTCCGATGGCACCGAGGCGATCGAAGGCACGGTCGAAATCGACGGCAAGAACATAACCGGCCTGCCGCCGCAACGCATCGTGGCGTTGGGCGTCGGCCGAAAGTTCCAGATCGCCAGCATCTTCGACAGCATGACGATTGCCGAATGCCTGCGCATGGCGCGCCTTAGCCACGAGCGCCCCGGCCTTGCGGGAACGGGCAAGGCCATTCCTTTGCCCGCAGCCGCGCTCGACATCCTGCGCCTGACCGGCATTGCCGATATCGCCGAACGCCCCGTCTCGCTCCTGTCTCATGGGCAGCGGCAGGCGCTGGAGCTTGCCATGATCGTGGCACTCGAACCGCGCGTCATCCTGCTCGACGAACCGACCGCCGGTCTCACCAAGGCCGAACGCATGACCATTGGCGCCGTGCTGAAACGGCTGACGGCGGAGATGGGCTTTGCCGCCATTCTCGTCGAACACGACCTCGACTTTGTGCGCGAGATTTCCAGCCGGATCGTTGTGCTCCACCAGGGCAAGCTTGTGCTCGACGGCACGGTCGAGGATGTGGTGCAGTCGGAAACGGTCCGCACCATCTATGCAGGAGGTTCGCATGCGTGAGACAACAAAGCTCGAACTGGCCGGCATCAGCAGCGGTTACGGCGCCATCGACGTCGTCAACGACGTCTCGCTTTCGGTGCGGTCCGGCGAGATCTTCGCGCTGATGGGCAAGAACGGCATGGGCAAGACCACGCTGCTCAAGTCGATCCTCGGCCTGCTGCGGCTGTCGAGGGGAACCGTCTCGGTCGACGGCAAGCCGATCTCCGGCAAATCGTCCGCCAAACTCATTGCCTCCGGCATCGGCTACGCGCCGCAGGAGCTGCCCCTGTTCCAGGATCTGTCGATCCGCGACAACCTGCGGCTGGCGCTGCGCAGCGACCGGGATCTCGCTGCCGCGCTCGATCGCGTCTATAGCCACTTCCCCTTCCTGAAGGATCGCCTGGCGCAAAAGGCCGGCACGCTGTCCGGCGGCGAGCAGAAGATGCTGATCCTGTCCCGCGCCCTGATGCTGCAGCCGAAGCTGCTGCTGATCGACGAGATTTCCGAGGGCCTGCAGCCCTCCGTCATCCTCAACATCGCAAACGCCCTCAGGCATGAACGGGAAGCCAATGGAACGACGATCCTGCTGGTGGAACAGAACCTGGACTTTGCACTCTCCGTCGCCGATCGCTGGGCGGTGCTCAAGCTCGGCGCCATCGAGGATCAGGACCACAATGCCGCCGGGGCGCGCGAGCGCGTGCTGCAACATCTGAAGATCTGATCACGCCGGAACGTTCCCCTCCCCTAACCCGAGGCATCCGTCAGGCGCTGGCGACTGCCTCGGCCAATCGCCGAAGCAGCATTTCCATCCGCTCGGCAGGCACACCCGCGAAACCGAGGATCAGCGCATCCCGCCGCGGCGCGGCAAGCGCATAATCCGACAACGGATAGCATTGCAGTCCGGCAGCCAGCACGGCGCGATGCGCGAGCCGATCCTTGCGGTGGCCTTCGAGCCATGCAAGGCCATTGAGGCCGCTTTCCGAACAATCGAGCTGTGCAAGGCCGGAGAGAGCTTTCTGCCCCGCCTCGATGAAAACCGCCCGACGCTCGGCATAAAGTGCCCGCATTCGGCGCAGGTGGCTGGCGAAATGTCCGTCGCCGATGAACTCGGCCAGCGCCAGCTGGGCCTCGACGGGGACGCTGCGATGCATCAGGCCTGCAAGACTGCGAAACGCACCGACAAGCTGCGGCGGCAGAACGAGATAGCCGATGCGGATGCCAGGATAGAGCGCCTTGCTGAAGCTTCCGACATAGATCACGCGGTCATGTCCGTCGATGGAGCGCATGGAGGGCAGCGGCGCGCCGGAATAGCGAAACTCGCTGTCGTAATCGTCCTCGATGATCCAGGCGTCGTTTTCGCGTGCCCATTCCAGAAGAGCAAGCCGGCGCGGCAGGGAGAGTGTCACTCCGAGCGGATGATGGCGTGAGGGCATGACGAAGGCCAGGCGCGCCGCGGGATACCGGTGCATGGCGGTCGCCACATCCATGCCTTCGGAATCGACATCGACCGGACACAGCCGCAGCCCGAGCGAACGAAACAGATTGCTGGTGGTGACCGGCCCGGGATCCTCGAACCAGATTTCATCATCGGGATCGGCAAGCGCGAGCGCCGACAACGCGAAAGCGGCATGGCCGCCGGGCGTGATGATGATCTGCTCGGGATCGCAGGGGTCGCGGCGGTGCAGCGCGAGATATTCGGCGATCCTCTGGCGAAGCGGCAGTTCGCCGGCGACATCGCCATACCCCATGTTCGCAGTCTTGCCGCCACGCGTCACCACGTTCCAGCATTTGCGCCAGACGGCAAAGGGGAACCGGTCGAGCGCCGGCGCATTGGGCAGGAACGGCTTGCGCTCCACGCGACCGATATTGGCCGATACGTTGCGCGCGAGGTTGCCGATCCGCGACAGCCGTGCCGGAACCACATCCGGAGGCTGCGCCTCGTTCGTCGGGCGGAACACCTTGCCCTGCCGGTGGGGAAGGGTGGCGGAGACGTAGGTGCCGTCTCCCTGCCTGGTGTCCAGATAACCCTCGGCCCTCAGGTTCTCCAGCACTCTCACCACCGTCTGGCGCGAGAGGCCCAGTTCCGTGGCAAGGATGCGGCTCGAAGGCAGGCGCGTTCCCGTGCGCAGATGGCCATGCAGGATCGCGAGCCGCAACTGGTCCTGCACCTGGCGAAATTTCGGCAGGGCCGTCGCGTCATCGAGCCGAAGGAAGGGCAGGATCGGACCCTTGCGCTGCTTGACCAAGGATGAATTCCCGAAAATTGGTATAGTCGATTGCATCATAATGGACATTTTATTGTTGTCCAATTGTTACATCCTGAACCTATCAGAAAAGCACCGAGGCAGCCCTAGGACAGGCACGAAGGTGCAGGGGAACCGTGACGGGGGCCGTATTCGCGGCCGAATGCAACCAACGCCCACGCGCCGCATCTCGCGGCCACAGGAGGATTTCATGAACAGCAGACTTTCACGCCTGACAGGTCGCGCATTCGTATCGACACTCGCACTCGCCATTGCGCTTCCGGGCCTGGCCCGCGCCGAGGTGACCGAAGAGATGATTGCGGCAGCCAAGAAAGAAGCCATGCTGACGGTCATTGCCCTGCCGCATGACTGGTGCAACTACGGCGAGGTCATCGCCGGCTTCAAGGCAAAATATCCCGAGATCACCATCAACGAGCTCAACCCAGACGCCGGCACGGCCGACGAACTGGAAGCCATCCGCACCAACAAGGACAATACCGGCCCGCAGGCCCCCGATGTCGTCGATCTCGGCCTCGCTTTTGCGCCGGTCGCGGTGAAGGAAGGCCTGCTCCAGCCCTACAAGGTGGCAAGCTGGGACGAAATTCCCGACAATATCAAGGATGCGGACGGCTACTGGTATGGCGATTATTATGGCGTCATGGCATTCGGCGTGAACAAGGACCTGGTCCAAAACACCCCCAGCCAATGGTCGGATCTTACGAAGCCGGAATATTCCGGCGGCGTTTCGCTGACGGGCGACCCGCGTGCCTCGGCGCAGGCGATCCTTGCCCTGATGTCCGCCGGCATCTCGCGCGGCGCCAAGCCGGGCACGGAGTCGGGCACGAAGGGCCTGGAGCTTTTTGCGGAACTGAACAAATCCGGCAATTTCGTTCCGGTGCTCGGCAAGGCCGGCACCATCGCACAGGGCCAGACACCCATCGTCGCCGCCTGGGATTACAACCTGCTTGCCTGGCGCGACAGCCTGAACGGCAATCCGCCGATGGACGTGATCGTTCCGAAGGACGGCGTCGTGGCCGGCGTTTATGTGCAGGCCATCTCCGCTTATGCCCCGCATCCGAATGCCGCAAAGCTCTGGATGGAGTACCTCTATTCCGACGAGGGCCAGATCGGCTGGCTCAAGGGTTATTGCCACCCTGCGCGCTTCAACGCCATGCTGAAGGCCGGAAAATTCCCGCAGGATCTGCTCGACAAGCTGCCGCCGGCCGAAGCCTATGAGAAGGCCATTTTTCCGGCCATCGAAGAACTGGATGCCAACAAATCCGCAGTTGTCGAAGGCTGGGACAAGGTCGTCGGCGCCAACGTGAAGTAAGGTGGACACACGGCCGGAGGTTCCGCCAGCCGGAGCCTCCGGCCGTGGCGTATTCGGGGAACAGTTCCATGACGACAGGTGCCACACACCTGGCATACGCCGAAAAACCGGGCCGGATGCCGGGCTGCTTCAAGGCCGCCCCGTTTTCACGCGCAGCCTTCAGCAATGGCGAGGGGAAAGGCATGTTGGAAAATCTCGGCAAGCGGCTGGAGAGGGCACGTTGAGCGACACCCCCTCCAACATCCTTCCGACCGCAGACTGGCAGGAGAGGATAGCCACGCTCGCCATGCCGGTCCGCGGCCACCTTGCCGCGCGGGCACGGCATGCACCGCTGTTTGCGCATGCCTACGCCTTCCATCTCAACATGCGTTTTGGCGGGATGACGCCCCTGCATCTTGCCGAATTTGCCCGGGCGCAGCGCCTTTCCGGCGTGAAGATCCATGTGGAGGATGGCGAGCAGGCGAGCCTCGCCGCCATGTCGGACATCGCCCTGAGCGCCTTTGGCGCGCAGATCGAACGGCTCGGACTGGACCTGCACGTGGAGACCAGCACGACGGAAGCGCACGGGCTTTCGGATGCGGTCCGCATCGCACTTGCGACCGGCGCCACGTCGCTGCGCTGCTACCCGCGATACGAGGGCCGTATTTCGCAGATCATCGACTGGACGATAGCGGATCTGCGCCGGCTCACGGAATTCGATCCGCAAGGCAGGCTGCGCTATACGCTCGAACAGCATGAAGACCTGAAATCCGAAGAGTTGATCCGCATCCTGGAAGCCGTCGGCAACCCGCGCCTCGGCCTGCTGTTCGATTTCGGCAACATGGTCAACGCCCACGAACTGCCGATGAGCGCACTCGAAGCCCAGGGACCATACATCTCCGAGGTGCATGTCAAGGATTGCCTCCTCCAACCGGATCGCGGCGGCTGGGCCCATCTTGCCTGCCTGTCGGATGAGGGCCATCTGCCGATGCGGGCGATGCTGGTGGAATTGCTGCTTCTGGGAACCAGCCGCCCGCAGGTCACGGCCTTCGGACTTGAAGAGGAGGAGGGTTATTTTGCCCCGGCATTGCGGTTTCCCGCCGAGGAGCCCGACCCCTTCATCGCCGCCCGGCCTGCCAGTTTCACGGACATCGGAACCGGCGACCTGGCAACGCGACTGGAACGCGAAGCCGTCGCCGCCCACCGTCAGGTCGACATCATCAGGGCGATGCTCGACGAGATCGCCGCGGAAGCTGAAAGGACCGAGAGATGAACCACGAGCCGCCTTGCCCACCCGAGTTTGTCGCCATGGCGCATGCGATGGCCGACGCCGCAGCGGATGTGATCCGACCGCATTTCCGCAAGAGGCTCGCGATCACCACCAAGGCCGATGCCAGTCCGGTCACCGTTGCCGACCGGGATGCGGAAGCCGTGATGCGGGAGATCATCGAAACACAACATCCCGGCCACGGCATTCGCGGCGAGGAATTCGGTGCGTGCCGGAGTGATGCGGAATGGGTGTGGGTCCTCGACCCGATCGACGGCACGAAGTCGTTCATCTCCGGTTCGCTGGCCTTCGGCACGCAGATCGCATTGCTGTATCGCGGTACACCTGTTCTGGGCATGATCAACCAGCCGATAACGGGTGAACGCTGGCTTGGTATCGCCGGCCACGACACCACCCTGAACGGCGAGCCGATCCGCACCAGCGACAGGTCCACACTCGACCAGGCGATCGTCTACACCTCCGCCCTCGAACAGTTCGATCAACCGCGCCGCGACCGCTTCGCGGCACTGACCGCAAAAACCCGCTTCACCCGATTTTCCCATGATTGCTATGCAGCCGGTCTGCTTGCTTTCGGCGGTATCGACCTCCTGCTCGAAAGCAACGTCTTCGACTACGATATCCTGCCACAGATACCGATCATCGAGGGTGCCGGCGGGGTCGTTTCGGATTGGCAAGGACAACCGCTCGGAGATGCTTCGCACTACGATACGGTGCTGATGGCCGCCAACGAGGCACTCCATCGCGCCGCCTTGGAAGCGTTGCGCAGCTGCCCGTAAACGACAGGTTTCGCTTCCGGGACAATGCCACCTCTCGGCCAGATGCCCGATGAAAGGGCTGGCCCCATACCGTTTCCGCAACATGCCTGCCTTGGCCAGTTCAGGGACGAGTTGCTCCGGAACAATCCGCTTCGCCGGCTCCGGTTCGCCTTACGTGATTGGGATTTTCGAGAAGCCAAATCCGCCTTCGACCGCTAACGTGAATATCTGCGAAGCAACGATGCGGAGACTGTGATGTCAGATACGAGCTGCCCGATCCCGACACCCGAGCAGAGAAAATTCATGGATTTCCAGGAATCGGCCGAGAAGGCCATGCTCGGCACCATCTACAAGGCGATCGAGGATGCCGCGACCTTCATGGCCGAAAACGTGCAAGCCGCAAAAATCGATATTCCGCCGACGGATCATGACTACTTCATGGCCGCCGCCCAGCAAGTATTGTTCGTGCGCTTATGCGGTGGCGATCCGGAAACCTTGGCGGGCGGGGATCCTGAAGTCGGACAGCACATCGTCGACAACGCCCAGCGTATCATCGATCATTACTGGCGCGGGGATGGCGCGGAAACCTAGAGGCCATTTCCGCCTGTTGTCGACCGCATCGCGGGCTGTTTGCGTTACCCGCGAGCGGCTCGCGGAAGCGTGAAGAACCGTGCGGCGCCAACGCTTTTCGCCCTCAAAGCCATCGTTCGCCCCCGCACTGTCACGCGGAATGCAAGGCTATCTCATCCCCATCCCTGCGAAAGATATCAACGGCGTCTGCAACCAGCCCAGCATTGCCGGAGGCCTGAAGGCCATTCCGGAGCAGGCGCCCATCCTCCAATCCTATACGGGTGGACCAGCGCTTTTTTCGCGCACGGGCAACGAAGTGCCAGACGGTCGCGTCGAACCCGTGCAGAAGAACCGGTCGCAGAATATTCTCGCGCTGGAGAACCTTTTCGATGCCGTCTGCAATCGCGTCGGCCTTGGCGAAGTTCTGCTCTTCGATCTCGATAAGAATGCGGAATACGCGGTGGCAATCTGGAAGCGAGGCAAATCGCAAGGCATCTGAAACAGTGGCCAGACCCGCTTCAACCCCGACACCCATACCATGCAGCAATGCAATAACTGCGGGCGCATCAGGCTCGGAGAGATTGACTGAGGCATAGTCGGGTAGTCTCGTCCAACCGGAGATGCAGTCCCTCGTCCGCGTCTCGTCACCCTCGATCCACGCGCCGGTGGATACCCCGATAAGACTACCCGGACACGCGAGCCGCAGGGCAGATATCGTATCATCGACAGCCCGTAGGGTCTCGCGCCCATCCGGTCCGCGGGGGTGGACGTGGAGTTCGGCGGCACCCGCCGAGATGCATGCCGCACCGTCCACGGCCAAGTCGTCGGCCGTGACAGGCAGTCGCGGATGATAATCCTTGGGACGCGCACCATTCATGCAAGCTTGAACGATCATCGTGAACTCCACACATCCGACACACTTTGACGCCGTGGAAAGTTCATAACATGACGGGCGCGCAAGTGCGAAACCGGCGGTTCGACTGTACCCCGCAATTCCGCCGATCCCGCCAAGCCAGTGGCACCAAAGTTCCACCTGAGCAAAACTCTGCGCATCCGGTTCGCTGCACGCCGCGTCGGAGACCGTGATAGTGGGGAGGACGTGGCGCAAAATGCCTGGTTGCGCATGTCCGAACGGCAGAACGCGACCCCCATCGAACACCCCAAAACCTGTCTTTTTGCCGCGACCCGCAATAGGGTGATCGATTTCACGCTGCGCCGCCAGCGGGAATGGTCACGTCGGGTCGACTTCGATACGCCGAGGCTTCGCTCGAAGCGTGCCGATTACGTTGCGAATTTTGGTCCCCGGTATGTCTCGAAGTTGCCGCAGACGCTGATCGATTGTCCGGAGATATGACGTCCCATATCGGATGACAGGAATGCGGCCATGTCGGCGATTTCCGTCATGCTCACCATCGCGTGCAAGGAGATGTTGTGCAGGAAGAACGGCATGAATTCCTCAAGCGACATGCCGCGCGCCGCCGCCTGCTCGCTCATGACCCTTTGCCCGCGCGCCCCGTCCACCAGGCCGGGGAGGATGGCGTTGACGCGAACGTTGATCTCGCCGAGTTCGACAGCCAGCACGTCGGTCAAGCCGCGCACTGCATATTTGGAGGTCGAATAGGGCGCCCGCATCGGCATGCCGATGCGTCCGGCGACCGACGACAGATTGATGATGCAGCCGCCACCCGCCAGTTTGAAGAGCGGCACGGCCTTGCGTACCATGTAGAACTGCCCGGTGACGTTGACCGCCATCGTCTCGTTCCATTCCTCGTCGGTCACATCCTCGACATGCTTGGTCGGACCGGAAATGCCGGCATTGTTGACAAGGATATCCAGCCGGCCGAACCGGGCGGAAAAGGCGTCATACAGACCGGCGACATCCCTGGAGTTCGAAACGTCCGCCTTGAGCACCAACGCTTTCGGCAACGCCTTCTCCACATCGGCAAGTGCCCCGTCGGCGACGTCGCACAGGCAGACCGAGGCGCCGAGTTCGGTAAATCGTTCCGCCGTGACGCGACCGATGCCCGAAGCCCCGGCGGTGATGATAGCGGTCTTTCCAGTGAGATCCATCTTGATGCTCCAGACGCTTTCTCGGAGCAGCCGCATGCGCTGCCCGATCAAAGCATGATTTCGGGGGTCGATTGTTGTGATTTTAGCCGTTCTGGACGAAGCGCCATGGACCAGCCCGAAGCCGATCCACGGCTTTTGCGCGACGCGCTCAGCGGGGGCAGAAACCGACCGGGCGGATCGGCGAACCGGAGCCTTCGTCGATATGCAACGGCATCGCCAGGAACAGCGAGCGCGGCGACAGTTCTTCGAGGTTCGTCAGCATCTCGATGATCAGGATATCGTGCGGCAGCCAGCTTTTCATGTGACCGGGATTGTTCTGCGGCACGCCGTCGACAATGGCGGTTTCGGCGGCGACCGTGTCCGTTGCCACGGCCCGCACCTTGCGTTCGCGGAAGAACTCGCAGGCATCCTCGGACATGCCGGGGGCATTGAGCACGTACCACTGCGCCTGGCCGTCGGTGCGCCAGTAGCGCTTCATCCAGCCATAATTGACGATGGCGATCTCCCCCTCGCCGACCTTCAGTCCCGATTTCTCTTCATAAGCGCGCAGCATGTCAGCCGTCACCAGATCGCCCGGCTTCAGGTCGCGGTCGCTGAAATCATAGAGAACGGCTGCCGCGAACAGGTGATCGGCAGCAAACGTATCGATGGTCCGGTCCATGCGGTCGGGCAGCATGTGCGCCGGTGCATCGACATGGGCGCCGGTATGTTCGGCCATCATGATCGCCTGGCAATAATAGCCGTCGTGTTCGTGGGTGACGGCCTTGTCGATCGTCAGATGCGGGTGTGTCGGCCAGCGCGGTATGCCGCGTTCCAGCTTCGGCGCGAGATCGACCATCCGCATCCCGCCCAACGTCTGCAGGACGGCATCGATCGCCCCAACGTTGCCATTGCTCATGAGTGCCTCCAATTTTTTCAACAGGTTCCCGTCACCGCGACGTGCGCAGTCCTCAGCTCTGAAGCGTCGGTTATGTCAGGAAGTCCTCTCCTCCAAGACCCGAATTGTAATCACATCCCGCCCCGTTTCGTCAACGCACGAAATTATTGATCTGTGATCACAGTGTAGTTGACATCCTTTTGCGCGTGACCAATCCTGTGGCTGGAGGAGTGACCGGGGCTGGAGGGCCACGGTGACGCAAGATTTGGAAAAAGGGAGAGGACTGATCGTGGTTGATATTCGATTACTGGTCGACAGCAAGAATCACTTGGGGGAAGGCCCGCTCTGGGACGTGGAAGAGCAGCGGCTCTACTGGATCGACAGTTCCGCCGCCGAAATCTGGACCTGCAAGGAAGACGGCAGCGACGTTCGCCTGCATTACGTCCCCTCGCATATCGGTTCGATGGCGCTGCGTGAGAAGGGTGGCGCCGTGCTGGCGCTGGCCAACGGCTTCAGCCTCTACGAATTCAAGACCCAGCGGCTGACGCATATCGGCGACCCCGAGGCGGACGAGCCGGAAAACCGCATGAATGACGGCAAGGTCGACCGGCGCGGCCGGTTCGTCGCAGGCTACATGTCCTACGACCATGATCGCCAGGATGCCAATCGCGGCCAGCGGCCGGTTCGCAATTCGGCGCTCTATCGCCTCGACCCGGACCTGTCGATCCACCGGCTGGACAGCGGCATCAAGTGCTCCAACGGTCCCTGCTGGAGCCCTGACAACAAGACCTTCTATTTCTGCGATTCCTACGACGACAACATGTATGCCTATGATTACGACATCGAAACGGGCAATGTTTCCAACAAGCGCCTGTTCCTCTCGAATGCCGAATACCCCGGCACATTCGATGGCTCGACGGTCGATTCCGAAGGCTATATCTGGAACGCCCACGTCTTCGGTGGCCGCATCATCCGCTATGCGCCGGATGGCCGCATCGATCGCGAAATCGAGTTTCCGGTTCGCAACCTGACCAGCGTCATGTTCGGCGGCAAGGACCTCGACATCATGTACGTGACCAGCATGGGGCGACCGATGAAAGGCGTTCCACAGAAGGAAGCCTCCGCCGGCGGCCTTTTTGCTGTCTACGGCCTCGGGGTCAAGGGACTGCCGGAACCGCGCTTCGGCGGCTGACGGCAGTTGCCCTATCGCCATTCACTCGAGTGAACTCAGAACAGCGGGTTGTTGGTCGCCGGTGTCATTCACAAGGTGATGGTTCTTGAACCAGCGGGCCATCGCCCAGATGTCGAGCGCCAAACCTTGCGATGCCTTGCGACCATCCCGCGCCCGTATGGCCGCGATGATCCGCGAATGGATCATGATGCCCATGGAGAAAGGAACGGACGAACCCTTGCGGTAGGCCATTCCGAGATAAGGGCCGGTGCGCAGCCACAGATTGCTGATGATTTCCAGCAATTGCGGCATGTCGGCGGCCTCGTAGATGGCGAAGTGAAACCGCTTGTTGGCATCGAGGACATCCTCGGTGAAGCCGGAAGCGATCGCCATCTGCATCTCGGCATTGATGGCCTCGAGCGTATCGGCAAGCGAGGCCGGCCCGTATTTCGCGGCACGGTCGGTCGCCATGCCTTCGATCGACATGCGGATGCGGGTGAGTTCGGTGAACGCCTCCAGTGCAAACGGCGCAACGGTGACACTGCGGCTCGGCAATTGCACAAGCGCCTTTTCGGCAACAAGGCGCTGCAGCGCTTCGCGGACCGGCATTGCACTTGTGCCAAGTGCTGCGGCGATATTGCGGATGGTGACAGTTTCTCCCGCGGCAAAGCGGCCCTGGTAAAGCGCATCCCGAAGCTTCTGGTAAACGCGCTCCTGCAAGGTCCTGATATCGAGAGGCGATAGTTTTTCTATCATTCACTTCCATCCGTGGTGCATCAGCCGATGTCGGCAACATTGAGCACCGATCTCATCGAAGGGGCCGAAACGATTTGCCCCCATCTGCGATGCATCGCATCGACGTTCAATGCACCTCAAAGTTAGGAAAACGCAAGACCCAATTTCATCCAAGTTATCTGTGATCACACATCAACGATTAATTATTGACTGCCCTGAGCTTTTGTGGCTCATCTTAAAACCGGCCGTGGAGGCGGCTGGGGAGAAGGGCGCCAACGACAAAGGCGCCGGGAGGTTCATGCATTCAAACCGCATCGTCCGTTTTGGCCCCCGGCCAAAGCGCCGGGTTGATTTTGTCTGAGCGCGGCTTGCCCGCGACCTTCCGGTTTCGTCGTTCCGGTCGCCCCGAGGTTGCCGATCATTCGGCTGACGGTCTGTGCTGCGCATCGCGGCCAGTCAAAAAGGGAGAGAGATGAAATGATGTCGACAATACGCAAACTGGCATTTGGCGCTCTGACGGTTCTCGCCGGCACCGCGCTTGTTGCACCCGTCGTGCAGGCTCAGGAAAAGTTCAAGATTTTCCTGAGCATGAGCTACATCGGCAATGACTGGCAGGCAGAAGCCGCCAACATGCTGAAGGCGCTGGCTGTTCACAGCAGCATGATCGACAAGGTCGATCTGCAGGTGCAGGTGGCAGGCCCGAGCGCCCAGAAGCAGATCCAGCAGATCAACGCCATGGTTCGCGCCGGCGCCAAGGCAATCATCGTCTATCCGATTTCGCCGACGGCCCTGAACGGCGCCGTCAAGAACGCCTGCGAAAAGGGCGTCGTCGTCGTCGCCTATGATTCGATCATCACCGAACCCTGTGCCTACAACGTTCACATCGACCAGAAGCAGTGGGGCATCAAGTCAGCGGAATGGCTGGTCGACAAGCTCGGCGGCAAGGGCAAGGTCGTGATGATCAACGGCGTGCCGGGCACGACCGTCGATACGCTGCGCATCGAAGGCGCCAAGGAAGTCTTCGCCAAGAACCCCGGCATCGAAGTCGTTGCCGAAGCGAACGGCATGTGGAGCCAGGCTGTCGGCCGCACGGAACTCTCGAAGATCCTGGCGACCCGTCCGTGGGACCAGATCGATGGCATCTGGATGCAGGCCGGCTGCTACACGGCCAATTCGATGCAGAGCGAAGCCGGCATTGCCGACGACAAGCTGCGTCCCTGCGCCGGTGAAGCGTCCAACGGCGGCCGCATCCAGATGCTGCCCGTCGGCACCGAGGTGGATGGCGCCAACGGCACATACCGGCCGATGGGTGCGCCGCGCTGGTCTTCCGGCTCGCAGAATTTTACAGGCGCCCTGGCTCTGAAGCTTGCCGTCGCCAAGCTCGAAGGCAAGGACATCCCGGCTCTGACCGACGTTGCGCAGAACATCGTCACCAACGAGAACATCAAGCTCTGCAAGGAAGGCACCTGGGCCGAAATGAAGGACGGCTGCAACGTCTTCCAGCCGGCGATCATTCCGAACCCGGGCTGGTTCGCCTCGATCTACTCGGCCGAAACGCCTGAAGTCGGCCTGAACGCCGCCCTCGTCGGCCAGCCCGAAGACTGAGACCCATCTTGGCAAGCGGCAGCCCGCCCGACAGCGGGCTGCCGACCCCCGACCAGCATTCTGGGCCACTTCATCATGACACATGACATTCCGGCGATCCGGGTTTCGCAGATCCGCAAGGTCTATGGTGCGACGACCGCACTCGACGACGTTTCGTTTTCCATCAAGCCCGGCACGGTCCATGCGCTTCTCGGCGAGAACGGCGCCGGCAAGTCGACGATCGTCAAACTGCTTTCGGGCCTCGTTTCGCCCGATGTCGGCGGTATCGAGGTTTTCGGGCAATCGGTGCAACTGAATTCGCCGCGCGACGCCCACAGGCTGGGCATCCAGACAGCGTTCCAGGAGATGACGCTGGTCCGCAATCTCACCGTTCTCGACAATATCCTCATTCCCGAAGCACCTGTTGGCCTGACCGGGATGATGAACCGCAAGCGCGCCCGCCAAGAGGTCAGCGCTCATTTCCGCGACATGGACCTGCAGTCGGTCGATCTGGACGACGAGATCGGCGATCTCGATCTGGCGGTGCGCCAGAAGATCGAAATCGCGCGCGCCGTTTTCCGCCAGCCGAAAATCCTGCTGCTGGACGAGCCGACGTCGGCGCTCTCCGGCCCGGATGTCGACTGGCTCGGCAGGGTCATCCGCCGCCTGAAGCAGAAAGGCACGACGATCGTCTTCATTTCGCACCGGCTGCGCGAAGTGCGCGACTTCTGCGACGAACTGACCATCCTTCGCGGCGGCAAGCATGTCGCCTCCGGCGATGTCGCAGACTATGACGACAGTGCCGTGGTGCGGATGATTGCCGGAAAATCGCTGATCCACTCGTTCCCGCCGCGCACCGAACAGCGTCACACGATCGGCAAGGAAGTGCTGCGCGCCGAAAATATCGGCACGGAGGGCAAGCTCGTCGATGCGTCGTTCACGCTCAGGGAGGGAGAGATCCTCGGCGTCGCCGGCCTGCAGGGCATGGGCCAGCTGGATCTGTTCCTGTCGATCTTCGGCATCGTTCCGCTCAGCCGCGGCAATCTCTTCGTCGATGGCAAGCACGTGGCGATCGCTTCGCCGCAAGACGCGATTTCGGCCCGGATCGGCATCAGCCTCGTTCCCGAAGACCGCAAGACCGAGGGCCTGTTCCTGAAGCTCAACGGCAAGCACAACGCAACGATCCCGATCATCGACCGGTTCGCCCGCCACGGCCTGATCGACAAGGCGCTGGAGAACGATGCCGTCGAACAGATCTTCAAACGTGTCGAAGTCGATGGCCGCGCCCTGTGGTCACGCGCCGACGCCTTCTCCGGCGGCAACCAGCAGAAGATCGCCATCGCCAAATGGCTGCTGTCGGAAAGCCATATCCTCATGGTCTACGACCCGACCCGCGGCATCGACGTCGGCACCAAGAACGAACTCTACCAGCTACTGCGCGGCTATGCCGAGGCCGGCGGCGCGGTGATCTTCTATTCGACCGAGGTGCCGGAACTGGTCCATCTCGCCGACCGGGTCATGGTGTTCTACGCCGGCGAGGTCGGGGCCGAACTGTCCGGTAGCGATCTCACCGAAGAAAACATCCTGAGTGCCGCACTGGGCACGAGCAACAAGGCGACGGCGGCATGATGGCCTATTCCGAAGAATCCCAGGAGATCAAGACATCGATGGCGATGCCGTCGCTGCGCCTCGGCCGGCATCGCGGCCTGATCACCGCCACCATTGCCTTCATCGTCCTGATGTTCGTCGTCTCCGGCCTCAGCGACGTGCCGCTCGGCTACTACGATATCTCGCAGATGGCGACGAGCGGCGCAACGCTGGCGATCGTCGCCATGGGCCAGACGCTGGTGATCCTGTCCGGCGGGTTCGACCTGTCGGCGGCGGCCGTCGTGTCGCTCGTCAACGTCGTGCTCGCCAGCATGCCGGAACCGATCGCCACCTCGCCGGCGCTGATGGCGCTTGTCGGCATCGCCATCGGCATGGCCGTCGGCGCCTTCAACGGCTTCTTCATCGCCATATTGCGGCTGCAGGCAATCGTCGTGACGCTGTCGACGATGTTCATCCTGATGGGTATCTCGCTTCTGGTGATGGACAAGCCCGGCGGCATGATCGACGCCTCGCTCTCCGATCTCCTGCTCGGCGACCTCGTCACCGACTGGGTGCCGATGTCGGCGGCGCTGATCTTTGCGCTCCTGCTCTTCTGGTACTGGCTGAAGCGCACCAAGCTCGGGCTGGCGATCTACGCGATCGGCGGCGATTTCGACAGCGCCCGCTCGGCCGGCATTTCGACGCGGCTCGTCCAGTTCCTCGTCTATGTCATCGCCGGCGCCTTCTACGGGCTTGCGGGCGTCTTCATCAGCGCCCAGACCGGTGCCGGCGATCCGCTGGTCGGCAATCCGATGCTGCTGCAGATGTTCGCGGCCGTGGTCGTCGGCGGCACCCTGCTCGGCGGCGGCCGTGGCGGGCTGACGGGGTCGGTGGTCGGCGCCTATGTGCTGATGATCATCGTCAACATCCTGCTCGTGCTCAACGTCTCGGCCTATTTCTCGACGGTCGCCGAAAGCACGATCCTGCTGCTGGCGGTGCTCAGCGCCTCGCTGCACCGCAAATCGGTGCTGTTCAAGAACCTGCGGCAGCTTGGCGGCCGATGGACGGCGCGGCGCGAAGGCATTCTGCCGTCGCAGGTGCTGATCAACCCGAAGACGCTGGTGCTGCCGAAATCCGGCAAGGCGGAGGACACGGCAATCGCCGTGAAGGCAGATCCCGGCTATCTGGTGCGCCATGCGGAAATCATCCGCTATGCGCTGCCGGCCTATATCTGCTTCGTTCTCGTGCTGATCGCCACGCAATTTGTCCTCGGCAACACGCTTCTCAACCTGAACTACTATAATTCGCTCATCGTGCTGTCGTCCTTCCTGCTGATCCTCGCCCTCGGGCAAGGAACGGTTATCCTGACCGGCGGCCTCGATCTTTCGATACCGTGGACCATCGGCATCTGTGGCATCCTGCTCGCCGGCATGGTCAGCGGCTCGAACGTCGCGCTCGTTTATGCCGTTCCGCTGGTGCTCGTGGTCGGATTGCTGATCGGCTTCCTCAACGGCTTCGGCATCGTGGCGTTCGGCCTTTCGCCGATCGTCATGACGCTCGCCATGAATGGCATCCTGCAGGGCGCCGCCCTCGTTTATTCCGGCGGTACGCCGGACGGTTTTGCCGCGCCGCTGCTCCGGGAGTTCATGACGGCGCGCTTTGCCGGCATCACTCCCGTCGTGCCCTTCATCGTCTGCTTCGTCGCCGTCGCCATTCTGTTGCTCAACCGCACCGCCTTCGGACGGCGCGTCTACGCCATGGGCAACAGCGAGCGGGCGGCAGAGCTTTCCGGCATTCCGGTCAAGCGGACGACGATCAAGGTCTACATGTTGTCCGGCTTCTGCGCAGCACTCGTCGGCATCCTGCTCACCGGCTTTTCCGGCCAGGCGAGCCTCGGCATGGGCGACGAATATCTGCTGCCGTCGATTGCCGTGGTCGTCGTCGGCGGTGCGCTGATCACCGGCGGCCGCGGCTCTTATGTCGGCATGCTCGGTGGCGTCATCCTGCTGACGGCGCTGCAGACGCTGCTGGCCGGTACGATCATCCCGTCCTCCGCGCGTTCCATCCTCTATGGGCTGGTGATCCTCGGCGCCATCATCGCGCTCCGCGACCGCAAGAGCTGAACAGGCTCCTGCACCGCCAATCTTATGAAAAATCGAAAGGAATGACGATGTCACGAGTTGCGATCATTGGTACAGGCTTCATCGGCCGTGCCTGGGCAATCAGTTTTGCGCGCGCCGGACACGACGTGGCGCTCTGGGACCAGGCGCCGGACGCACCGACCAAGGCCCGCGACTATATTGCCGGCCTGTTGCCCGATCTCGCCGCCAACGACCTCCTGAACGGCCACAGCCAGGACGCCGTGCTGCAGCGCCTGCGCGTCACGACGGAAATCGACGATGCGCTCGATGGCGTCGCACATATCCAGGAGAACACGCCGGAAAAGCTCGATATCAAGATGAAGGTCTTCTCGATGCTGGACGAGAAGGCGCCGAAGGACGCGATCATCGCCAGTTCGACCTCGGCGCTGCTGCCGTCGGCCTTTACCGCCCATGTCGAAGGCCGCTACCGCTGCCTCGTCGTGCATCCGATCAACCCGCCCTATCTCGTTCCCGCGGCCGAGCTGGTGCCGGCGCCCTGGACGAGCCCGGAGACCGTCGAGCGGACCGCCGCCCTCTTCCGCTCGATCGGTCAGGCACCGCTGATGATGAAGAAGGAAATCGACGGCTTCATCATGAACCGCCTGCAGGGCGCGCTGCTGGAAGAGGCGTTCCGGCTGGTCGACGACGGCTACGCCACGGTCGAGGATATCGATATCGGCATTCGCGACGGGCTGGCTCTGCGCTGGTCGTTCATGGGACCGTTCGAAACCATCGACCTCAATGCCCCATCCGGAATCCGCGACTATGTCGAGCGTTACGAGGGCATCTATTCGGGCCTGTGGCCGAGCACGCAGCGCCGCGCCGAATGGGGCGGGCCGGTTCTCGACCAGATCGAGCGTGACCGCCGCGAACGGGTGCCGGCGGAAAAGCTCAAGGAGCGCCAGGAGTGGCGCGACCGCCGCCTGATGGCACTGATCGCCCACAAGCGCGAAGCCAGCCGCAAGATCGGCTCCTAGAGCATTTCCGCCTTTCTCTGAAACGCGAAAACACTCCATCTCTTTGTTTTGACGCAAATCCGGACGCAAAACCGCTCCGCACTTTTGCTGGAATTGCTCCCAACCGAACGACCGACAGACGAGGAAACACCGCCATGGCAAAAGCCGCACGCAAAGTCATCATTACCTGCGCCGTCACCGGTGCGATCCACACGCCGTCGATGTCGCCCTACCTGCCGATCACCCCGGACGAGATCATCAAGGATGCGCTCGGCGCCGCCGAGGCCGGTGCGGCGATCCTGCACCTGCACGCCCGCAATCCCGAAAACGGCAAGCCCGACCAGACGCCGGAAGCCTTCATGAAGTTCCTGCCGCAGATCAAGCAGGCGACCAATGCGGCGATCAACCTCACCAGCGGCGGCAGTCCTTACATGAAGGTCGAGGAGCGGGTACTGCCGGCGCAGATGCTGAAGCCGGAGGTCGCATCCCTGAACATGGGCTCGATCAATTTCGGACTTTTCCATCTGCTCGACAAATATACCGAATTCAAGCACGACTGGGAAAAGCCGCATCTGGAAGCGACGCGCGATCTGGTGTTCCGCAATTCCTTCAAGGACATCGAGTTTATTCTCAAGACTTGCTACGAGAACAATACGCGCTTCGAATTCGAATGCTACGACATCGCCCATCTCTATAATCTTGCGCATTTCGCCGAGCGCGGCCTCGTCAAGCCGCCGTTCTTCGTACAGTCGGTCTTCGGCATCCTCGGCGGCATCGGCACACATCCGGAAGACGTGCAGCACATGAAACGCACGGCCGACCGGTTGTTCGGCGACGATTATCGCTGGTCGGTGCTCGGCGCCGGCGCCAGCCAGCTGCGCATCGCCGCGCAGGCGGCGGCGCTTGGTGGCAACGTCCGCGTCGGACTGGAGGATTCGCTGTGGGCCGGCCGCGGCAAGCTTGCGACATCGAGCGCCGACCAGGTCCGGCTGGTTCGCCAGATGATCGAAGGCCTCGGCCTCGAAATCGCCTCCCCGGACGAAGCGCGCGAGATCCTCTCGTTGAAGGGCGCCGACCAGGTCGCGTTTTAAGCTGTTCCGGCAAGACTGCGCGGCGGTTTTACGTCCGGGCTTTCGAAAAAACAGAAGGATAGAGCGTTTTCGCAATTCGAAGAAAAGCGGAAATGCTCTGGCCACATAAATTCGCCCGCGTGTGTTGGCCCGCAACCGCCCCCGCAGCTTTGGCTACGGGGGGTGTAACTTGTTTTGATTGCGGGGGTCCTGAATGCACAGAGACTTAGAAGTCCGCAGCTCAGGCAAGTCACGGTCGAACTTCGATGCGGAAATGATTTCCAAGATGGAGACACCACCATCGCTTGACGCCTGCCCTGTCCATGAGGCTTCCGCCAAGCCGAGCCCTCAAGCCCTCGAGCGGATATCCTCAAGAATCATGTCCGCCGCTTTCTCGGCGATCATGATGGCCGGGGCATTGGTGTTGCCGGAGGGTATCTGGGGCATGACGGACGCATCGACGACCCGAAGACCGCTGACGCCGTGAACGCGGAGCTGCAGATCGACCACGGATTGCGGATCCGTCCCCATGCGGCAGGTGCCGACCGGGTGGAAGTTCGCAATACCGCGTTCGCGGATATAGCGCATCCATTCGCCGTCGCCCTGGACGCTTGGGCCAGGCAGGATCTCTTCGGTAATGTAGCTCTTGAGCGACGGTTGATCGGCGATACGGCGGCATTCCCTGACGCCGGCCAGCAAGGCTTCGCGCTCGCCTTCCGTTCCGAGAAAATCCATGGTGATCCTGGGTTTCTCCTCGGGGTCGGCCGAACGGATCGTCACGGTCCCACGGCTCTCGGGATTGAGGTGGACGACACTGAGCGTGAAGGCCGAGAATGGATAGGGTATGGCTCCGGCGGCCGTGCGCTTCTCGGTGCTGAACATCAGGCAGTTGATCTGGATGTCCGGATGGCTGACGCGGTCCGAGCTGCGCATGAAGATCCCGGCGACATTGCCGCTGGTCGCCAGCATGCCTCGTCCGCCGAACAGGTATTGAGCACCCGCCTTCACCTTGCTCCAGTTGCTGAGCGCCAGATCATTGAGCGTGATCGGTTTCGAACACCGATATCCGATATGGATATTGAAGTGATCATGCAGGTTCTTGCCGACACCCGGCAAATCAAGCACCACAGGAACGCCTGCCGCATTGAGATCGGCGGCAGGGCCGATGCCCGACAATTGCAACAATTGCGGCGAGCCGAAGACACCACCGGAGACGATCACCTCGCATCGCGCCCGCGCGATCCGCGTACCCGCGGGAGTGCGGTATTCCACCCCGGCGGCGCGGCGGCCCTCCATCACGATCCGGCTTGCGAGCGCCTGCGTCACAACCGTGAGGTTCTTCCGCTTGCGGGCGGGCTTGAGGAACGCATCCGACACGCTTATTCGACGCGATGGCGTCGCAGTGACCTGGTAGCGTCCAACGCCTTCCTGTTGCCGCCCGTTGAAATCGTCGGTCCTTGGAATGCCGGCCTCGACCGCCGCCTGCTCGAAAGCACCGGCAAGCTCGTAGTCAGGCAGATCCGTCACCTTCATCGGGCCATTGCCGCCGTGATAGGCATCAGCTCCTCGAATCTGCTTTTCGGATTTCCGGAAGTAGGGCAGCACGGATGCCCAGTCCCAGCCCAGGCAACCGCGCGCATGCCAGCCATCGTAATCCGCCGGATTGCCACGGATATAGACCATGCCGTTGAGCGAACTTGTGCCACCGAGCATCTTGCCGCGCGGTTGATAGATCCGGCGGTCGCCGAGTGCCGGAACAGGCTCCGTCTCGTAGCGCCAGTTGAGTTCGGGATGCGCGAAAAGTTGCACGACCCCGAGGGGAAGGCGGATCCAGGGATTGGTATCCCTCGGACCCGCCTCGAGCAGAAGAACGGAGTGACGTCCGTTCTCGCTCAAGCGCGCCGCCAACACGCACCCCGCCGAGCCGGCACCGCATACGATGAAGTCGTAGGTATCGGATGTCATGGCTCGACCGCTCACGCCGGGTTGGCCGTGCGCCGCGTCATGCGGCCGACGATGCCCCCGGGCATGAAGATGATAATCAGGATCAGCAGGAAGCCGTAGATGGAATTGGCAAGGCCGACGAAGCTGGTCCCTGTGGTTAGCCGCAAGAGCTCGGTGAAGCCCAATGAGACGAAGGTCCCGACGGTCGGTCCGAGCATGCTGCGCATGCCACCGACGACGGCGGAGAACACCAGTATCAGCGAGATACCGAGGCCCGCCACATATTCGGGATTGAGATATTGCAGGTATTGCCCGAGCACACCGCCGCCAACGGCGCAGAGCGCCGCGCTCCAGATGGAAATCGTAAGCTTCTCGGCCATCACGTTGACGCCCATGGCTGCGGCTGCCTGTTCGTCCGTGGCCACCGCATCAAGAGTGGCGCGGCGAATGCCGTGGTTGAAGTATCCCCAGGCGGCGAGCCCGACAAGCCAGACCGCCAGCGCAATGAAGTACCAGACGAGCTTGTTGGAGAACTGCAGCGCATAGAACGACTGGCCGGGAGCGGCCGGGTTTAGCGTCACCCCGAGCGAGCCTCCGGTGTAGTCGCGCAGTGCCACGATCACCAGCACCGAAATCTGCCCGACCGCCAGCGTCACCAGCGCAAAATAGTGCCCGACCAGGCTTTGCCTGCAGCTCGGATAGAAGATCAGGAAGGCAAGTCCTGCCGACAGGACAGCCGCGATCGGGACCGACAGGAACGGCGTCAGGCCGAAGACGTTCCACAGCAGCGTGGTGGTATAGGCGCCTACTGCGATGAAGGCGCCATGCCCCAGGGACACCATGCCGAACCGGCCCATCAGTGCCCAGGATGTGGACAGCATACCCCAGAAAAGAACCAGGATAGCCAGGTGCAGAAGATAGGCGGGCATGAAGAACGGCGCTACCAGCAGCACGGCAACGGCCGCTACGCCCAGAATGTGTTCTCGCTTCATTTTGCAAACAACCCCTTCGGACGAATGAACATCACGATCACGAACAGGCCGAAGGCAATGACATAGGCCAGTTCATTGGTCAGGAAGTAGCCACCCAGCGCAACCGCCTCGCTGACGAGCAGTGCAGCCACCAGTCCACCGATCAGGCTGCCGAGGCCGCCCAGTACGCAGATGATGAAGAGCAAAGGCCCGTAGGAATTACCAGCGAAAGGATGGATGTCGAACTCGAGCGACAGCAGGCAGGCGGCAAGCCCGGCCAGCCCGCCCCCGAGAGCGGAGGTAATGAGATAGAGGCGCCGCGGATTGACGCCCATGAGGCTCATGACGTCGCGGTCCTGGGCAATTGCCTTGATGGCCGTGCCGAGATAGGTCCGCGACAGGAAGAAATAGAGACCCAGCGACGCAACGACGGCAACGCCGAAGGAAATCGCACGCACGGTCGAGATGTACATGTCGGCGATCTCGATCGGCGGCACGACGAGCCCGAGGTTGCGAAATTCGGTACCGAACAGCAACGTTGCCATGCTCTGGAGAAAGAACAGCAATCCGCCGGTCGCAAGCAACTGATTGAGCGGCTCTTTATCGAGCAGCGGCGAGATGATCAGATAGTGGATCAGTGCGCCCAAGACACCGCAAAGCGCAATGGCTGCGGCAAAGGAAAGCAGCAGCGGCCATCCGAGCACGCTGTACGTCCAGAACACGCCGTAGGTTCCCACCATCGCCAGTTCGGCATAAGAAAGCCAGACGACGTCCACCACGCCGAAAATAAGGTTGAGCCCCAGCGCCAGAAGACCAAGCACGCCGGCCAGCAGGAGGCCGTTGATGAAGGCCTCGACCAAGAACATGTCCATCTGCACCCCTCCTACAGACCGAGATAGATTTGTTGGATTTCCGGCGAGTCCCGGAGTTCGTCGGCCTTGCCGGCGAGCGTGATGCGCCCGACGTCCAGCACATAAGCACGATCGACGGTATCAAGCACGTCGGTGACGTTCTGCTCGACCAGAAGAACGGTAATGCCCTCGTCGCGCACCTGCCGGACTAGATCGAACATCTGCTCGACGACGACCGGCGCCAGCCCGGCCGACGGCTCATCGAAGAGCAACAATTTTGGACGAGACATCAGCGCACGGCCGATGGCACACATCTGCTGCTCGCCGCCGGACATGGTGCCGGCGACCTGCTGCCGCCGTTCCTTTAGACGCGGAAACAGGGTGAAGACATGCTCGATGCTATCCTTGAAGTGTTTGCGCGCCTCGGGCGAATAGGCGCCCATGCGCAGGTTGTCCCACACGGAAAGCTTGGGAAACAGGCGCCGTCCCTCGGGAACGTGCGCGAGGCCGCGCTCGACGATGCTGTGGGGCGGGATCGTGTTGAGATCCGTGCCCTCGAAGACTACGCTTCCCGCGGTGGCGGGGATCATACCGGAAATTGCACGCATGAGCGTGGTCTTTCCGGCACCGTTCGCCCCGAGGACGCCGACCGCTTCACCGGCCTTCACCTCGAGCGAAATGTCGAAGAGGGCGCGAAAGTCGCCGTAGCCGGCGCATACGTTAGTGAGCTTGAGCATGACCCACCGTCCTCGCAATTGACATGTATTCACTTGCCTTGCGGCCAAGATAGACTTCGGCCACGGAGGGATCGGCAGCAGCGTCTTTCGGCAGGCCCTCGAACAGGATCTGACCCTGGTTGAGAACGATGACGCGATCGACAACACGCATCAGAAGACCCATGATGTGCTCGACCCAGACAATGGTGACCCCACGCTCATCACGGATCCGCTTGAGCATGTCGGCGGCACTGCGCATCTCGGCGGCATCGAGGCCGCCAAGGCTTTCATCGGCCAGCAGAAGCAGGGGCTGACACACCAGACACCGGGCGAGTTCGAGCCGCTTGAGAACGGCCACGCCCTTTCCGGACGGGGTCTCTTCGCCAAGCTTCTTCAAACCCACCATGTCGAGCGCGTCGAGAGCTGCGGCCCTCAGGTCGCCATCGGACATGTGTCGCCCATGGCCCGAATGGCTTGCGGCCACCGCAACCGTTTCGATCATCGTCAAACGATGGAACGGACGCGGAATCTGGAACGTCCGGGAGATCCCCAGACGGCTCACCTGATGGGCGGGCTTGCCGCCGATCTGGTGACCCTGGAACTGGATGGTCCCCGCCGTCGGCGGCAACGTTCCGGCGACCAGGCCGAAAGTCGTGCTCTTGCCCGAGCCATTCGGCCCGATAAGTCCCAGGATTTCGCCCTTGCGGACATCGAACGAGACGTTGTTGACCGCGGTGAAGCCCGCGAACTGTTTCGTCAGTCCGCGAACTTCGAGTAGGTTCTGATCACTTTTCTGCATAGGGTGAATCCGCCGGCAGGGGCATGACCACGTCTGCTGCGGCCAGTTCCAGCGGCCAGACGATATTGATCTTGCCATCGACATACTGAGTAACGACAGGTGCTGCGCGCACGTTCTGCCCGGCCATATCCGATTCCGGATGCTCGAACTTTACGCCGGTCCCCTGGATGGTTCCGCCCGTGGGGATATCCAGCGCAAGCGCTGCCTGACGAACGGCTTCGGTATCGTAAACACCACCCTTTGCTTCGAGTGCGCGCGCAATGATCTCATGGAACAGCACCCATGCGCCGTTGAAGCCGAGGCTTGCCGTCAAGGGCGGATTGTCGTGTCCGATCGTTTCCGCATAGCGGCGCAGGAACTCCTTCGCCAGATCGCGAACCTCGGGCTGCAGCTTTTCCGGGGGAAGCAATTGCGCTGCCGCCGAGTCGATGTTGAGGACATAGTTGATGGAATCGCCCATCGCTTCGCGCAGGACCGGATAGTTGCCGTAACCGGCACCCTGGCCGACCAGAACCTTGGTTCGAAGGCCGCGCTCGCGCGCCTGCCGCAGGAAGAGCGTCACGTCGGCACCGTAGCCGGTATGGAGGATCGCATCCGGCTTCTCGCGCCGCATCTTGGTCACAAGCGCCGAGAAGTCGGAGGTGTTGGCGGAATAGGCCTCGTCAATGACGATCTGCATGCCATGCACGGCGGCTTCCGAACGGTTGCCGTCGGCCATGGTCGTGCCGTAGGAGCCATCTTCATGGATGATCGCGAGCTTGAGGTCCTTCGGCGCGATGCCGAGCTTTTGCTGCGACAAGCCCGCCAGCATCTTGATCGACTCGGCGCCCTGCAGCGCCCCGTTCACCGAATTCTTGAACGTGTACTTGAGGTGACGATCCTTGACGATGGCCGGCGAGATCGCGTTGGTGATGAAGAGGATCTTCTCGAGCGGCTCCACCTTGGCGGCAAGAGGCACGGCATGGGCGCTGGAAAACAGACCCATGATCAGGCTCACGTCATCCATGGCGAGCAGCCGTTCGGCTTCGTTCAGAACGACATCGGCCTTGCTCTGGGTATCGACATAGATCGGATCGATCTTGTATTTTCCGAGAATGCCGCCGGCTTCGTTGATCATGTCGATGGCGATCTTGGTGCCACGGTAGTTTTCCATAGCACCAGCACCAGCAAACGGGCCAGACAGGTCATAAAGTACGCCGACACGGATGGCACCGCCCTGCTGGGCGAACGCCGGACGTCCGCTACTGATGGCGGCGATAGTCAAGGCTGCGCCCGCCAGGAATTCACGTCTATTCATTGTCTTCTCCTCCAGCAAATGTGCGTTGGATCTTGGCTGTAAACTGGAAGAAGCAACGTCCCCCGACGTGGGCAACGTCGTCTCCTTCAGCTCAAGAACTCCGACAGCTCCTCCGAGTTGTTGGTGCGACTAGACTGCATCGACAGCCGGTGACACAACATAGCACAGCCAATCAAATTCATACTCGATTCACACATTCTGCAAGTGCCGCCACATATCCTTTACCGAACAATCGAAAACGCGGTACGCAAGCAGACTCAAGGTGATTTTTGTGCTGAACGCCCCATTCTTCCCTCCCTGATCAATCGAAATAACGGAAAAACGCCGGAAAAGTGCTGCAAATTCAGAAGGGATAAGATGACCTCACGGCCTGCGGGAGACGCAGGTGACCCCGCCTTGCATATCGAGAGATCGAAGAAACCCACATTGACATTGCATAACGCCGAACCATCGGAACTCGATGGCACCACTGCCCTAAACCAAGCAACGGCCCGATGCGATTACTGATTGAACACCGTGGCGGACCCTTGGCCTTCCCCGCAGGAAACGGCGCTTGCGCCGCCTGAATGGAACAGCTTACAACGAAATGCGAAGCGGGTGCAGGCTCCTCTTGAGAAAGGTCGTCTTCCTGTGCAAGCTCAACGAGCGCCTAATCGCCACTTGCATCTTCGATGGAGTCGCCCTGTTGAAAAACGAACCGGAACTTGCAGAGCGCCATATAGTCGGCGACGACACACATCAGATGATCCTGCGCGCCCGCGACTCGGCCGTGCTCCGGGCAGCACACATCGAGCATGTCGGGATCAGTGATGCGGCAGCCCCGTACAGCATCGTTCGGACCGAACTTGCCGGTACCTTTCTGCTCGGAACGATCGCTGGCGAAGGACGCATGCTGCTTGATGGCGAATGGCAAGCGCACACGCCCGGCAGGATATCGCTCGCGCCCGCCATGTCGCTTCATGCCTTCCATGCGGTGCCCGGCATCCGGTGGAAGACGTGCTGGGTCCGATTTTCGCCGCGCGCCAGGGTTTCCCAGACCAACACCATCGTGCCGCTCATCATCGAAGCGGATTGCAATCCGCTCAAATGCGCGATCGAAGGATTGCAGCATGAGACGGCCGATTCCAACAATTCGACGAGCGAAATGCTGTGGGGTGATCTGATCCAGCATTATGTGATGCGCGTGACATCACGCATCAATGGCGACGCAAGGATCTATGCGGCTTTCGAAGCGGTGCAAAACGAACTCGCACGCGCATGGACCGTCGAAGACCTTGCCGAAGCGGCCAACCTGTCGACCGAGCACTTCAGGCGCCTCTGCGTGCGAACCCTCGGACGTAGCCCGATGCGACAGGTGACGGCGCTCAGGGTCCAGCGTGCCGCCCATCTGCTGACCACGACGAATGAAAAGATCGAGGCGATCGCCAGCGACGTCGGCTATGTGAATCCGTTCGCCTTCTCCAACACCTTCAAGAAAATTACCGGCTTTCGTCCTTCGACGATGAGGGAAAATCGCATGGAAGCACAGGCCGTCGCAACAGAAATCCAGCCCCCGACGAGCTTGTAGTGCCCACTCTGCATGGCAGCGGATATTGTGGACCCACAGCATGGCTTCCACTTGGCGCTCATCCGTCTCATATTTTTGAAATTCCATCAAGCCATTGTAATTGAATATATAATCGCGTCAAAATCGCCTCCTTTGGCCAGACAGCGGCACCAACGAATACAGTCTTCGGTGACATGTCCAGGTGGTTTACGAGTAGCCGATCGTGTCTTCTGCACATGGCTTCCCATCCGCATTGGCTTATGACTGGAACTGTGCGGATGAATCCGGACAGGACTGTCAATTCGGGATGGGAGTGTCCGAATTGATGGTGGCGACCACCCGGTCGCGCTGACACATTCGACATTTTCCAACACTTCCAAAAGCGACGGATTCGTTGACCGCGCGTCCGACGACTTCCTGCGCCGAGCAGCCGAACAGGCCGCCGCGCGTCGCCCATGAATATTGAACTGATACTGGGAGCCACCCGACATGAACAAATCGAGAGCCGAAATCCTTGGAAAACTGAACAGCCAGATCGCACGCCAGCGCTCGATCCTCGCAGTCGGTGCCGGCAATGGCCTGGTTGCTCGCTGCGCCGAAGCCGCTGGCGCGGATCTGATCATGATCTACAATTCCGGTTATTACCGGCTGAACGGACTTCCCAGTTTCGTCGGCAACCTGCCCGTCGGCGATGCCAATGCCATCATGCTCGAACTCAGCGAGCGCGCCATACTCCCGGTCGTCCGGACCGCACCGGTCATCGGCGGTGTGTATGCCATCGACCCGACCCGAAACATCGACTCCGTATTGGAGCGCATGCAGCGGATCGGCCTCTCCGGTGTCATCAACTTTCCGACCGTCGGACGGCTCGACGGCGGCTTCCGTCGCGAATTGGAGGCTGCGGGCTACGGTTTCCAGCGCGAAGTCGATATGGTGCGCGCGGCGCGCGAACGAGACATGCTGGCGATTGCCTATGTCTTCAACCCCGACGAAGCAGCGGCCATGGCCAAGGCAGGTGCCGATGTCGTTGTCGGGCATGTTGGCCGGACGGCCGGTGGGGATGTCGGTTTCGACCAGGGATCGACGCTGGACGACGCGGTCGATGCGCTCAACGCGATGTTCGCCGCCGCGCGCGCGAACAGCAGCGAGGCGATCCTGCTCTCGCATGGCGGGCCGATCGTGACGCCGGAAGACGCCGAATATGTGAATGAGCGCACCGATGCCGTTGGGTTCGTCGCCGCCTCGGGCGTCGAGCGTATTCCGGTGGAAAAGGCGATCAAGGCCGCCTGCAAGGCATTCACATCCATCCGCACGGCGCGGGCCGAACCCACGCTGGAAAGCGTCCGTTCGAAAAATACGGGCTAAGATTCGATTTCGCGCATCGTCTGTCACTGTCTTCAGACAAGCGACCATTGGCCGATCCCTCGACTGCGAGCAAAGCAGGCTTTCGGGGGCGTGACTACCCATTCAGGTCGAGGTATCCATACGTCAGATGGAACAAGAGGCATTTGATTTCATCGTTGTAGGGGCGGGCTCCGCCGGCTGTGTCACGGCAGCCCGGCTGAGCGAGTCCGGCAGATATACTGTTCTCCTGCTGGAGGCCGGGCCGGAGGCACGCAGCCCCTGGATTCATCTGCCGCTCGGCGTTCCGAAAATGTTCTCGCACAAGACGATGAACTGGCGCTACGAAAGTGAGCCGGTGCCGGGATTGGCCAACCGTCGCATCTATCAGCCTCGCGGCAAGGTCATCGGCGGAACGGGATCGATCAACGGCATGGTCTACATGCGCGGCACCCCTTGCGACTACAATATCTGGTCGCAGATGGGCTGCACTGGCTGGGGTTGGGAATCGGTGCTCCCCTATTTCATGACGTCGGAGAACCAGGAGCGAGGCGCCGACACACTCCATGCGACCGGCGGTCCGCTGCACGTGACGGACTTCAAGGGAAAATGGCCCCTGCACCAGGCAATCATCGACGCGGCGACAGAGGCCGGCATTCCCCGCAATACCGATTTCAATGGTCCTTGCCAGGAGGGCACAGGCTACTATCAACGCACGGCCACCCGTCGCCGGCGTTGGAGTGCCGCCGACGCCTTTCTGCGTCCGGCGCGCAAGCGGCGTAATCTCAAGGTCGTGACGAATGCGCTGACGCGCCGCCTCCTGTGGCAGGGCAAACGCGCCTCCGGCATCGAATTCGAAGTAGAAGGCAAGCGGAGAAGCGCGACAGCCCGGCGCGAGATCATCCTCTGCGCCGGCGTTTTTGGCACTCCGCAGATCCTTCAACTTTCGGGTGTCGGCCCGGCACCACATCTGCGCGATCTGGGCATCGATGTGGTGCACGATGCACCCGGCGTCGGCATGAATCTGCAAGATCACTTCAACACCTATCTATCCTATCGATGCGGCCGGCCGATCACGGCGAATGACCTCGCCATCAGCCCGATGCGGCGCATCTTCGCCGGGGCACAATATGTGCTGTTTGGAACCGGATTGCTGACTGCGTCCGGTGTGGTGGCAGGCGCCTTTGTGAAGAGCGCGCCGCATCTCGACGATCCCGACATCCAGATCAACTTCCTCGGCTATAGTTCGGCGGGCCGAACGCCGGCAGGTGTCATCCCCCATCCGTTCTCAGCCTTCAGCCTCAGCCCAATTCTTCTGCAGCCCGAGGCACGCGGACGCGTGAGCCTGCGCTCTTCCGACCCCAAGGCTCCGCCCAGGATCGAACAGCCCTTCCTCGAAACCGAAAACGACAAGCGCGCAATTCTCAAGGGGATTGAGATCTGCCGACGGATCGCAGAGCAACCAGCATTGCGAAGTTTCATCCGGGAGGAAGTTCTGCCGGGGCCGTCCGTTCGCAGCGACGAGGCCCTGCTGGAGGACACACGCCAACGCGGTATCTCGACCTATCATCCGGTCGGCACTTGCCGCATGGGTGGCGATGATGCACCGCTCGATCCGAAACTGCGCCTGCGCGGCGTGGAAGGGCTTCGGGTTGTCGATGCCTCGGTCATGCCTCGGATCATTTCGGGCAATACCAATGCGCCAACGATGATGATCGCCGAGAAAGCATCCGCAATGATACTGGAGGACGCCCGATGACAAAGCAGAATGAACCAAGCGGCATTCTGGTTCCGGTCTCCCTCGACACCAAGTCGGAGGCCGTGGATTATCTGTGCAACGGATTGCGCCGTTTGGGCGCGGTGCCCGTGATTGCCGATTGCGGGGTACTCGGCACGCCGGGGACAGATGCCGACGTGACCCGCGAAGAGATCGCCGCCCTCGGCGGAACGACGATCGCCGAGCTTCAAAGCAAGGCGGATCGCGCGACAGCCATCCCGACGATGATCCGAGGGCTCCAGCAACTGACCAGCCGAATGCTGGCCGAAGGACGGATCGCGGGATGTATCGGACTGGGCGGCGGCACCAATGCCGCCTTTGCGTCCGCCGTCTTCGATATCCTGCCATTCGGTTACCCGAAAATGCTCGTTTCGACGATTGCATCCGGAAACACCGCAAGCTTCGTCAAGGGCAATGACGTTCTCCTCTATCATTCTGTAGTCGATGTCTTGGGCGTAAACTCGATCCTGCAGGTCATCCTGGACCGTGCTGCGGCCGCCATGGCAGCAATCGTCCGCGTGCCCCTTCCCCCCACCAGCAGCCGTACCACCACGACCATCGGCATGACTGTCTTCGGCTCGACCACCCTTGGCGCACAGGTTGCGGAAAGGCTGCTGATCGCGGCCGGCCGCGAGGTTCTGCCGTTCCATGCGCGTGGCGTCGGCGGCCAGGCCATGGAAGCGCTGGTCCGCGACGGACGCATCCAGGCGGTGCTCGACCTGACCACGACGGAGATTGCCGACGAACTCGTCGGCGGCATCCTGTCGGCGGGACCGCAGCGGCTGGAAGCAGCCGCCCTTGCCGATATCCCGCAGGTGATCCTGCCCGGCGCCATCGACATGGTAAATTTCGGCCCGGCCTCCTCGGTGCCTCCAAAATTCTCCGGACGCTGCTTCCTGGAGCATTCGCCCCATGCGACGCTGATGCGGACTTCGGTTGACGAAAATCGCGAGATTGCCCGTTTCATCGCCCGCAAGCTGAATGCTGCTGAAAGAAAGGTCGAGATCGTCATTCCGGCGCGGGGATTTTCGGCCTACGACCGCGAAGGGCAACCCTTCCACGACCCAGAAGCCGACGCCGCCTTCCGCGAGACCCTTGTGGAAGCGCTTCGGCCCGGTATTCCCGTTCACGTTCTCGATCATCACATCAACGATCCCGAATGCATCGCCTTTGCCGTCAAGCGGCTGGAGGCGTTGCTCGCATGAACCAACCCATCCCGTTTCAGGAGCAGGCCCAGTGACCTCCGACCTTTCCAGACAATATGATGCCGACCTGATCGTTGTCGGCGCGGGCGGCACAGGATTGATGGCCGCCATGACGGCTGCCGAAAGGGGCCTCAAAGTGCTTGTGCTCGAAAAAGGCGCCAGCATCGGTGGCACCACAGCCATGTCCTTTGGCGTCTTCGCCACCAGCGGCACACCGCTCCAGGCTGCCGAAGGAATAGCCGATAGCTCCGACGCGCATTTCGAAGACCTGAACAATTTCGCTGGCACGCTCATCGATCGAGACAACCTCGCGCTCCGGCGCGTTTTCGTCGACAAGGCCCCCCATGCGTTCCGCAAGCTGCTCGATCTCGGCGCGGTCTTCACCAAGCCGATCAGCGAACCCGGCCACCGCGTTGCGCGTCTTCACAAGATGCTGCCCCATTCCAAGGCGGTCACCGAACTGGCGACACGCCGATGCCGGAAGCTCGGTGTCCGGTTCCGCGTGGAGGCGGAAGTGTCGGAACTCATCGAGGCGGACGGGCGTGTTTCAGGTGTGCGCCTGCGCAATGGAACCAGCTTGCATGCACGGCGCGCCGTCCTGCTCGCCTCCGGCGATTTCAGCAACGCTCCGTTAACCTTCAAGAAGCAATTCCTCCCGGACGACCTCGCCCCGATTCCCGGCCTCAACAAGCTCAGCACTGGCGACGGTCAGCGGTTCGGCTTGGGTCTCGGCGGCGAGGTGCGGAATGGCGACCTCGTCTGGGGACCTGAAATCCGCTTCGTCGAGCGGCCACGTCCGACGTTGCTGTCAATGTTGCCATCAAGCCCCTTGCTCGCACGCGTCATCAAACTCGCAATCGACCATCTGCCCCTGGCAGTTCTCAGGCCATTCCTGATGTCGTTCGTAACTTCTTCGATGCGTCCCGCGCCGCAACTGTTCGAAAAAGGCGCAATCTTCGTCAATCGCAAGGGCGAGCGGTTCGCCAATGAACAGGACCGACCCGAAATCCACGCCGAACGTCAGCCTGGCGGTGAGGTTTTCGTGATGTTCGACAAGGATCTGGCCGACAAGCTGGGGGCCTGGCCGAACTACGTGTCGACGGCGCCTGTGATCGACTACGCTTATCTTCACGACTATCAGCGTCACCGCAAAGATCTGGTAAAGTCTGGCCCGACCATCGAGGCGGTCGCCAAGGCTGCAGGCCTCTCGGCAGAGGGACTGTCCAGGGCTGTGGAAAAGGCCAACGCAGCGGGCGAGAAGCACATTTCCCGTGGACCTTTCTACATTCTCGGGCCTGCCCGCGCCTGCATCTTCTTCGCGGAAGGGGGCCTTTCCGTCAACGGCCGCATGCAGGTCACCCGCAAGGACGGGACCATCATCGAAGGGCTCTACGCCGCCGGTTCGGCCGGCCAGGGAGGTCTGATCCTCAACGGCCACGGCCATCATGTCGCCTGGGCGTATACATCAGGAATGCATGCCGCCGAATGTATAGCAGCCGGGACCTGATGAGACCGACCGCACCCTTCAAATGCATCGCTCGCGTCCTCGTTGAGCGCCAGCGATGCCTCTCTTTCTGCATGGAAATTCAGCATCCTGATCCGCTTCCGAAGCGAAAATGGGACAGCACCCGCAAATTCAAAAGCCAATCGCGTCGAACTGTGCCGAAAAGAAGCGACATTCCTGCAGCGATACCTAATGCAAGCTTAACTCGAATCTAACGCCTTATCTTGCTTGAACTCAACCTAATGATGTGCCTACATTGCTCGGGTCCTTTCTATATCTCTTCAGAAGGAACGTGCATATGAAGATCGCTCGGCATCTTGCTCTATTGTTTTCATGCACTCTGGCGGTACCCGCTCAGGCCCAGGACTGGCCGGATCGCAGGCACCTCCCAATCGAACCCTATCAAAAACTGGGCAAACTCGATCCTTCGGTCGGAGCATCCGACTCCATCGAGTGGCCTACGGAAATTGCGGCACCGGATGGCGCTCCGAATATATTGCTCATCATGACGGATGACGTCGGCTTCGGCGCCAGCGAGGTATTCGGTGGACCTATTCCCACACCGACCTATGCCAAGCTTGCAAAAGAAGGCCTGAAGTTCAATCGCTTCCATACCACGGCTGTTTGCTCGCCCTCGCGCGCGGCACTGATCACCGGTCGCAACCATCATGTCGCGTCGACAGGCATCATCATGGAGTTTTCGACGCCGTTCCCGGGCTATCACAGCCTGGTTTCGCGTAGTGTCGGAACCATCGGTGAGATCCTGACGGACAATGGCTATGCCACCTCGTGGTATGGCAAGAACCACAATGTTCCCGACTGGCAGACGACGCCGGCCGGCCCGTTCCAGCTCTGGCCCACCGGGCTGGGTTTCGAGTATTTCTACGGATTTCTCGGCGGCGACGCTCACCAGTTCCGGCCGGCAATCTTCGAGAACACTGTTGCGGTCGATCCCTATCTCGGCCGCATGGACGACTATATCCTGGACAAGGATCTCGCCGATCATGCGATCAAGTGGATTCGTGACCAGAAGGCCGTGAACCCGAAGAAGCCGTTCCTTGCCTATTACACACCTGGTACCGCGCACGCACCGCACCATGCCCCCAAGGATTGGATCGCAAAATTCAAGGGCAAGTTCGACTACGGCTGGGACAAGCAGCGCGAAATGACCTTCGCAAAGCAGAAGGAAATCGGTGTCATTCCCCTGGACGCCGTGCTGAACCCGACGCCCGCGGAATATGGCAGGTGGGATGACCTGTCACCAGACATGAAACGCGTGGCCGCACGCGAGATGGAATGCTATGCCGCTGCCCTTGCCTACGCCGACAACCAGATCGGCCGGGTGATCGATGCCATCGATCAGATGGGTGAATTGGACAACACGCTCATCATCTACATCCAGGGCGACAACGGCTCCAGCTCGGAAGACACGACTGGCGTTGGCGTCACCAGCGAGGTCGTCACGCTTGGCAACAAGTTCCCCGACGAGCCGGAATTCATGATCAAGAACATCGATGAATTCGGCGGACCATGGTTCCAGAACCTCTACGCCCGTGGTTGGGCGCATGCCATGAACACACCCTTCCAATGGGACAAGAAAATTGCATCCCATCTTGGTGGCACGCGCACATCGATGGTCATGAGCTGGCCGGCACGCATCAAGAATCCCGGCCTGCGCAGCCAGTTCACACACCTCACCGATATCGTACCGACGATCCTCGAGGCCTCGGGCATCCCGGCGCCGGAAACGATCAATGGCTTCAAGCAGGTGCCGATGAATGGCACAAGCCTGATGTATCTGCTCGATGATGCGAACGCACCCGAACGGCACACGACGCAGTATTTCGAAATTATCGCCAACCAGGGCATTTATCACGAAGGCTGGCTGGCCAACACCACGCCGAAACGTTTGCCCTGGGTCGGTTTCGGGCCGTCCAATCCCGATCCCTTCAACGACTATGAATGGGAACTCTACGACCTCAGCAAGGACTTCTCCCAGTCGAAGAACGTGGCGAAGGAGAACCCGGAGAAACTCGAGGAATTGCGCAAGCTCTTCGTCAGCGAAGCATCGAGGAACCAGGTCTTTCCGCTGGACGACCGGTACATCGAGCGGGCTGCGCCCGAAAACCGCCCGCAGCATAATGTCGGACGTACGGAATACACCTATTTCGATGGAACTGTCCGCATCACCGAAGGCATGGCCCCCAACATGAAGAACCGCTCCTACTCGATCACTGCCGAGGTCGAGGTTCCCGAGGGAGGCGCCGAGGGCATCCTGCTGACGCAAGGGGGCTGGTTTGGCGGCAATGCGCTGATGCTGCTGGATGGCAAGCCAACCTTCGTCTACGCTCGCTCGCATTATCCCCAGCACAAGTATCGCGTCCAGGGACCCGACAAGCTCGGAGCGGGCAAACACACCGTCGCCGTGAATTTCGCCTATGAGGGCGGCAAGGAAGCCGGCAAGGGCGGCACGGCGACGCTCACGGTGGATGGCAAGGAAGTGGCCAAGGGACGCATCGAGGAAACCGTCCCGATCCGCATATCGATGGACGAGACACTTGATATTGGCGAAGATACGGGCACGCCTGTGGTTCGCGATTACGAGGTGCCTTTCCACTTCACCGGCGAAATCGACAAGGTCGTCGTCAATCTCAACTGAAGAACAAGCGGCGACCCCGGATGGGGTCGCCGCTTATCATCGCGAATTGCAAAACAGATTTTCCATGTCGCTGCGGTTATGCCTTTGAAAGACTCGAAACCTGTGCACGCCTAGATGCCGGATCCCGGACTTTGATGGTGCAGTCTTCTTCCACGTTCGACGCTTTTGACCTTGCCCCCGTTAAATTGGGCCATTTGGCACTGGAATTTTCCCGTTCTGCGTGGAAACTAACAGGCCTGGGAGCTATCCCAGTCTCAGGAGCTTGCCAGAAGCCCATAACCGGGACGTTTGTACAAGTCGCTTTCTGCCGCAACAATTTCAGGATCGTAGACCTGTGCGTCCCACGCCGACGGCTCCACTTCGGTAATGGAGACCGAGAGCGACGCCGCGCTTGAGCCGAATACCGCCATCGCCATTTCAACGACTTTTGCGGCAAATTCCTCTTTCTGCGCTTCAGTCCGTCCGGGAAACATCTTTACGGCGATACGGGGCATCTTCTTTTTTCCAGTTTTCGGTCGAGAGTGATTTGCCAGATTAATAGGACAGAAAGCCGCCGTCGAAAATCACGTCGCCCAGAATACCATCAAAACCGGGCAGCAAAGCGCCGGAAATGGACATTGTGGCTATCGCATAAATTTACGGAAGATGACCGCGACAATATATTGTTTGCTTACGGCCGACGTCCGTCATGATGCGGAGGAACTTGGCCGCGGTTAAAGTCTTTTACGGATCATGAGGAAGATCGTAAACAAGGCTGACCAGAAAGCCGATGATGTGCACCTGAGGGATGCGATCATCCATAGGCTCTATGTGCGGCTGAAGGCTGAGCGGCAAACTCGTGACGCCATCGCCGAAGCCGCCAAGCGCGGTGTCGATCCTGTTGTCATCGAGGCCATGGCCACGGATCCGGTGCCAGTAGATGACGAACTCGAACAGAGCGAAACGGTCAACATACTCCTTCGTCGTTTCCGAAACCTGGGCGCCGCGCTTCCCGCGCAAGCCGTCAACAACGGCAACTAGCTGATGGCCGGAAAACTCTCCACCTACCAAGGCAAACGCGATTTCACGAAGACCCACGAACCGTCAGGAAGGATAGAGGTCAAGCAGGCAAAACGCCTGCGCTTCGTGATCCAGAAACATGATGCGACGCGATTGCATTATGATCTCAGGCTTGAACTCGACGGTGTTTTCAAATCCTGGGCCGTCACACGCGGCCCGTCGCTCGACCCATCCGATAAGCGGTTGGCCGTCGAGGTCGAGGATCATCCGCTGGATTATGGCGATTTCGAAGGCACCATTCCCAAGGGCGAATATGGTGGCGGAACGGTCATGTTGTGGGATCGCGGCTACTGGGAGCCGGAAGGCGATCAGACCCCGGAGGAGGCGCTAAAGAAGGGTGATCTCAAATTTGTTCTCCATGGTGAGCGCCTGAAGGGCAGCTTCGTACTGGTTCGCATGAAGAAGGACCGCGACGGTGGCAAGCGCACCAATTGGCTGCTGATCAAGCATCGAGACGAGACAGCGGTCGAGAAGAATGGTGATGCCATCCTGAAGCGGGAGACGAATTCAATCGCCTCCGGCCGCGACATGCAGACGATCAGCTCCGGCAAGGGCCGCAGACCAAAGCCCTTTATGCTCAACAAGGCAGCCGTCGATGCCGATGCCGTCTGGGACAGCAGCGAGGGCCTCGCTGCAGAGATCCGCGGGGGCGCGGAAAAAAATGCACCCTCGAATGCGAAACGACCGATCGTCTCGATGCCAGCTTTCATACCGCCACAGCTCTGCAAAAGCCGGGAGCGACCGCCAGCCGGCGCTGGATGGCTGCACGAGATCAAGTTCGATGGCTATCGTATTCAGTTGCGGATTTCAGATGGGGAGATCGAACTGAAAACCCGCAAGGGGCTCGACTGGACGGAGCGGTTCGGCGAGATAGCCGAGGACGCCGCCGGCTTGCCTGATGCCCTTATCGATGGCGAGATCTGTGCGCTCGATAATCACGGCGCGCCTGACTTTGCTTCTCTGCAGGCAGCGCTTTCGGAAGGGAAGACCGAGGATCTGGTCTATTTCGCTTTCGATCTGTTGTTTCAGGATGGTGAAGACCTGCGCGATCTTCCATTGAGCGAGCGCAAGTCTCGCCTTCGGGATTTACTGGACAGTGTCGAGGCCAGTCCCCGAATTCGGCACGTCGATCATTTCGACACCGGGGGCGATGCCGTGCTTCGCTCTGCGTGCCGGTTATCGCTCGAAGGTATCGTTTCGAAGAAAGCGGATGAGCCATATCGTTCAGGCCGAACCGATACCTGGGTCAAATCCAAGTGCCGTGCGGGCCATGAAGTGGTGGTCGGAGGATACACGACCAAAGATGGGAAATTTCGCTCTCTGCTGGCAGGCGTTTATCGTGGCGCGCATTTCGTCTACGTTGGCCGCGTTGGAACAGGGTTCGGTTCCGGTCGTGCCGCGATGCTGATGGATGCGCTTGTACCGCTCAACACGTCACGTTCGCCATTCACCGGCATTGGCGCCCCGAAAAAAGCCGATGACATCCACTGGGTGAAGCCGGAGCTTGTGGCCGAGATCGAGTTTGCCGGCTGGACTGGAGACGGCCAAGTTCGACAGGCGGCGTTCAAAGGATTGCGCGAGGACAAGCCAGCCGAAGAGGTCACGACCGAAGAGCCTGCCCCAGCCGATCAGGCAACACCGGACAACAAACCTGGGCCGAAACAGCAAAACAGGCGTAGTGGTGCTAAGGCGGAGGTCATGGGCGTGTTGCTCTCCAGCCCGGACAAGCCGCTATGGCCTGACGAGGATCAGCCTGTCACCAAGGAAGATCTGGCCCACTACTACCAATCCGTCGGTGATTGGCTGATCGACCATGTTCGTGGCCGCCCCTGTTCGATAATACGAGCGCCCGATGGCATAGGGGGACAGCAGTTCTTCCAGCGCCATGCCATGCCGGGAACATCGAACCTGCTGGAACTCGTGAAGATCGCCGGCGAGGAGAAGCCATACCTGCAGGTCAACCGTGTCGAGGGGCTGGCTGCGTTGGCACAGGTGGCTGCGGTAGAACTGCATCCGTGGAATTGCCGGCCCGGCGATCCCGAAACACCGGGCCGCCTGGTTTTCGATCTGGATCCTGGCCCCGACGTAAGCTTTTCCCAGGTGGTAGAGACCGCCCGGGAATTGCGTGATCGGCTCGATGCGCTCGGCCTCGTCAGCTTTTGCAAGACGACGGGCGGCAAGGGCCTGCATGTCGTCACGCCGCTGAAAAGCGACAGCCGAAAATCGCCCGGCTGGGACGAGGCGAAGGATTTTGCCCATAGGCTCTGCGACTTGATGGCCGAGGAACAGCCCGATCTGTATGTGACAAAGATGGCGAAGAAGCTCCGGAAAGGCCGAATTTTCCTCGACTATCTGCGCAACGATCGTATGGCGACCGCTGTTGCCCCGCTTTCCCCGCGGGCGCGGCCCGGCGCCACGGTTTCGATGCCGCTGACCTGGAGCCAGGTCCGTTCGGATCTCGACCCCACCCGTTTCACCGTCCGCACGGTCCCGTCGCTGATTGCCAAAAGCGACGTGTGGAGGGATTATTGCGATGGTGAGCGCTCACTGGCGGAAGCTATCCGGCGGCTGAACAAGTCGGGTTGATATAGCCGCTTGCGTGACTACTTTTTATTCGATCGCCTGTTATCGGCTTCCACGGATTTGCGCAGCGCATCCATGATATTGATGACGTTGCTCGGCTTCTCAGCCTTTTCAGACTCAGCCTTCCTGGGAGCCTGAGGCTTCCGGCGCTTCTTCTTCGACTTGATGATCTCGAGCAGGTTGTTCTGCACGGGATCGGATACCATCTTCCCGTCCCAATGCCGGGTCTGCTTCTTGATGAGCTTACGGATCAGGGGCAACGTTTCCTTCGCCGGCTTTTCTTTATCCAGCCCCTTGAAATAATCACCGTCGTCGCGAACCTCGTCACCATAGCGCAGGGTCCAGAGTACAAGGCCCTTGCCGCGAGGCTCCAGCATGACCGCACGTTCCCGCCGTCCGAGAACCAGCCGTGAGATTCCCACCATTTTCTGTTTTTCCATCGCCGCCCGGATCACGGCGAAGGCCTCCTGGCTGACCTTGTCGTTCGGGGTCAGGTAATAGGGGGTGTCGAGCCAGATCCAGTCGATCTCGCCGCGTGGTGTGAAGGTGGAGATGTCGATCGTCCTCGTGCTTTCCAAGGCGACGTGCTCCAGATCCTCATCCTCCAGCATGACATAGTCATCTTCGCCGCGCTGGTATCCCTTCACCTCGTCGCGGTCGCGCACCAGCTTGCCGGTGACTGAATCCACATATTGACTGAGCACACGATTGCCGGTGTCCCGATTGAGCGTATGGAACTTGACCTTGTCACTGTCGGAAATTGCAGGCGTCATCTCGACAGAGCAGGTCACCAGCGAGAGCTTGAGATAGCCTTTCCAGTATGGACGTATTGCCATGACCGATCCTCACCCTTAACCGGCCTTGCGCCGAGTGGAAGCCGTGTCACCTGCCGACTTTCCAGCCGGTGCGGCCTTCTTCTTCGCAGAATTGGCATTGGCGGACTTATGTCGGGTCGTGGTCTTCTTTCCTCCCGCCGCACTGTCCCGCAACGCCTGCAGCAGATCGCTCGGTTTCGATGCCTTGGGCACCCTGGGCTTCTTGAAGGTCTTCCCTTCCAGCTTCGCCTTGACCAACTTGGCCAGCGCATCCTCGTATCGATCATCGAACCTGGAAGGATCGTAGCCCCCCTTCTTCGTTCCTATGATATGCGAAGCGAGCTCCAGCATCTCCATGTCGATCTTGATATCGGCAACATCATCGAAGGCCTCCTCGGCGGACCGGACCTCATAATCGTAATTCAATGTCGTGCCGATCAAGCCGTCACCATGGGGGCGGATCAACAATGTGCGCAGCCGGCGAAACAATACAGTGCTGGCTATTGCCGCAACGCCGGCTTCCTTCATTCCGTCTCGCAAGAGGGCAAAGGCTTCTACGCCCTGTTCCTGCGGCGCAAGGTAGTACGGCTTGTCGAAATAAACATCATCGATCTCCTCGCAGGGAATGAAGGCTTGGATCGCCAGTGTCTTGTCGCTATGGGGTATGGCGGCCGCGATTTCCTCCGGCTCCAGCACGACGTATCTGCCGTTACCTGTCTCATATCCCTTGACCTGCTCGTCGTGCTCGACTGTATCGCCAGTCTCGCTATCGACGAACTCGCGGCGCACGCGGTTTCCGGTCTTGCGGTTGAGGATGTTGAAGCTGATCCGGTCGGAAGATGACACCGCAGTAAAGATTGCGACGGGACAGGAAACCTCGCCGAACGTGATGTGGCCCTTCCAGTTCGCGCGCTGTGTAGCCATTTGCCATCCTCCTGCATAACCGTTGGCTTAAACGGAAGTTGCCGGCCGAATGTTCCAGATGATGGCCGTCTGACGTACCCGCTGGGACTGCCGCTAAAACAGCGCACCGAGGTCAAGCAATCTTTGACGGTGCTCGTCATCCGTCCGGCCATCAGCATGGACTCGAAACGCCTTTCCCTGCGACTTGAGTTCTTCCGCCACCTGCAGCGCCTCAGGGTAAGACAGCATCGGCTTCCCGGCTGAAGAAGCTCGAACGTCTGGCGAAGTTTACCCCTCCCCCGGCGTCTCCACCTTGGGCTTAAGGCCCCGAAACAGCTACAAGGAATTGCGTTCCACATAGGTCACCGGGGCAAAATGCGGTTCATATGCGCCCCGCTTGCCCATGCTGCCGCGGCGAAGTTCGTTGACGGCCCAAGCGCCCATCTCCCGGTGTGGCAACACTATCGTGCTAAGCTGCGGACGAAGATGGCGACAAATCTCGTCGTCGTCATAGCCGACAACGGAAATGTCGTCTCCGATGATCAGCCCGGCTTCTCGGATCGCTTCGAAGCAACCAGATGCCATCTTGTCGTTCTGGCAGAAGATCGCGTCGGGCCTAACGTCTCGCGCCAGCAGGCGCCTGGCGGCTTCGTATCCCGATGTGGGCGACCAGTTGCCTTCAAGCGTCAGGCTTGGGTCATGGACAACGCCCCCCTCCTCCAGCGCCAAACGATAGCCCCTCAGCCGGTCCAGACTGGCCTGCATGAAAGGTTCGCCGGTGATTGTGGCGATACGCTGCCGGCCGCGTGCGATCAATTCACGTGTCGCCCGTCGCCCGCCCTCGAAGTCATTCGGAACAACGGACGGGAAGTGATTATCATCCGTATAACAATTGAGCAGCACCACGGGGATGTTCAGTTCGTAGAGGATGGCGGGCAAAGAAACCTGCCGTGTAAAGATGGTCATGTAGATGAGACCGGAAACGCCGCTGCGGCCCATCATCCGAATGACGGAATCCTCCATGGAGCGAATCCCCATGGTTTGCGACGTCAAAATGACGATCCCCTCTTCCCAGGAGCCCTGTCGCGCGCCCTCCAAGGCATTCACCGTCTCCGGACTGGTGGACATTTGATCGACGACAAAGCCGAAGCTTTTGGGGCTGTCGATCGCCGGCCGCTCGATTGGCGAAGCCTCGCCATATTTCAATGCACGCGCGGCTTGGATGACCTTCTGACGCGTCTCTTCCGAGATTTTTACGCCCACCGCATTGTTGAGAACGAAGGAGACCGTGGCCTGGGAACAGCCAGCCGCACGCGCGACGTCGGTCATCGTCGCCTTGCGGTTCGATCGATTTGCCTCTCTCGCTCGCGCCATCCACTTTCCTTCAAAATTTCCTCCCTGTCGCCTTACATCATTTATAACCATAAGCATATTGACTAATAATTATTAGTAGACGTACGATGACAACGATCAAGGAGGAATGATCATGAACCAATCATCTCACGGGACGTTTGCCTACGATCTCGACAGCCATCTGGAAACCTTGCGCACCGACGGTATTGTCGGGTTGAAATCCGCTTTCACACCGGAATGGGCCGATGAAATGCGGGAAGACATGATGACCGCGTTCTGGTCGGCCATCCAGCGTCCTGGTGGCGCAGTCGGACGCGGGCCACGGCGCTGGTATGTGGAAATCCATCCGCAAAATTTCCGCGGCTTCACTGACCTGATCATGCATCCCTGGGTCATCGAGATCTGCGAACGCATGCTTGGTCCAGACTATCAGATTGTTGAGATTGGCCTCGATGTGCCGTTTCAGGGGGCGAAATATCAACCCTGGCATCGTGACTTCCCATCACCGGTCGATACCTACCGCGATCACAAGATTACCTCCTTAGCCTTCAATCTGACCGGCGTCGACGTGACCCCGGACATGGGGCCTTTTGAAGTGGCGCCCGGCACCCAGTGGGATGATGGTCGTGAATGGAAGCATGAAATGTTTCCTGACAAGGCCCAGTGGCCGCGTTTTCAGGAACGGGCAGCGCGAAAATACCCCAATCGGGGCGACATATCGTGCCGTTCAGCGCTGACAGTGCATCGCGGAACAGAGCACCTGTCGCCGATCGCCCGCCCCGTCATGGTACTCGGTGTCGATGCACCCGGCGCCGGCCACGCCGAACTGCACGACATGATGGTGACGCGCGACTGGCATGAAGCCCTGCCAGAAAAGGCCCGGAAGCACCTTATTTGCCGCGTGGTTGACGAACTCGTCCCGATCACCCAGAAACACGACATTGAAGGCCTCGTCATGGGCTCCGATCCAGCTTGAGGTAAAATCCCAAAGTTCGACGACATCGGTCGACGCTTACGCAGCATCATGATTGACATCTGGAGGTCGAGTCAGAAGCCGGAGCTGCCCGTCTATCCGGCTTTGTTGCGTCTGGCGCGCAAGGACGCAGTCCGGATGCGCTCGATGACATCCCGGATGTCATCGACACCGAACGGCTTTTTGAGAAATGCAGCTTCCGATCCACCTGCAAGATCGGGCACCCTATCCTGCCCCGTTGCAAAAATGATCGCGATCTGCGGCCAGATTTCGCGGACACGCTCACCGAGCATCAAGCGAATGACAGCCGGCGGGCGCTTCCTGACCAGGAGCCTGAAAGGAACCAGAACCGAAATGGCTCTTTCCATCCTCACATACAACATCATGAGAGCCGCCAACATCAAAACCGCCATCGCCTGAAACCAAAGAGGCCCCGGAAATACCGGAGCCTCCATCAGTTTCCACACAGCCTGCGATGGCCGGGCTTTTAGAATTCAGTGACGATGCTCCGGCATGTTTTTGAGCTGGTCCTTGGTCCAGGCCGTGACGGCGTGCACATCGCCGTCTTCGTCCCGCATGAAGTCGAGATCTGTAAGGGGAACGGCAACCGGCTTCGCGCCGATGCCGAGAAAACCACCGACATCGATAATCGCGGTGCTGCCCGTACCCATGCCGTGAACATGGTCGACAGTCCCGACCTTGTGATCGTCGGCGCCATAGACAGTTGCGCCTTCGAGAATAGCGGGCGTCAGTTCTGCGGTCGTCAGCCGTACGTGATTGGTGTGATCCATCTGCGATCCTCCTTTTTATAGGTTGGATTGAAGGAACTCCGCAGCGGGCACTCTGTTCCCGAATGAGTGAGCCTCGGTGTCTGCTCTACAACGGCAGCGAGCCTCTATTTCCACATCGATCGCATACGCGCCGCCACGTCGATCCGAATCTGATGGGTACTTCGTTCGGATACGGCCGCAGCGACTTTGGGCCAGCTCGCCGTCTCGAAAAATTGCAACAAAGTGACAGGGATGAATCGCGTCCGGGATGCGTAGACGTGGCGGTCTCCTTGCGCGTTCTGTCCATGGGTAAAGAATCTTTGCGGGGTCATCAGTGTCAGTTGGTCGCGTGCCCTTGTCATTCCGACGTAGAGCAATCGCCGCTCCTCCTCGAGTTCGGCGGTGGAGCCGACACCGAGATCGGAAGGGATGCATCCATCAACCACGTTCAGCATGAAGACAGAGCGCCATTCCTGCCCCTTTGCCGAATGGATGGTCGAGAGAATGAGATAGTCCTCGTCAAGCAAAGGTATTCCCGCCTGATCGCTCGTGGCGTCAGGCGGATCGAGGGTGAGCTCGGTTAAAAACCGCTCACGGTTCGCGTAACCGGCTGCAATCTGTTCGAGGTGGAGAAGATCGGCCTTGCGCGTTTCCGGATCTTCATGAATACGATCGAGATAAGGCTCATACCATATCCGCGCCGCTGCGATGTCGCCGGGCCATTCGCCACCTTTCCGCAATCCGGCAAGCAGGCTGACAAGACCCATCCATTGCTCGCCCGTCTTGGCTGGCGGCGGAATTTCCTGCAGGGACAGCAAAGGTTCAGGATCATTCGCTATGGCATCGAGGATCTTGCCCGCCGTCTGCGGCCCGACCCCGGGCAACATTTGCAGCAGACGGAATCCGGCGACCCGATCGCGGGGATTCTGGGCGAACCGCAGAACGGCAAGCAGGTCCTTCACATGGGCACTATCCAGAAACTTCAATCCGCCGAATTTAACGAAGGGGATATTGTGCCGTGTCAATTCCACTTCCAGCGTTCCGCTGTGATTGGAAGATCGGAACAGCACGGCCTGGTTCTTCAAAGTGATCCCGACTTCGCGGTTGGCGAGAACCTGCTCCACGATATAGGCGGCTTGATCCTTCTCGTCTTTCACCGTGACGAGGAGCGGCCGCTGCTCTGATTTTCGCTCGGTCCATAAGTTTTTGGTAAAGCGCTCCCGGGCAAGATCGATGACGCCATTCGCGGCGGCAAGAATCGGCTGGGTCGAGCGGTAGTTCTGGTCCAGCGTGATGATGTCTGCCAGCTTTGGAGAGAATTGCTTCGGAAAATCCAGAATATTGCGAACTGTCGCAGCCCGGAACGAGTAGATCGACTGAGCATCGTCGCCAACTACAGTGAGGCCACGTCCCTCTGGTTTCAATGCCGACAATATCGACGCCTGAAGGTGGTTTGTATCCTGGTACTCGTCGACCAGAATGTGGTCGAAGCGACTGCCGATCTCATGGGCAAACTCCGGTACGGAGACCATCTGCGACCAGTAAAGCAGAAGATCGTCGTAATCGAGAACGCTCTGCGCCTGTTTGGCTTCGACATAGCTGGCAAAAAGGCTTTTGAGCTGTTCCTCCCACCCCGCGACCCAGGGGAAAGCGGTCTTCAGGGCGTCATGGATGGAGCATTCTGCATTGACCGCGCGGGAGTAGATAGCAAGGCAGGTGCCTTTTGTCGGAAAGCGGCTATCGGTCTTGGATAGGCCAAGCTCGTGCCGCACCAGATTCATCAAGTCGGCGCTGTCTTCACGATCGTGGATCGTAAAGTCCGTGTTCAAGCCGATCTGCTCGGAATACATGCGAAGCAGACGCGCCCCGATCCCATGAAACGTCCCCAACCAGGACAGGGCGTCCGTCATGACGGCCGAGCTTTCGCCCATAACCTTCCTGCAGATGCGCTGGACCCGACGTGCCATCTCTGTCGATGCCCTTCGCGAGAAGGTCATCAGCAAAATCCGCCTGGGGTCGGCGCCATTGACGATCAAATGCGCCACCCGATGCGCAAGCGTATTCGTCTTGCCTGACCCGGCGCCGGCAATAATGAGCAACGGCCCGCCAATAATTCCACCGGCAAGACCAACCCCATGTTCGACCGCTTCTCGCTGTCGTTCATTGAGTTTCTCCAGATAGGCTATCGTCATGGGAACTTATGCTCGTGCGAAAACCGTGGCCTGGCACGGCAGGTGTCATTGGATCGAGAAGAGAATCGGAACAAAAATCGAACATATCACGGCTTGCAAGGGTGAAAAGGCCTAAGCTGATTTTTTCCAGGCAGGCTTGGAAGAGTGTTCCGGTTCGAACATGCGCATCATGACATCGGACCGGCGGACGAGATGCTGAAAGAGTGCGCCGGCGATATGCGCGGCGATGAGAAACAGCAGTAGTTTTTCCAGCAAGCCATGGATCTCCGCAGCCGGCCGGACACCCATGAACCACGCAACCGCCCCCGAAGCCGGGAGGGCCAGGAGGAGCAGATAGATCATGCCGTGGACACCTTCCGATATAAGCTTGAAAAATCGCGGCTCATTCTGTGGCGGTGCGGGTGCGCCGCGCGTTATTCGCAAATAAAGACGGCACAAAGCGAGACCGAGTATGAGCAGGCCTGCGGTCACATGCATGTAAGCGAGAACTGCATTTCCCCGAGGCGGTAATTCGTCATTGACGTACGATGTCCAGGAAACCTCGATGGCGTTGTGCGCCAGGAACTGGAATGTGACGAGCACGACGACAGCCCAATGGAGAGCGATCTGGGTGGCTGAATAACCGGTCACTTTCTCCGCCATGATCACGTCTTCCATTTTTCGGGATCGCGTTGAGATGATAACGCCGCGTCTAAGACACGGTTCCCAAACCCGCCGTCCGGCAACATTCGTGATGTTTACACTAGAGGTCACCACTCGCTGCGCTAGATAAGCCCTCTGACAAAGCAGAGGCGCATCACCTCATTTGAAAGAAGCGGAGAGAGCCATTATTGGCACGCGGGAGGCTCCGGCCAAGCACCGGTCGAAAACAGGATTGGAAAGGCTACAAGCCTTTTCGCTATTGCTTGCTCTCTGTCCGGCATTGGCGTCTTGCAGTGGCAGTCAGTCGGCTCTCGACCCCGCCGGTGAAGAAGCGTCACAGGTCGCCATCCTGTTCTGGGTGATGGTGGCGGGCGGGTCGATGGCCTGGGCCATCGTTGTCGCACTGTCACTCTATGCTGCACGCTGGAAGCGTAAAACCATATCGGAACAGGCGGCCGGTCGGGTTATCCTCTGGGGCGGGGCGATATTTCCCGCCGTCGTTCTCACCGCGCTTTTGGCCTACGCACTTTGGCTGATGCCGTCGTTGAGGCCGTTTACCCGGCAGGAGAACCCGGACCTGCGCATCGAGGTGGTCGGGCATCAATTCTGGTGGCATGTGGTCTATCACCGCGCGGACGGCACCCAGGTCATATCCGCAAACGAAGTCAGGATTCCCGTTGGCAAACGGGTGGAGTTTGCGCTTGCCAGCGCAGACATGATTCATTCCTTCTGGATACCGGCTCTTGGTGGAAAGATGGATCTTGTTCCCGGGCGGGTGAACCGTCTGTCTCTGCTTGCCACGCGTCCGGGCATCTACCGCGGTCAATGCGCCGAATTTTGCGGCACGTCGCATGCGCTGATGGCGTTCCCGGCTCTGGCGATGGAGGTCGCCGAATTCGAAGCATGGCTCGACCAGCGCCTATTGGCTTCAGCGGGAATATCCGCAGCCGAAGCCGGCCGAAAAGCGTTCTTGCGCGAGGGCTGTGGCGACTGTCACCGGGTCGATGGCACCGAGGCGCGTGGCGCTTCCGGACCGGATCTTTCCCATATCGGCTCACGACTGACAATCGGCGCCGGTCAACTGAAGAATGAGGACGGAAATCTGGCCCGCTTCATAAGCTATTCCAGTTCGGTCAAGCCCGGGAGCCATATGCCGGCCTATCCAAAACTTTCCAGGGATGATCTCTCCAGTATCGCTGCCTGGCTGGGAGGGCTGAAATGAGTTCCGCGCCAACACCTCCATCCGACAAGGCGGCCGAAGAAGCGCAGCTTCGAGCGGTCTGGGAAAATCCGAGCGGTTGGCGTTACTGGACGTCCGTCAACAACACGCAGGTCGGCTTGTGGTACGGTTCGACTGCCTTCGCCTTCATGCTGTTTGCCGGTCTTCTCGGGCTTCTGGTGCGCGCGCAACTCGCCGTTCCTGAAAACGACCTGCTGTCCGCCGAATTCTACAACCAGGTCTACACCTTGCATGGCACGGTGATGATGTTCTTGTTCGCCGTGCCGATCTTCGAGGCCGTGGCAATTTTTCTCCTGCCCTCCATGCTTGGCGCAAGGGAGTTGCCGTTTCCAAGGCTTGGCGCTTTCGGTTTCTGGAGCTTTCTGATCGGCGGCGTCTTCGTCTGCGGTTCGATCTTCTTCAATGCCGCCCCCAATGCGGGCTGGTTCATGTATCCGCCGCTGGCAACCAGTGAACAGGCCGGTATCGGCGCCGACATCTGGCTGCTCGGCCTGTCGTTTATCGAGGTCGCCTCGCTTGCTGCAGCAGTCGAACTGATCGTCGGCATCATGAAATGCCGTGCCCCGGGAATGCGCATCAACCTGATGCCGCTGTTTGCCTGGTATCTTCTGATCGTCGCGGGCATGATCCTCTTTGCCTTTCCGCCGTTGATCGCCGGCGACCTGCTGTTCGAAATGCAACGCATGTTCGATTGGCCTTTCTTCGATCCTCAGCGGGGCGGCGATCCACTGCTCTGGCAGCATCTCTTCTGGATTTTCGGCCACCCGGAAGTCTACATCATCTTCCTGCCGGCCATTGCGCTGCTGGCGATGATCATCCCGACATTTGCGGGCCGGCCCATCGTCGGTTACTCCTGGATCGTGCTTGCCGCCGTCGGCACCGGTTTCCTGTCTTTCGGGCTCTGGGTCCACCATATGTTCGCGACCGGCCTGCCGCAGATTTCGCTGGCGTTTTTCTCCGCCGCTTCCGAGGCGGTCGCGATCCCGACCGGGGTGCAGATTTTTGTCTTCATCGCCACCCTGCTGGCGGGCCGGGTGGTGTTTTCGACACCCATGCTCTTTGCCATGGGTGGCATCGCCATCTTTGTCATGGGGGGTCTGACGGGGGTCATGGTGGCGCTCGTGCCGTTCGATTGGCAGGCGCATGACACCTATTTCGTCGTTGCGCATCTGCACTACGTGCTGATCGGCGGCATGCTGTTCCCGGTCTTTGCCGGCCTCTATTATTATTACCCATTGATCGACGGAAAGCATATGTCGGATCGTGTCGGCCGGTTCGCCTTCTGGATGATGTTTTGCGGCTTCAACATCACCTTCTTTCCGATGCATCTCTCCGGGCTGCGCGGCATGCCACGCCGCGTCTTCACCTATCCTGCAGATATGGGATGGGACTGGCTGAACCTGATCTCGACGATGGGCGCCGTCATTCTCGGCATTGGAATGTTTGCGGTGGTGGTGGATGTCACGCTGCACCGGCGCCGGCAGCCGCGGGGTGAAGTCAATCCCTGGAACGCCGGGACACTGGAGTGGATCAGCGAACCCGAGGAAAATTGGGGCGTGCGGTCGATCCCAAGGATCGAGAGCCGCTACCCGCTTTGGGATCAAAGGGAACTCGCCGGCGAGGTCAAGCGCGGGGAGTGGTATCTGGCCGATGCGAAGGAAGGACGGCGCGAGACACTTGTAACGTCGGTGCTCGACGCCGAGCCGGAGCAGGTGTTGCGCGTCGGTGGCACGTCATACGTGACGCTTGTCAGTGCCGTGACGCTTGGCACGGTGTTCGTCGCGCTCACATTCAAATGGTGGACCATCTCGCTCGTCTCCGGCATTGCCTTCCTGGCGGCGGTGATCTGGTGGCTGTGGACGGGCACCGGGCACATTCCCGAAAAGCAGGAGAAGGATGTCGGACGCGGGCTGAGCCTGCCGCTTTATGCATCCGGCGTAAAATCCGTTGGCTGGTGGGCAATGTTCATCACCATGGTGGGCGATGGCACGGCCTTTGCCAGCCTGGTTTTCGGTTATTTCTTCTTCTGGACGATCCACCAGGATTTTACCGGCGGGCTTGCCGGACCCGGCGTCTTCTGGCCGATGACGGCCCTTGCGCTGTTTGTTGCGGCATGGGCGGCCACCGTTGCGGCGCGCGAGACCAATCGCCGCGGTGCCGTCGTCATCGCGCAAATATCTTGCCTGGCGGGAGCGGCGCTTTCCATCGGTGGCTGTCTCGCGGCTCTTGCCGGTCCGTGGTTCACCGGCATGGACCCGACCGACCATGTCTATCCGGCAATCGTCTGGATCCTGGTGATCTGGGCTGCGGTCCACGGCGCGGTTGGCGTGATCATGCAACTCTATTGTTTTGCGCGCAGCCTGGCCGGCCGCATGACACCGCGCCACGACATGGAGATCTGCAACGTCGCGCTCTACTGGCACTTCATGCTCGTGACGGCGTTTGTCACCTTTGTCGTTGTCGGGCTGTTTCCGGAGGCACTCTGATGTGGCATCTGCTTCCGCGTCAGGTCGAGTCGCTCTGGACGCTGTTCACCGCTCCGGTGGTCTGGGCGCTGCATTTCTTGCTGTGTTACGTCGGCGCAGCCATATTTTGCGAAAAACCCCATCTTCTCGGATCGGATTTCGGCAATCTTCGGATCGCTATCGGGTTGCTCACGGTTCTGGCGCTTTCCACGATCGTTCTGGCCGCAGTGCTGGCCTGGCGGCAATGGGGATTCGGTACCGGAGATCCGCCGCATGACGATCCCACCCGCAAAGATCGCTTGCTGTTCCAGGGATATGCCACGCTTCTGCTGTCAGGCCTCAGCTTTATCGCGGTGATCTTCACCGCCATGCCGACAGTTTTCATCATGGAGTGCATCCGGTGAGGTGGTTGGCACTCTGCACCGGTCTGCTTGTGCTCGCGATGATCTGGCTCGGGCCATTGCTGGGAAGCTGGCGCGCCGCGTTTTCTGCCCACATGCTGGCACATATGGGCGTCATCGCCATCGCCGCACCACTGATCGCGCTCGGATTGCCGACACGATGGAGACCGCGTGGTTCGATGCCATCGGTATTGCCGCTTATCGCCTCGATGGTCGAGCTGATCGCCGTATGGGGCTGGCATGCGCCGGCCGTCCGCGCTGCTGCCGAGGCATCGGTTTTAGTCACCATTGCGGAGCAGGGTATTTTCCTGGCAGCCGGCATCCTGCTCTGGTGGAGTTGCCTTGCTGGCGGAAAGGAACGCCTCAACGCCGGCATTGGTGTAGGCGCGCTTCTCCTGACATCCATCCACATGACATTGCTTGGGGCGCTGTTGGCGCTTAGCCCACGTCCACTCTACGGCACAGACGAGGTCACCTGTTTCGGGCTTACCCTCGACGCAGGGTCGGATCAGCAACTGGGTGGTGTCTTCATGTTGCTGATCGGCGCTGCAGTGTATCTGGTGGGTGGGGTTGGGCTCGCCGGACGTTTGGTTGCGAGCGCGAACACAGCCATACAAGACAAGTAGCTCGGGCCTCAAC
>NZ_CAXUSG020000010.1:0-220758 GCF_964253915.1 Rhizobium sp. LjRoot30 | reverse complement strand
AATGAGATTTTGCCCTCATAGGTAAATTTCGATCGCCATCACGTATTTCTGGGTTGAATTGGCGAGTTGACGCAACATCCTCACGACAACCGTCATCGCTGCCGATAGAGCAATTCCAGCAAAAGTGCGCAGCGGTCTTGCGTCAGGGATTGCGGCAAAACAAAAAGACACAGCGTTTTCGCGTTTCGGAGAAAAGCGCAAATGCTGTGGCGGCTGCGGATTGAGCGCGGGGCAGAGAGGGAGAGGGGTCGGGACTACAGGTCGCCGATGAAACGGAGAATGGCGTCGGGAATGCCCGACAGGTGAACGATGGGTGCATGGCCGTGGCCGGCCACCGTCAACGCCGTCAGGCGCGGATGGCGGCGGCGCATCTCATCGATGGTCACTTCCGAAAGCAGGGCAGAGTTTTCTCCCCGGATCACCATCAGCGGAATGGCAGTCAAGGCGTCGAACTGTTGCCACAGCGTCTGCACCGGCTGGCTGAGATCGAGATCCTTCATCTGCTGCGCGATGGCCGGATCGAAGTCACCAACTACCTTGCCGTCGATTTCGGCATAGATCGCGTAGGCCATGTCCACCCAATCCTGCTCGGTCAGGGCGGTGAAGGCACGGCCGTGGATGTCCTGCAGCAGCTTGACGGCTTCGTGCCAGTCCCGGGGTTTTTCGCCCCGATTGAGATAGGCCTTGATCTGCGCCAGCCCGGCCCCTTCGATGACCGGGCCGATATCGTTGAGGATCACGGCCTTCAGGAGGGCAGGGCGCATGCCGGCGATGAGATGCAGGGTCAGGCCGCCTCGCGAGGTTCCGAGAAATACCGCGCTCTCGATGCCAAGGGCGGCGCAGCCGGCGATCACGTCGTCGGCTTCGACCAGCAGATTGTAATGGCTCTTGTCCTCATCCCAGTCCGAAAATCCGCGACCGCGATAATCGAAACTCACGACACGCCGCGGCTTTTCGCCCTGGCTCGACAGCAAGACCGCCAACTGGTGAAAGTCGCGGGAATTGCGCGTCAGCCCCGGCAGGCAGACGAGGGCCGCACGCCCCGCCGTTCTCGGATCGTCATATCCGTAATCGCGCGCATAAAGTTTCAGGCCGTCATGCGTGTGGAACGTCCGCGACGAAAATCCGCCCTCGTAATCCTGGGTCAAGCGCCATGCCTCCTGCCGATCCGGTCGATACAGTGGCATATGTAGACGGCTTCGCGATGCTCGGAAAGCCGGCCCGAAAGCATGTCGCGCAAAAGTGCGCAGCCGTCTTGCGAAAACGACATGCGGAAACAAGGAACGGAAGCGTGAAAGCGAATCCGGAAGATCGTGAACCGCTTATCGTCCGTAACGCAGATCGTGCTCGATATCGGCGCTCTGGCCCAGCCGGGTCTTGTAGACCTGGTAGTTCTCCATCACCCGCTGCACATAATTGCGGGTTTCCGAAAACGGGATGCGCTCGACCCAGTCGACGACCTCGTCGATCGGCTTGCCGCGTGGATCGCCGTAGCGGGCGATCCATTCCGGCACCCGTTTCGGCCCGGCATTATAGGCAATGAAGGTCAGGATATAGGAGCCATCGAAGGCATCGATCTGTTCGCCGAGATAATGCGAGCCGAGCGTGGCGTTATAGCCCGCATCCGAGGTCAATTTGTCCTTCGAAAAATCAATGCCGTGACGCCCGGCGACATTCTTGGCCGTGCCCGGCAAAAGCTGCAGCAGCCCGCGGGCATTGGCCGGGGAAACGGCAGCCGGGTCGAAGGCGCTTTCCTGCCGCGCAATGGCATAAGCCAGTGCCTTGCCCGACGAGGTGATGTTGGCGCTGTCGGGGATCACGCCGACCGGGAAGGCGAGGGCCGCAACATCGACGCCACGACCGTAAGCCAGCTTGCCGACCTGCAGTGCCAGCTGGTGGCTGCGGCTCTTTTCGGCACGCGCCGACAGGATGGCGAGTTCGCCCGGATTGTCGATCTGTTCGGCAAGGGCGCGATAGAGGCTATCGGCTCGCCAGCCGTGGCCGGCGGATTCCAGCCGGGCAATGGCCTGCACGGCCTCCCGCGCCTCGAAACGCTGCCGGTCTTCGTCACTCGGCTTCGGATAGGAGACATCAATCGCCTTCTTGCCCAGCCGCGCCGCAGCGAGCTGGCCATAAAAGGTGCTGGGATAGGCGGCGGCCTTGGCGAAATAATCGCCGGCCTTGCCCGGTCCGCCCTTTTCGGCGCTCCGTCCGAGCCAGTAGAGGGCGCGTGATGCCGAAAGCGGCCTGTTCGATGCCTGCAGGATTCGCTCGAAGTGCTTGGCCGCCGCCGCCGGATCCTGGAGGCCACGCAGGGCATACCATCCGGCATGGAACTCCGCCTCGACGACATCGGTGGCGCTGCTGGCCACATGCGAAGCGGCAAGCTGGTAGGCGGCCTTGTATTTGCCCTGATCGGCAAGGCCGCGGCTGACGATGCGTTGTTCGGTCCACCACTCGCCGGGATTGACCAGCGCAGAAGGCTCGGACGGGATCAGCTTCAGCAGAGCGGCCGCCTCGACATATTTGTTCTGGCGACGCAGAAGCTCGATCCGGGCAAAGAGGTAACCGGGATCGGATTGCCACTTGGCATCGACAGCGCTCAGCAGCGCGCCGGCATTTGCCGACTTGCGGATCACTGCCGCCCATGCCTTGTAAAGCGATTGTGCCTTGCCCAGTTCGGAAAACCGCTTGGCCTGGTCGACGCGGCTGCGGAACATCAGGTAGTCCATCCGCGCCTTGTGGGTCGAGACAGACAAGAAGCCCGGAAATTCCTTGATCAGACGGTCTTCCCACGCCTTGTCGAGCGGCTCGCTGACCCAAAGCCGTTGCAGCAATGCGCCGGCCTTGGCGGCCTGTCCGGTCTCCGCCAGTGCACGTGCCAGGGCAACGCTGCCCTCCACGGTTTCCGGCGCGGTGTTGCCGAACGCGGCGATGATCTCGGCGGCTGGCGGATCTTCGGCGTAAAGCGCCCGTTCCGAGTTGCCGCGCAGGCGTGAAAGTCCCGGCCAGCCCTGCAATTCGCGCTGCGCGGCTGCGATTTCCCGCGATGGCACGCCGCGCTGGCCGGAAACGGCGATTGCCCAGGTCAGGATATGCCGGTCGAGCGAGGTCTTGGGCAGGCTATCGCGAACGGCGAGTGCGCGCACCGCGTCCTTGTTCGAAAGCGCGTCGAGCCCGGCCTTGAGTTCGGCGCTGGCGGGCACAAGCTGCGAGTTCCGCGGAATGGTGCCGGTGATCTCCGGTGTCGGCGTGATCAGGCCCATATCCTCGAAAGGCTTGCTTTCCGGCACCGGCACGAAATTGCTTTCGAGCGGAGACGCAAAGACGTTCCAGGCGATGATACCGCCGCCGACGGCCGACAATGTCAGGATGGACCTTATGATCATCCGGGATACTCGCAACAATGACCCTTTGTTTTCCATTAACCGTGATCCCCGTTAACGAAACCTTATCACGAATATTAAACTTTGCTCATGTCCGTGCGGTGACCGCCTTTCGGGCATTTGCCACGCCGGCTTTTGATTTCTCGCCAATCGTGACATGGGCCTTCTCTTGTCTTGTCGAGGCAGGTTTGTCGCTTTATGGTGCGCGAGTTTTAATCATGGAATACGGCCGAAGCATGGGCGCGGCCTCGAGGAGTTATGCATGTTCAAGGGATCCATTCCCGCTCTCGTCACGCCGTTCACCGCCACGGGCGCGGTGGACGAGGATGCCTTCGCGGCGCATGTCGAATGGCAGATCGCCGAAGGCAGCCAGGGCCTCGTGCCGGTTGGCACGACGGGCGAATCTCCGACCCTTTCCCATGAAGAACACAAACGTGTTGTCGAAGTCTGCATCGCTGTTGCTAATAAGCGCGTACCGGTGATTGCCGGCGCCGGTTCCAACAATACCCGCGAGGCGATCGAACTTGGCCAGCATGCCGAAAAAGCAGGCGCCGATGCGTTGCTCGTTGTCACCCCCTATTACAACAAGCCGACCCAGAAGGGCCTGATCGCGCATTTTTCGGCGATTGCCGAAAGCACCAAGCTGCCGATCTTCATCTACAACATTCCTGGCCGCTCCGTCGTCGACATGTCGCCGGAAACCATGGGCGTGCTTGCCAAGGCGCACGCCAACATCATCGGCGTCAAGGATGCGACCGGCAAGCTGGAGCGTGTATCGGAACAACGCATCACCTGTGGCCGCAACTTCGTGCAGCTCTCCGGTGAGGATGCCACGGCGCTGGGCTTTAATGCCCATGGCGGCGTCGGCTGTATTTCCGTCACCGCCAATGTCGCCCCGCGCCTCTGTGCGGAATTCCAGACGGCGACGCTCGCCGGCGATTATGCCCGAGCACTTGAGTTCCAGGACCTGTTGATGCCGCTGCACAAGGCGATCTTCCTTGAACCTGGTCTTTGCGGCGCCAAATACGGCCTGTCGAAGCTCGGCCGCATGAGCCGTGCCGTGCGTTCGCCGTTGTTGTCGACGCTGGAACCAGCAACCGAGGCGGCCATCGACGCTGCCCTGCGTCACGCCGGTCTGCTGAACTGATAGGAAAGACGAAGCATCACCGCTTCGTCTTCACATTCCCGTCACCTTGTCTTACATAAGGGACTTGCCCTGCCGCTCGCCGGCGGGGCATCGCATCGAGACAGAGTGATCGGATCATCCACCATGGCCCCCAAAGGCAGCCAGCGCACCGTCAACAAGATTGTCGCGGAAAACCGCAAGGCCCGCTTCAACTATGAGATCATCGATACCTACGAGGCCGGTCTGGTTCTGACCGGCACCGAGGTGAAGTCGTTGCGTGACGGCAAGGCCAATATCGCCGAATCCTATGCGTCCGATGAGGGCGAGGAGATCTGGCTGATCAATTCGCATCTGCCGGAATATCTGCAGGCCAATCGCTTCAACCACGAGCCGCGCCGTCGCCGCAAGCTTTTGCTGTCCAAGCGGGAAATCAACCGGTTGCGTGTCGCCATCAATCGCGAAGGCATGACGCTCGTACCGTTGAAGATCTATTTCAACGACAAGGGCAGGGCCAAGCTCGAATTGGCGCTCGCCAAGGGCAAGAAGCTGCACGACAAGCGCGAGACCGAGAAGGAGCGCGACTGGAATCGCCAGAAGTCGCGGCTTTTGAAGACCGGTTGAGAGCGGCCATGAGCAATCTGAAGATCACGGTCGGTCCGCACGTTTTTGTGGCCAGGATGGAACTCGAAAAAGCGCCGGAAACCTGCCGCGTCTTCCAGAGTTTCCTGCCGTTTAAAAACCAGACGATTCATTCGCGCTGGAGCGGCGAGGCGGTCTGGGTGCCGCTCGGCGATTTCACCTTCGGTGTCGGTTTCGAAAACCACACCTGCCATCCCTCCCGCGGCGATATTCTGTTGTACCCCGGCGGTCACAGCGAGACGGAACTGCTGTTTGCTTATGGCAGTTCGTCCTTCGCCAGCAAGATGGGGGCGCTTGCCGGCAACCATTTCCTGACCGTGATCAGCGGTCAGGAACATCTGGAAACAATGGGCAAGATGGTGCTGTGGCAGGGCGCCCAGCCGATCCATTTCGAAGCGGTGTAGCTTCACCGCTTCGAAAGCAAAGTCAGGGGATCAGGCGTAGCGGCGCTGGAACGAGGCGCCGCTTTCCTGGAAGCGGACGGAACCGGAAACCGTAAAGCTCGCAACCAGGCGTGCCAGCGTATTGCTGGCTTCCGTGAGGCTGCGGGTCGACATGTTGGTTTCCTGAACCATGGCAGCATTCTGCTGTGTCACCCGGTCCATGTTGTTGATCGCGGTATTGATTTCGTTGACACCTGCCGACTGTTCCTGCGCCGAGGAGGCGATGGCGGTGATGTGCTCGTTGATCGAGTGAACCTGCTGGCCGATGCTGGTCAGGGCTTCGCCGGTCTTGTTGACCAGCGATACGCCGAGGACCACGTCCTGGAAGGACTTGTCGATCAGCGACTTGATTTCCTTGGCGGCGTTGGCGGAGCGTTGCGCCAGTTCGCGAACTTCCTGGGCCACGACGGCAAATCCACGACCGGCTTCACCGGCGCGGGCCGCCTCGACGCCGGCGTTGAGCGCCAGAAGATTGGTCTGGAAGGCGATTTCGTCGATGACGCCGATGATCTGGGTGATCTTCTGCGACGACGTTTCGATCGCGCTCATCGCCTGGACAGCCTGGCCGACCACTTCGCCCGAGCGGATTGCTTCTTCGGCGGAGTTGCGGACGACAGCCTGCGCGTCACGGGTGCGGACGGCGGATTGTTGCGAGATCGCGGTGATCTGCTCGATGGCGGCGGCGGTCTGTTCGAGCGAGCTTGCCTGCTGCTCGGTGCGCTTGGCCATGTCGTCGGTCGCTGCCGAAAGCTCGGTTGTGTTGGACGCGACCAGCGTCGAGGCGCGGATGATTTCCGAGAAGGCGTTTTCGAGCTTGGCGATGGATTTGTTGTAATTGGATTTCAGCCGATCGAATTGCGGCGCAAGCGACTGGTTGATCGTCGAGGTGAGATCGCCGGCGGCCAGGCCGTTCAGGGCCGTATCCAGGGCATGCAGCGCTTCTTCTTGTTCGGCTTCCAGCCGTACGCGTTCATCCTCGACCTTCTTCCGTTCGGCGGCGAGAGCATCGAGATAGACGCTGATGCCGTAATCCATGTCGAGGAAAGCGACCTTCATGGTCACGCCGATATCGGTGGCAACCTTCTTGGCCTTGCGATCCAGCATGAAGCCCTTCAGTTCGGCGCTGACGATTGCACGAACGATTTCTTCAAGGATGAGTGCGTAACCGCCGATGTACCATCTCGGCTCAAGCCCCAGCCGCGCATGGGTGCGGCCGACGGCGGAGACGGCATCGACATAGGTCTCGTCGATCTTGCCACCGGCAAGCCGCGACCAATGCTGCTTCTGCATGCTTTTGGCATGCTGGACATGGGCCTCGCTGGAAAAGAACTTCTTCGTGTCCGGGTGAGTCTTCGCCTTGGCGTAGAACAGGTCGAGCGAACGATCGAGCGAACCGACGATGACGGGGGCGATTTCCGCAATGGCCCTTTTTTGTTCCGACCCGAGGCCGAGAAAGTCCATCCTGTCGTTCAGAAGTTTGCTTTTCGAAGTATGGCCACTCATCAACAATATCGCCCGGAATGAGAAAAAAATTCACGACGTGCCGATGAAGTCGGCCGCGCACAAATTCACTCTGGCTAATTTATCCTTAAAATGGTGTTAATGCCGGCCCCAACTATTGATCTCTGAGAAGATGCAGGGCCGGTATCGGGATATACGTAATCGCTTATATTCTATCGGCAAATTTCCAGTGTGGCGATCTCTCGCGCCGCTTCGCGGAGACCGTCGTTCCACAGGGCGGAAAGGGTCAGGACTGGAACTCGTCGTCGGCCGGTTCCGCAGGGCGCGGTGCCCGTTCGGAAGGGTCACGCCCGACTTCGCTTTTCAGGCTCATCAGGTCGATGAAGTGATCGGCCTGCCGGCGCAGGTCGTCGGCAATCATCGGCGGTTGTGTCACCATCGTCGAGACGACGGACACTTTGCGCCCCCTGCGCTGCAGGGCTTCCACAAGAGTTGTGAAATCACCGTCGCCGGAGAAGATAACCAGGTGATCGACGGTCTCGGATTGTTCCATCGCGTCGATAGCAAGTTCAATATCCATGTTGCCTTTGATCTTGCGTCGGCCCATGGAATCGGTAAATTCTTTGGCAGGCTTAGTAATGACCTTGTAACCGTTGTAATCAAGCCAATCTATAAGCGGTCTGATCGATGAGTATTCCTGGTCTTCAATAAGGGCGGTATAGTAATATGCGCGAAGAAGATAGCCGCGTTTTTGAAACGCTTTCAGTAGCTTGCGATAGTCGATATCGAAACCAAGACTTTTCGACGCTGCGTAAAGATTTGCCCCATCTATAAAAAGAGCAATTTTTTCCCGTGGATCAAACATGGCGCTTCAATTCCCGTTCGCGCGAAATGATATATGTTCCGCCATCAAGTAAACGAGGTCATGCCCTGGTCGCGGAACGGAATAATTCATGTACATTAAGAACTATTCATATATCTTTCATTTAGGGCACGACTCAAGATAATCCAAGCAACCGAGGGTAGAATTTGCGCGGTAAGCGTGCCGGCTGTATAAAATATGGGACATGGCGGCGATGGCAGCCTGCAGGAAAAACTTGAATTCGCCGCACTTTGATTGTATCGGGCGTGCTAATTCATGAAAACTCGACCGTAAAGGACAGGCAATGGCCCGTGTCACAGTAGAAGATTGCATCGACAAGGTTGATAACCGTTTCGAACTGGTGCTCCTTGCCAGCCATCGTGCCCGTCAGATTTCGCAAGGTGCATCGATCACCATCGACCGTGACAACGACAAAAACCCCGTCGTCGCGCTGCGCGAAATCGCCGACGAGACCCTGTCGCCCGACGATCTCAAGGAAGACCTGATCCACTCGCTGCAGAAGCATGTGGAAGTCGACGAACCGGAACACGATCCGGCTGCGCTGATCGGCGCCCAGGGCGGCGTTGCTGCCGACAAGGGCGACGAGGAAGACGATCTGCCGGAAACGCTGACCTTCGACCAGATGTCGGAAGAAGATCTGCTGGCCGGTATCGAAGGCCTCGTGCCGCCGGAAAAGAGCGACGATTACTAATCGTCAATCTTTATTCCTCTATGTATTCTTTCGCGTTGCAATGGCGCGCGCCAATCCTATGATTGGCGCGTTTTTTATTTTCTCCCGGAGTAGCTTTGGATGATGCGGCAATACGAGCTCGTCGAGCGCGTTCAGAAATACAAGCCGGATGCCAATGAAGCGCTGCTCAACAAGGCCTATGTCTATGCGATGCAGAAACATGGGCAGCAAAAACGCGCGAGCGGCGACCCCTATATCTCGCATCCGCTGGAAGTCGCGGCGATCCTGACGGAACTGCATCTCGACGAATCGACCATCGCCGTCGCCCTGCTGCACGATACGATCGAGGATACGACCGCAACGCGAGCCGAGATCGATGAGCTTTTCGGCGAGGATATCGGTGCGCTTGTCGAAGGCTTGACGAAGATCAAGAAGCTCGACCTCGTCACCAAGAAGGCCAAGCAGGCCGAAAACCTGCGCAAGCTGCTGCTGGCGATTTCCGACGACGTTCGCGTTCTGCTCGTCAAGCTTGCCGACCGCCTGCACAACATGCGCACCCTGGAGCATATGAACCAGGAGAAGCGCGCCCGCATTTCCGAAGAGACCATGGACATCTATGCGCCGCTCGCCGGCCGCATGGGTATGCAGGACATGCGCGAGGAGCTGGAACAGCTCTCCTTCCAGTACATCAATCCCGAAGCCTACGAGACCGTCACCAAGCGTCTGGAGGAGCTTTCAGCCCGCAATGAAGGCTTGATCCGCAAGATCGAGGAGGAGTTGCGCGATCTGCTGGTTGCCAACGGGCTGACCAACGCCTTCGTCAAGGGGCGCCAGAAGAAGGCCTATTCGGTTTTCCGCAAGATGCAGTCGAAATCGCTCTCCTTTGAGCAGCTGTCCGACGTCTACGGTTTCCGCATCATCGTCGACGATATTCCGGCCTGTTACCGGGCGCTCGGCATCGTCCATACGCGCTGGCGCGTGGTGCCCGGCCGCTTCAAGGACTATATCTCGACGCCGAAGCAGAACGACTACCGTTCCATCCATACAACCATCGTCGGCCCCTCCAACCAGCGCATCGAACTGCAGATCCGCACGCGACGCATGCACGAGATCGCCGAGTTCGGCATCGCGGCGCATACGCTTTACAAGGACGGTGCGACGGGCGGCGACAGCGATCTTCTCTCGCGTGAAAGCAATGCCTATTCCTGGCTGCGTCACACGATCGAATCCTTGGCGGAAGGCGATAGCCCCGAAGAGTTCCTGGAGCATACCAAGCTTGAGCTTTTCCAGGACCAGGTCTTCTGTTTCACTCCGAAAGGCAAGCTGATCGCCCTGCCGCGTGGGGCGACGCCGATCGATTTCGCCTACGCCGTCCATACCAATATCGGCGACACCACCGTCGGCGCCAAGATCAACGGCCGGATCATGCCGCTGGTGACGCGGCTGGCCAATGGCGACGAGGTGGAGATCATCCGCTCCGGCGTGCAGGTTCCGCCGGCCGCCTGGGAAGAAATCGTCGTCACCGGCAAGGCGCGTGCCGCCATCCGCCGCGCGACGCGCATGGCCATCCGCAAGCAATATGCCGGCCTCGGCCATCGCATTCTCGAGCGTACCTTCGAGCGAGCCGGCAAGATATTTTCCAAGGATGTGATGAAGCCGGCGCTGCACCGGCTCGGCCGCAAGGAAGTCGAGGATGCCATCGCCTCCGTCGGGCGAGGGGAGATTTCATCGCTCGACGTGCTGCGGGCAGTCTATCCCGATCACCAGGACGAGCGCGTCACCGTCAAGCCGAACAGTGACGAAGGCTGGTTCAACATGCGCAGCGCCTCGGGCATGGTGTTCCGCATCCCCGGAAAAAACAAGGCCGACCTCGATCGCTCGCAACTTGGCGAAGAGGCCGGCAGCGATCTGGAGGTTCTGCCGATCCGCGGCATTACCAACAATGCCGAGGTGCATTTTTCGTCGTCCGGCGCCGTGCCCGGCGATCGTATCGTCGGCATCATGGAGAAGGGCAAGGGGATCACCATCTACCCGATCCAGGCGCCGGCACTGCAGCGCTTCGATGACGAGCCGGAAAGCTGGATCGATATCCGCTGGGATCTCGACGAAGCCAACAAGTCACGCTTCATGGCGCGCCTGATGATCAACGCGCTGAACGAGCCGGGCACGCTGGCCAAGGTGGCGCAGACCATCGCGACCCTGGACGTCAACATTCGCGGCCTGACCATGATCGGCGTTGCCACCGACTTCACCGAGATGGCGGTCGATGTCGAAGTGTGGGATCTGCGCCAGCTGAACCATCTGCTGGCACAGATCAAGGATCTCGACTGCATTGCGACGGTCAAGCGCGTCTTCGACTGAGGTCGCGCTTCTTTCCCTCTCAATTGGCCGGGTCGCCCTGCGGGGTGCCCGACGCGCTGCTGTGCCGGCCTGCACCCATCCGTTGTGCATTTTCGCCCCTTTGTGGCCGTGTTGTTTGGCAAATGCCTTTCAAATGGGCAAGAAAATGGCGATCAGATCGTCAAGATATGCGCATTGCGCATGGCTGATTGTGCGATGCAACATTAGTAAAAAGCCAGGCGAAGGACTATCTTCATCTCATCGAAAAGATTGAAGGAAAGGACCACGTCATGTTCGGTCAAATCAAGAAAATCGCCCGTGCCCTGCGCGTTCCCAGCGTTGAAGAACGGGAAATGGCTTATCTCAACGGCGCCGGCGACCGTGTGGATCTGGAATATCGCCAGCGTCAGGTTGATCGCGGCCTGTTCCGTCGCGGCTTCTAAGCTCCGCCGATTTTATGATGTCAGCCATGCGGCTGCGTCATAGGAAAGCGTGGTTGCTTTGGCAACCGCGCGGCGGGTGTGGTCTTGTCATGTCGGACCTCGATGCACTACATGTGCGCCATGCTGTTTCGACGCCGCAAGCCTGCCCGATTGTCTGAGAAGTTGCGGGAGTTCGTCTGGCCCCGCAAAGGCTTCATGCGGTCATTCCGCTATTTCCGAATGCGGCTGCTGCGACTAAGCGCGTCGCCCCATTCCATCGCGACCGGCTTTGCCTGCGGTATTGCCTTGTCCTGGACACCGTTCCTCGGATTTCATCTCGTTCTGGCGATCGTCGTTGCCTACCTGCTTGCCGGAAACCTCGTCGCGGCCGCCCTTGGTACTACCGTCAGCAACCCCGCGACCTTTCCCTTCATCTCGGCCCTGACCTGGGAAACCGGGAAATGGCTTCTGGGGACGAATGGCGAAAAGAGCCATATCGATCTTGCGGCTCTGTTCGAGAGCCTGGATTTCGCGCAGCTTTGGGAGCCGGTGCTCAAGCCGATGCTGGTCGGCGCTATTCCTTTCGCCGCCATCAGCTCCACCCTTCTTTACGGACTGGCGTTTCTTGCCGTGCGCAGCTTCCAGCGCCGCCGGCATTTGCGGCTGCTTGAGCGGGCGCGAAATCAGCTGCGTTATCCCGACGAAATTTCAAGCGTTTGACGATATTGGATGGCTGCCGGCGTCTTTCGCGCCGGAGGCGACTGTGTGGAAGGTTGGAAAGAATGATCATCGGCATCGGCAGCGATCTCATCGACATCACGCGAGTTGAAAAATCCATCGAACGGTTTGGCGAGCGTTTCACCCATCGCTGCTTTACCGATGTCGAGCGGGCACGCTCGGATCGCCGCGCCAATCGCGCCGCCTCTTATGCCAAACGGTTTGCCGCCAAGGAGGCCTGCTCCAAGGCGCTCGGCACCGGCCTGGCCGAAGGCGTGTTCTGGAAGGACATGGGTGTCATAAACCTGCCATCGGGAAAGCCGACGATGAAGCTGACCGGCGGTGCCGAGGAGCGCCTCAAGGCCCTGCTGCCGGAGGGACACATGGCGGTCATCCACCTGACGATCACCGACGAGCACCCTTATGCTCAAGCTTTCGTCATCATCGAAGCCCGCCCGGAAATCGCCTCAGGAACCGTATAGCATGGGGTTTCTTGAGCGTCGGCATTGCCGCGAGCCGATGAAGCAGCTAGAGAGAGGCCAATTACCGTGTTGAAGGAAGATGCCTGCGTGTCCGAAAAAGTTGAGAAGAAGCAGAATGCGCTTTGGGAAAACATAAAGGTCATCGTCCAGGCTCTGGTTCTGGCGATGGTCATCCGGACCGTTCTTTTCCAGCCCTTCACCATTCCGTCGGGCTCGATGATGCCGACATTGCTGGTCGGCGACTACATCTTTGTCAACAAGTTCGCTTACGGCTATTCGAAATATTCCTTGCCGTTCTCGCCGAACCTGTTCAGCGGTCGCATCTTCGGCAGCGAGCCGGCGCGTGGCGACGTTGTCGTCTTCCGCTTCCCGCCGAACCCGGACATCGATTACATCAAGCGTGTCATCGGCCTGCCCGGCGACCGGGTGCAGATGATTGCCGGCGTGCTTCACGTCAACGGCCAGGCCGTGCCGAAGGAGCCGGACGGCACCTTCACATCTGACTACAAGATGGATCCGGGCGAAGATGTGCCGGTGTTCCGCGAGACGCTGGATACGGGCGTGGCCTACGACACGCTCGATCAGTCGCCGAATTCGCGTGGCGACAACACGCGTGAGTTCATCGTGCCGGACGGCCATTATTTCATGATGGGCGACAACCGCGACAATTCCGCCGACAGCCGCTTCGATGTCGGCTTCGTGCCGGCGGAAAACCTGATCGGCCGCGCCAGCATCATCTTCTTCTCGCTCGGCAATGATACGGCCTTCCGCGAGATCTGGCGTTGGCCCGCCAACATGCGTTGGGATCGCCTGTTCAAGGTTGTCGAATGAGCAAGCCGGTAGCCCTTTCGCCGGCGGATCGCCTCCGGCTGGAAACGGTGATCGGTCATGAATTCGCGCAGAAGGAGCGCCTGGACAGGGCGCTCACCCATTCGAGCGCCCGTTCTGGCAAGGCGGGGAACTACGAACGTCTGGAGTTCCTCGGCGACCGGGTGCTCGGCCTGTGCATCGCCGAACTGCTGTTCCGCACCTTCGCAAATGCCGGTGAAGGGGAACTCTCAGTCCGCCTCAACCAGCTTGTCAGCGCCGAGACCTGTGCCGAAGTGGCCGACGAAATGGAGCTGCACCGCTTCATCCGCACCGGCGCCGACGTCAAGAAGCTGACCGGCAAGCGCATGCTCAACGTCCGTGCCGACGTGGTGGAAAGCCTGATTGCCGCACTTTATCTCGACGGCGGTCTGGAGACGGCCCGCGGCTTCATCCTGCGATATTGGGAAAAGCGCGCCACCCGCGCCGATGCCGCCCGCCGGGACGCCAAGACCGAGCTGCAGGAATGGGCCCACGCGAAATTCGCGGTGACGCCGCAATATCGGGTTGAAGATCGCTCCGGTCCGGATCATGATCCACGCTTCACCGTGACGGTCGAAATACCCGGTGTAGCGCCTGAGACAGGCGTCGAGCGCTCGAAGCGGGCGGCGGAACAGGTCGCGGCGATGAGATTATTGGAACGCGAAGGCGTTTGGCAGGCGGCGCCTGCAGAAAAATGACGGACAAGATGGCAGAAGATCAAGACACGCCCGGCACGGAAGACGACGTTTCGGTCGCGCAAGGCCCCACCCATTCCGGCTTCGTCGCGCTGATTGGCCCGACCAATGCCGGCAAGTCGACCCTGCTTAACCGCCTTGTCGGCGCCAAGGTGTCGATCGTCAGCCACAAGGTGCAGACGACGCGCGCCGTGGTGCGCGGCATCGCCATCCATAACAACGCCCAGATCGTCTTCATGGATACGCCCGGCATCTTCAAGCCGCGCCGCCGGCTGGACCGTGCTATGGTGACGTCGGCCTGGGGCGGTGCCAAGGATGCCGACCTGATCATGCTGCTGATCGACAGCGAACGCGGCCTGCGCGGCGATGCCGAGGCGATTCTCGAAGGCCTCAAGGACGTGCCGCAGCCCAAGATCCTGGCGCTCAACAAGATCGACCAGGTGCGCCCGGAAGATCTTTTGAAGCTTGCCGCCGCTGCCAACGAGAAGATTGCCTTCGAACGCACCTTCATGATTTCGGCCACGACCGGCTCGGGTTGCGAAGACATCATGGATTATCTGGCCGAAACCCTGCCGGAGGGGCCGTGGTATTATCCGGAAGACCAGATTTCCGACCTGCCGATGCGCCAGCTCGCCGCCGAAATCACCCGCGAGAAGCTGTTTTTGCGGCTGCATCAGGAATTGCCCTATTCTTCGCATGTCGAGACCGAGAAGTGGGAAGAGCGCAAGGACGGCTCCGTTCGCATCGAACAGGTGATCTACGTCGAGCGCGAAAGCCAGAAGAAGATCGCGCTCGGCAAGAACGGCGAAGCGATCAAGTCGATCTCGACGGCGTCGCGCAAGGAGCTTTCCGAAATCCTCGAGCAGCCGGTACACCTCTTCCTGTTCGTCAAGGTGCGTGAAAACTGGGGCGACGATCCCGAGCGTTTCCGTGAGATGGGTCTGGAGTTTCCACGCGGATAAGCGGGAACAACCGGGAACATTGTCGCTATTCGAGCGTTAGAGCATCGGTGGTCGTCTGTCCGGCCACTTTCTCTAACCTCGGGTAACAATGGCCTCCAAGCTCAACAACTCCAGAAAGACCCCCTGCGAGCTTTGTCCGCTGCGGCCCCTGCCGCATTTTCGGGAATTTACCTCGGAAGAACTCGATTTCGTTTCCGATTTCAAGAAAGGCGAACTGACCGTCGATCCCGGCGCAGTCGTGCTTCTCGAAGGTGCGCGCAGCGCGCATCTTTATACTGTGCTTACGGGATGGGCCTTCCGCTACAAGATGCTGGAGGATGGTCGCCGGCAGATTCTCAACTACGTCATGCCGGGTGACCTCGTCGGGTTGCAAGGATCGATCACCGGTGAGATGCAGCATTCGGTCGAGGCGCTGTCGACCGTGACGTTGTGCGTCTTCGAGAGGACCCAGCTTCATACGTTGTTTTCGCGTTATCCTACTCTGGCCTACGATATCACCTGGATCGCGGCCCGGGAGGAACGCATTCTCGATGAACATCTCCTGAGCATCGGCCGGCGAACGGCGATCGAGCGGGCTGCCTACCTGCTGGCCTTTCTGGCGCAGCGGGCCAAGGTGCTCAAGATGGTGGAGGGCCGGATGTTGCTGCCGATCACCCAGCAGCATGTCGCCGATACGCTCGGCCTCTCCATCGTTCACACCAACAAGACCTTGAAGAAACTCGCCGACCGTGGCGCCATCGTCTGGCGCGATCGCAGCTGCGATGTGGTTGACCAGGAAGCCTTGCGGGCGATCTCGGGATGGTACGGCGTGGAAGAAAAGTCTCGACCTTTCATTTGAACGATTTGCAACGAAGGTTTATATCTTTTTTAAATGCGCCGGCGGGGTCGCCGGAATAGGGTGAACGCAGCTTTCTGCCATCATCGATTCCCATCGACAGGTGGGAGGCGAGAAAAACGGGGCGGGCGAAGGCGAGTGTTTTCGCCATAGGGTAAGTGCGAGGCGATGAAATCGATCCAGTTGGAGGCCGCTTCGTCGGCGGAAGGATTGCGGTGCGGAGTGTTTCCGTTCGATGACGCCGAGTGCTTTTGGCATGGCGCGTGGCAAGGATATGCGGTTGCACGGGCCGTCTTGCCGCCAAAGGGCAAATGCCAGAAGAGAGAGAACGATTGATCACGCCGCACCACATTCTTGTCCTTGAGGACAGCCTGATCATCGCCATGGAGGCCGAGGATATCTTTCGTGGCCTCGGAGCGAGCGAAATCTATGTCGCCAGCAACCTGCGCGAGGCAGAGGAATTGATCGATGTCCATCCGATCGATTTTGCGCTTCTGGATGTCAACCTCGGCTCGACCATGAGCTTCGATTTCGCCCGGTCGCTGCGTGAAAAGGGCGTTCCTTTCGGTTTTTCGAGCGGTTACCCGGACAATACGGATTTCCCGGACGACCTGAAGGGCATCTCGCTTCTGCGCAAGCCCTTCGGCGAGGATACCATCCTGCAACATCTCGCCGACGTGTTTGGCAAGCGCGGTTGACGGTTCGAGTTGCCGCCAGCATCGGCGGCATGGGCAGGGCGTGTCATTGACGGTTTCCCTTCGCCACCCGTTGCGCTAGGTTCGGCAAAACAAATCAGGACGGTTATCCCGCCGATGCAGTGGCAGGAACAGGCGATCATTCTCGGTATCAAGCGGCTCGGTGAAACCAGCGTCATCGCCGAAGTGATGACGCGTGGGCGCGGCCGGCATCTCGGCCTGGTGCGCAATGGCCGTTCGCGCAGCATGCAGCCGGTGCTGCAGGCCGGAAACGAGGTCGAGGTTACCTGGCGGGCGCGGCTCGACGAACATCTCGGCGAATTCAAGATCGAACCGGTGCGACTGCGCGCCGCGCAACTGATGGAAACGGCGACCGCCGTCTATGGCATCCAGGCCATGGCCGCCTTGTTGCGCCTGCTGCCGGAGCGCGATCCGCATCCGCATCTTTTCGAGGCGCTGGACGTCATTCTCGGCCATCTGCACGAACCCGCGGGCGCCGGCGAACTGTTCATCCGTTTCGAGCTTGCCGTGCTCAACGACCTCGGTTACGGCCTCGATCTCAACGAATGCGCCGCAACTGGCAGCAATGACGATCTCATCTATGTTTCCCCGAAATCCGGCCGTGCCGTCTGCCGCTCGGCGGGCGCACCCTATGCCGAACGCCTGCTCGCCCTGCCGTCGTTTCTTGCAGCGAGCGACAGCAAAGCCGCCGATTACCACAGCCTGGACGCTGCCTTCCGCCTCACGGCATTTTTCCTCCATCGCCACGTCTACGAGCCGCGTGGCCTGACGGTGACATCGGCGCGAGACGGTTTTGTCCAGGCCGCCCTGAAAGCGCTCAAACCTTCCGATCCTTCGGCGGGACCATCATTGGAGACCATGCGCGCATGACATTGGAAGTGATCCCCGGGGTCGAGGTCGCCGGCCTCGGCACGATTCCGCTCGAAGCCCTGGCGCGTGACGGCGGGCTGAAGATCTTGCAGGATCTGGTGAACGGTCTGCATCCCGCGCCGCCGATTGCCGCCACGCTCAGTTTCGTGCTGACCGAAGCGGAGGCCGAGCGCGTGGTGTTCCGTGGGCTACCCAAGGTCGAATATCTCAATCCGCTCGGCACGATCCACGGTGGTTGGACGGCGACGGTGATGGATTCGGCGCTTGCCTGCGCTGTCATGACGACGCTTGCACCCGGCGAGGCTTATACGACGGTGGAATTCAAGGTGAATTTCCTGCGCCCGCTGCTGCCGGATGGCGGTGAGGTGAGCTGCGAGGGCAGGGTGGTGCATCGCGGCAAGACACTGGCAACCTCCGAGGCATTTTTGCGCGACGCCAGGGGTCGGTTGATTGCTCATGGCACGGAGACCTGCGCCATCTTCCCGCTGGCGAACCTCGCCCGGTAGGGACAGCAAGACCTGTTGCCGATGCGGCCTGCGCCTTATCAGCAGTCAGGAAGCCCGCCGCTTGATCGCCCAGCCTTCCGGCCGCTCGGCGACAATGTTCACCTGGTCGCCGATGCCGATGCTGCCTTCGCCACGCGGTACGGCGTTCCAGCCAAACAGCGGGCCGGGCACGCGGCGGTCGGCCGACATGCGGATGCGGCCCATCGCCGGCATCGGTGAGGCGACGTCGCGGGAGCCGGTGCGCTGGTCTTGCGTGGTCATGATGCAGCGGGCGCAGGGCTTGACGAGGTCGAGCCTCAAACCGCCGATCTCGATGGCAGCCCACCGGTCTTCCGCCCATGGTTCATCGCTGTCGATGACGATGTTGGGCCGGAAGCGATCCATGCCGACACCTGCCTCGCCATGGGCTGCCATGTCGTCGTTCAAGGCTTTAAGCGAACCCGTCGTCGTCACCAGGATCTGGTAGCCATCGGCAAACCGGACCGGCGTGCCTTCGCCGGCCCATTCGGTGCTGGCGATCCGCTTCGAAGCGTCGTCGAAGAAAACCAGCCGCACCGGCCGCTCCAGCCAGTCGCTCAGCGTCGCGTTGACCGATTCTTCGGAGAGCGCTGCGCTCAACTCGGATTTCCAGATGTCGACACCGAGACGATCTTCGCCCGTCGGCCGGGCAGCGATGATCTCACCTTTGCCGTCCATCGCCAGCCGAAGCCCGCCGCCTTCGACCGGTTCGACACTGATGCGCGCCAGCGCCGGCATGTCTCGCTGGGTGATGAAATGCCCGTCCGGATCGGTCAGCATGGCGAAACGGTCGCCTGCCATGCCGAAGGCATCGATCCTGGCGCTATCCCGCGCGATACCGCGGGCGCTCTTGAACGGATAGACGAAGAGGTTGGTGACGCGCATCAAAAACTCCCTTGGATTTCGTCGAGAAAGAGGTCGTAGACCTGTTGCAGCCGGTCGTGACGTTCTTGCGCCAGCTTCGCGCCCTCGGCTGTCTGGAAACCGTCCGCCAGTTTGAAAAGCTTGGCGGCGAAATGATCGATGGCATAGGTCCGGTCGTCGAGTGGCCGGTCTTTCGCCTTGGGATCGGCGACGTCGTAGAGCGCCGATCCCATGCGGCCCGCGACATAGAAGCAGCGGGCGGCGCCCACCATGCCGATCGCGTCGAGGCGGTCGGCGTCTTGCAGAATTTTGGCCTCCAGCGTTTCCGGGGCGATGTTTGCCGAAAAGCTGTGCGCCGTGATGGCGTGGGCGACGGCAGCGATATCCCGCGCCTGCCAGCCAAGATTGTCGAGGATCCCGGCGGCTTTATCCGCAGCAAGCCGCGAGGCCTGGGCGCGCAGCGGGGAGTTCTTCTCGACGGCGACGCAATCGTGCAGCAGCACGGCGGCAGCCAGAACCTGCCCGTCACCGCCTTCGGCGGCGTGGATGCGCATGGCGTTGCGATAGACACGCAGTAGATGAGCAACATCGTGCGAACCGTCATCGCCTTCCGTTGCATGCGGCAACAACTGTGCCGCCAGCGACTGGTATGGCGCGAAGGCAGAACTGAGAGCGTGCGGGGACGGAAGGGAAGGGCTTTGGTGCGACATGTGCGATCCTTACCGTCTTCGGCTTCGGTCGGCAATCACTCCTCGGCCGTGACCTCCCGGCGCGGCCCGCCGCTTCCCTTGCTGGTGAGGATGCGCTGGTAAAACAGGCCGATGCCGATCAGCACGATGCCGAGGCCGATGAAGGAGATCGGGCGCAGCACGCCTTCGAGGTTCGACATATCGATGAGAAACACCTTGACGACCGTCAGGAACACCAGCACCGCGGACGCGATCCGCAGGCTCTTGGCGTCGAAGCGCGAGCCGAGGCCGAGCAGGATGACGCCGATCAGCAGCCAGACGACCGAATAGCTGTAGGTTTCGCCCTGCAGAAAACCTTTCCAGTCCTGCAGGTTTTCGCCCTGCCAGAACCGTCGCACCGACAGCGTTGCCCAGGCAAAACCCAGCACGGCTCCTGCGACCGCAAGCGCCGTGACATAGGCTATCGGACGGCGGTTGCGAGCATAGTAGGCGAGGCCGGCATAAGCGATGCCGGGCAGCAGGTAGCCGATCAGCAGCAGGTTGAGGAACGGCAGGCGGCCGGTGTTTTCGCCGGTGAAGTAGGGATTGAGCGTCAAGAGGTGGGCGCCGAGGATTGTAAGCATCGACAGGATGCCGGCCAGCATCGAGCCGTAGCGGAAAACCGAACTTGGCGAACGGAAGTCGAGCGTCATCAGCACGGCCGAGGCGCCGATGGTCAGCAACGTGTAGATGGACTGCTCGCTGAGCGTCGGCACATCGCCCTGCAGCACGCCGCCGTTCATGGCATGGCGCACCAGGATGGCGATGGTGAGGAACACCATCAGGCTGGCCAGCGCCTGCAGCAGGTTGCGGATCCGGAGATCCGCCCAGGCCCGCAGTTCGAATGCGGCGATGGCCGCCAGCAACGCCGGTATGCCGTAGCCGACGGCGAGCACGTTGAACATCGGGCGGGTGCCGAGACGTTCCACGCCGACGATGGTTGGGTCGACGGCAATTTGCGCCAGGACGAGAACGCATGCCGCAGCCATCGCCCAGGGCAACATTGCCCATGGCCGGAAGCGTGTTGCAACGACGAAGGCAAAACCGATGATCGCGGTGCCGACAATCGTCTGCACGTCGTGGGTCAGGCAGTGGAGGGCGAAGACAAAGGCGGCAAAGGCGCCGGCAACCAGCCAGCCGACCGTCGCCCCGTCGCTTTCGCCGTCACTGCGCCGTGACAGCCATTCGGCACCGGCGAGATAAGCAAGGCCGAGCCCGATGCCATAGAGCGCATGCGTCCAGTCCCGGTCGAGATTGCCGAAATTCACAAAGCTGAGCCCGGCGCCGATCAGGGGCACCACGACGGCAAGCGCGCACCACAGGGTCGAGAACTGCGGCTCACCCCGGCCATGCCGGTATAGGAAGCTGAAGCCGAACAGCACGAACATGGCCCCCAGTCCGAGGCAAAGGGCGATCTCGGTACCGTAGTTCGTGCCCGTGGTGCCGGGCACGACGGCGAGGCCCATCACTTCCGGATAAAGGCTGGTGACGGCCAGGAGCATCATGCCGGCGACGGTGCCGAGCGCGGCAAAGATTGCGGCCAGTGCCGCATACAGCCGGCCGGCGCCGAATGCGGCAATCGTAGCGATCACGGCTGCGAAGGTGAAGGCCGGGTCCATCGTCGAAGGCGTCGGTACGGCGATCATCGCCAATTCCGGCAGCATGGCCGCAAGGCTGGCGGTGACGGTGAGCGCGGCCGGCGGGCGGGCGAAAAGACGCTCCCACGGTCCCGGCTGCCAACCGCGATTGACGGCAACCGGGGCAGCGGCAGCGTCGGTCTCTGCGGCTGGCGCGTCGTCCGTATCGGCGATCGCCGCGGCTTCGCCGAAGCTCTTTCCGGGCCAGAGGAATATCGTGCCGGCCAGCATGACCAGCAGCGCAAGCGTTGGCGGAACCGGATCGATAACCGGCGTCTGGACGACATAGGCAAGCGCCCACATCGCCATGCCGACATTGGCAAGCGCCGGCACGATCGTCCAGCGCCGAAAACGAGCTGTGGCGACCGTCGCCAGCCAGCTGATGGCGAGAAAGGCGAAGAGGGCGCGGATATCCGGCGCGTCGGTGGAGATCAGCGCCGGCGTGAGCATCGAACCCAGCAGGCCGACACCCGCCAGTGCCTGGCCGTGCAGCAGCGACAGGCCAAGGGTCGCGAACCCGACGATGGCGAGCATGAAGAAGGCCGGCGTCGGGCCGATGAAGCTGTAGATGGCATAGGCGGCATAGACGACACCGAACAGGGTCACCGCGCCGGCTGCCGTCAGCACGCCGGGAATCATGGCGTTGCGGAAGGCATCCTTTTCGAGCGGCAATGCCCGGCGACGCACCACTTCGCCGGCGGCGAACAAGGCGAGGCCGAAGATGGCCGCCATGACCAGCCGCACGGCAGGGCTCAGCAGGCCGCTTTCGATGGAATATTTGATCAGGAAGATGCCACCGAAAGCCAGGGCGAGGCCGCCGACCCAGACTGCCCAGCGGGCGCCGAGCCAGCTTTCCAGGCTTTCCCTGTTCGGCAATTCCCGGGCAGCGACTTGGGGAGGAATGTCGTCTGCCGGCGGGATCGTTTCGGGCAAGACGACATCCGCTGCGGGCAGCGTGGTTTCGGTTGCCTCGGCCGTGTCCGTCGGTGCGGCAACCTGTTCCTGCACCTCTGCCGTTTCGCCGTCTGCGGGTGCAAGCGCGGTGGCTTGCGTCGCGGTCACGTCGGCCACAGCCGGAGGCGCGCGCTGCAACTCGGCCAACTGCGAGGTCAGCCGGTTGATTTCCCGCTCCATGGTCCGCAGACGCCGGTCATTGCCGCGCTGCATGACAAAGCCGATGATGAAGACGAGAACAAGGAGAATTTCGAACATGCCCCACCAGAAATCGAGTAGCCGCCGCGGACCAATCTAACGTATTGGCGGCACGCGGGAAGACGGTCTGGCCGGCTTTTGACGGATTTCGCACGCATACCATCACCGGCCGTCGAAAAGACGCGCGCCGGAAACGCTTTATTCAGCCTTGCCGCTATTCTGCCGGGCAGAATTCCATCATCGCCTGGGCCTCGCTTACCGGCCGGGGGGCGTTGACGTAATATCCCTGGATCTCGTCGCAGGCTTCCTTCTGCAGCAGCGAAAACTGTTCGCTGGTTTCGACGCCCTCGACCGTGATCGCCATGCCGAGCGTCTTGCCGAGGAAAATGATCGCCCGGATCAACGCCAGCGCCTGCTGGTTTTCGGCGATGTCGTCGACGAAGGACTTGTCGATCTTGATCTTGTCGAACGGGAAGCTGCGCAGATAGCTCAGCGAGGAGTAACCGGTGCCGAAATCGTCCATCGAGATGCTGACGCCGTGGAACTTCAGGTCATGGAGCAGCGCCAGCGTCTGGTCACGGTTCTGGATGATGACGCTTTCGGTGATTTCCAGGTCCAGCCGCTCCGGGGGAAGCCCGGCCACAGCCAGCGCCGAAACGATATCGCCGAAGAGATCGGCGCTCTTGAACTGGATGGCGGAAACGTTGACGGAAACCTTCACTCCGTCCGGCCATTGCGCCGCATCCAGGCAGGCCTGGTAAAGCACCCAGCGCCCGAGATCGACGATCAGGCCCATTTCCTCCGCCAGCGGAATGAAGTCGGCAGGCGACACGCGGCCGCGTTGCGGGTGGTTCCAGCGCAACAGCGCTTCCAGCGTCGAGACCTTCTCCCGGTGGAGATCGTAGATCGGCTGGTAATAGAGTTCGAATTCGCCGTTCTGAACCGCCTTGCGCAGATCGGCCTCCAGTTCCCGCCGCGCCTGCTGGCGGGCATCCATCTCCGGCCTGAAATACCGAAGCGTCTTGCGGCCCTCGGATTTGGCGCGCGCCAGCGCCATGCCGGCGCTGCGCAGCAGGATATCGAGCTGGTGTCCGTAGTCCGGCGCGATGACGATGCCGATCGAGGCGCTGAGCAGGATCTGTTTGCCATCGACCGAAAACGGATAACCGAGCTGGTCGATGATGGCGTGGGCGAGATCGCTTGAACTTTCCGGCTGGCCGGACTTCGTCTGGATGATCACGAATTCGTCGGAACCGAGCCGGGCGATCACATCTTGCGGGCCGAGGCATTCGAGGAGCCGTTCGGCGGCGAGCTTCAGCACTTCGTCGCCGGTCGAGGCGCCCATCGTGTCGTTGATCGTCTTGAAGAAATCGAGGTTGAGCTGCAGCAGGGCAAGCTTTTCGCCCTCCTTCAGCCCAGCAAGCCGTTCCTCCAGTTGCTGGCGGAAGGCGAGGCGATTGGCGAGGTTGGTCAACGGATCGCGTAGCGCGATTTCCCGCAACCGGTCGCCGGCCTTTCGCTCCTTTGTCGCATCCTGGTGGATGGCGACACACTGCCCATCCGGCAGGAACGTCAGGACGACATGGATGATCCGACCGTCATCCATTTCCCATTCGCGAAATTCGGTGCGCTGCGGCTGCGCGATTTCGGGCGCTTGCGGCAGGAGGGCGCTGCGCATCCTCTCCTTGCCCTTGACCAGCGGGCGCAAGGTTTCGAAGTTCACCCCCGGTTGGACGCTGGCGGGCGGAAGGTCGAGGTGCTGGCAGAACTGCTTGTTGCAGGCGACAAGCGTACCGTTCCTGTCGAAAAGGCTGATGCCCACAGGCGCATTGTCGAGCACGCTCTGCAACAGGGTATTCCGCGCTTTGGCGGCGGCAAGACGGAGATCGAGGTCTGCCGTCACCGTCTCGTGAACGGAACGCATCGTGTCCATCGCTTCTTCGGCGAGGCGGATTTCCGTCTGGTAGTCGCGGTAGGCCCCGACGACAAGATCCATCAGCCGTTCGGAATCGATCGTGCCGCCGTTGGCGGCGAGGCGCCATTGCTGGCTGAACTGTTGTTCAGGCGAGAGCATCAGTGCATCTTACGAATGCGTAGGATGGCAAGGATCAACGTTATGCGGTACGTACCCCAAATTTAATCGAAACATTTATTATTTTCTCCGCAGATAACAAGATAACGATATCCAAAAAATGCCGTAACTACTGGTTCCTCAAAGAGAAAACAGCATCGAAACAAATGCGATCCGAGGAAATTCCCCCCGTCCAGATTGGGCGAGCGAGGTTAATATTCTGTTGATTCTGTCTTTCTCGCTGCAAGGCTGGACGAAGAATTTCCGCCGGTCAAGAGAAGCTCGCCTTGTGGTCCTGCCAGTCGTCTGCTGGAACTGCATGCCGGCTCAGGCGTTGGGCTTTCACGTCGTGAAACGAGGATCGAGGAAGGATCTCCTGATGAAGAACATTCTCTTGCCGGTGCTGGCGGCCATCGCCTTTGCCGCTCCGGCCTCCGCGCAGCAGACCCAGAACGCCATCGCCAACTTTGTCGGTTCCGATGGCAAAGAGATTGGCCGCGCGGCGCTGACGGGCGCAAGGAACGGCGTGCTGATCGAAGTCGAGGTTTCCAACCTGCCGCCGGACAGCTGGGTGGCCTTTCACGTCCATGAAAACGGCCGCTGCGATGCGGCCTCACATCACGAGAGCGCTGGCGGTCATTTCAATCCGGACAAGAAAGAGCACGGTTTCCTGGCCGCAGAGGGGCAGCATGCCGGCGACATGCCGAACATCTATGTCGGCGCCGATGGCACGGCACGCGCGCATGTCTTCAACAACCTGGTGACGCTGAACGACAAGAATGCCATTCGCGGCAAGGCGCTGATGATCCATGCGCGTTCGGACGATTATCGCAGCCAGCCGTCCGGCGATGCTGGCGACAGACTGGCCTGCGGTGTGATTGAATAGGATCGTTTCGTCAGGAGCCGGTGCGGATTTCCTCCGGCTCCTGGTAGAAGGCCCGCCTGACGGCGCGCCGCACGGCGCCTGTCGTCTCATCCCAGTTTCGGGTGCTTGCCCAGTATCGTAGCGTCAGCGTTACTTTCGATTCTGTAACATCGGCGATGAACGTGTGTGGTGCCGGCGACGTCTCGACATCCACGACCTGCCGGGCGAGTTCGCGGAGTTTTGCCTCAGCATCCTGAAGATCGTCCTTGACGTCGAGCATGATGTTCAGGTCGTGGCGGCGGGTATTTTCACGGCTGTAATTGGTGACTGGCGTGTTCCACAGGGTCGAATTCGGCGCAAGGCGGTAGAGGCCATCTGCCGTGCGCAACTCTGTCGCGAACAAGCCGATTTCCTGGACCGTTCCGGAGACTGTCGAGGTCTCGATATATTCTCCGACCCGGAATGGCCGCAGAACGAGCAGCATGATCCCTGCGGCAATGTTCTGCAGCGTGCCTTGCAAGGCAAGGCCGATGGCGAGACCCGCCGCACCCAACGCCGCGATAATGGACGCTGTCTGGACACCGAACTGCCCCAGAACGGTGATGAAAACGAGGATAAGGACCACATAGCGGATGAGATTGGAGAAAAACCCCGCCAACGTTTCATCGACGCCATGAATGCTGAGCAGACCGCGATGAGCCCAGCGACGCAGCAGACCGGCAAACAGCCAGCCAATGATGAGGATGATGACTGCACCGAGAATCGAGAATGAATAATGCACCGCCAGCGCACTCGCCTGGCTGACGGCTGCGCGCGTGGCAAGGATGAAATCGGTCGCTTCCTGATTCATTGTCCGGCGTATGCTCCAGTCTGTTGATGTTGCAGGAGAACATGGAGCGGCCATCAGGGCCGGTCAACCTCTGGCGCTGGGCCAGCGGAGGCTGCAGCAGGCTTCAGTTCGAAGCAACATCGTCCGATGGCCGAAGCGGAAGGACGAACGGCACGTTGCCATCCGTATCGGCGCCGCGTCCGATGGCGCGTACCGCCGCAACCAGCCGGCCGCCGCGTCCGAGCATGTGGTCGCCGATTTCGACCAGCCGTGCATTCGGTGTGACGTATCGGGAGACCTGCCGGAGCCGGTTTGCCAGCACTGCGTCGTCCTGATCGGGATGCAGGGCAAGAACAGTGATCAGGGCGGCCGCGGGAGAGCGGGAGATACCCATCCAGCAGTGGATCAGCACAGGGGCCGATTGATCCCAGACCCGGGCAAAATCGATGATCTGCTCGACATGGCTTTCCTGCGGCGCCACAAGATTCGCCGTGCCGGCGAACGTGATGTCGTTCATGCCGAGGATGAGATGGCGCGCCTTGTCGATGACGGCGGGCCGGTGAAATTGCTGTCCCTGGGCGAGCAGGCTGACCATCTCCCGGGTCCGGTGCTTGACCGCCATTTCGGCCATCCGGGCGAGGGGGGTGACGACGATCGCTGTCACTTGGCCGTGTCCTTCGTTTCCACCCGTTGCGTTTCGATGGCCGCAAAGCGTCGCAGGAAGAGGCGCTGCGCCTCCACGGCCGGCAGCGGTGCCATCAACAGCATGTCGAGGGTGATACCGCGCGGCTGACCGAAAAATTTGCGGGCTTCTTCCGGCGTAAACCCGGCGAGCTCCGTCGCCTCGAAATAAGCGGCGATGCGGTCGGCCTTCTTGATCTGGGCCTTCAACTCCCTTGAGGCGTGCGGGGGCAGGCCGAAGCGTCGATGGACTGCCTCTTCCAACCGCTTCTCGACGCTCTTGTACCCGCCGCCAACGACGGATTTGAACGGCGAGATCATGTCTCCGATCACGTATTCGGGCGCGTCGTGCAGCAGAGCCATCTGCAATTCGTCAGCCGTCGCCTTGTTGCAGCGGCGAAAGATCTCCTCGACCACCAGCGAATGCTGCGCCACCGAAAAGGCATGGTCGCCGGATGTCTGGCCATTCCAGCGGGCGACGCGGGCAAGGCCGTGGGCGATATCGGAAATCTCCACGTCGAGCGGCGAGGGGTCGAGCAGATCGAGCCGCCGGCCGGAGAGCATGCGTTGCCAGGCGCGCGGCGCCTTTTCCGGTGTCACGCCTGCGCCTCGTCGGTCGAGGCGGGAAAGGAGAGGCCGGTCCATTCGGGCAGCCGCGCTGAAACCGGCACGTCACCGGCAAACACGCCGCTGCCGTCGGCGATCGCTTCGCCGGCACGGTCGATGCGGATGATGGCGAGGCCCTGGTTGCCGACCACCGTGCCGAGCGTGCCGACCGGCTTGCCGCCGGCGGTCAGTTCCGTGCCGGCTGGCGGCAGCGGGCTTTCGGCGGTGATGATTGCCACACGCCGGCGTGCGGTCGAGCGGTGCTGCATGCGCGAGACGACCTCCTGCCCGACATAACATCCTTTGCGGAAAGACAGGCCGCCGTTGAGATCGATCAGCGCATCGTGCGGGAAGGCGTCCTGCAGGGCAAAATCGCTGCCCGAATGGGCGATGCCGGCGCCGATCCGCAGGGCGTCGTAGGCTTCCGCCCCGCCATCGCCATGTTTGCCCGGCCGACGTGTCACCGACTGGCCAGCCTTGGCGAATCGCCCGTCAACGATACCGCCGGCTTCGCCGTCCCAGAAAACGGTGACGCCGTCCCCCGGCTCAGCCGAAAGGTCGACCGCTGCGCGCAACTTGTACATGGCGAGCCGTTTCAACAGGCCGTCCCGCTGGATGGTATCGGTTTCAAGCAGGAAACCGCCCGCATCCCGCCAGATCAGGAAATCGAAGAGGATCTTGCCCTGCGGTGTCAGCAATGCTCCCGGCCGCGCCTCGCCTTCCGGCAGTCCTTCGACGTCGGTGGTGATCAGGCTGTGAAGGAAAGCTTCCGCATCGCTGCCGCCGATCCGGATCAGCGCGCGTTCAGGCAGATAGGCATGTGTCATTGTCTCGGCCCATTCCGGTTCGTCCGGTGAACGAGGTAAGAGGTCGCCGCGGCAACCGCAAGGCTTCGATGCGTCTCAATCGCCGGCGACGAAAAATTTCCACTGGCCATCCGGCGAAATGCCGACACGGTAGAAATTGTATCCGCCGAATTCCAGCATGTCGGAGTAGTCACCGGCGGTGATGATGCGCAGCAGCTCGACCTTTTCAGGCGGCGTCAGCGTCGAAAGGGTCTTTTCGGTGAAATAGGGCCAGACATACATTTCGTCCGGTGTGCCCTGTCCGGTGTGCACGAAACCGGTCGAGATGACGTCGAGCAGAATCGCCAGCACCTCGATGCCTTCCGAATCGCCCGACAGTTCCTTGAGCGCCCGGATCGGGTCGTCGGCGGTGTCGCCGATGGTCACCTGGGTCTGGTTCGGACCCGGGTTCATCAGCGCCCGCAGGCGCTCGATGTCTCCGGAAGCCGCCGCCTCGACGATCAGCTGGCGCATGCGCCGCACCGGCTCGGGCGCCTTGTTGACGTCGTAGAGGACTTCGACAGGCTTGCCGTCGTCCGCCTGGGCGGTCTTGTTCGTCGGGTCGATCAGCGGGTCGGGCTGGGGCAGGCCGTCCGTGGCGCCGGCATCGTCGGCCGGTTCGTCGCCGTCGACGGGAGTCTGGGTGGTATTGTTCTGGGTGGTCGTCTGCCCCGGAACCTGTTTCAGCTCCGACAGGGCAGCTGCCGGCTGCGGCAAGGCGAAAATCAGGCTTGCACTGAAAACACCGGCCAGAAGGCGCGACGTCAGGGCAATACGAGCAGATGTCTTCGCCGAAATCAGCATCGTCACACCCCCATGCCTTACTGCAGGCAACGCTTGGGAGAAAATTCGCCGGCCAGGATACGTTCACGCAGGGAATCGAGCATGGCCTCCGCGCCGTCCTCGCCGTGGATGCGCACGGTCTCGCGCATGGCGAGCACGATTGCCGCATCGGCGATGATTTCCGGCTCGATGCCATCAGCCATGCCGTCAGCCCAGGCTTCGTTCTGGTATTCCAGGGCGGCCTGCATCTTCTCGTGCACGATCATGTCATCGATGTCGTTGAGGCTTGCTTCCATTATTCCATCCTCGAGAGCGTCCGGTCGTTACCGCTCGGTTAACGTCTTAGCAGTCTTTTCTTAAAACGGCACGGGATGCCACGAAAAGAGGTTAACAATTCGCTAATTTCCGAACCGCGCGGTAATTTCTGTGGCCAGTGTTGCACCTTCGATACGGTAGCGTTCTTCTGCCATGACGGCTGCCGGGGTGCAATCGGTATAAACCGACGCGAAGGACCGGTAGCCGCGGTTGAAGGCGGCTGTCAGCACCTCGCGCCGCTTCGGTTCGTTCTGTGTTTCGGCGTCGAGAAGCTGTTGCATCACGGTGCGCCAATCATCCTCCTTGCCCGGGTTGCAGAGCCCGCGCAGGTAATGCACGGAGCCCAGTATTTCCGCCAGGCGGCCGAGCTTGTCGTCATAAGGCGCCGGTTTCTCCTCCGGCAGTGCCGCCGCAGGAGTTTCGGCTTCGGTGGTATTTTTCTGCGCATAGGCTGGCGCCAGGCTGGAGCCGCCACAAAGCAAGAGCGCGCACAGGAGAAAACGAGGATGAATCATGCGCTCAATTGACAGCCAGATCCGGCAGGACGCAAGCGCGGAAGCGCATTTTTCAGGCTTACGTCCGGGCAAGCAGGAGCCTGTCGACGCAATCGATCACGCTTGGCGGAACGGGCAGGGCGCGAATCTCTTCCGCCGTATACCAGCCGAGTTCGGCCGCATCGTCGGCCGCAAGCGCCGTTGCATCCGGCTCGCCGTCGACGAGGAAGACGGACAGGAAAAAATGGCTGCTGACGCTGCCGTCATCGGCCAGCGTCTTCAGGTCGTAGGTGGCAAACAGGCGGGGATTGGAAACAGTGAGGCCGGTTTCTTCCAAAACCTCGCGGATCGCCGTTTCGGCGGGCGTTTCTCCCGGTTCGGCCCTGCCGCCGGGAAAGGCATACATGTCGGCCGCTGGCGGATTGGCCCGCCGCACCAGGAGGTAACGGCCGTCGCGTTCGAGAACGGCGGAAGAGGCGGGCGATGGGCGGGAGGTCATGGCGGCAGGGTCCGTTGATGATGCTGTTCCAGCTATAAATAGTCCCGCCCAAGCCGCCAAGGGTTGGTTTCCGCCCACCGGCCGAATAGGTTTTCGGCAGAAGGGCACCGGGTGATTCCGCCCGCCGGAAGCAGGAGACGTCCAACCCATGTCGCTGGTGATCTATGCCTTTGCCGCCCTGGCCGAGATTGCCGGCTGTTTCGCCTTCTGGGCATGGCTTCGCCTCGACAAGCCGATCTGGTGGCTGGCGCCTGGTGTGGTGGCGCTGGCGGCCTTTGCCTGGCTGCTGACCCTCGTTCCGAGCGAGGCGGCCGGCCGCACCTACGCCGCTTATGGCGGCATCTATATCCTTGCCTCCATCCTCTGGCTCTGGCTCGTCGAGCAGCGCGTGCCGGATCGCTGGGATGTGTCGGGTGCGTTCGTCTGCCTGCTCGGCACCGGCATCATCCTGCTCGGACCGCGCGGCTGACGCCGATCCTTGACCCCCGGGATCGGCGGTGCCAAGTAAGAGCCATGTGTGGACGGTTTGCATTGACGGCAAAACCCGAACTGGTTCGGGAAGCGTTGAACCTCGCCGAACTGGAAGGTTTTCCGGAGCGATACAACATTGCGCCGACGCAGCCGATCCTCGTGGTCGTCGCCGGCGAACGGCAGGAACGTGGCAGCAATTTGCCCGAACGGCGCGCCATGCTGGTGCGCTGGGGTTTCCTGCCCGGCTGGGTAAAGGACCCGCGGGATTTTCCGCTGCTGCTCAATGCCCGGTCCGAGACGGCGGTCGGCAAGGCATCGTTCCGCGCCGCCATGCGCCATCGCCGTATCCTTGTGCCGGCAACGGGGTTTTACGAGTGGCATCGTCCATCGAAGGAAAGCGGCGCAAAGTCCCAAGCCTACTGGATCCGGCCGAAACGGGGCGGCATCGTCGCCTTTGCTGGGCTGATGGAAACCTGGTCTTCCGCCGACGGCTCGGAAGTCGATACCGGCGCGATCCTGACCACGTCGGCGAACCGATCCATGGTTCGCATCCATGATCGCATGCCGGTCGTCATCCAGCCGGAGGATTTTTCTCGCTGGCTCGATTGCAAGACGCAGGAACCGCGTGATGTCGCGGACCTGATGGCGCCGGTGCAGGAGGATTTTTTCGAGGCTGTTCCGGTCTCCGACCTCGTTAACAAGGTGGCCAATAGCGGGCCGGACATTCAAGCGCCGGTTGCCGAGGTTCTGCCGGTCGAGAAAACCAAACCCGCAAAGCCTGATTCGGGCCAGATGAGCCTGTTCTGAAAACATCGACAGCGGCACGGGCGAGACAATCGCGGCCGGACCTATGGTGCGCAGCCGGACCTATCGTGATTCGAGGATGTGTGTATCGTCGGCCGCCCTATCACATGTGGTTCTTATGCGGCCACGGCATGCAGCGGAGCGGCCGGTTGCGCCGCCCTCCGAACCCGCCTTCAGGCGGGTCGCACATCATGGAAAACGCAAGGCGCTGATGCCTGGCGAAAAGCCTGTCAGGCGAACTTCTTCTTCTGCTTCGGCTTCTGCATCAGTGCCGCAGCCAGGACAGCCTTGAGGCCGAGCGGGCGGTAGAGCGAGGCCAGATCGGTCTTCTGCGGCTTACCGGCTTGCGTCTTTCCCGGTGTATTCTTCGGCGCGGTCATTGTCATCTCCTTCACGTGTTTCCTGCCTTTTGTTGTAAGTCTGCGATTCCATCACGGATTCGTGACGAAAGCGAGGCCGCGGAGATCAAATTTAATCAACGTTGACCATATTTCGCGAGAGGGCCGCTTAGCAGGCGTGTTTTAAAGAAGACTTAAAGAAGAGATGCAGGGAGATGCTTTCCCACAGAGAGTTTAGATGCCGCGGTCGAGATCGTCTTCCTTGGTCGCGTCACCTGTCGAATCGGCGTGGACCACATCCTCGATAATAAGGGTGCCATATTTCTTTTTCCACGCATGCGCACCGAAGGGCAGGGTGGCAAGGTAAGCGATGACTGTCAGGGAAAGCACCTGCCAGGTAAAGCTCATCAGCAGGGCGACGTAGATAACCACGGCCAGCATCAGCGGCAGGACGAGGTCGCGCCGGACGCGGCTGCCACCGGATTTTCCCGACCAGACGGGCAGGCGGCTGACCAGCAGCAGGCCGATGATCGCGGTGTAGACGGAAGCGATATAAGCGAAGGTCTGGCTGATCTCGACGCCGAGGAAGCCGATATAGACCGGCAGCAGCACGATCATGGCACCGGCGGGGGCCGGCACGCCGACGAAATATTCCGATTGCCAGGTCGCCTTGGTTTCGCGTTCTTCCATGACGTTGAAGCGCGCCAGGCGCAGGCCGGCGGCAATCGCATAGATCAGCGCGGCGATCCAGCCGATGGAGCGCGCCTGGTCGAGAAGGAAGACATAGAGCACTAGCGCCGGCGCGACGCCAAAATTGACGATGTCGGCGAGCGAATCCATCTGGGCGCCGAATTTCGACGTCGCCTTCATCAGTCTTGCGATGCGTCCGTCGATGCCGTCGAGAAACGCCGCCACCAGCACCATGGCGACGGCAAGTTCATAGCGGCTTTCGAACGCCAGCCGAACGCCCGTCAGGCCCGCACAGATCGCCAGGATGGTGATCAGGTTGGGGATCATCAGCCGCAGCGGAATTTCCCGGAGCCGGGGGCCGCGGGCGGCATCGTTCGGTCCATGCGGTTCGAAAGGCGGAAAAGGCGTGTCCATCGGCGCTTCCTTGCAAGGTTCAGATACGGCGGCTGACGACCGGCCCCTTGGCCGAACCGAATTCGGCAAGCACGGTTTCGCCGGCAATCGCCGTCTGTCCGAGGGAAACCCGCGGTGCGGCGGATGGCGGCAGGAAGACGTCCAGGCGCGAACCGAAGCGGATCAGGCCGAAGCGTTCGCCGGCTTCGAGAGGCTCGTTCACGGCCGACCAGCAGATGATACGGCGGGCGACAAGGCCGGCGATCTGCACCACGCCGATTTCGCCATGGGCGGTGTCGATCACCAGGCCGTTGCGCTCGTTCTCATGGCTCGCCTTGTCGAGTTCGGCGTTGAGGAAGCTGCCTTCCTTGTAGGAGATGTTGCGGATGCGGCCGCGCATCGGCGCACGGTTCACATGGCAGTTGAAGACGTTCATGAACACGGTGATGCGCAGCATCGGCTGGTTGCCGAGGTTCAGTTCATCCGGCGGCGTCACCATCTGGATCGACGAGACGCGGCCGTCGGCCGGGCTGATCACCAGGTCGTCGTCCTGCGGCGTCATGCGCTCGGGATCACGGAAGAAGTAGGCGCACCACAGCGTCAGCACCAGGCCCGCCCAGAACAGCGGTTCCCAGAGCAGGCCGAGCACGACGGAAACCACGAAAAAGGCGGCCACGAACTTCCAGCCGTCCCGATGCACCGGAACGAACGTGCTGCGTATCGTTTTGACCAAACTCATATTCGGGGGTCTCCTGTTGTTCTTATGCTTTGAATCGGAGGTGTCGCTCTTCGGCTTAACCTAGGCAATGGTTTCAAAGCGCCAAGGCTTTTGCGCCATTTTCCCGGTAATGCCCCCGATTTTGGGAGCTATGCAGTAGCGTGAAAAAACAGTGGGAGCAATGCGGCGAGGGCGCGCTGCTACCGTTCAATCGTCGTCCCGGCCTGCTGTGCACGGTAAAAGGACCTGTCGCGAACGAATTGCCGCAGGGGGCATTGCGCGCTGCGTCAATTCGCCGGCGCCTTGCGCACGACAATGCCGAGTTCGTCGTTCTCGCGCACCTGCTTGAGACGTTCTTCCGCCTGCACCGCCTCGCGCTGGCGATCCCACATCGAGGCGTAGAGGCCGCCCTCGCGGAGCATGAGTTCGGCATGCGAGCCGCGTTCCGCTATTTCGCCGCCCTTGAGCACGATGATCTCGTCGGCGCCGATGACGGTGGACAGGCGGTGAGCGATGATCAGCGTCGTGCGGTTCTTGGACACGACGTCGAGGGCGGTCTGGATTTCCCGCTCCGTCGTGGTGTCCAGCGCCGATGTCGCTTCGTCGAGAATGAGGATCGGCGGGGCCTTGAGCACGGTGCGGGCAATCGCCACGCGCTGTTTTTCGCCGCCCGACAGTTTCAGCCCGCGCTCGCCCACCTTGGTATCGTAGCCGTCGGGCAGGTGGCTGATGAACGTGCCGATCTGGGCGATCTCTGCGGCAGCCTTCACCTCTTCCTCGCTCGCCGCGGGGCGGCCGTAGCGGATGTTGTAGGCGATCGTGTCGTTGAACAGCACCGTATCCTGCGGCACCATGCCGATTGCAGAGCGCAGGCTCTTCTGGGTGACGGTGCGGATATCCTGGCCGTCGATGGTGATCGAACCCTGCTGGATATCGTAGAAGCGATAAAGCAGCCGCGAGATCGTCGACTTGCCGGCGCCGGAAGGGCCAACGACGGCAACCGTCTTGCCGGCCGGCACCTCGAAGGAGATGCCCTTCAGGATCGGGCGCTCGGGATCGTAGTGAAACTGCACGTCCTTGAAAACGATGCCGCCCTGGCGGATATCGAGTTCGCGGGCATCCGGCGCATCGTTGATTTCGGCCTCCACTTCGAGCAACTCGAACATCTGTTCGATATCGGTGAGACCCTGGCGGATTTCGCGGTAGACGAAGCCGATGAAGTTGAGCGGCACGGCCAGCTGCAGCAGCATCGAATTGACGAAGACGAAATCGCCGATCGTCTGTTCGCCGCGCTGGACGGCAAGGCCGGACATCACCAGCATGACGGTGGTGCCGAGGCCGAAGATGACGGCCTGGCCGAAGTTGAGCCAGCCAAGCGAGGTCCAGACCTGCGTCGCCGATTTTTCGTAGCGCTCCATCGACACGTCGAAACGGCGGGCTTCCATCTCCTCGTTGCCGAAATACTTGACGGTTTCGAAATTTAAGAGCGAATCGATCGCCTTGGTGTTGGCGTCCGTATCGCTGTCGTTCATCGAGCGGCGAATGGAGATGCGCCAGTCGCTGGCCCGCACCGTGAACCAGATATAGGCCCAGACGGTGACTGCCGTGACGAGAAGATAGGAAAAACCGTAACCCCACCAGAAGATCGCCGCCGTCAGCAGGAATTCGATGAAGGTCGGCACGCTGTTGAGGATGGTGAAGCGGACGATGGTCTCGATGCCCTTGGTGCCGCGTTCGATGATGCGCGACAGGCCGCCCGTCTTGCGTTCGAGATGGAACCGCAGCGAAAGCTGGTGCATGTGCACGAAGGTGCGATAGGCAAGCTGGCGCACGGCATACTGGCCGACCCGGGCAAACAGCGCGTCCCGCAGCTGGTTCAGCCCCTGCTGCAGGATACGCGCGACATTGTAGGCGATGATCAGCGCCGTGGCGCCGAGCATGATGGCCGGCAGGATGCCGGCCGCATCGATCTTGCCGTTCAGGGCATCGGTGGTCCACTTGAAGAAGTAGGGGACTGAGAGCAGGACGACCTTTGCGATGACCAAGAGCACGCTGGCCCAGATCACCCGCGATTTCAGGTCGGGGCGATCCGTCGGCCACATGTAGGGCCAGAGGTTGAGCAGCGTCTGCAAGGGGTTTCTGGAATCCGCCGAAATCGTCTTTTTCTTCGTTGCCATGCGGCCTCCTGGCGACGCCTTGCGTCAAACACAAAAAGCGGCGAGCCCGCAGAGGGGCCGCCGCATCCCGGACATAGGTTCTTTGTCCCGGGAAGACAATGGCGTCGCAGAAACTTCACCAGATCGTGGATGGAACCGGGAAAAACAAAGGGCACGCATGGTTTCCCGTGCGTGCCCCAAAAGCGGATGGATAGGACGGCTCAGTTCAGCGGGTCGCCGTGCAGGCGCTTGCGGTGCAGTTCCTCCGAATCCGGCAGCGCGTCCTTCGGCAGGCCGAAGATCTGGCCGGGGCGGATGCGGTCCGGATTGTTGATCTGCTCGCGGTTGGCCACGTAGATCGTCGTATAGCGCACGCCCATGCCGTAGACGCGGCGCGAGATCTGCCACAACGTATCGCCGCGGCGGATGATGACGGAGTTCTTGCTCTCCGTCAGCGGCGCCTGGGCAATCACCACGGGGTCTCCGCCGGCGCCGGCACTCGAACTTGCCTCCGCATTGGCGGTTTCCGTCTTGCTTTCGGTGACCGGCTTCGGCTGTACGATTTCGTCTTCCTTGCCATCGCCGCCGATCTTCAGCGTCTCGGCAATGAGCGGGCCGATCTTGTCGAGAGCTGCCGCCATCGCCTTTGCGTCGCGTGGAACGGCCTGCAGCGCCTGCAATGCCGCTGCTGCACTTTCCGAAGTCTTGGTGGCGATCGCCTTGAATGTGTCCGGAGCCTCCAGCGCCGGGCGGAACTCCACCAGCGATTTCAGGGCGATTTCCGTCGACGAGCGGGCCGCGGCCAGCTCTTCGGCACCCGGAAGACGGCCATTGACGAAGAGGTTGCGCAGCAGCGTGTAGGCGGTCGTCAGGTCGCCGTGCATGCGCCCGAACTTGCCGTCCGGCGTTGCCTGGGCGACAGCCTCTTCGGCTACAGGTGTCTGCGCAGCAACGGTGACGTTGCCGGCCGGGCGGTTGAACGGCACCGAAGCCCGCACCAGCGGCTTGCCGCCTGCATCCAGCATGTCGACGCCGATGGTGTGGTCGCCGACGGCAAGCTCCATCACGCCCTCGACCACGAAATGGCCCTCGGGTTCGGTCACGGACTTGCCGATCAGCTTCTCGTCGGCATAAGCGGCAACCGTTGCGCCCGACTTGGCGGTGCCGGCGACGAAGATCTTGTTGCCCTCGATTTCGACGGCAGTGACCTTGATCTGCGGTTGCTGCTGCGGCTTGGTGGTGACGGCGGCCTGTTCTTCCGAGGTCTCGGAGGTCTTCGACGCAGCGTCGTCGGTGGCAATCGCCGGTGCCGAGGAGGAGAGGTCGTTGGAACCCGCCGGCAGGTCCGGCAGGCCGATGGCGGTTTCCTGGCTGTTCTGCTGCTGGTCCTGCCCGGTCTTCTGCTCTGCCGGTTTCGCGTCGGTTTCCGTTTCGGTCGGCGCGGTGATGATGCGGCTGGCCTTGCCAGGCGTGGTGATCATCGCCAGCAATTCGCCGCCTTCGGTCTTCGGCACGGAAACAGTGGCGACCTCTTCGGAAACGGTGGTCTTGCCGTCCTTGTCGGTGGCCTTCAGCGTCAGCTGGTGGTCGCCGGCCGGCAGCGGATTGTCGAGAACGGCGGCGAAATCGCCGGTGGAATCGACGCTGAGCGAGCTGATTACCGTCTCGCCGTTGAGGATGTCGAGTTTGGTGTTGGGCTCCGCCTTGCCGGCGATGACGGTCGATCCATCCGGCTCGACGCGCAGAACGTCGAAGGCGGGAACCGTCTCGTCGGATGCGGTCTGTCCCGACGTCTGCCCGGAAGTCTGCGCCGGGTTGGAAGCGGTGTCGTTGGACGTACTGGTGTCGGCGGCAGGCTTTTCTTCCGTCAGCGGCAGCGAGGCGTCGCGTGTCGTCTTTTCGGCCGTCTCGACGGGCTTGCCGGTCAGGATGCCCTCAAGCTGCGTCAGCGCTTCGAGAGCTGCAGCGGGTTCGACCGGCAGTGTCTGCAGGATGGTGAGGGCCTTGGCGGCGCCATCGCGGAATTTCGTCAGGGAAGCGGTCACGGTTGCATCGAGGCTCGCCGGCAGCTCGAATTCGGCAACGGCACGGATCGTCGTCTCGGCCTTGGCCTTGGCACCGGCAAGCGCCTGGGCTTCCGGCGCCTTGCCGCCGATGAACAGGGCCTTGAGGTCCGCGGTCGCCGCGATGGCATCCGCCGAAAGGCGTCCCATCTTCTGCGTCACCGTTGTGGCATCCTCCACGGCAGGCGTCTGCTTTTCCGGCTCGACCTTGGTGTCCGGGGTGGTGTTGCCCGCGGTCTGGCTGACGATCTGGCTTGCCTTGTCGTCGGCCGGCTGCTTGTCGCCGGTCACCCGCGGAAGCACGAAAAAGACCATCAATGCGGCGGCTGCCACAAGGACCAACAGTGCCAGCAAACCGGCCCGGTTATTCTTCATCTCGATTCTCCAAGCGGATCGCCCGCCATATCCCCACTGCAAGTCCTCAAGCTTTGGAATGTCTCTGCAGGGCCGGTCTTCGTGGACCGACCGCGCCTTGCATCCGTGGCGCTTGGCAATTGCCGGCTCCGGTCAGGTCCTCGACCTTGCGGATCCGGCATCCCCGCAGCATGGACGCGTTGACGCACACTGGAAAAACTTGAGGAAACCCTACTGAAACTGCTAACGATTCCTGCTGCTTTGCACAAGCATTCTCCGCCGCCGGCACAGGTTAAGCGCCGCTTTTTCCGTCAATTTTCTTGACGCAGCAGGTGCAGCATAGTTCTCTGGACCCATGACTGATCAAACTGTTCCGATTCGATCCATCTGCGTCTACTGCGGCTCCCGGCCCGGGCGCGACCCTTCCCATATCGAGGCAGGCCGTACGCTCGGCAAGTCCATCGCCGAAAACGGTCTGTCGCTCGTCTACGGCGGCGGCACCAAGGGCATCATGGGCGCCGTTGCCAGCGGCGTCATGTCCCACGGCGGCAAGGTGACCGGCATCATACCGGAATTTCTTGTCGATATGGAGGCAACCCGCCATTCTCTCGGCCAGCTCGACGAATTGATCGTCACACCCGACATGCACGAGCGCAAGCACCGGATGTTCGAGCGCGCCGACGCCTTCGTCGCCCTGCCGGGCGGCATCGGCACGCTGGAAGAGATCGTCGAGATCATGACCTGGGCGCAACTCGGCCGGCATCGCAAGCCGATGGTCTTCGCCAACATCAACGGTTTCTGGAACCCGATGATGGATCTTCTGCTGCACATGACCGAGCAGGGTTTCCTGCACACCTCGCATCTGGTGCAGCCGATGCTCATCGACCGCGTCGAGGACATCGTTCCCGCCATTCGCAAGCACTCGGTCGAAGGTGTCAGCCGCGACGGCGAGAAGTCCGTCATCGACAAGCTGTGATCGAAAGCAGTCACGCCCCGTCGCGGCGGCTGCTTCTCAGCATCGACCAGGTGTAAACCACCAGCGCCAGCCAGATCAGCGGGAAGGCGATCATCTTCTCCGTGCCGAAAGGCTCTCCGAAGACGAAGACGGCGATGATGAAGATCATCGACGGTGCGATGTATTGCATGATGCCGATGGTGGAGAGCTTCAAGAGCTTGGCGCCGTTTGCATAGATGATCAGCGGACCTGCGGTGACGATGCCGGCGCCGATGAGCAGGGTCGTGTCGCTGGCATTTCCGGCAAAGAAGTGGCTCTGTCCCGTCGCCTGGAGATAGATGATGTAGCCGAGCGCCGGCAGGCCGAGGATCAGCACTTCCAGGAAGAACCCCTGGTTCGGGCCGATCGGCAAGGTCTTGCGGAAGAAGGCGTAAAAGGCCCAGCTGACGCTCAGCGCCAGCGCCACCCAGGGCAGGGTGCCCGCCTCGACGGTCAGCACCAGCACGCCGCAGGCGGCCAGCCCGATCGCCACCATCTGCGCCGGCTTCAGCTTTTCGCCGAGCAGCACAGCGCCCATCAGCACGCTGAGAAGCGGGTTGATGAAATAGCCGAGTGCGGTATCGAGCGCGCGGCCGGAGCCGATCGCCCAGACATAGAGGCCCCAGTTGACAGTGATCAGTGCTGCCGTCAGCGCCGCCATCGCCAGGATGCGCGGGGTACGGAGGGCTGCCTTGACATCGGCGGTGCGACCGACCGCGACCAGTACCGCTCCAGCAACCGGCAAGGACCAGATGATGCGGTGCGCGATGACTTCCGCCGGCGAGATATGCGCCACGGCCTTCATGTAGAACGGCAAGAAACCCCAGAGAAGATAGGCCGCCAGCGCAAAGGCAAAGCCGCGCGCGCTGTCTTCGTTTTTCCGTTCCGGCGCCGCTTCGACTGCCATGGTGTACCCGCCCGATTTTTTTGTGTTTAAGGCTGGGCCTTAACGCAACGGGCGCGAATACACCAATTCATTTCCGTGAAGAATGGTAAGCTCAGCGTACCTCTCGCCTATTCGGCGGCGATCTTGCCGGCGAGCTGGCGATTCTTCATCAGCTTGTAGATGACGGAATCCATCAGCGCCTGGAACGAGGCGTCGATGATGTTTTCCGACACGCCCACCGTCCACCAGCGCACGCCGTCGCTGTCGATCGATTCGATCAGCACGCGGGTGATGGCTTCCGTGCCGCCATTGAGGATACGCACCTTGAAGTCGGCGAGTTGCAGGTCGTCGATCTCGTGCTGGTACTTGCCGAAATCCTTGCGCAGCGCCCGGTCGAGTGCGTTGACGGGACCGTCGCCTTCGGCAACCGACATCAGCGTCTGGCCGTCGATCACCAGCTTGACCACCGCTTCGGAAACGATCTTCACCCGGCCGTGGGAATCGAAGCGGCGCTCGACCATCACCCGGAAGCCGTCGATGGCGAAAAATTCCGGGATGGTGCCGAGCGTGCGGCGGGCGAGCAGTTCGAAGCTCGCATCCGCACCCTCATAGGCATAACCCGAGGCTTCGCGCTCCTTGACGATGGTGATCAGCTTGTCGAGCCGCGGGTCGTCCTTGCCGACCTCGATGCCGCGGCGCTTCAGCGCATTGATGAAGTTCGACTTGCCGCCCTGGTCGGAGACCATCACCTTGCGGAAATTGCCGACGCTTTCCGGCGGAATGTGTTCGTAGGTGCGCGGGTCCTTGAGCAGCGCCGAGGCATGGATACCAGCCTTGGTGGCGAAGGCGGATGCGCCGACATAAGGCATCTGGTGGTCCGGCGAGCGGTTGAGAAGCTCGTCGAAGGCATGGGAGATGCGGGTGAGTTCGACCAGCCGCTCCGCATCGATCGCCATGTCGAAACGGCTGCTGTAGGTCTCCTTCAGCGCCAGCGTCGGGATGATGGTCACCAGATTGGCGTTGCCGCAGCGTTCGCCGATGCCGTTCAGGGTGCCCTGGATCTGGCGCACGCCGGCTTCGACGGCGGCCAGCGAATTGGCGACGGCCTGGCCGGTGTCGTTATGGGCATGGATCCCCAGACAGTGCCCCGAAACGCCGGCTGCAATGACGGCGGCGACGATCTCGCGCACTTCCGCCGGCTGGGTGCCGCCATTGGTATCGCACAACACCACCCACCGCGCGCCGGCCTCATAGGCGGTACGGGCGCAGGAAAGGGCGTAGTCGGGATTGGCCTTGTAGCCGTCGAAGAAATGCTCGCAATCGACCATCGCTTCCTTGCCGGCACCGCCGGCGGCCACGACGCTGTCGCGGATGCTCTCGAGGTTTTCCTCGTTCGAACAGCCGAGTGCCACCTTGACGTGATAATCCCAGCTTTTGGCGACAAAACAGATGGCGTCACTCTTGGCCTGGAGCAGCGCTGCCAGTCCCGGATCGTTGGAGGCGGAGACGCCGGCACGCTTGGTCATGCCGAAGGCGACGAAAGCGGCCTTGTTGGTGCGTTTGCTGGTGAAGAAGGCGGTGTCCGTGGGATTGGCGCCGGGATAACCGCCTTCGACGTAGTCGATGCCGAAATCGTCGAGCATGGCGGCAATGGCAATCTTGTCCTCGGTCGAAAAATCGATGCCGGGCGTCTGCTGCCCGTCGCGAAGCGTCGTGTCGAAGAGGTAGATTTTCTCGCGTGTCATTGCCATGTCCGTCGTTCCCTCCCGAGGAACTGATGTTTTATTTGGTGCGGGTGGGGTTTGATCTCACCCTTCTCCTCTCCCCGCGGATGGGGAGAGGAAGGAAGCCGAGGCGCGAATGAGGGGCAGCCCCTTATCCGAGCTTTCCGGCAAACTTGTCCGTTGCATAGATCAGCCGGTCGAGGATGCCCGGCTCCGAATAAGCATGGCCCGCGCCCTCGACCAGATAGAATTCCGCTTCCGGCCAGGCCTTGTGCAGTGCCCAGGCATATTTGGCCGGGCAGGGCATGTCATAACGGCCATGCACGATGACGCCCGGAATGCCGGTAAGCTTGTCAGCTTCGCGCAGCAACTGTCCCTCGTCCAGCCAGCCGGCATTGACGAAGAAGTGGTTCTCGATGCGGGCGAAGGCATGGGCGAACTCGTCCTCGCCGAACTTGTCGCTGGTCGAAGGCTCCGGCAGCAGCGTGATCGTCTCGCCTTCCCAGAGGCTCCAGGTCCTGGCGGCGGCAAGCCGCACGGCCTTGTCTTCATGCGTCAGGCGGCGATTGTAGGCCAGCATCATCTCATGGCGCTCTTCGGGCGGGATCGGCGCGATGAAGCGTTCCCACTTGTCGGGGAACATTTCCGAGACGCCGAACTGGTAGTACCAGTCGAGTTCCGCCTTGGTCAGCGTGTAGATGCCGCGCACGATCAGTTCCGAGACGCGATGCGGGAATTTCTCGGCATAGGCAAGCGCCAGCGTCGACCCCCAGGAACCGCCGAACACCTGCCATTTCTCGACGCCCGCCATCTCGCGCAGCCGCTCGATATCGTCGACGAGATGCCAGGTGCTGTTGGCATTCAGTTCCGCATGCGGCGTTGACTTGCCGCAGCCGCGCTGGTCGAACAGCGTCACGTCGTAGAGCTTCGGATCGAACAGCCGGCGATGGCTCGGCGAAAAGCCGCCGCCGGGGCCGCCATGCAGGAAAACCGCCGGCTTGGCGCCGGGCGTGCCGGAGCGCTCCCAGTAGATCATATGGCCGTCGCCGACATCCAGGTGGCCGGAGGCATAAGCCTCGATTTCAGGGTAGAGCGTGCGAAAACTGTCGGTCATATCTTCAAACCTTGCGACGGCCAGGCGTCGGTATCGTGGTCGGGATGCTGGAAGGAGATGATCTCCTCCTGGCGGCTGTAATAATCGGGATCATCATGCACCGGCTGGTCGAAGATGGTTTCGACCCAGGGCAGGCGGGCGGAAAAATTCACCTGGATCTGCGGCGCGAGATCGGAGCGGTCGTCGAAGGCGCCGATCGCCAGTTCCAGGCCGCCGGGATGTTTGTAGGTCAGCGGCGTGCCGCAGTTCTGGCAGAAACCGCGGGCGATGTTGATGGACGACTGGAAATAGCTGGGCTCGCCGCGGGTCCACTCCATGCCCTCTTCGGGCGCGGTGACCAGCGGGCCAAAGAAGCCGCCGAACTGTTTCTGGCACATGCGGCAATGGCAGATCGACGGGCGGCCGAGCTTGCCGCTGATACGGAAACGGACGGCGCCGCATTGGCAGCCGCCGGTACGGACGGTCTCGGTCATGGTCTCTTCTCCGCTGGCCAGGTGGTGGTGTCGTGATCGGGGTGCTGGTAGGACACGATGTCGAGGATGAACGGGGCTTCCTCGACATCCTCCTCGGTGAGCCGCTCCGGCAATTCATGCAGGTGATCGACGAAGCCGATCTTGCCCTCGACGCCAAACTGCACGGTCGGCGGCAAAGCCGCCGGATCGTCAAAAGCGCCGGCGGCGATCGCCACGCCGTCGGGCGCTTCGTAGGTCAGCGGCGTGCCGCAATCGCCGCAGAAACCGCGATGGCCAAAATTGGAAGACTGGAATTTCTTCACCGTCCCGCGCGTCCAACTGAGGTCGGCACCGCGAGTGGAGACCAGCGGCGCATAATAAGCGCCGAACGCCTTCTGGCACATGCGGCAATGACAGATCGAACTGTCCCGCAATTCACCCTCGACCCGAAAACGGATCGCGCCGCACTGACAGCCGCCGGTGTAGATGGTCATGGTGCCGCTTCCTCCAGCCAGTTTTCGACCTTCAACCCGTCGACACGCGAAAACTCGCGGACATTGTTGGTGACGAGCGTCAGGTCCAGCGATTTGGCGTGGGCCGCGATGAAGAGATCTCCCCAGCCGATCGGCTGGCCCTTTCGTTCCAGATCGCTGCGGATCCTGGCATAGGCATGGGCGGCTTCATCGTCGTAGGGCAGCACTGTGAGCCAGCTTAAAGCCAGTTCCACCCGTTCTACGAGACGAATAGAACCTTTCTTGAAGGCACCATAGCGCATTTCCGATGCCACGATGGCACTTGTGCAGATGACGTTTTCATCGAAGCGCGCGATGTAATCCTTGGTTCGTCCGAATGGATTTCGGATCGCATCGGACAAAATGTTCGTATCGAGCATATAGATCACGTCACTCACAGCTCGAATTCTCGCGGCAGAGGACCTTTTTCATCGAGATCCGGAAAGTCTTCATCAAGCGGTTCCAGGGTCTGAAGCCACTCGATAAGGTTGCCTTTCTTCTTTGCCGCCTCGATGATCAGCCGGTCGCCTTCCTTGCGCATGATCGCCTCGTCGCCGGGGAGTTCGAATTCCACGGGGATGCGAACGGCCTGGTTGCGGCCGTTGCGAAACAGCTTGACGTGACGTTCTGCACCCATCGTTTCCTCCTGTGGCCTATGCTTCAAGCATAGGCCGATCGATCCCGCCCGACAACGCCTACCGCTTCACCTCCCAGGTGGTGATGCGCTCGCCGGTCGCCGGGTCCTTGCCGTCCTTGAGCTGGATGCCCTTTCCGGCGAGGTCGTTGCGGATCTTGTCGGCTTCGGCGAAATTTTTGGCCTTCAGCATTTCCAGCCGCATGGAGACGAGCGCGTCGACGGCGGAGGCGACGGCTTCGTCGATTTCCGTCTTCTCGGGCAGGACGCCGAGAAGGGCGGCGCTGGCGGCGAAGGCGGCAAGCTGCCCGGCGTCGCCATGGGCGCCCTGCGCCAGCGCATGCAAGGCCTGCACGGCGGCGACGGTGTTGAGGTCGTCGCCAAGCGCTGCCAGCACCGTTTCGTCCGGGGCGGCGTCGCCGGCTTCGGCGGCCGGCCACTTGGCGAGCAGCCGTTCGGCTTCCTCTAGCCGCTTGACGGAGAAGTCGATCGGCTCGCGATAATGGGTCATCAGCATGGCAAGCCGCAGCACCTCGCCCGGCCATTTGCGGCCGCCGAAACTTTCGGTGTGCAGCAGGTCGTAGATGGTGACGAAGTTGCCTTCCGACTTCGACATCTTGCGGCCTTCCACCTGCACGAAACCGTTGTGCATCCAGACATTGGCCATGACTGCCGTGCCGTGGGCGCAACGGGACTGGGCGATTTCGTTCTCGTGATGCGGGAAGATCAGGTCGAGCCCGCCGCCGTGGATGTCGAAGACCTCGCCGAGATAACGGCCGCTCATCGCCGAGCATTCGATATGCCAGCCGGGGCGGCCGCGGCCCCAGGGGCTGTCCCAGCCGGGTTCATTGTCGCTCGACAGCTTCCACAGCACGAAATCGCCGGGGCTCTTCTTGTGGGCGTCGACGGCGATGCGGGCGCCGGCCTGCTGTTCATCGAGCGGCCGTTTGGACAACTGGCCGTAATCGGCCATCGACTTGGTGTCGAACAGCACTTCACCTTCGGCAACATAGGCATGGCCCTTGCCGATCAGCTTCTCGATGATGTCGATCATCTGCGTGATGTTGTCGGTCGCCCGCGGCTCGACGCTCGGTTCCAGGCAGCCAAGCGTGGCGACATCGTCGTGGAACTGCTTTTCCGTCTTTTCGGTCACGGCACGGATGGAGTCGTTGAGCGGCAGATGCGGGAAGTCGCGCAGCGCCCGGGCGTTGATCTTGTCGTCGACGTCGGTGATGTTGCGGGCATAGGTGACATGGCTTTCGCCGTAGACATGCCGCAGCAGCCGGTAGAGCACGTCGAAGACGATGACCGGGCGGGCATTGCCGATATGGGCGAAATCGTAGACGGTCGGGCCGCAGACATACATGCGCAGGTTCTGCGGATCGATCGGCTGGAATTCCGCCTTCTCGCGCGTCAGCGTGTTGTAGAACTTGAGCGTCGCGCCCATCAAAACCTCCCAAAGGCAAGCGGCCGGCTTGACCGGGTCGTTTGTCTGCTTCGTGAGCTTTTCAAGGAGACGAAAACGGCCAGGCCAGCGGATGCGCTAGCGAATAATAATCCAGCAGATGCGAATTGCCGTTTTCATGGGCGTGGTTATGGCCCGCAGCAGGGATTTGGTCAAGGGGGGTGAGACGCGGTCGGGCAAAGCCCGAGCGATCGATCCAGTGGATCGATCGCAGCGTCGAACGCCCGGAGCGCAAGCGAAGGGCCGGGCGCGGAAGCGGGTGGAGAGCCAATCAAGAGGGGTGCGTTTGCGGCTTTGCCCCTCACCCTAACCCTCTCCCCGCAAGCGGGGAGAAGGTGCCGGCAGGCGGATGAGGGGCCGCCTCCACCGCCGCCTCACTCCGGCATACGATAATCGACGATCTGCCTGTCACGTACGATGAACAGCTTGCCGGTCTCGCTCTGCTCGGGACCGACCAGCGGCATCAACGTCGCGGCGACTTCGGAAGGATGCGGCAGCGTCGTCGGATCCTCACCGGGAACGGCCTGCGCCCGCATCGCCGTGCGCGTGGCGCCGGGATCGACGCAGAGAATGCGCAGCGGCGTGCGCTGCGTCTCGGCGGCCCATGTGCGAGCCAGCGCTTCGACGGCTGCCTTGGAGGCGGAGTAGGGGCCCCAGAACGGCTTGCATTTGTGCGCGGCGCTGGACGAGAGGATAAGGGCGCGACCGGCATCGGATTTGAGCAGCAGCGGCTCGACCGAGCGGATCAACCGCCAGGTGGCGGTGACGTTGATCGTCATCACCTTCTCGAACACCTTGGCCTCGACATGGCCGATCGGCGAGATGGTGCCGAGAACGCCGGCATTGGCAACGAGGATGTCGAGCTTGCCCCAGCGCTCGAAGATCGAGCCGCCGAGCTTGTCGATGGCCGCCATATCGCCGAGGTCGAAAGGAACCAGCGTCGCAGAGCCGCCAACGGCCTTGATCGCATCATCCAGCTCTTCCAGGCCGCCGACCGTGCGGGCGCAGGCGACGACATGGGCGCCGGCCTTGGCCAGTTCGATAGCGGTGAAATAACCGATGCCGCGCGAGGCGCCGGTGACCAGGGCGATCCGGTCCTTGAGGTTGACAGTCATCGTTCCTCCCAATCGAATTTGAGCGCGGAAGCCTTCAGGTTCCGCGCCGAACATGGTCTTGCAATAGACGGATCAGCCGTTGCTGGCGAGCATGGAGAGCTTGCGGCCGGGCGTCTCGCCATTCTTGTCGAGCAGCCGGGTCGGATAGTCGCCGGTGAAATAATGGTCGGTGAACTGCGGCTGTGCCGGATTGCGCGGCGCACCGCCGACCGCCTGGTAGAGGCCGTCGATCGACAGGAACTGCAGCGAGTCCGCGCCGATGTAGCGGGCCATCGCTTCGACATCGGCATACTGGTTGGCGAGCAGCTTGTCGGCATCCGGCGTATCGATGCCGTAAAAATCCGGGAAGAAGATCATCGGGCTCGCAACGCGGATATGCACTTCGGTGGCGCCCGCTTCGCGCATCATCTGCACGATCTTCACCGATGTGGTGCCGCGCACGATGGAATCATCGACCAGCACGACACGCTTGCCCTCGATCATCGCCCGGTTGGCGGAGTGCTTCAGCTTGACGCCGAAGGCGCGGATTTGCTGCGTCGGCTCGATGAAGGTGCGGCCGACATAGTGGTTGCGGATGATGCCGTATTCGAAGGGAATGCCGCTCTGCTGGGCGAAACCGAGTGCGGCCGGCGTGCCGCCATCGGGAACCGGCACGACGACATCGGCCTTGACGGGTGCTTCCTTGGCGAGGTTGATGCCCATGTTCTTGCGCGCCACATAGACGCTGCGGCCGCCGACGACCGAATCCGGCCGGGCAAAATAGACATATTCGAACAGGCAGAGGCGCTCGGCCGGCGGATTGACCGGCTTGCGGGAATCGATGCTGATCGAGCCGTCCGCCTGGATTTCGCAGATGATGACCTCGCCGTTTTCCACGTCGCGGATGTACTTGGCGCCGATGATGTCCAGCGCACAGGTTTCCGAGCAGAAGATCGGCTTGCCGTCGAGTTCGCCCATGACCAGCGGCCGGATGCCGGTGGGATCGCGGGCGGCGATCAGCTTGGTGCGGGTCATTGCCAGCATCGAATAACCGCCTTCCATCTGGCGGATCGCATCGATGAAGCGGTCGGCGGTCGAGGCGTGGCGGGAACGGGCGATGAGATGGAGAACGACTTCGGTATCCGACGTCGACTGACAGATGGCGCCGGTGGCGATGATCTGGCGGCGCAGCGTCAGGCCGTTGGTGAAGTTGCCGTTATGGGCGATGGCGATGCCGCCGACTTCCAGTTCGGCAAACAGCGGCTGGACGTTGCGCAACGCCACTTCGCCTGTCGTCGAATAGCGGGTGTGGCCGATGGCGATCGAACCCGGCAACTTCGCGAGGATCGCCGGATCCGTGTAGTGGTCGCCGACCAGGCCCATGCGCTTTTCGGTGTGGAACTGCTTGCCGTCGAAGGAGACGATGCCCGCCGCCTCCTGTCCGCGATGCTGCAGCGCGTGCAGGCCGAGCGCCGTCAGCGTCGCGGCGTCGGGATGCCCCAAAATGCCAAACACCCCGCACTCTTCATGCAGGGTGTCGCCGTCGATCTCGTCATCGATGCGGGTGGAATGGGAATGGGTCATTGCTGCAGGCCTTTGCTTCTACAGAACGGGTCGGGCAAATCTTGGAATGCGTTTGGCTCCGTTCGGCAACGGCCTGGAACGGAGCGATGTTGCGATGCCACAAATGGCCCTGGCCATCAAGTGTTTCAAGACGCGAACGGAGTGTCAACCGTTCGTTGCGGGTACGTCTTCTTCCGGTGCCGGCTCGGTCGTGGTGTTCGGGTCGGTGGTGTTTTCAGCCGGCGCTTCCTTGCCGAGAATGCGGGCGCGGATCTGCGGTTCGATATCTTCCGGCAGCACGCCTTCCAGCTTCAGCACCAGCGCATCGAGGAAGGGCTTCGACTTGGCGTTGTTCACCCATTCCGGACGGTGGTTGACATCGACCAGCCAGTTCCAGAAGGCGACGGCGACGACGAGAAGCAGGATGCCGCGGGCGGCGCCGAACAGGAAGCCGAGCGTACGATCCAGCGCGCCGATGCGGCTGTCGATGATGAAATCGGCGATCCGCATGGTGATGAACGAAATGACGATCAGCGCGATCAGGAAGATGACGGCGGCTGAACCGGCAACCGCGATGCGGTTGTCATCGGTGTATTTCGACGCATAGGGAACCAGTGTCGGGTAGAAATAATAGGCCGCGGCGGCGGCACCGCCCCAGCTGGCAATCGACAGCACTTCGCGGGAGAAGCCGCGAACCATGGCCAGCACCGCGGAAAACAGGGTGACGCCAATGACAATGCCGTCAAAAATCGTAATAGGCATATTTTCGAACTCCATGACGGTCCTGCAGAATCGCCCGGCTGCCGCTGCCGAATGCGCTCGCTCCTATAGCATCACCGTGCCGTAGTGCGAAAGGATCAATCCTCGTCCTCCACCTGTCTTAACGCACCCTTGGAGCCGGCGATGCGCGCCACCAGATCCGGCAAGGCCTCGACTTCGTTCCAGCGCCCCCCCGAAACCTTTGGAAGGTCGGCTGAGGCGGCAGGCAGAAGGGCTGCGGAAAATCCCAGCTTCTCGGCTTCCTTGAGGCGCTGGGCGGTGTGCGCAACCGGCCGGATGGCACCGGACAGGCTGACTTCGCCGAAATAGACGCAATCCGCGGGAAGGGCAAGACCGGCCAGCGACGAAACCAGTGCGGAGGCGACGGCGAGGTCGGCGGCCGGTTCGGAAATACGGTAACCGCCGGCGACGTTGAGATAGACATCGTGCTGGCCGAGCCGGACGCCGCAATGGGCCTCGAGCACGGCAAGAATCATCGAAAGCCGCGCCGAATCCCAGCCGACGACGGCGCGCCGCGGTGTGCCGAGCGAGGTTGCGGCCACCAGCGCCTGCACTTCCACCAGCACCGGTCGCGTGCCCTCCATGCCTGCGAAGACGGCGGCACCCGGCGCCTTGGCATTGCGCTCGCCCAAAAACAGTTCGGACGGGTTGGCGACCTCGCGCAGGCCCATGTCCGACATTTCGAACACGCCGATCTCGTCGGTCGGCCCGAAGCGGTTCTTCACCGTGCGCAGGATGCGATAGTGATGGCCGCGATCGCCCTCGAAATAGAGCACCGCATCGACCATGTGCTCGACGACACGCGGCCCGGCGATCTGCCCTTCCTTGGTGACGTGGCCGACGAGCACGATCGCCGCACCCGTCTGCTTGGCAAAGCGGATCATCGCCTGCACGCCGGTGCGGACCTGTGTCACGGTGCCGGGCGCCGAATCGGCCGTGTCGCTCCAGAGCGTCTGGATCGAATCGATGATCACGAGGTCCGGCCGCTTGCCTTCGGCGAGCGTCGCCAGAATATCCTCGACATTGGTTTCGGCCGCAAGCAGCACGTCGGTGTCTGCGGCGCCAAGGCGCTGGGCACGCAGCCTCACTTGGGCCACCGCCTCTTCGCCCGACACGTAGATGATCCGGTGCTTGTTGCGGGAAAGCGCCGCCGCCGCCTGCATCAGCAGCGTCGACTTGCCGATACCGGGATCACCGCCGATCAGCACTGCCGAGCCGCGCACGAAACCGCCGCCAAGCGCCCGGTCGAGCTCGCCCATGCCGGTATGGATGCGCGGCGCTTCTTCGATCTCGCCCGAAAGCGTCGTCAGTGTCACGGCACGACCCTTTTTCGGCGTCTTGCCGGGACCAGAGCCGATGCCACCCATCGGGTCTTCCTCGACGATGGTATTCCACTCGCCGCAGCCATCACATTTGCCGGCCCAGCGATTATGGATGGTGCCGCAGTTCTGGCAGATGAATTGGGTACGGGCTTTCGCCATCAATCGGTACTTTCGAAATTTTCGGGGGAAATGTTCTGGCGGCCATGCAGGATGCGCAGGACGGTCACCTCATTGCTGCTGGCCCTGACATAGATGCCGCGCTGCTTGTAGGAGAAGCTCCGGATGTCTTGTCCCAGATCTCTCTGCCGGTTCCCGTCAGTCCGAGTTCCGCGAAAGATCGCAGCCTGCTTTCAAGCTCCAGCACGAATCTGGCGGCGGCTGCCGGATTTTGCTGCGCGATGAAAATATAGTCTTCGAGGAGATCGGCGCGGGCGGTGGAGGTCCAGACGAGTTTTCTGTTCTTAATGGCCGGTCCCCGTTTTCTGCGCGCGTTCGGCAGCCATTTGCCTGATCTCGGAAAGAAGCTCGTCGCCGGAAGCATACTGATGAAGCCGGCCGGCTTCCACGTCGTCCAATCCTGCCTGAACGAGGCGCTGAAGCTCCGCCAACTGACCTTCCTTGCTGCCGAGCAGCCGCAATCCCGCCGACACCACCGCATCGGCGTCCTTGTAGACACCGGTCTTCACCTGCGCCTCGACGAAATCCCGATCTTCCTGGCTGAGATGGATTTCAGGCATGTTGATCTCCTTTTGTTCTCGTATAGCACAGGCAATCGGCCGCTCCAAGCGTCAATCGACCGACTGGAGATAGTGACGTTCGTAGCGCAGGCCGAGGCTGGTCAGGAGTTCGTAGCCGATAGTGCCGGCGGCGCGGGCGGCATCGTCCAGGGCGATGTTGGGGCCGATGAGTTCGATGTAGTCACCGGCGTGCACGGCAGTTTCCGGCAGGTCGGTGATGTCGAAGATCGTCAGGTCCATTGTCACCCGGCCGACGATCGGCACCTTCTGGCCGGCGATCCAGCCGTAACCACCCGCAAGGCCGGCATTGCGCAGGGCAACACCCGAGCCGGAGAGGTTGCGGTGAAAGCCGTCGGCATACCCGATGGAGGCGACGGCGAGCCGGCTGTCACGGTTAAGGATACCGGTGCCGCCATAGCTGACGGTCTCGCCGCTGCGGGCGCCATGTACTGTCAGGATGCGGGCTTCCGCCGTGGCGACGTTGCGCATCCGGTTCGGCAGGCCGTTGACCGATTCGCCGCCGTAAAGCGCAATGCCCGGGCGGGTGAGGTCGAAATGATAGTCTTCGCCGAGCATGATGCCGGCGGAGGCGGCGAGGCTGGCGTCGATTCCCTCGAATGCCGTTGCGACCGTGCGAAAACGGTCGAGTTGCGTGCGGTTCATCACGGCCGTCGGCGTGTCGGCGCAGGCAAGGTGGCTCATCACCAGCACCGGCGAAAAGCTTGCTGGCCGCGACGTGTCGTCGGCGAGCATGAGGGCATCCTCGACGGAGAGGCCGAGGCGATTGAAACCGGTATCGACCTGCAGGGCGCAAGGATAGTCGCCGTAGTCGGCCACCACGCCCATCCAGAAGGCGAACTGCTCCTGGGATGCGAGCACCGGAACGAGGTCGTTTTCGAAAAACAGCTCTTCCATGCCGGGCCAGATGCCTGAGAGCACGAAGATCCGCGCCTCCGGGGCAAAGGCGCGCAGGATCGCGCCCTCTGCCGGTAGGGCGACGAAGAAATCGCGGGCGCCGGCGAAATAGAGCGCTGCGCCGACATCCTCGATGCCAAGCCCATAAGCATCCGCCTTGACGACGGCTGCGGTGCGGGCGCGGCCGGAACGGCGCGCCATCTCGCGCCAGTTGTCGGCGATGGCGGCAAGGTCGATGGTCAGCCGCAGCGGTGCGGAATCGAACGGATCGGGAAGGTCGTGGTCGTCGGCGGAAAAGGTCATGGCATCAGTCTTGGCAGGGAGTGGGAAACAAGCCCTAACACAAAATGCCTGATGGGAAAGCGTCACTTTTATGCAAGACGCCGTTTCGTTCCGCGCTACAATGGCGGCATGCAGAGTGTGTCGCAAAAGCAGGCCGCGGACGAAATGCCGCTTTCAGGCTTCGAGGAAACCCGTTTCTGGCGGGCGTCCCGATTCGGCGGCATGGAATGCCTGAGCGCCACTTTTCACACCCACGAATACGCGCTGCATGCCCACGACACATTCAGCATCGGCGCCATCGAGAAGGGCAGCCAGATTGCCACGATCCGCGGCACGCGCGAGGAAACGGGACCGGGCGACCTCTATCTGATCAATCCCGGCGACGTGCACGACGGCGCGCCGGGCGAGGCGGGTTATCGCTACCGGATGATCTATCCGGACGCCCAGCTGGTGACCAACGTGCTGGAGGATGTCTCCGGCCGCAGCCTGCACGGCATGCCGTCCTTTGCCGCCCGCTTGCCGCGCGATCCCCAGCTTTCCGCCGCCTTCACCCACGCCCACCGGATGATGGAGGCGGGCGCCGGCCAGCTCGAATCGGACGAGTCAATGTTCCGGGTGCTTGCCGCCCTTTTCCTGCGTCACGGCAGCATGGTGTTGCCGCAGCTTGCAACGCGGGAACGCTCCGCCGTCGACCGTGTGCGCGACTACCTGACGGCGCATTTCGACAGCGACATCGGGCTTGACGAACTGGCGCGCATCGCCGGCCTCAGCCGCGCGCATATGATCCGTGCCTTCCGCCGGGAATTCTTCATCACACCGCATGCCTTCCTCACCGACCTCCGCATCCGCGAGGCGCGCCGCCTGTTGCGGCTGGGGCAAAGCCCGGCCGAGGTGGCGCTCGCCTGCGGGTTTGCCGACCAGGCGCATTTCACCCGCCATTTCAAGGCGCGCACCGGCATAACGCCCGGCCAGTTCCGCCGCCGGTGACACTTTCGTTCAAGACGGGCGTGATGCGGGCAGCTAGAACCCGCATCCCGATGCAACGAACCTTGAGACATCAGATGACGAAATGGAAAGAAGCGCTGGCGGATGTTGCTGCCGGCGCGCGGAGAATAGCACCCTTGATCGTGGCGGTGATCCCGATCGGAATGGTTTATGGTGCGGTGGCTGCGACCAAGGGCCTATCACCGCTGGAGACGGTGCTGATGAGCATGTTGGTCTTTGCCGGCGGCTCGCAATTCGTGGCGCTGGATATCTGGACGCACCCGGCAAGCTGGGTGAGCCTCGGTTTCGCCGCCCTGCTGGTCAACGTCCGGCACGTGCTGATGAGTGCGTCGCTCGGCACCAAGCTGCAGGCCTTTTCCGGGCCGCAGAAGGTTTTTTCCATGCTGTTCCTCGCCGACGAGATCTGGGCGATGTCGGAATTCCGCGCCCGCGAGACGGTGCTGAAGCCGCTGTGGTATCTCGGCCTCGTCCTGCCGTTCTACGGCGCCTGGGTGCTGTCGGGCCTCGCCGGCAGCCTGCTCGGCGCCTTTATCGGCGATCCGGCGCTGATCGGGCTCGATTTCGCCTTTCCGGCCGTGTTCATCGTGCTGGTGATGGGGTTCTGGAAAGGCAGTGAAACGGGCCTGATCCTGCTTGCCAGCGCCGCCTGCGCGCTCACCGTCCATCATTTCGTTCCGGGCGTATGGTACATCGCTGCCGGCGCCGTTGGCGGACTTGTCGCTGCTGCGCTGACCGGCGGCGCAGGCGAGGAGGTGCCGGCATGACGGTGGAGTTTGCGACCCTGGCAGCCATCCTGGCGATGGCCGCGGCAACGGTATTGACCCGGCTGAGCGGGCTTCTGCTGCTGCGCTATGTCAATTTTTCGCCGCGGAGCCGCCGTGCCCTCGATGCCATTCCGCCGGCGGTGCTGATGGCGGTCGTGGCGCCGACGGCTTTTGCGACCGGCCCGGCCGAAAGTGCCGCTTGCCTCGTCACCGCGCTGGCAGCCTTCCGGTTCCCGATGCTTGCGGCCGTCGCGCTCGGCGTCGCGACGGTGGCCCTGCTGCGGTTCGTCGGCCTCTGATCCCGGATCAGTGTTCTTCGTACTGGGTGAAGGACGGATCGGCCAAATCGGCAAAGCGGGTGAACTCGGCCTGGAAGGCGAGTTTCACCGTGCCGGTCGGCCCGTGACGCTGCTTGGCGATGATCACGTCGGCCGTGCCCTTGACCTTTTCGAACAGCGCTTCCCATTCCGGATATTTCGGATCGTGGATATCGCGGGGTTCCTGGTTCTTGATGTAATATTCCTCGCGGAAAACGAACAGAACCACGTCGGCGTCCTGCTCGATCGAGCCGGATTCACGTAGGTCCGAAAGTTGCGGCCGCTTGTCGTCGCGGCTTTCCACCTGGCGGGAGAGCTGGGAGAGCGCGATGATCGGGATATTCAGTTCCTTGCCGAGCGCCTTGAGGCCGGTGGTGATCTGCGTGATTTCCTGGACGCGGTTCTCGTTGGATTTGCCCGAGCCGGTCATCAGCTGCACGTAGTCGACCACCAGCACGTCCAGGCCACGCTGGCGCTTCAGGCGGCGGGCGCGGGCGGCCAGTTGGGCGATGGAGATGCCACCGGTCTGGTCGATGAACAGCGGCACCTTCTGCATCATCATCGAGCAGGCGACCAGCTTTTCGAAATCGGTGTCGGTCAGTTCGCCGCGGCGGATCTTCGAGGAGGAGACCTCCGTCTGCTCGGAGATGATACGGGTGGCGAGCTGTTCCGACGACATTTCCAGCGAGTAGAAGCCGACGACGCCGCCGTTTCTCGCCTTCATCGTCCCATCGGCCTGGACTTCGCTCTCGTAGGAGGCGGCGATGTTGTAGGCGATGTTGGTGGCAAGCGAGGTCTTACCCATGCCCGGACGGCCGGCGAGGATGATCAAGTCGGAGCGCTGCAGCCCGCCCATCTTCGAATCGAGGCTGTGGATGCCGGTGGAGATGCCGGAAAGTCCGCCGTCGCGCTCCTTGGCGGCGGCTGCCATGTCGATGGCGGTCGCCACGGCATCGTTGAACGCCTGGAAACCGCCGTCATAACGGCCGGTTTCGGCCAGTTCGAACAGGCGGCGCTCGGTATCTTCGATCTGCGCCTGGGGCGGCATGTCGAGCGGCGCGTCGAAGGCGATGTTGACCATGTCCTCGCCGATGGTGATCAGCGCGCGGCGCAAGGCGAGGTCGTAGATCGCTCGGCCGTAATCCTCGGTGTTGATGATCGACACGGCTTCGGCGGCGAGGCGCGCCAGGTATTGCGATACGGTCATCTCGCCGACCTTGGCGTCGGCGGCGAGGAAGTTCTTGATCGTCACCGGGTTGGCGATACGGCCCATGCGGATGATGTCGCCGGCAACCTCGAAGATCTTGCGGTGCAGCGGCTCGTAGAGATGAACGGGCTTCAGGAAGTCCGAGACGCGGTAATAGGCATCGTTGTTGACCAGAATGGCTCCCAGCAGCGCCTGTTCCGCCTCGATGTTGTTCGGCGCCTCGCGGTAGTGCGGCTCCGAGGGCGAGGGGGGCGTGATCTTGCGCGCGGTGTCGTTCATGTCGTTTACCTATCTTCTGCTGCGCTGGAAGCGCTCACCCTAGCGGAGTTCACCCTCCAGATCATCGCCAAATTCGCTACCCACAGCGATCCACAGGGACGGTGCCGTTCTTGCGCGAAAATCCGGCAAAATTAGCGAATCCGTTTGACTGTGATCGTTGCCGGCCATTGCCGAATCGAGCGGCCTGAGTAGCACGAGGCCGTATCGTTGTGCCTTTAAAAAAGAAAGCCCGGCTGCGAGTGCAGCCGGGCCCGATTCCCTTCCCGCAGGAAGGAAATTCTTATTCTTCGTCGCCGTCGCGGTCTGCATCCGGATCGAAGAAATCTTCCGGACGCAGGGCGTCTTCGTCAACGCCGTAGATGGCGTCGGCAGACGTCAGGGTTTCACCCTTCTGCTGGCGCTCGGCTTCGTCGGCCGAACGGGCAACGTTCAGCTGGACGGTGATTTCGACTTCGGAGTGCAGGTGCAGGGTGACGTCGTGCAGGCCGATCGTCTTGATCGGGTTGTTGAGGTCAACCTGGTTGCGGCCGATGTTGAAGCCGGCAGCGGCCAGTGCGTCGATGATGTCACGGGCAGCGACCGAGCCGTACAGCTGGCCGGTTTCGCCGGCGGCGCGGACGACGATGAAGGACTTGCCGCCGAGAACGTCGGCAACCTTCTGGGCTTCCGACTTGCGCTCGAGGTTACGGGCTTCAAGCGTTGCGCGCTCGGTTTCGAAGCGCTTCTTGTTGGCTTCGTTGGCGCGCAGCGCCTTGCCCTGCGGCAGCAGGTAGTTACGGGCAAAGCCGTCGCGAACCTTTACGGTTTCGCCCATCTGGCCAAGCTTGGAGATGCGTTCGAGGAGAATGACGTCCATTTCAGTGTCCTTTCAGATGCTAGATGTCAGGTGTTGTTTCATTGTCTTTGGATTGCGGTGCGCCCGAAGGCGTCAGTGCGATGGCCCGCCGCGTGTCGGTCAGGCCGAGCACGAGAATGGCCAGCGCCGGCAGCACCATGGTGGCTGCCAGGTATGCGAGGATCAGCGCCGGTATCCGCCAGGATTTGCCGCGGCTGCGGAAATGCAGGGCGGCGAAGCCGGCAATGAGGAACCCTGCGCCAAACGTGCCGAACACGGTGGCGCCGATCAGCGCCGGCACGCCGCCGAAGAAGCAGGCAAGCAGGCCGCCGAGGAAGACGAAGATGGCATTGCGGTTCATGCGCAGCGCCGACGGCATGTCTTCGCGCGGACGCAGAGACCGGCCGGATGCGCCGACGAGGCGCGTGGCGAAATAGTAGGCGGCAAACAGCAGGATGACCCAGAGGCCGCCCTGCGTCATCGGCAGCACCAGAACGACCAGGCGCTTGGTCTGGTCGATCACCTCGACATTGCTGGCGAAGGTCGGGTCCTGCTGCTGCATCTGCGTCATCATCACGTCGACCAGCTGGTCGGTGAGCTGCGGGCCGTAGCCGATCATGAAGCCGACGATGACCACGCCGACCGTCACCATGGCGCAGAGCTGCATCAGGATGTCGGAGAGCGGGTACCAGGCGGTCAGATGCGAAGGGCCGCCGAGTTCGGACGCCGGCCGCGCCAGGTTGGCGAGATGGCTGATCCAGCCCGCCGGCGCGAGCGTCACGACGGTCATGACCACGGCGAAGCTCGGGCTGACCATGACGGCGCCGAGTGCCGCAGCGGTAACGATGGCCGCGATCGTGCAGATGTTGCCCCAGCCGAGGCCGGCAATGAGAATGGGAAGCGCCGAGGCGGCGTAGAGGATCGCGGCAAAAGACGGCTGCGCATTCGCCCCAAGCACCAGAAGTGCGGCGGTAATGCCGGCAAGAATGCCGAAAAGCAGCGTTTTTGGTTCCGGTTTCTTCACGTCGCTGTCCTGCTGTCGAGCAGTTAGGGGAAACTTGACCTTACGGAAAGTCGGTCCCCAACATGGGATTTTCTGGTTTCGATCCGCGCCCAACGCGGAAGGAAGAAGGGAAGGGCGAGCGGATCGCCTTTCCCGGAGTCATGCCTGAGAGTCAGGCGCCTTACCTAAGGATTAGGCGAGGACGTAAGGCAGCAGGCCGAGGAAGCGGGCACGCTTGATCGCCTGGGCGAGTTCGCGCTGCTTCTTCTGGGAAACGGCCGTGATGCGCGACGGAACGATCTTGCCGCGCTCGGAAATGTAGCGCTGCAGGAGACGAACGTCCTTGTAGTCGATCCGCGGAGCGTTTGCGCCCGAGAAAGGGCAGGTCTTGCGGCGACGGTGGAACGGGCGGCGTGCCGGGGAGGAAGAGGTTTCAGCCATGTTCAGATCTCCTTATGCACGGTCTTCGCGCGGACGGCGCTCGAAGCCGCCTTCACGCGGGCCACGGTCCGGACGCGGACCACGATCGCCGAAGCTGCGCTCCGGACGGTCGCCATCGCGGCGCGGACGGTCGTCGCGGTCGCGCTTCTGCATCATGGCAGACGGGCCTTCTTCGTGCTTCTCGACAGCGATGGTCATGTAGCGAAGAACGTCTTCGCTGATGCGCATCTGGCGTTCCATTTCCTGGACGGCGGCAGCCGGAGCATCGATGTCCATCAGCGCGTAATGCGCCTTGCGGTTCTTGTTGATGCGGTAGGTCAGGGACTTGAGGCCCCAGTTTTCTACGCGCCCGACCTTGCCACCGTTAGCTTCGATAACACCCTTGTACTGTTCGATAAGGGCATCGACCTGCTGTGCGGAAACATCCTGTCGGGCAAGGAATACATGTTCATAAAGAGCCATGGTGGGCTTGCCTTTCTTGCGTTTCATTGAACCCGGAAATCGGCGGCTAAGCCTCAACGACTGCTCCTGTCAGGGTTTTCACCCAAGCAAGAAAGCGTTATTTCGAGACGGTCGAGAGCGGAGACACGGGAGGCTGGAACCTTTTGGCCCAAACGGTTTCCCGAGAGAAACCGGCCCTCCGTTCAGCCACCAGCCAGAAGACCGGGTTTGCGAACAGGCGCGCTTATACGCATTTTTCGCCGGAAGGCAAGGGCCGTCGCTACTTTTGCAGCAGTCCCCGCTTTTTCTTCCAGGCGCGCACGCGGCTGCGCGCGTTGACGTAGGGAGATGCGGTATTGAACTGGATCATGCGGCCGAGCGGCCATTTTTCGTACCAGCCACCGCTATAAAGTTCGGCATCGGTGCGCCGGTCGATTTGTGTCAGGATGTCAATCTTAACCTCCTCGAAACGGGAAAGCCGCTCGGAGAAGCTCAAAGTTTCGTATTCGCGATAAAATTTCTGGGCCAGTGAACCGAGCTGATTCCATTTGAACCCGGTGTCCGGAAAATCTGGCTCCTGCCCTTCGTCGCGCAGCCTGATCCACTTGAGCACGAGTTCGCCCCAGCCGATCAGGTAGGCAAGCAGGTCGTCGACGCTCATCAGCGTGCCGGCCGCATGCCCCGGCATGGTTCCTTCCGAGGCGAGATCTTCGGGAAAATTTTCCAACTCAGCCGTCAGTTTTGCGAAGGCGACCTCGATCGCCTTGCGCAGTTCGTTCTTATTGGTGGGGACGGCCATGAATTGCCGGCGCCCCGTCTCAGATCGACATCGGGTACTGGCGGTGAACCGCAGCGATTTCCTTCAGCACGTCGTCGGAAAGGGTCACGTCCTTGGCGGCGATATCGGTCTTCAGCTGCTCCATCGTCGTCGCGCCGATGATGACGGAGGCCATGAAGCCGCGGGTGAGGCAGAAGGCCAGCGCCATCTGCGACGGGTCGAGGCCATGCTTGCCGGCGATCTCGACATAGGCCTTTACCGCCGGCTCCTGCAGCGGCTGCAGGCGTCCGCCAAGATTGCCGTTGATCGAGGCGCGCGATCCGGCCGGCACCTGGCCGCCGACATACTTGCCGGAGAGAAGGCCTGCGGCGAGCGGCGAATAGGAGAGGAGGCCGACGTCCTCGTAATAGGAGACTTCCGCCATATCGAGATCGTGGTGGCGATAGAGCAGATTGTATTCGTTCTGCACCGATGCGACGCGCGGCAGGCCCTTCTGCTCCGACAGCGTCAGGAACTTCTGCGTGCCCCAGGTGGTCTCGTTCGACAGGCCGATGGCGCGGACCTTGCCGGCCTTCACCGCCTCGTCGAGCGTTTCGAGAATCATCAGGATATCGGCGGCGGCATCCGTACGCGGCTTCTGGTAGAGGTCGAAATCCCAGGCCTGGCGGAAATGAAAGTGCGGCCGGTTCGGCCAGTGAATCTGGTAGAGGTCGATGTAATCCGTCTTCAGGCGCTTAAGGCTGAGGTCGAGCGCCTCGCGGATGCCGGCGGCATCGGCCGGCCGGCCGTCGCGGATATACGGCCGCCCCGGACCGGCGACTTTGGTGGCGAGAATGATGTCCTTGCGCTTGCCGGTTTTTTCGAACCAGTTGCCGATAATCTCCTCGGTGCCGCCATAGGTCTCGGGCGAAAGCGGCGTCGTCGGGTAAAGCTCTGCCGTGTCGAAGAAATTCACGCCCTGATCGACGGAATAGTCCATCTGCGCGAAAGCATCGTCCTGGGTGTTCTGCCCGCCGCCCCATGTCATGGTGCCAAGGCAGATTTCCGACACCGACATGTCGGTGCGACCCAATATATTGTACTTCATGAAATGAATTCCTGGTGTTTGGAAGGCTGTCGCGAATTTAGGAGCGTTTTGCGGAAGCGCAATACGCAAAATCCTGTGATTTCGCAGTTGCGAGCATATCGTGTCTGCCATGCCGCAGTCTTGACACCGGCTTTCAACAAGGTGAATGGAGGTGAAAACCAAGGGAAGGAACAATCCCAATGACGTTAGCATTCACATTTCCCGGTCAGGGCAGCCAGGCCGTCGGCATGGGCAAGGACCTCGCAGACGCTTTCCCGGAAGCCCGCGCAGTCTTCGAAGAAGTCGATGAGGCGCTCGGCGAAAAACTCTCCGAAACCATCTGGAACGGCCCCGAGGACGTCCTGACGCTGACGGCGAATGCCCAGCCGGCGCTGATGGCGGTGTCCGTGGCCGTGATCCGCGTGCTCGAAAGCAAGGGGCTGAACCTCAAGGACAAGGTGGCATACGTCGCCGGCCATTCGCTTGGCGAATACTCCGCGCTCTGTGCCGCCGGAACCTTCACGCTTGCCGACACGGCGCGCCTCCTGCGCATCCGCGGCAACGCCATGCAGGCAGCCGTCCCGGTCGGTGCCGGCGCCATGGCGGCGATCATCGGCCTCGAACATGCCGATGTCGTTTCCATCTGCGCCGAGGCATCCGATGCCGGCGCCTGCCAGATCGCCAACGACAATGGCGGCGGCCAGTTGGTCATCTCCGGCGAGAAGGCAGCCGTGGAAAAGGCGGCCGGCCTTGCGACCGGCAAGGGCGCCAAGCGCGCCATCCTGCTGCCCGTCTCCGCGCCGTTCCATTCCTCGCTGATGGCGCCTGCCGCCGAGGCGATGCGTGCGGCACTCGCCGGCGTCTCGCTCAAGGATCCGGTCGTGCCCGTGATCGCCAACGTTCGCGCTGCTCCGGTGACTGATGCCAAGGAAATTGCCGGCCTGCTGGTTGAGCAGGTCACCGGCCAGGTGCGCTGGCGCGAAACCGTCGAATGGTTCGCCGCCAACAACGTCACGACACTTTACGAAGTCGGAGCCGGCAAGGTGCTGACGGGGCTTGCCCGCCGCATCGACAAGACCGTGACCGGAACCGCCATCAACACGCCTGCAGATATCGATGCGGCCATTGCCGCCATTCTCGGCTGATAGAACGAAGGAAGAAAACCATGTTTGACCTGACCGGACGCAAGGCGCTGGTAACCGGCGCCACCGGCGGCATCGGCGAAGAGATCGCCCGCACGCTGCATGCCCGCGGCGCTATCGTCGGCCTGCACGGCACGCGCGTCGAGAAGCTGGAGGCCCTGGCTTCCGAACTCGGCGACCGCGTCAAGATCTTCCCGGCCAACCTCTCGGATCGCGATGAGGTCAAGGCGCTCGGCGAAAAGGCGGAAGCCGATCTCGAAGGCGTCGATATCCTCGTCAACAATGCCGGCATCACCAAGGACGGCCTGTTCGTGCGCATGAGCGATGCGGACTGGGACGCGGTGCTGGAAGTGAACCTGACGGCGGTCTTCCGCCTGACGCGCGAACTCACCCATCCGATGATGCGCCGCCGCTATGGCCGCATCATCAACATCACCTCGGTCGTCGGCGTCACCGGCAATCCGGGCCAGGCCAACTACTGCGCCTCCAAGGCCGGCATGATCGGCTTCTCCAAGTCGCTCGCCCAGGAGATCGCCACCCGCAACGTCACGGTCAACTGTGTCGCCCCGGGTTTCATCGAAAGCGCCATGACGGGCAAGCTCAACGAGAAGCAGAAGGAAGGCATCATGGGTGCCATTCCGATGAAGCGCATGGGCACCGGTGCGGAGGTCGCGTCTGCGGTCGTCTACCTCGCTTCCGGCGAGGCCTCCTACGTCACCGGCCAGACGATCCACGTCAACGGCGGCATGGCCATGATTTAAACGGCGGTCGGCAAGCAATTCCCGGCGATAGACCGAGAAATGCATGTTGACCAAGCTGCCCCTGTGCCATTTTCAGGCTTTGCGGCAGACTTAAACCGTGTTAATCGGGCCATGACTGTGAACAGTCGTCCCGAAAATGCAGGGGACCACTATGCTTTTTGCATGGCTTCGGTCCCGGTTTCTTGGGGCTGAACGAGTTTGCCGGCGCCACTTTTTCGGGGTCGCGGGTTAGAACAGGGTAGAATGCCAGAAGGGCATTCTGGTGAAGTCAAAGGTCGAGGAATCCGACATGAGCGATATCGCAGAACGCGTAAAGAAAATTGTTATTGATCATCTGGGCGTTGACGCCGACAAGGTTGTCGAAGGCGCCAGCTTCATCGACGATCTCGGTGCGGACTCGCTCGATACCGTTGAACTGGTCATGGCGTTCGAAGAAGAATTCGGCGTTGAAATCCCCGACGACGCTGCAGATTCCATTCTGACGGTCGGCGATGCCGTGAAGTTCATCGAGAAGGCCCAGGCCTGATCGATTGAAAGTTTATGGGCGGATTGCAAAGATCCGCCCGCTTGAGCCCGGTTTTCCGGGCTTTTGTTTACAAAGACATCGGCTGAAAAATAGGGTGGATTACGGGCGATGAGACGTGTCGTTATCACCGGTACCGGCATGGTATCACCTCTGGGTTGCGGAACGGAAGTCACGTGGACGCGACTGCTGGCAGGCGAAAACGGGGCCCGCCTGGTCACCGAATTCGAAGTCGATGATCTCCCGGCAAAAATTGCCTGCCGAATCCCCTTCGGCGACGGCTCCAACGGCACCTACAATGCCGATGACTGGATGGAGCCGAAGGAACAGCGCAAGGTTGATCCCTTCATCGTCTATGGCATGGCCGCCGCCGATATGGCGCTTGCCGATGCCGACTGGCATCCGAAGACCGATGAAGACCAGATCGCCACCGGCGTGCTGATCGGCTCGGGCATCGGCGGCCTCGAAGGTATCGTCGAAGCCGGTTATACGTTGCGCGACAAGGGTCCGCGCCGTATCTCGCCGTTCTTCATTCCCGGCCGCCTCATCAATCTCGTTTCCGGCCAGGTTTCGATCCGCCACAAGCTGCGCGGCCCGAACCATGCCGTCGTGACCGCCTGCTCGACCGGTGCGCATGCCATCGGCGATGCCGCGCGATTGATTGCGCTCGGCGATGCCGACGTGATGGTGGCCGGCGGCGCGGAATCGCCGATTTGCCGCATCTCGCTTGCCGGCTTTGCCGCCTGCAAGGCACTGTCGACGCAGCACAATGACGATCCGTTGAAGGCCTCGCGCCCCTATGACCGCGACCGTGACGGTTTCGTCATGGGCGAGGGTGCCGGCATCGTCGTTCTCGAAGAGCTGGAGCATGCCAAGGCCCGCGGCGCCAAGATTTATGCGGAAGTGGTCGGCTACGGCCTGTCCGGCGACGCTTTCCACATCACCGCCCCGTCTGAAGACGGCGACGGCGCCTATCGCTGCATGGCGGCTGCCCTGAAGCGTGCCGGCTTGACGCCCGCCGACGTCGATTATGTCAACGCCCACGGCACCTCGACCATGGCAGACACGATCGAGCTCGGCGCCGTCGAGCGGCTGGTCGGCGATGCGGCTTCGAAGATTTCCATGTCCTCGACGAAATCCGCCACCGGCCACCTGCTGGGTGCTGCCGGCGCCATCGAGGCGATCTTCTCGACGCTGGCCATCCGCGACAACATCGTGCCGCCGACGCTCAATCTCGACAACCCGGAACGGGAAACCGCGATCGATCTCGTGCCGCACACGGCACGCAAGCGTCAGGTCAACGTCGCGGTGTCTAATTCCTTCGGCTTCGGTGGTACCAACGCTTCGTTGGTGCTGCGCCGTTACGAAGGCTGATCGGCGGGGTTTCCCGCCGCCATTTGCTTGATTGTGAATATTGCTCAGGGCGTGCGGCCGTTTCCTGAACCTGTTTTTTGCCGCATTGCTTCGCCAAACAGCGGACAATGCCAAAATGATGAGGATTGTCGGTGAGCGATACGAACCAGAACAGTGAGGCGATCTACGGCCGCGACGGCGCGGGTGTGACCAAGGGGCCGATCATTCCGAAATCGGCCACCGAGGCGCTCCGCCCGGAGCGCGTGCCCGATCCGCCGCGCCGTTCGCGCAAGGCGCGCAGCCAGCTGGTCATCTTCCTCAACTTCCTGATGACGCTGACGGTGATGGTGGCCGTCGTCGCCGTGCTCGCTTTCTATTATGCGATCTCGACCTACCAGGCGAAGGGACCGCTCGCCGTCAACACCAATTTCATCGTCCGCAACGGCGCCGGGCTGGCGGAAATCGCCTCCAATCTCGAGCGCAACGACGTCATTTCCGATGCGCGAATCTTCCGTTACGTCACGGCGACCTATCTGGCCGACGACGAAACGCTGAAGGCCGGCGAATACGAAATCAAGGCCGGCGCCTCGATGAAGGAGATCATGGATCTCCTGAAATCCGGCAAGTCGATCCTCTATTCGGTTTCGCTGCCGGAAGGCCTCACCGTGCGGCAGATGTTCCGCCGGCTTCAGGAGGATCCGGTTCTCGAAGGTGACCTGCCGGCCGAACTGCCGGGGGAGGGCAGCCTGCGGCCCGACACCTACAAGTTCTCGCGCGGCACCAAGCGTGGGGAAATCGTCGAACAGATGCAGGCCGCCCAGGAAAAGCTGATCGACCAGATCTGGGAAAAACGCGATACCTCGATCCCGCTGACATCGAAGGAAGAGTTCGTTACGCTCGCCTCGATCGTCGAGAAGGAGACGGGCAAGGCGGACGAACGGGCGCATGTTGCGTCGGTGTTCATCAACCGCCTGGAACGCGGCATGCGGCTGCAGTCGGACCCGACCATCGTCTACGGCATTTTCGGCGGCGAAGGAAAGCCGAGCGACCGGCCGATCTTCCAGTCGGACCTCCAGAAGGAAACGCCCTACAACACCTACAAGATCAAGGGCCTGCCGCCGACGCCGATCGCCAATCCCGGCCGCGCGGCGCTGGAAGCGGTCGCCAATCCCTGGCGCACCAAGGATCTTTACTTCGTTGCCGACGGCACGGGCGGCCACGTCTTTGCGGCGACGCTCGAAGAGCACAACGCCAACGTCAAGCGCTGGCGCAAGATCGAGGCGGACAAGGGCTCCGATCCGAACATCGCCGTCGACGGCCAGCCGGCGGACCAGGCCGATCCTTCGGCGAAAAAGACCAGCACGAACTGAGCGCGGAGGCCCAATGCCATTGCAATCCATGACCGGCTTCGCCCGGCGCGAAGGAACGGTCGGGCGTTATCGCTGGGCATGGGAACTGCGTTCCGTCAACGGCAAGGGACTCGATCTGCGCCTGCGCTTCCCACCGGGCCTGGAACAGATGGAAACGGAGGTGCGCAAGCAGCTCGCCGATCGTTTTTCCCGCGGCAACATGCAGATCTCGCTTTCCGTTACAGCGGCCGAAGCCCAGCTTGAGGCCGTGCTGAACAGCGAAGCGCTGGCCGCCGTGATGGCCCTGCGCAAGGAGCTTGGCGATCTTCTCGATCCGTCGCCGCTGCGGCTGGACACGCTGTTGACCATTCGTGGCCTTGTCGATTTCCGCGAGGCCAAGGATGACGATCAGGCAATGGGTGCCCGAGACCAGGCGATCCTCGACGGCCTCGTCGGTGCATTGGCCGATCTCCAGGCAATGCGGGAAGGCGAGGGCGAGGCACTTGCCCGCCTGCTGCATGGGCATATCGATCGTATCGCCAGCCTGACAGCCGTGGTGGAGAACGATCCTTCCCGCACGCCGCAAGAAATTGCACGCCGCCTGGCCGGCCAGATCGCCGCGCTGATCGAGGGCGTGCCGAGCCTTGACCGCGACCGGCTGCATGCCGAGGCTGCGCTGCTTGCGACCAAGGCGGACCTTCGCGAAGAAATCGACCGGTTGAAGGCGCATGTGCTCGCCGCCCGGGATCTTCTGGAAAAAGGTGGTCCGGTGGGCCGCAAGCTCGATTTTCTGGCACAAGAATTTAACCGAGAATCGAATACGATCTGCTCCAAGTCCAATGCCGCGGCCGTGACCACGGCGGGCATCGAGCTAAAAGTTGTCATCGACCAGTTCCGCGAACAGGTCCAGAATCTGGAGTAATCCCATGACCGCCCGGGCCACGCCGTCCAGCATCATCCAACGCCGCGGCCTGATGCTCGTCCTGTCCTCGCCCTCCGGCGCCGGCAAGTCGACGATCGCCCGCAACCTGCTGGAGTCGGTTCCGGGGCTCAGCCTGTCGGTAAGCGTCACCACACGCGCCCGCCGTCCGAGCGAGATCGCCGGTCGCCATTACCACTTCATCAGCGTGCGTGAATTCGAACGCATGCGTGACTCAGATTCGCTGCTCGAATGGGCAGAAGTCCACGGCAATTTTTACGGCACGCCCCGCGAACCCGTCGAGGTCGCCATGGCCGAAGGCCGCGACATGTTGTTCGATATCGACTGGCAGGGCGCCCGGCAGCTGCAGGAGAAGATGGCGGCCGATGTCGTTTCGATCTTCGTGCTGCCGCCGACCATGACCGAACTGCAATCGCGCCTGCATCGCCGTGCAGAGGATACCGAAGAGGTGATCGCCACCCGGCTTGCCAATTCCCGCTCGGAAATCGAGCACTGGCGCGAATACGATTACGTGCTCATCAACGACGACCTCGACATCGCCTTCGATACGGTGCAGTGCATCGTCAAGGCCGAGCGGGTGCGCCGCGACCGGCGTCATGGCCTGTTCGATTTCGTGCGCGGCCTTCTGGAAGAGACGCCGAAGCTCTGAGCCTCGGCAAACCATCTCAGAGATGATTGGCGAGAGCCACGAACTCCTCGACCGAGAGCGTTTCGGCACGCCTTGCCGGGTCGATGCCGGCCTTGAGCAGCAGCGTTTCGCCGCCAAGCGGCTTCAGGCTTTGCCGCAGCATCTTGCGGCGTTGACCGAAGGCGGCCTGCGTCACCCTTTCCAGCTTGTCCGCATCGCAGGGAAGGGGCGTAGCCTTCGGCAGCAGATGGACAATGGTAGAGGTGACCTTCGGCGGCGGCGTAAACGCCTGCGGCGGCACGTCGAAGACCATCTGTGCCGTTGTGCGCCAGCCGCAGAGCACGCCGAGGCGGCCATAGGCGTCGTCTTGCTCATCGGCGACGATGCGGGCGCCGACCTCCTTCTGGAACATCAATGTCAGTGACTGCCAGAACGGCGGCCAGGTCTTCGGCAGCAGCCAGTTGACCAGAAGCTGGGTGCCGACATTGTAGGGCAGGTTGGCGATGATGCGCACCGGCCCTTCGGGTGCCAGGGCCTCGAAATCGGCTTTCAGCGCATCGCCCTCGATGACTTCCAGCCGGCCGGGATAATGGTCGGAAATTTCCGCCAGCGCCGGCAAGCAGCGGGAATCGCGCTCGATGGCGATGACCTTCTTGGCGCCGAGCGAAAGAATGGCGCGGGTCAGACCGCCGGGGCCGGGGCCGACCTCGAAGACTGTTACGCCCTCCAGCGGCCCAGCCGTACGGGCGATCTTTTGGGTGAGATTGAGGTCGAGCAAAAAATTCTGCCCCAGCGCCTTGCGGGCGTCGAGCCCGTGCCGCTGGATGACGTCACGCAGTGGCGGCAGGCCGTCCAGGGTTGCCATCAGGAACGGGCTCCGGTGTTGCGCGCGAGGTCCGCTGCGAGCGTCAGGGCTGCAACGAGGCTGTCATGCCGCGCGATCCCCTTGCCGGCGATGCCGAAGGCGGTGCCGTGGTCGGGCGAGGTGCGGATGAACGGCAGGCCGAGCGTCGCATTGACCGAATCGTCGAAGCCCAGCGCCTTGGCGGGGATGAGCGCCTGATCGTGGTACATGCAGATCGCCACGTCGTAACCCTGGCGGGCACGGTCGTGGAACATTGTATCGGCGGGCAGGGGACCGAAGGCATCGATACCCTCGGCACGCAGCACCTCGATTGCCGGGCGGATGATCGCGTCGTCCTCCAGCCCGAGTGCGCCGCCTTCGCCGGCATGCGGATTGAGGCCGGCGACGGCAAGGCGTGGCGCGGCGATGCCGAAGCGGTGTTTCAGGTCGGCATGGGTGATGCGGCAGGTCTCAAGCAGCAACGCGGCATCGAGCGCGGCCGGCACGTCTTTCAGCGGGATGTGAATGGTCACCGGCACCGCTTTCAGCTTCGGGCCGGCCAGCAACATCACCGGCAATGCCGGCTTTCCAGTTGCACGTTCGGCGAGATCGGCCAGAAATTCCGTATGCCCCGGAAAGCGGAAGCCGGCGTCATAAAGCACGGATTTGGCGATCGGATTGGTCACGACGGCGCTCGTCCGGCCGGCAAAACAAAGCTCCACCGCCCGCTCGATGGCGCCGATGGTGCCGGCGGCACTTTCGACACGCGGCTCGCCGGGCAGGATGTCGGAGCCAGCGGCAACGGGCATGACCGGAATAGCGCGATCAAAGATACCGATCGCATCTTCCGCCCCAGTCTCCTCGATTGCCACGGAAAGGCCGAGATGACGGGCGCGCTGCGCCAGCACTGCCGGATCGCCGATAAAGAGGAACGGCTCCAATGACAACGCCCGGCGATCAAGCCAGGCGGTCAGGGTAATATCCGGGCCGATCCCCGCCGGATCGCCTTGAGTGAGCGCAAGCGGGCGCATCGGTTTTCTTTCGTCTGTGGAAGCCGGGTTAGTTGTAGACGATCTGCGCCTTCTTGCGCAGCTCCTCGACATACTTCGCCTCGTTCGGATTTTCGCCGTCCTTCTGCTTGCCAAGATCTTCGGCACGGAAAACGACTTCCGCCGCATAATCGTCCGAAACCTGGCGTGTCTTGCAGATGGCGAGATATTCGACGCCGCGTTCGGTGACGCGGGTACCGGTGGTATTGCCCTTGGCCTTCTCGATCAGCGGCTTCCAGTCCTCCGGCAGTTCCGGCGCCAGCACGCGGCCGAGGCTGCGGATCGAAACGTCATGCATGGTGGCGGCAAAGATCTTCGCCTGGTCGCAACCCGGGAACTTCGCCCGCGAGGCTTCGGCTTCGGCCTTGCGCTTGCCGACGATGCCCTTCTTGGAGGCCGGCACCACGAAGATGACCTGCTGCAGGAAATATTCCGTCGTCACCGGCTTCTGCTTGTTCTGCAGCATGCGGCTGACGACTTCCTGGTTGGACATGCGGCCGCTGGATCCGTAGCGGGCATTGACGACGCGCGGCCAGCTCATGGAAATGGCGATATAGGCCTTGAAGTGATCGGCGCCGACACCGGCCTGCTGCAGCAATTTGCTCAGCTGCTCGGGGGCCATCTTGTTGCTGGCCGCGAAACGCGCATAGGCCGCATCGACTTCTTGCGTGCTGACGGACATCTGCACGCGCAAAACTTCCTGACGCTTCAGATATTCGTCGACAAGCTGCTGCTGGGCGATCTTGTTGAGATTGCCCTTCGTTCTCTGCAGGCGGAGGAAGGCAACGCGCTTGGCGACGTCGCCGGTGGTGATCGCCGTCTTGTTGACGGTGGCGCTGATCTGGCTTGCGGCGAAAGCTGCCGGCACGAACGGCTGTGCCGTCAGGGAAACCGCCAGGGCCGCGACACCGAACACAAGCGCACGTATCGGCTTCAATCCAGATTTCATCGGTCTACCTCTCCGGCTGGCGCCACCAGGGCTGCCCGCTGCTCCGATCTTGCGAAAATTCCACGAAGGTGCCGAATAACGTAATTCTTACGGCAAAACAATGACCGAGCAGCTTTCCGGCGTATTCCAGCGTGAAAAACACTGCCTTGGCGGGCTCCCGCCAAGGCATCGGCGACTTCGTCAGTAACGATAGTTGCCCTGCGGCGCATCGCCGACCTGGATGTCGCCCAGCGTACGGAAGCTGAGGCGGGCACCGATCTGCCAGTCGTTTGCCGCGGTGTTCGAGATGTCACGCTTGTCGGTGTAATACAGCGAGAAGATCGTGCACTCGTCCTCATAGGAGAAACCGGCGCTGCGGCGGCTGACGACGTCGTTGTTCAGGTCCCAGGTCATGGAGCCGAACACCGAAACATATTGCGTCAGGCGGAACGAAGCGGAAGTCTGCAGTTCGGTGCTTTCTTCCGAGGCGCCGTATTTCGGCTGCTCGGCGATCTGCGTGTAGGTCAGGCTCGTCTGCAGACGATCGTTGCCGTAGCCGACGGAAGCACCGGTGCGCATCGGCTCGAGCGTCTTTTCGTCCAGGCGGGCGAGAGCCGTCAGCGAAAGGCCATACGGTGTCGTGACGCTCGCCATGGACACGAAGTCCGAGACGTCGCTTTCGAGACCGGAATTCGCGCCTGCATTCACCAGATCGTCGGTGGCAAAGGAGTTCAGACCCGCCAAGTGATAGGACTGGCCGAAGATGCCGTGCAGCGTATAGCCGCTGTCGAAGGTGCCGGTATAACGCAAGCCGACATTGGCACGCGTGCCGCCCTCGATCCGGTCGTAACCCGAAAACTTGTCACGCTCGAACAGGTTGGTAGCATCGAACACGAAGCTCTGGGCATCCTCGTTCGGCAGGCCGCCAGCCATCTGTTCGTCCGGGCGCACAAAAATCTGCGCGATCGGCTCGAAGACGTGGCTACTGTTGGCCGTCGTCATCAGGATCGGATAACGGGCTTCCAGGCCGGCCGTAACCATGCCGCGAGCGTTTGCATCGTCACCTTCGAAGCCACCGCCGTAGAGGTAACGGGCAGGGTCGATGGAGTTCGGGCTTGCCATGTCGACGTTCAGCGCATCGCCGCGAAGTGCGACGATCGGCGTCAGCGACAGGCCGCCGTCGGTGATGAAGGTACGCTTCCATTCGGCTTCGGCCGAAAGGCGCGCCATGCGGCCGTCAAGCCCACGGAAACGATCGTAGCCGCTCGATGTGTAGATATCCGGGTTCGAGCGCGAAATATTCGTGAAGTTGATATCGAGCGACAGCTCGCCGCCACCGACCGGAACCGGCGCGATGTAGCCGTAGTCGATGACCGGATAGACCATCGCCTGCTTGTTCTCTTCGGTGTCGCGCGGATTGGAATCCTGGACGTCGAAATAGAAGGCGCGCATGTCGAAGATGTTACGATCGCCCATGCCCGTCAGGTAGACCTGGTTGGTATGGACGCTCTCGTCGAGACCGTTCAGATCGTATGTGCGCGAAAAGTTGTTGTCGGTCTGGGTCATGACGTCCCAGCCGAAGGCCCAGCGCGGATTGATCGTAAACGCGCCAGTGGACTGGATCATGCCACGTTCTTTGACCTCGGCATCGCTGGTGCCGTCGGTAAACTCATCCGGGTTCATCTGGCTGATGCCGGCTGCCCGCAGGGTGAGCGTGCCATTGTCGAAGCGCTGGCGATATTCGGCATCCAGCAGGAAACCCTGGCTGGTGTAGCCGGTACCGCTGACCGTCAGATCCTTGCTGTTGGAAATGGCGTAATAATACGGAACCTTCAGGCCGAAGCCGAGGTTTTCGGTCGTCGACATGCTCGGGAAGAGGAAGCCGGACTTGCGCTTCACCGTATGATCGGGAACCTCAAGCACGGGTATCCAGGCAATCGACTGGCCGAAAAGCTCGAAGCGGGCATTTTCCAGCCGCACCGTATGCTTCTCGCCATTCTGGATGACACGCTGGGCCTTGATCTGCCACAGCGGCGCGCGATCCGGCTTTTCTGCGCAGGGCAGGCAGGCCGTGTAGACGCCGTTGTTGAGAATCATGTCGCGGGCGCCGACGCGTTCGGCGCTTTCGGCGGCCAGACGGGTATTGTCGGTCGTCTCCACGCGCAAGGCATTGAGGAAGCCTTCGCCGAAGTCGTCCGTGACATCGAGCGTTTCGGCATACAGCCGGTTGCCGCCGGGCTCGATCAGCTCGATATTGCCGATCGCCGTCATCCGGCCGGTTTTTTGATCGTATTCAACGCGCTGGGCCACCATCTTGTAGCCAGCGTAATTGATCTGCACACCGCCGACAGCGGAAATCCGCTCGGCATCTTTATCGTACACGAGTTCGTTTGCCGCGAGCATGAGCTTCGACTCGGCAGGAATGTTCGGCTCCAGCGACTGCAAACTGTTCGACTGAGCGTAAGCCGCTACAACAGTCGCACTGAAATACGCAGACGCAGCCACCCCGGTCAGCAGGGCGGTCAAAAGCCTCCTGATCGTTTTGCGGTTTGTTACCGCCACTAGCCATCCTCCTGATGCAGCAGAATTGTAGCCCCGAGTGCCATCGCCACCACGACCGGAATCCAGGCCGCAATGAACGGTGGTACTACCCCGCTGCTTCCGAATGCTTTCACAAGCACGGTCACAACATAAAGCACGAAGCCTGAAAGGATTCCACCCAGAATCACCGAGCGGGATTGTGCAAAACGACTGAACTTCAGCGTGACGGTTGCGGCGATCATGGTCATCGCAATCAGCAGGAAGGGCAGCGAAAGCAGGGAGTGATATTGCGTCTCAAGCGCCCGGGTGGAAACACCGAAGGACTTGGCAATCGCAATTTTCTGAGAAAGATCATAAAAAGCAACGGTTTCCGGTTGAGCCAAACGCTCCTGCACGAATTCCCGTTTCAAGTTGGTCGGCACTTGGACGGATGGGAGTCGCACAGGGACTTCACCTGGCCTAGTCTCTGTCACGTCGTTAAGCAACCAGTAACCATCTTGCAATTTTGCCGATCCCGCATCCTGTCTCAGAATGATCCGGCCTTCCGGATCGAAATGGATCAGGGCGGCGTCGACGAGCAGGGTTCCGTCTTCGAGGATCACCCGTCCGCCGATCACCGTGTCGTCCTTGCCGCTGATCTGGCGAAGCCACGGAACAGCGGAGGACGAACGGCTCTTGTTGCTTGCCGCTTTCCAATCCGATTCGAGAAATAGCGCCTGACGCTGGCCCCAGGCTGCCAAAGGATTGAGTGCAAGCGTGGTCGCCGCACCGACAAGAAAGGCGCCGAACACGAAGGGGGCCATGAACTGCCAGACGGAGACGCCGGCGGCCCGCGTCACCACCAGTTCGTAGCGGCGGTTGAGCGCAATCAGCGTCGTCATGCCGACAAACAGCATGATGAAGGGGATCGTCTGCTGCAGGATGAGCGGCAGGCGCACGAAGGTCATGAACAGCGCGCCGCCGACCGAATAACCGGCCAGCGACGAGAATCGCCCGGAAGTTTCGGAAAAGTCGATCAGGAAGATGATCGAGACGATGCCGAGCAGGAACCACAGGGTGGTCGCAAGGTAACGGCGGAAGAAGTAGCGTCCGAGCGTCGAGAAGATCATGCCGGATCTCCCTTCGAAGCGCCGCGCTGACCGTTCAGCCGCGCCAGCAGCCCGCGCCAGATGTCGGCGGTCCGGTAGCGCAGGAAGGCCGGGATCCGGAGCTTCATGTTGCGCGACAGCAGGAAGGCGGCAACGGCGCCCGCGACGATCGGCACCGCGTAAGCGACATAGACATAGGTAACGTCGTGCTCCGACTGGTTCGATGCGTAGAAGGATGCCCAGCGCAGGCCGAAGCTGATCGCCAGGGCCGACACCATCGGATGCAGGTGGGCATCGCGGTGCGAACGGGCGTCGCCGGCAATCAGCAGTGAAATCATTGCGTAGAGCAGCGGGAAACACCACTCCGTCAGCCGTCGGTGCAGTTCGGCGCGATATTCCCCGGGTTTCTGCTTGTAATGCGAATCTTCAGGATCCGGATTGAGGAGGAAGCCGAGGCTCCGGTCGCCCGAGCGCAGGGTGGCCTGGCCGCGCGTCTGGGTGAGGTCCGACAGGTCGAAGGAATAGGAATCGAAGCGGATGATCGAGACGTTGCCGTTCGGAATCTTCCGATGCACCTCGCCGTCATGCATGATCAGGGCCGTGCCCTCGACATTCACCGCGCCTTCGCGGGCATAATAGATGAGGTCGAAATTCGGATCGCGCGAATCGGCGACAAACAGGCCCTTGAGGATGCGGCCGGAATGGCGCTCGGAGATCTGGATGTAGAGGCCGTCCTCGATGCGCCGGAACGTTTTTTCCTCGATGACCGAGGAGAGAAGATCGGCATAGGCGGCGGCGACCATTTCGCGGGCTGCGACGCGGACCTTCGGTTCAATGACATTGTCGACGAAGAAGGAGAAGACGCTAAGGCCCGCAGCCAAAAGCAGGATCGGCCGCATGATCGTCGCGCGCGTGGCGCCAGCGGCCTCGATGACGGTCAACTCCGAATCGTTGTTCATCGCCGCCAGCGTCTGGGTGATGCCGATGACGATGGCAAACGGCAGGACGATGGGGATGATGGTCGGCAGGATGAGTGTCGCCAACTGCACGAACGAGCCGATCGACTGGCCGCTATCGGTCACAAGATTGATGCGGCCGAGCACCTGGGTCGTCCAGATGATGGCCAGCACCGGCAGCAACGCCACCAGGAACATCTGGCTCACGCGCCGCAGAATATATGACTCGATCAGTTTCATGCAGGCCTTCAAACTCAAGCCGGCATTCGTGAAGACCTGCCGGCGACGCGTTTTCTCTACGCTGTTTGTGAATTTTTGGCGACAGGCCGCCCGTCAAATTTCCGTTAGGCCAGCAAAATTTTCCGGCGGCGTGTCACTTCGGTCAATGCCAGCACGCCGAAGAAGATGACCGGCGAAGACATCCAGCCGAGTACGGCGTCGGACAGATAGTGGCCGCCCCAGGCAACGCGCAGGGCCGGCGTCAAGAAAGCGACGATGACGAGGGGCGGCACGAGCAACGGCCGCAGCGGCGGAGGAATGAGGATAATCAGGCAAAACAGCCAACCTGCCCCGGCGGCCTCTCCCGAAATGAACGAGCAGTTATTGTTGCAGGTGCCGGCAAAGGACCCGGCAGGCTCGAACATGTGTTTGCCGCCGAAAATGTCGGTCTCGTAGGGACGGGGCCGATTCGAATGCGACTTGAGCCAGAGATTGACGAGGATGTACGGCCCGACGACGAAGGAGACGAGCGCTGCGCCGTAATAGCGCAGGTCGAGCTTTCTAAGCCCGCGCCGCCGTCGGCGCAGTTCCAGTACCGTCATACAGACCAAGATGATGGCGATGGCCGACGGCAGGAAGAACAGGAATTTGCGCAGTCCCTTGTGGAACTCGTCACGGCTGAAGGGGAAATGCCCGCAGATGCCGAGGGCATTCGGCGTTTCCTGGCAGGTGAAGGGCACGAAAAACCACTTGGCGACGATGAGGTCTATCTGTGGAAAGACGTGAAAGAAGCAGAGCGTCACCCACCACAGTGCGAATATAACGCAAAAGATCTGCGTATATGCGTAAGGACGCATCAGGCCGCCAGTTTCCCCGCTGGCGCCGGGTTTCCCCAAGTCAGTTGTCACGAAAAAATCCCGGATTCATTCCGTTTTGCTCCCTCGAACATGCGGTCCGTGCCTAACAGTCGAGTGCGACAGCAGAATGATCATCCGAGAGCCGGTTTTGCAGAACCGTGCATTTCGGCATAAGCAGCTTGCACTTGCGTTCAGACGATAAAACCCCATGATCGCTCCACGATCATGATGACAATGTTGCAGCGGAGAATCAATGTCTGCGAAATTCGAAATTTCCTTTGCCAAATCGGCCCGTATCGAGGGCGCCACGGCTGTTCTTCTCAAAACCTCGGATGGCGACGCACCTGCCGGTTCAGCCGTTGCCGATCCCGCCGGCGTCTTCATCAAGGCCGCCAAGGTGGCGCGTTTTTCCGCCAAGTCGATGTCGGTGCTGGATATCGTCGCACCGCAGGGTTCTGATGCGGATCGCGTGTTCGTTCTTGGTCTCGGCAAGGCGGGTGAGGTGACGGCGCATGATTGGTTGCGCGCCGGCGGTGTCGCCGCGTCAAAGATCGGCAAAGCCGAGGCGGCGGTTGTTTTCCTCGATGCGCCCGGTCTCGATGTGCAGCCGACCCAGGCCGCCGATTTTGCCCTCGGCCTGCTTTTGCGCGCTTACAGCTTCGATACCTACAAGACGAAAAAGGGGGAGGACGACGACAAGGCCAAGGCATCGACGGTGAAGGTCACGATCGTCACTGCCGATTCGTCGGCGGCGCAGAAGGCGTTTGCCGTTGCGCGGGCCGTTGCCGACGGCGTCAACATTGCCAGGGACCTCGTCAACGAACCGGCCAACATTCTCGGCCCGGAAGAATTCGCCGCCAAGGCGAAGGAACTGGAGAAACTCGGCGTCGATGTCGAGATCCTGACGGAAAAGGAAATGCGCAAGCTCGGCATGGGCGCGCTTCTAGGTGTGGCGCAGGGCTCCGTCCGCCCGCCGCGCCTCGTGGTCATGCACTGGAAGGGTGCCAAGAAGGAGCAGCCGGTTGCTTTCGTCGGCAAGGGCGTTGTCTTCGATACTGGCGGTATCTCGATCAAGCCGGCTGCCGGCATGGAAGAGATGAAGGGTGACATGGGCGGTGCCGCCGCCGTGACCGGCCTGATGCACGTGCTCGCCGCCCGCAAGGCCAAGGTCAACGCCATCGGCATCATCGGCCTCGTCGAGAATATGCCCGACGGCAATGCCCAGCGTCCCGGCGATATCGTCACCTCGATGTCCGGCCAGACGATCGAGGTGATCAACACCGATGCCGAAGGCCGCCTCGTGCTCTGCGATGCGCTTTGGTACTGCAACGAGCGCTTCAAGCCGAAATTCATGATCAACCTCGCGACGCTCACCGGTGCAATCATCGTGGCGCTCGGCAATACCCATGCCGGCCTGTTCACCAACAGCGATTCGCTGGCCGCCGAACTGACGGAAGCCGGTCTTGCCACCGACGAGAAGCTGTGGCGCATGCCGCTCGGCAAGGATTACGACAAGATGATCGACAGCAAGTTCGCCGACATGAAAAACACCGGTGGACGCCATGCGGGCGCGATCACCGCGGCGCAGTTCCTGAAGCGTTTCGTCGGCGAGACGCCGTGGGCGCATCTCGATGTCGCCGGCACGGCCATGTCGTCGCCGTCGAACGAGATCAACCAGTCCTGGGGATCGGGTTTTGGCGTGCGGTTGCTGGATCAACTGGTCCGCGCCCGCTACGAGGTCTGAGACCGGCGTGACCGAAGTCCTGTTCTACCATCTGACCGAGAGCAAGCTGGAAGACGCCTTGCCGCCGTTGCTCGACAAAAGTGTCGAGCGCGGCTGGCGGGTGACCGTGCAGATGAACGATGCCGCCTTGCGCGACAAGCTCGACGGCCATCTCTGGACGTTCCGCGACGACAGTTTTCTGGCGCACGGTCTCGATGGGGAGGAGATGGCGGAGGATCAGCCAGTGCTTTTGACGCTGACCACGGACAATGCGAACGGCGCGACCGTGCGGTTCATCATAGACGGCGCCGAACCGCCGCCGCTGGATGCCTATGAGCGCGTCGTCTTCATGTTCGACGGCTACGATCAGGGCCAGCTCGAAGCGGCTCGAGGTCAGTGGAAGAAGCTGAAAGGCGAGGGGCACAAGCTGACCTACTGGCAGCAGAATGCCGAAGGCCGCTGGGAGAAGAAAGGGTAAAGGCGGACGAAGCCGCCTTCCCATCTCAATCGAAGCTCGACTTGATTGAAGCCCGTCTTAATCGAAGAACGAATCGACGAACTTGCGCCGGCCGAGCATGAAGGCATCGGCGACATGCGTCAGCGGCGCCAGGTCGACATCCGACTGGCCGGCGGCAACGAGAGAGGCGAAGCGCTCGTAGAGGGCCGGATATTCGGCTTCCGGCGCGGAAAACTTCAGTTCGCCATTGACCGACAGCTTGGCGCCGCCTTCAGAGAGCACCATTTCGCCGGCGTCCGTGGCGGAGACGATATCCCAGCTCTGCTTGCCGGTCTGGCGCCAGTCGAATTCGGCGTGCACGTCGAGGCCGGCAATGTCCGTAAAGCGAAGATCGGCAGCGATCGGCGCATCGCGGTTTTCCGGGAATTCCAGGCTGGCCTTGGTGAGGAAGATTGCCCGCGGCAGGATATGCGTGACGATCGACAATGCATTGATACCAGGATCGAAGATGCCGAGGCCGCCGGCCTGCCAGATCCAGTCCTGGTTCGGATGCCAGTGGCGGACGTCTTCCTTCCAGATGACGTTGACGCTGCGGATCGTGGTGGCGGCGAGGAACGATTTTGCTGCCTCCACGGCCGGCGCATAGCGCGAATGCCAGCTGGCGAACAGCGTCAGGCCCTTTTCGTCGGCGCTCCGCTTCAGGTCCTGCACTTCGCTGAGGGTGGCGCCCGGCGGCTTTTCGAGGAACACGTGCTTGCCGGCGGCGAGCGCGGCATGGGCTGCCTCGTATCGATACTGCGGCGGCATGCACAGCGAAACGGCGTTGATTTCCGGTACGGCTTCCAGCATCGCGCCGATGGTCGGATAGCTCGGAATGCCGTCCACCGTGCCGTGACGGCTCGCGGTGGCGGTCAGTTCATAGCTGCCGTTGGCGGCGATGGCGGGGAGGTGCTGGTCGCGGACGATCTTGCCGACGCCGACGATGGCGAGCTTGATGGGGGCCATGATGGGAATGCTCTTTGACGGGTGTTTCGCTCGAAGTGTCTGTTTGCCGGGCAGTCTTAGCAGAAAGCCGCCCTTCGGCAAGGGCGGCTTTTGCGGTATCCGGTACGGAAAGGCTGTCCGATTTTACTCGGCGGAGGCCATCAGCATCGAGCCGGGCATGCGGCTGCGCTTGTAGCGAAGCGTCACCACCTTGTAGCCGTCGTTCTTTAACTGGTTGAGCAGGGCGGGCAGCATGGTGGCCGTACGTTTGTGGATGTCATGCATCAGGATGATGCCGCTGCCGCGCCGGCGAAGCGATTCCATCGTTCGCATGGTCACGGCCGAAGGCCCGACCTTGAAGTAATCCTTCGAATCGACATCGACATCCAGGACCACGAGACCGCGTCCGGCAAGCGCGCTGCGCAGCCGGCGGGTATCGGAAAGATAGGGGAAGCGGAAGAAACCGGCATTGACCGAAGTCGCCTTTTCGACCGCCTTTTCGCCGCGGGCGATTTCGGACAGGGCGCTGTCATATCCCATGCCGGCGAGGTTGCTGTGCCGGTAGGTATGGGTGCCGATGGTGTGGCCGCGCCGCACGACCTTGCGGGCAATCGCCGGATAGGTTTCCGCCATCTGGCCGACCATCAGGAAGGTCGCCTTGACGCCGTAACCGTCGAGGATGTCCAAGACCTTTTCCGTCTTGCCGGGCATCGGGCCGTCATCGAAGGTCAGGATCACTTCCTTGGGGCGCAGCTTCAATTCGCTGAGCGAGCCGACGGTCAGCGTCCGGCCGGAAAGTCCGCCGGGATGGCTGGGCTTAACCCAGGCGGCAGGCTCCATCTCCACAGGCTCGTTCGCACCCTTTTTATGGTGCAGCGGCGTGGTCGCGGCAAACGAGGTCTTGAGGGAGCCGGTTTCGGAATTGGGTTTGGTGCCGCAGCCCGTCAGGGCGAGGGTCACGGCAAGCAATGGAAAAAGAAGACGCGACGACATCAAATCACTCAACAAATCGATAATGTTGAGCAATTTTTCTCGATTATGGTTAACGAAGCGTTGCCGCAGCGCTGCGGACTTTAACTATTCTGCGGGTGGCGTTGGCAATCACATATCGCGCTACGCCGCCTCTTCCCCTTCTCCCCCGCGGGGAGAAGGTGGCCCAAGGGTCGGATGAGGGGGCCAAACGGACAGGTCTTGCCGTGTGGCACCCTCTCGTTCCACCCGCGGATGGCGGTTACCCCGCCATCGCCTCCTCATATTCGGCAGACAGCTCCAGCCACTGTTCCTCCGCCTCGTTCAGCTTGGCAAGCGCGGCGGCGCGCTCCTTCGAATTGGCGACGGCCTTGTCGGGCGATTTTTCGTAGAGCGCGGGATCTTCAAGTTCCTTGTCCAGAAGCTGAATCTGCTTGTTCAGCTTTTCCGTCAAGGATTCGAGATCGTTGATCTTTTTCTTCAGCGGCGCGTAGGTGGCGCGCTTTTCCGCCGCCGCCTTGCGCTGGTCGGCCTTGTTGCGGCTGTCGTCGGCCGCATCCGTCTTGGCAGCGCCGCTTTTCGGCTTGGAACTGGAGACGACGATGCTGCGATAGTCTTCCAGGTCGCCGTCGTAATTGGTCACGGTACCGTCACGCACCAGCCACAGCCGGTCGACGGTCGCCTCGATCAGGTGGCGGTCGTGCGAGATGAGGATGACGGCGCCGGGATAGTCATTCAGCGCCTGGATCAGCGCATTGCGGCTGTCGATGTCGAGGTGGTTGGTCGGTTCGTCGAGGATCAGCAGGTTCGGCGCATCGAAGGCGGCGATGCCCATCAGCAGTCGCGCCTTTTCGCCGCCCGAAAGATCCTTGGCCGGCGTGTCCATCTTTTCCGTCGCCAGGCCCATCTGGGCGACGCGGGCGCGCACCTTGGCTTCCGGTGCCTCCGGCATCAATCGCCGGATATGCTCGACAGCGCTGTCCTTCGGCACGAGATCGTCGAGCTGGTGCTGGGCGAAGAAGCCAATCTTCAGGTTCGGCGCCGTCCGCACTTCTCCGGTCTCGGCGGTGAGCTTGCCGGAGATGAATTTCGCGAAAGTGGACTTGCCGTTGCCGTTCGAGCCGAGCAGGGCGATACGGTCGTCATTGTCGATGCGCAGGTTGAGGCGCGTCAGGATCGGTTTGCCGGGCGCGTAGCCGACGGCGCCGCTCTGGACTGCGATGATCGGCGAGGCGGGCTGCTTTTCCGGCTCCGGGAAGGTGAAGCCCTGGACATGGTCTTCGATGACGGCGGCAACCGTGCCCATGCGCTCCAGCGCCTTGATGCGGCTCTGCGCCTGCCGCGCCTTGGTGGCCTTGGCGCGGAAGCGGTCGATAAAACTCTGCAGATGTTTGCGGGCGGCGTCGTTCTTCGCCTTCGCTTTCATCTGCAGCTCGTCGGCTTCCGCCTTCTGGCGTTCGAACTGGTCGTAGCCGCCGCGATAGAAGGTGAGCTTCTTCTGGTCGAGATGAATGATCGAGTTGACCGCCGTGTTCAGAAGGTCGCGGTCGTGGCTGATGATGATGACCGTGTAGGGATAGCGGCGGATATAATCTTCCAGCCACAACGTGCCTTCGAGGTCGAGATAGTTGGTCGGTTCGTCGAGCAGCAAGAGGTCCGGCTCGGAAAACAGCACGGCGGCAAGCGCCACGCGCATGCGCCAGCCGCCGGAGAAGCTGGAGGCCGGACGCGCCTGCGCCTCGTGGTCGAAGCCGAGGCCGGAGAGAATGCTGGCGGCACGTGCTTCCGCCGAATGCGCCTGGATATCGGCAAGCCGCGTTTGGATTTCGGCGATCCGGTGCGGGTCCTTTGCCGTGACGGCTTCGGTGAGCAGCGCTTCGCGCTCCTTGTCCGCTTTCAGCACGATCTCGATCAGCGGTTCCTCGGTGCCTGGCGCCTCCTGGGCAACCTGCCCGATGCGCGCCTGACGCGGCATCGACACCGATCCGCTCTCGCTTTCCATCTCTCCGGTGATGATGCGGAAGAGTGTGGATTTGCCGGCGCCGTTCCTGCCGACAAGGCCTGCCTTCGTGCCCGCCGGAAGCGTCACGTTGGCCTGGTCGATGAGCAAGCGCCCGGCAATACGGGCGGAGAGGTTGGTGAGCGTAATCATGCCGGCGTTTTCGCCGAACTCCATCGGGAACGCAAGAGCGTGCTGGCGACGGTCTGCCGCATTCCCATCCGGGGCGATTGAAGGCCGGTGACCGATGTCGAGTGCAATTCCACCGTGCTTTCCTCGTTTAAAGCAGGATAGGAAGCAATAATAAGTATATTTCAAATTGCATAAATTGATATTTATCAATTTCGTCGCTGTTTTCAGCATTTTCCATGTAATAAAAAAATCTATTTATCAATATTGGCGGTGAACATGGAGGTATTGAAATAATAACGATTTTTTAATTACGTTATCATAATGTAGTCCAGCACGGAAACCGCCGTCTGTTGGGGGCTTGGCGATCCGGCATCCAATTTCGGGTGATCAATCCAATGAACCGTGTCGTTGTCGCGGCCCATTTCTGTCTGTTTCTGGCGCTGCTGATCGCAGTCTGGGCGCTGCCCAACGGACGTTTTGTGCTCGTCGTCACGGATCCTTCCGCCCCGGCCGCTCACATGCTGTCGGTCATCGGAGATGCCGGAGGGGCCTTCGTCGGCCCCGGCCGGCGTCCATGGATGGCGATCGCCTATTCCGACGCAAAGGATTTTCCGATGCGTCTCATGCAATCCGGAGCACTTCTGGTGCTCAACCACAGTTTGGCCGTCGGCTGCCTACAGAGGGATATCAAATGAATGCCTTGAATCGACTCCGCGAGAAGATTGCTCCGGCTATCTTCGGGCTTGTCTGGATCAATGTGTTGCTCATCATTGCCCACACCGTCTTTCGCGATGAAGGTTTTGAGATCCTTCCGGTATTGGCCGCCGTCGTCGTTGCGGTTGCCGTCAGCGTCGGCTGGGTCACGGATCGCACCGGTCCGACGACGCGCGTCGTGACGTCGATGGCGCATGCCGCAACCGTCGCGATCCTCGTCTATACGTTTTCCGGATCGCCGCTGCAGATCGACATCCACATGTACTTCTTCGCCTCGCTGGCGATCTGTGCCGCCTGGATAGACTGGCGCGCGCTGATTGCCTATTCGGCGTTGGTGGCCGTGCATCACCTGCTGCTGTTCGTCGCCGCACCGCTGGCCGTTTTCCCCGGCGAGTCCGATTTCAGCCGCGTCGTTCTCCATGCTGTCGTTCTGGTCCTGCAGACGGCGGTCCTGATCACGCTGGTGCGCGCCGTCAGCCTGTCGTTCTTCTCGGCTGAGGAGGCGATCACCCTGGCCCAGGAGGCTCAGCACAACGAGAAGGAAATGTCGGAGCGGGCACGCGCCGCCGACCGGCAGGCCGAAGAGCAGCGCCGCCAGCACGAACACGAGCGCCAGACGGAAGCGGCAGCGCTGGAATTTGCCGTCGAAAAACTCAAGGCAGCCCTGTCGGATCTTTCGCGCGGCGATCTCGCCTGTCGCATTTCCGAGAACTTCAAGGGCGATCTCGATGGCCTGCGCAGTTCCTTCAACCTGTCGGTCGAAAATCTCGAAGCAGCCATCGGCCAGGTCAGCTCGATCACCAACAGCGTGCGCAACGGCGCAAGCCAGATCAGCGAAGCCACGCAGGATCTTTCCGCCCGCACCGAGCGCCAGGCGGCCTCCATCGAGGAAACCCTGAGCTCCTTGACGCAGGTGACCGAGGCGGTGCGACGCACCAGTGCCGTCGCCGACACAGTCGGCAAGCTGGTGGCAAACACCAGCAGCAGTGCCGAACGGTCGGGCCAGATCGTCACGACGGCCGTCGATGCCATGGGTCGGATCGAGACCTCCTCGCGCGAGATCAGCAACATCATCGGCGTCATCGACGAGATCGCCTTCCAGACCAACCTGCTGGCGCTCAACGCCGGCGTCGAAGCGGCGCGTGCTGGCGAAGCCGGCAAGGGTTTCGCCGTCGTTGCCCAGGAAGTGCGCGAACTGGCCCAGCGGTCGGCAACCGCCGCCAAGGAAATCAAGCAGCTGATCAACGCCTCGGGTGAACACGTCAACAGCGGCGTCACGCTGGTTGGCGAGGCCGGGGAAGCCCTGCGCGCCATCGCCGGCCAGGTCGCCGAGATGAACGTCCACGTCGCCACCATCGTTTCCGGTGCGCGCGAGCAGGCGGCCGGCCTTTCGGAGATCAATGCGGCGATCTCCAGTATCGACAACAACACCCAGCGCAATGCCGCGATGGTGGAGGAATCCTCCGCCGCGACGGTGGCGCTGGCCAATGAGGCGACCACCCTGGAGGATCTGCTGTCGCGGTTCCGCACCGCCGCAAAGGGTGCACGTCAGGCGCGGCATCGCTACGCGGCCTGACCCAAAAAGCAGGCATGAACAGAAAAGCCGCGGTTGAGCCGCGGCTTTTTTCGTTTGGAGGGGCAGGTGTCGTTTCAGACGGCGAAACGGATCGGATGCCGGGCGTTGTTCTTTGCTGCAGCGAGGGCAGCCTCGGCATTGACCTGGAGCTGTGCTGCCGAAGGCGCCGAGGCGGAGAGGGCGACGCCGATCGAAACCGTCAGCGTGGCATCGGCGCCGGCATCGGACGTGGCGAAAACGAGGTTCTCCTCGATCGTGCCGCGAAGCCGCTCGCTGATCGCCTTCATGTCGTTCTGGTCGACGTCGCTGAACACGAACGCGAAATCGTCGCCGCCGATGCGGGCGACGAAGTCGTTCTTCTTCACCGATTTGCGGAAAATCGAGGCGAGGCGCTTCAGCAGCCGGTTGCCCGCCTGATGGCCGAATTTGGCATTGACGAGGCCGAAATGGTCGATATCGGCGAGGATGACCGCCGTGCGTTCGGGTGTGCTTCCCTCAGCGTAAAGCGAATCGAGCCGCTTTCGAAAGGCGATGCGGTTGGGCAGTTGCGTCAGCTTGTCGATCAGCATCGTCTTTTCGACGGCGCCGAGACCCCTGGTGAGTTTGTCGAGGGCGGCTGCGCCATCGCCGAGCGTCTTGCCGAGTGCCGTTTCGACGGTGACGAATTCGGTCATGGCTGCAGTGAGATAATCGAGCGACGCCAGCGTTTCCGCGATGTCGGTATCGTCTTCGCGCAGCGAGCGGGAGGTCAGTTCCAGGGCGCGCAGGAACGTGCGCTTGTGCGACAGGCCCGTGGCAAGCTGCTCTTTGAGGCCGCGCAGCAGTGCGCCGGTTTCCGTCTGCGCCTTGACGGCGGCGACGCCGCAATGGCCGACCAGGCGGTGATAGAAGCCCATCTCGTCCAGTTCCGCCTGGCGCGGCTGGTCGCCCAGGGCGGCAAAATCCGCCGAGAGTTCCGGATTGCGCCCGGAGAGCGCTTCGAAGACAAGTTCGTAGTTGCGGGGCAGGGCGGCGATGCCGCGCCGCGCCATGACCTGCATGATTTTTTGCGCATCGGCGGATACGGTTGCACCGCCGTCTTTCGATATTGCCACCAGAGCGTTCTTCATATCGGCCCCGCCATCCCGGCCGTCTTGTTTTCGTGCGGCCCACAACCTCCGCTATGCGCCGCCGGTGTTAAGATCGGCTGAATATGCCGTTGGGCTAAAACTTTTCTCCGCCAACGCGGTTAATGACGGCTTGCCTGCCTCACACCCACTTCGCCCCTTCGCCACGCAGGAAATAGGCGAGGTCCAGCCCGAGGCTCGGCTGGCCCAGCGCCGTGAGGATCGTGTGGCACTGCCCCCGATGGTGGGTCTGGTGGTTGAAGACGTGTGCCAAAGCCGGGGCGAGCGGCTGGGTGATTTCGGTGGGAGCGGTGATCGGTGTGTAGGTGAAGGTGCCGGAAAGGGCGTCTGCCTCGAGGCCGGCGATCCAAGCGATGATCCTGTGGTCTTCCGCCCGTCGCGCCTCCGTCAGCGCCGGCAGGTCGTCGTGGAGGATGGCATTCAGGGTTGTCGGTGCCGTTCCGGTTCCGGTGAAGCGCTTCATCCAGATGCGATCGGCGGAAAGCAGATGGTTGAGCGTTGCGTGCAGCGATCCGAAGAAGGCGCCCATATCCTTGCGATAGTCTGCATCGCCAAGGTTTGCGGCCGCGGCGTAAAGCTGTTCGTTGGCCCAGCGATTGTAGTCGGCAAACATTCCAAAATGCTTGAGCATGGCTCTCTCCCGGTTTCTCGCATGCTATCGCCAAAACCCGTCACGAAGGATGATCGCTGCGATGAATTTTCGTGATTTGATTCTTGGTCACGATTGTTTTCCTATGCCTCAGTTTTCGAGACAAAGGAGCCGTCGATGAGCAGAATCCTCTATTCCCTGTGTGGTGCCGATGTAGAGCGGCCGTTTTCGCCGCATTGCTGGAAGGTGGTGATGGCGCTCGATCACAAGGGCCTGGAGTTTTCTGAAATGCCCGGCCCCTTCACCGCCATACCCACGGTCGAAAACGGCTTCTCGAAAACGGTGCCGGTGCTGCGTGACGGTGATCTCCTGGTGCGCGACAGTTTTGATATCGCGCTGTACCTCGATGAAGCCTATCCGGACCGGCCGTCGCTGTTCGGCGGCGAGGGCGGGAAGGCGCTGTCGCGTTTCGTCGAGGGTTTCTCCCAGACGTTGCTGCATCCGGCCATCACCAAGATGGCGCTGCTGTCCATCCACGGCATGCTGGCCGACAAGGACCAGGCCTATTTCCGCGCCAGCCGCGAAGCGCGTTTCGGCAAGACGTTGGAGGAGGTGGCCGCCGAGGCCGAAGCGGAGAAGGCTGCCTTTCCCGCCAAGCTGGAGCCGCTGCGGCACATGCTGAAGTTCCAGCCGTATTTCGGGGGCGAGACGCCGCTTTTCGCCGATTACATCGTCTTTGGCGCATTCCAGTGGGGACGGATCACCGCCGGCCTGACATTGTTTGCCGATGAGGACCCGGTCGGTCATTGGTTCGACCGGTGCCTGGATCTGTTCAATGCGCGCGGGCGGACTGTGACACCGGCGTGAAATTGCCGCCGGCCTCTTGTTTTCGGGCGTTCGGGCGGGTAAACACCGCCCACTTTCCCTACAAGAAGAGGATATGAGACATGGCGATTGAACGCACGTTTTCGATGATCAAGCCGGACGCGACGAAGCGCAACCTGACCGGTGCCATCACCAAGATGCTTGAAGACGCCGGCCTGCGCGTCGTTGCTTCCAAGCGCGTCTGGATGAGCAAGCGCGAAGCCGAAGGCTTCTACGCCGTTCACAAGGAGCGTCCGTTCTTCGGCGAACTCGTCGAAGGCATGACCTCCGGCCCGACCATCGTTCAGGTTCTCGAAGGCGAAAACGCCATCCTCAAGAACCGCGAAATCATGGGCGCCACCAACCCGGCCAACGCCGACGAAGGCACCATCCGCAAGACGCACGCTCTGTCGATCGGCGAAAACTCCGTTCACGGCTCGGATGCTCCGGAAACCGCTGCCCAGGAAATCAAGTACTGGTTCTCCGACACCGAAATCGTCGGCTGATCCAGCTTCTGCGCCGATGCGCGGAACCTCCTGATCGGAATCGAAAAACCGGGGCGGCAACGTCCCGGTTTTTTCATGCCGGACATCCGGCGTCGGGCGAATAGTCGGCTGTTCCATCCGCCTTGTAGACCTCCGGATTTTTCGTGTAGACCGGGCCGATCACCAGCGGTTTTGCCGGCAGGATGGTCTGGTCGAGGTTGGAAACGACGGTGGTCTCCAGCGATTGCAGCAGCTTGCTGTCGCTGTCGAGAATGCGGATCTTCACCGCGTAACGCCTGTCCTTGACGATACAGTGCAGCGGTGGGCTCTCGAGCACGATCTTTTCCCAGAACGGATAGATTTTCGAGCGTGTGGTCAGCGGCGCGCCGCCGCGCGGATTTTCATATTCCGCCTCGACCACGCCGTTTTCCGGCAGCGGCGCCTTGCGCTGCAGGGTGATGACGTAGGTGGCTGTCGCCACGCGGTAATTAAAGACGAAAAGCTTGCCGGAAATCTCCGTCAGCCCGTCCCCGGAATCCCGCTGGCACGCGGCCAGCAAGGTAAGCGCGACGAGGCCGGAATATCTTAGAAATTTCAATGTCATGTCGCAATCTCCTGCCTCTTGCGGTGATAATGGCGGCTGGCCTTGGCACGGTTGCCGCAGACCGCCATGTCGCACCAGGCCCGGCTTCTGTTTTTGCTGCGGTCGAGGAACAGCCAGCAGCAGTTTGGGCAGATCTTCATCCGCTCCGTCTCGGGACCGGCGATGAGCCGAAGCGCCGAATGCGCCGTCGCCAGACCGAGATCGTCTGCCGACGGCGCCTGCCGCAGGATGGTGGCGGCATTCTCCAACAAGTCTGCAAGCTCCAGACGCGCGTCCTCACCTTGAACCCTGCGTCGAAAATGCCCGTCTATGGCTTCACGCAAGGAGATGAACGCGGGGCGATCCTGCTTCCGCACCGGCTTCAACGGCCCGAACAGTGCCCGTTCGGCACAAAACGCACTGGCTGCGCGCGGAAAATCGTCGATCTGTTCGGCCACGGCGAAGCGATCGATACGGCGCGCCGGGTCAAAGCGCAGGACGACGCTGTTGGCGACATCCAGCGCCAATGCACCACCGGCGAAACGATGCGGGGTCCAGGCAAAGGTCATGGCAAAATTATAACTGGCAAAATCAGTTTTACCAGTTATTCTTTCATAGGGAACCGGGAGCCTTCGCCATGTATCTGCTGCAGCAGCTTGCCAATGCGATACCGCTCGCCGCGCTCTATGCGGCGCTCGCCTTCGGTTATGCCATCGCTTTCGGCGTCACCAAGCGCGCCGATCTGACCTATGGCGCCTTGTTTGCTTTTGCCGGGCAGATCTACGTGCTGTTTGCCGATATCGGCTGGAACCGGCTGTGGCTCGTGCTGCCGGCGGCGCTGGCGCTCGGTGCTGCCTGTTCGCTGGCCTTCAGCGGTGGCGTGGCTTTTATCGTCGGTCGAAACGTCATGGCGCAGGTCGTGCGCCGGTCGCCGAACACGGTCATCGTCGCCGGACTTGGCGTCCTGATCTTCCTGATGGAGACTGCCCGTCTGGCTTCGGAAACGCGCAGCCTGTGGCTGCCGCCTTTCCTCAACCGGCCCGTCGTCTTCGTCAGCGATGGCGCCTATCCGGTGACCTTGACAGTGATCCAGTTGCTGAATTGTGCGGCAATGCTTCTGATCATCGCATCCGGTGCGGCGTTGCTGCGGTTCAGTTTCGTCGGCCGTATCTGGCGGGCGGTGACGGACGATCCCAAGGCAGCCGAACTCTGCGGCATCAATGCCGTCAGGGTGTTCCTGCTGTCCTACTGGGTTGCGGCGATGATCGCTGCCGTCAGCGGTATCCTCGCCACATCCTATTACGGCAACATGGATTTCGGCTCCGGCCTGATGTTCGGCCTCAAGGTGCTGATGGTCGCCTCGATCGGCGGCTACACCGACCCGCTGCGATCGGCCGGCGGCGCGGCCCTGCTCGGGCTGGTCGAGACGATCTGGAGCGCTTTTGCGCCCATCGTCTGGCGTGACCTGTTCGTCTTTTCGCTGCTGGTTTTCGTGCTCGTCGTCAGTCGTCGCGAAAAGGTCATTCCCTGACGCTCAGCCCTGCCACTTGTCTCTGGCATGGTCGTCGGCATCCTTGGCCGAGATCCAGTCGCCGGCCTTACCGTCGCGCTCATGCTCCTTCTTCCAGAAGGGGGCCGAGGTCTTGAGATAGTCCATGACGAAATTGGCGCCGTCGAACGCGGCCTGGCGATGCGGCGAGGCGGCAATGACCAGCACGATGTTCTCGCCGGTGGCGATGGTGCCATAGCGATGGATGGCCGTCAGGCCGAGCAGCGAAAAGCGTTCGATGGCAAGCGTTGCGATGCGGGTGATCTCCGCCTCCGCCATGCCGGGATAGTGTTCCAGCTCCAGCGCTTCCAGCCGGCCGTTTTCGCCGCGGCAGAGGCCGGTGAAGGTGACGACGGCACCGATGTCATGCCGACCTTCCGTCATCAGCTCGATTTCGGTCTGCTGGTCGAAATCTTGATGCTGGACGCGGACAGTGGGGGAAATGGTCGTCATGTCGTCACTCCTGCGAACCGATGCCCGGCTTTGTGCGGGCTCAGGACGTTGGTCGGCCACGCCGGCCACGTGCTTACCCACCCGTCATCGGCGGGAACAGGCCGATTTCCCGGGCGCCGGCAATTGGCTCGTCATGCTCGACATGTTCCTGGTCGATCGCCACACGAATGACGTCGGGGAACTGCAGCGCTGCTTCATATTCCTCGCTCAGGCCCTTGAGATGACTCAGGAGATCGTCGACCGTCACCACCTCGGCCGGCAGGGACAACTCCTCCTCGGCCTTGCCGATCCGCTCGCGCACCCAGGCGAAATAGACGAGCTTCGTCATCTCATTCCTCGTTGACGATGTGCTTGAGGCCGGCGCGGAAATAGTCATAGCCGGTGTACATCGTCAGGACCGCCGCAACCCACAGCAGGACGATGCCGATCTGTGTCGTATAGGGCAGGACGGTGTCGCCGGCCGGGCCGGCCAGCAGGAAGGCAATGGCGACCATCTGCACCGTGGTCTTCCACTTGGCGATACGCGTCACCGGTACGCTGACCTTGAGTTCGGCAAGATATTCGCGCAGGCCAGACACCAGGATCTCGCGGCAGAGGATGATGATCGCCGCCCAGAGCGACCAGCCGGCAATCGTGCCGTCGGCAGCGACGAGCAGCAGGATCGAAGCGATCAGCAGCTTGTCGGCGATCGGATCGAGCATTCGACCGATGTTGGAGGTCTGGTTCCAGATACGGGCGAGATAACCGTCGAAGAAATCGCTGATCGAGGCGATGACGAAGATCCACAAAGCCGCCCAGCGGGCGAAGTCAGAGCTTTGCAGCCGGCCTTCGATGAAGAAGCAGAGCACGATCAGCGGCACGCAGAGGATGCGGCCGTAGGTGAGAATATTCGGTATGCTATATGCGCGGGAAGCCATTCTATCCTGCCTTTGGAATTCGTGCCTGTAGATGACGGTCTTCTCCGGGGAGCGTCAACGGGTCTTTCCCTGAATTCACGGTGTTTATGCGGTTTTTAGGGCGATCTCACTTGGCGGCGCCATCGTGGAAGTGATCGTAGACCAGTCGCGCCACCGCTTCGGAAATCCCTTCTACCGCCATCAGGTCGGCGACAGCCGCCCGCGACACCGCTTTTGCCGTGCCGAAGTGCTGCAGCAACGCTCGTTTTCGAGTCGGACCTATGCCGGAAATCTCGTCCAGCGGGTTCTTGACCATCTCCTTCTTGCGGCGTGCCCGGTGCGATCCGATGGCGAAGCGGTGCGCTTCGTCGCGCAGCCGCTGAATGAAGTAGAGGACAGGGTCGCGCGGCGGCATCGAAAAATCGCTGCGACCATCGGCGAAGAATCGCTCGCGCCCGGCGTCGCGGTCGACACCCTTGGCGACACCGATGGCCGTCACCGACTCACGGATGCCGAGTTCGTCGAGGATAGCGCGCACGGCGGTCATCTGCCCCTGGCCGCCGTCGATGAGGATGACGTCGGGCCAGGCCGGGAAGGCGGCGTCGGCGGGATCGTCCGCAGCCGGCGGCGCCGAGCGGTCGGGAATGCCTTCCTCCTTGATCAGCCGGCTGAAGCGGCGGGTCATCACCTCGCGCATCATGCCGAAATCGTCGCCGGGGGTGATGTCGGTCGATTTGATGTTGAATTTTCGGTACTGGTTTTTGACGAAACCTTCCGGCCCGGCGACGATCATGCCGCCGACCGCATTGGTGCCCATGATGTGCGAGTTGTCGTAGACCTCGATGCGGCGCGGCACGGTGGTGAGCTTGAAGGTCTCGGCAAAACCCTGCAACAACCGCGCCTGCGACGAGGTTTCGGCCAGCTTGCGGCCATGCGCCTCGCGGGCATTGGCAAGCACGTGGTCGACGACGTCCTTCTTGTCGCCGCGCTGCGGCACGAGGATCTGCACCTTGTAGCTCGCTTTTTCGCTGAAGGCTGCCGTCAGCAGGTCGAGTTCTTCCACCGTTTCGGAAAGCAGGATCTGCCGCGGGATCGGCTTGTCGTCGTAAAACTGCGCCAGGAAGGCGCTGAGCACTTCTGCGCTCGATAGCGACGGGTCGGCCTTGGGGAAATAGGCACGATTGCCCCAGTTCTGCCCGGTGCGGAAGAAGAACACCTGGATGCAGGACGTTCCGCCCTCGTGATGGATGGCGAAGACATCTGCCTCTTCGACACTGGCCGGATTGATGCCCTGGTGGCTCTGCACGTGGCTGAGCGCCGCCAGGCGGTCGCGGTAGACGGCGGCCCGTTCGAAATCGAGGTCTTCGGACGCAGCCGCCATCGCCGTGGCAATGCCTTCCTTGACGTTCTGGCTCTTGCCTGAGAGGAAATCCTTGGCCTCCTGAACAAGCTCCCCATACCCCGCATCGCTGACCTCATGCGTGCAGGGGCCGGAACAGCGCTTGATCTGGTAAAGCAGGCAGGGGCGGGTGCGCGTCTCGAAAACACTGTCGGTGCAGGTGCGGATCAGGAAGGCGCGCTGCAGCGAATTGATCGTTCGCCCGACGGCGCTGGCCGAGGCGAAGGGGCCGAAATAATCGCCCTTGCGTGAGCGGGCGCCGCGATGCTTGAAGATCGCCGGCGCCCGGTGGTCGCCGGTAATCAGGATATACGGAAAAGACTTGTCGTCGCGCAACAGCACGTTGAAGCGCGGCCGCAGGCGCTTGATCAGGTTCGCTTCGAGCAGCAGTGCCTCGACCTCGGTACGGGTCGTGACGAACTCCATGTTGGCCGTCTCGCGCACCATACGGGCGATCCGGTTGGAATGGACGCGGCCCTGGGCATAATTGGTGACGCGCTTTTTCAGGCTGCGCGCCTTGCCGACGTAAAGCACATCGCCGCCTTCGTTGAACATGCGGTAGACGCCGGGCTTGTTCGGCAGATGCTTGACGAATTCGGCGATGAGGTCGGCGCCTTTCAGGCCGGTCTCGTTCTTCCAGCCCTCGTTCCAGTCGACCGACGCGGTCAGGCCCGGGCCTGCTTCACCCGCCTCGACGATATCGTCCTCGTCGTCTTCCGCTTCGTCATAGAGAACGCCGCCTTCCGGCAGCTTCTGTCCGTTCATTCCACAATCTCCGCCACGTCGGGCGTTTGCCAGGCAAGGTGCTGGCCGCCGTCGAGGGCAATCATCTGTCCCGTGATCGAGGGTGTTTCGTACAGAAAGCGGATCGTCCGGCCGAACTCTTCGAGGGTCGGCCCCGCCTTCAGAATCAGTCCGTCGATCTGCGCCTGAAAATCGTCCAAAGTCTGGCGCGCACCCTGCGCCGTCGGTCCCGGCCCGATGGCATTGGCGCGAATCCTTGGTGCAAAACTTTGCGCCATGGTCTGCGTCGCTGTCCAGAGGGCGGATTTCGACAGCGTGTAGGAGTAGAAGCGCGGATTGAGCGCCCAGACGCGCTGGTCGATGATGTTGACGATCGACCCTTCGGCGTCATCGGGCAGGAGCCTGGCGAAATCGGCCGCCAGGATCGACGGCGCCTGCACATGTACGGCAAAATGCGACCGCCAGGCACGCGCATCGAATGTGGCGGCACTGTCGTCATGAAAGAGAGAGGCATTGTTGATGAGGAGGTCGACCGGGCCTAGCCGTTCCGTGACAGCCGGCAGCAGCGCGGCGGTCTCATTTTCGTTTTCCAGATCGGCCCGAAAAGCGGTGGCAACCGCGCCCTTGTCCTGCAACGCCTGCGCCAGCAAGGCGGCCTCGTCCATTGACCGGTGTGCATGAATGGCAACGGCAAACCCTTGATTTGCCAGATCTTCGGCGATTGCCTTGCCTATTCTTCGCGCCGCGCCGGTAATCAGCGCGGTTTTGAATTTCCGATGTCTCAACGTGCTGCCTTATGGTCGAACCTACTCGTGTTCACCCATATAGGATTTCCGGCGGCGACGATAAATAGCTTTGCTTCACACGGAGTTGATTTTTTCTATTTAAGTATATTTTTGAATATTGTAAGTTATATTTGTGGGATGGCATTGTAACATTTGATTAAGGTTAATAAATTACCTGTGGCTATGAAGCAACATCCAATTTTAGACGTCCTTCTGCCACGATTATTTCACAATTTGGCTCTTTCAATTCCGCAATTGCACATCATTTTCCAGTCTGAACCGGGCAGGGACATTTTATGCATTACCCGCGCAATCGCCTTGGACAGAATGGCACAGTGCGGGGTTGAAAGGAGAAAAGTATGCGTACTCTTATCAAGACCCTCATGACCTCTTCGCTGGTCGTTCTGGGCGTTTCCGCAGTTCACGCTGCCGATGCCATCGATCAGATCCCGGAAGCGCCGATCGCCGTCGAGGAAGCCACCCCGACCGGCAACTGGTCTGGCGCCTACATCGGTGGTTCGGGCTCGTACAATGTTGGCCGCTTCGCCAGTGGCGACCGCAACGCTCACGCCCTCGGCGGTGCCGTTTACGGTGGTTACAACATGCAGAACGGCCAGATCGTTTACGGCGTCGAAGGTGACGTCGGTTACTCCGGCAACGATGCCGTCCGCAACGGCATCCAGAGCCGCCAGGGCGTCAACGGTTCGGTTCGAGGCCGCGTCGGCTACGACATGAACCCGTTCCTCGTCTACGGCACGGCCGGTGTTGCTGCCCAGAACAGCAAGGCATCCGATGCGACCTCGTCCGACAGCCGCACGGCTGTTGGCTACACGGTCGGCGGCGGTGTCGAAGCCTTCGTGACCAACAACATCACGGCACGCGCCGAATACCGTTACAGCGATTTCCAGAACAAGGACTTCGACCTGAACAGCGGTTCGGTCTCGCGTGGCTACGACGAGCACAGCGTCAAGGTCGGTATCGGCGTCAAGTTCTGATATCGTTCCGCATCATGATAAAGAAGCCGGGTCCGTCCCGGCTTTTTTATTGCCTAAATTTTGCTTCTCGGTTCGAATGCAACGGCGCCGGCAGCCGTTTAAGGATGGTGCGCCGGAAAACGGGGAGGGGATGATGCAGGTGATGCGTAAGGTTCTGGTGTTTGCCGGTTTGCTGGCCCTGCAGATCGGGAGTGCAGCGGCCGCCGAACCGCCGGCGGGTGAATGGCTGTTTTCGAAAGCCGACCGCTTCGAAGGCGATGTCTTGCAGCCTGCTCCGGCCGCAGATGCGATTTACCTCGGCAAGACGGTGACGTTCGGCAAGGATCGCGTCGACGGTCCGGGACCGCTTGCCTGCGGTGGCGCCACCTATGACTATGCCGACATGCCGGCCGATGGCTTTTTCCAGGGATATGCCGCGAATGCGCAGCTGGACGCCAAACGGTTCGCGAGCGCGGCTGGCCTGCCTGATCCGTCGCGCACGCTGCAACTCGCCTGCGACACCGGCGTCTTCGATTTCCACACGGCCGAAGACGGCGCGCTGGTGATCATGATGGATCTGGTCGTCTACCGGCTGCAACGACAGTAGCCGCTACAGCCGGTGATATCAGCTTAAGCCGCAGCCTTCGGGGACAGGCCGTCATAGTCGACAAACCGTTCGCCAAAGGCCTGCACCCAGGCGACGAGGGCCGGATGGTCGCTTTCCCATTGGCCGGAAAATCTCAAGCCGAGATAACCGAGCGTCGCCGCCAGGGCGAAATGGCCGCCATGCAGATTCTTGCCGATTTTCGGCGGGTTGGCTTCGAGATGGTCGAGGCCGCGCTTGGCCTTTGCCCATTGCCGGTCGAGCCAGGGTTGATGGATGATCTCTGCCGGGCGTTGCCGACGTTCGTAGACCATGGCGAGCAGACAATCGTTGATGCCGTCGCACAGTGCTTCCAGCACCTCCGCTTTCGTCCGTTTCGCATCCTTCTCCGGGTAGAGTTCGCCATCGGTGACGCGGTTGAGAAACTGCATGATGGCACGGCTGTCGAAGATCGGGCCGTCTTCGCTCACAAGCGTCGGTATCTTGCCAAGCGGATTGTTGGCGATCAGTTCGGCCGGATCGGCATTGGTATCGACAATGGTTTCGGTGATGTCGAGTTCGAGATAGCGGGCGGCCAGCCGCACCTTTGCGGAATAGGGCGAGGTAGGCGAATAGAACAGTTCCATGGCTGATCCTTCTGGGTTTACGGTGCCGCCGGTAGCACGAGAGGGTTTTTCCGGCAGCTCTGGCGACCGGCATTGGCGCAGTCGCGAAATTTCAGATCCCTGGTGAAGCAGATGCGGATTTCGTCGAGTTGCCCGCCATTGCAGGTCAGGGCAATCGCATCTTTGCCGAGACCGGCATTGGCGGCCGTCATCTTGCGGATGATCTCGTCGCCGGACAGGCGTTTGCTGGCTTGCGGCTTGCGCAGGTCGGCGGGGATGGACAGGCGATTCCAGGCGGCGCGCAGCGTCTTGAAATAATCGGCCTGCGAAAGGCCGGAGCAGGTGCCGTGCTTGCGCCACTGGTGACCGATCAGCCCCATGCTCGGCATGATATCGAACAGGCTGCGCCCTAGGCTGTCCGGCACGCGCTCCGGTTGGCGGCTATCGCAGGATTCCAGATAGCCCCGTTCGTTCTGCGGCCAGAGGCCGTGGACGACGAAGCCAAAATCCTTGTCGGCGCCGCATTGCTGGCGATTGCCGCTGCCTTCGTCGCTGGAGCAGTAGGACGGCGACCACGACAGCGCCAGGATATAAAAATCGAAGCCGCTTGCCGCCGGCGGAACGGTTTCGCGCGAGGTCGGCCGGCAATTCTCGCCGGTCGAGCAGTCATTGTCTCGCGGCGCCTGCTTGCCGCCGTCACCGATGGCGAACCATGCGGCGGCGGCCATGAAGATCAACAGGGCGCCGAGGCCCGAAAAACGGCGCATCAACGCAGCGACTTGCAGGCCGCGCCATAGACATGCCAACGGTCAAGGCCGCTGACGCAATATTCCACCGAGGAGCCGAGGCCGGCAAAGCCGAAATTGTGCTCGATGAGATACCACAGCTTGCGGCGCTCGCCGTCGCTGGTCACCACCGAGGCGCCGCAATAGCGCCGCTCGACGGGGTATTGCTTTTCCATCCGCTCGATGCGCCGCTCGTGGATGTCCTCGACCGCGGTGATCGTCATCGGATAGCCGATATAGCGATGGCTATAGCGATCGAACCGGTTGACCACGGAGTTGACCACGCCGCCGGCCGTGCAAGGCGGTGTCGAGGCCGCCTGGGCTGTACCGGCGATCCCGGCGAGAAGCGCAGCGGCGGCGAAAAACAGGCGGCATTTCATCAGGGAAACTCCTTGGATACAGGATAGTAGAATGTTGCCAAAGATGCCGGACGGTCAAGAGGGCGACATTGCCTGGCCGTTGGCAGCCTGTCTCAATTCTCTCCGCGCAGCCAGAAGGCGCGCTGCGAGGCATAACGGTCCTGGCCGAGCTTTTCCTTCAGCACCGGCAGCAGCGTATGCAACTCGTCCTTCAGCGTATAGGGCGGGTTGACGATGATCAGGCCGGAGCCGTTTAGGCCGGTGGTTTCGCGGTCGCTTTTGACCGTCAGTTCGGTGCAGAGCATCTTCTTGATCTCCAGCGCCTTCAGCGCCTCATGGAAATCGGCGATCGGCGCCCCCTTCTTCATCGGATACCATAGGCAATAGGTGCCGGTGGAAAAACGCCGGTAGGCCTTGGCGAGGCCGTCGACCAGCTGCTCGTAGTCATCAGGCTTTTCGAACGGCGGATCGACGAGGATGATCCCACGCTTTTCTTTCGGCGGCAGATGGGCGCCAAGCGTCAGCCAGCCGTCGAGTTCGGTAACGCGCACCTGGAAATCACCCTCGAACACGCGGCTGAGGGCGGAAAAATCCTCCGGATGCAGCTCGATTGCCGAAAGCCGGTCCTGCGGGCGGAACAGCATGCGCGCAAGTTTTGGCGAACCGGGATAACGCCGCACGCCGCCTTCGGGATTGAGCTCACGGACGGCGGAAAGATAGGGTTCGAGCAGCGCCGCCGCCGCTTCCGGCAGCTCGGCGTCGATCAGGCGGCCGATGCCTTCCTGCCATTCGCCGGTCTTCTGGGCTTCTTCCGAGGTCAGGTCATAGAGGCCGATGCCGGCATGGGTATCGAGAACCCGGAAAGCGCCTTCCTTCTGCTGCGCGTAGCGGATCAGCCGCGCCAGGACGGCATGCTTGAGGACGTCGGCAAAATTGCCCGCGTGATAGATGTGCCGGTAGTTCATGGACGTTCCTGCAAGGGTGATGAAAATTGGCGGCCGGCCGGTTTTGGCCTTTTGGCGCCTTGCCTCTTGCAATATAGAAATGACATGAACATTGCGACCCCCATTCACGCCAAATCCCGCATCGGTCACACGGCCTGTCCGCACGACTGTCCCTCCACCTGCGCGCTGGACATCGAGATCAGCGCGGAGGGGCGGATGGGCAGGGTGCGCGGCGCAGAAGACAACAGCTACACCGCCGGCGTCATCTGCGCCAAGGTGGCGCGTTATGCCGAACGCCTCTACCATCCCGACCGGCTGATGACGCCGAAGCGCCGCAAGGGGGCCAAGGGGGCGGGCAGTTGGCAGGAAATCGGCTGGCAGGACGCTCTGGACGAGATCGCCAATGCCTTCATCAAGGCCGAAGTGAAACACGGCAGCGAGGCGGTCTGGCCCTATTATTACGCCGGCACCATGGGGCTGGTGCAGCGCGATTCCATCGAGCGGCTGCGGCACGCCAAGAAATATTCCGGCTTCTTCGACACGATCTGCGTCAACATGGCCTGGACCGGCTTCACCATGGCGACCGGCGCGTTGCGCGGCCCCGATCCGCGCGAGATGGCGAAGTCGGACTGCGTGGTGATCTGGGGCACCAATGCCGTCGTCACCCAGGTCAACGTCATGACCCATGCCATCCGCGCCCGCAAGGAACGCGGCGCGAAGATCGTCGTCATCGACATCTACGACAACCCGACAATGAAGCAGGCGGACCTGGCGCTGGTCGTCAGGCCCGGCACCGATGCCGCTCTCGCCTGCGCCGCCATGCACATTGCCTTCCGCGACGGATATGCCGACCGCGCCTACATGGCCAAGTATGCCGACGATCCAGCCGGCCTCGAAGAACATCTGAAAACCCGCACGCCGGAATGGGCGGCTGCGATCACCGGGCTTTCGGTTGAGGAAATCGAGACCTTCGGCCGGCTGATCGGCGAGACGAAAAAGAGCTTCCTGCGCCTCGGCTACGGTTTTACCCGCCAGCGCAACGGTTCGGTCGCCATGCATGCGGCCGCCTCGATCGCCACCGTGCTCGGCTCCTGGCAATATGAAGGCGGCGGTGCCTTCCACTCCAACAGCGGCATCTTCAAGTTCGACAATTCCGAACTGGTCGGCTCGCGCATGCGCGACCGCGATATCCGCGTGCTCGACCAGTCGCAGATCGGCCGCATCCTCACCGGCGATGCCGAGGCACTGCGCCATCGTGGACCGGTGACGGCGATGCTGATCCAGAACACCAATCCGCTCTGCGTCATGCCGGAGCAGCGGCTGGTGCGCCAAGGGTTTATGCGCGATGACCTGTTCGTCGCGGTCCACGAGCAGTTCATGACCGATACCGCCGATGCCGCCGACATCGTGCTGCCGGCGACGATGTTCGTCGAGCATGACGACATCTATCGCGGCGGCGGCCAGAGCCACATCCTGCTTGGCCCGAAACTGGTCGAGCCGCCGGAAACGGTGCGCACCAACCTCTTTGTCATCGAGGAACTGGCCAAGCGCCTCGGCGTCGGCGACCGCCCCGGCTTCGGCCTGACGGAACGCGAGATCATCGACCGCATGCTGACCGCCAGCGGCCGGCCGGGCTTCGATTATCTTTCCGACAACAAGTGGCTCGACGCTGGCATCTCCTTCGAGGAGGCGCATTATGTCGACGGCTTCAATTTTCCCGACAAGAAGTTCCGTTTCCGCCCCGACTGGGTCAACACGCCGGCGGCGACGCGTCCGCCGCGTTCCCTCGGCACGCTCGGCCCCTATGAGGCCCTGCCGGAGTTTCCCGACCACGTCGAGCTGATCGAGTTGACGGACGAGGAACATCCGTTCCGCCTTGCAACCTCGCCGGCACGCAATTTTTTGAATTCGAGCTTTACCGAAACGAAGACGTCGATCCAGAAGGAAGGTCGGCCGGAAGTGCTGGTCAATCCCGCCGACGCCGAAGCGCAGGGTATCGCAAGCGGCGACATCGTCACGCTCGGCAACCGCCGCGGCAGCGTGCGGCTGCATGCCAGGGTCTCTGACACCGTCAAGCCCGGCCTGTTGATCGCCGAAGGCATCTGGCCGAACAAGAAACATCTGGATGGCGAGGGCATCAACGTGCTGACCGGCGCCGACCAGGTGGCGCCTTATGGCGGTGCGGCGGTGCACGACAACAAGGTATGGATGGTCAGGGACGCCGCTGGATGACGAAGTTCAAGGATGTAAAGATCGACATCGTCAAGGACGAGACGCTGTCGAAGAACTGGTACCACCTGCGCAACGTCACCTTCGATTACACCGGTTCGGACGGCAAGACCGTGCGGCTGAAGCGCGAGGTCTACGACCGCGGCAACGGCGCCACCATCCTTCTCTACGATCCGAAGCGGCAATCGGTGATCCTGGTGCGGCAGTTCCGCATGCCGGCCTATCTCAACGAAAGCTCCGGCTGGCTGATCGAGACGCCGGCCGGTCTGCTTGACGGCGACAATCCCGCCGACGCCATCCGCCGCGAGGTGATGGAGGAGACGGGTTACGTCGTGCGCGAGGTGCGGCCGCTCTTCCACAGCTTCATGTCGCCCGGCGCCGTGACCGAGGTCATCCACTTCTTTGTGGCACTGATCGACGTGACCGAAAAAGCCGGCGATGGTGGTGGCCTGATCGACGAATACGAGGATATCGAAGTGATGGAAATCGGCCTCGATGACGCCATGGCGATGATCGAGCGCGGCGAGATCTGCGATGCCAAGACGATCATGATGCTGCAATGGGCGGCCCTTAACCGCGGCAAGCTCGGCAGTTGAAGGGCATCTGAACGCACAACTGTCGACATGTACGGTTGCGTGTCCGGCAGGCGTTGACAACGCACCCCATTGGTGGTTCGTTTATCCCTAACAGGACATTAACACGCCTTTCATCCGGTAATTTCAAAGATAGCGATAGCAGCCTTTTGCGGGTGCGCGCAGCGGTGCATGCTTCAAAAATTGGGAGAGTCACATGCCAACCAGCGGGCCGGTCAGCGGGCGCGTCTATATCTGGTACCCGGAAGGTTTCGACAAGATCGGCCATGCGTCGATGTACATTGGCAATTACGAGGTCGGCAAGAAATTCGAACTGTCGATCGACCCAGGCAACGACGAACTCTATTGGGCGCCGAAAAAAATAGAAAAACGCTTCGGTATCGAGAGGCTTCACTTCAACGACAACTATGTCAGCTGGTGGCCGGATGATGACGGTGCCAACCTGATCCAGCCCCAGGGGCCTTCGCAGCCGAAGCTTGGTCTATACGAGGATATCGAGGAGGAGGAATCGGAGCCTCATGTCGTTTATGACGTTTATGGGCTCGATATTTCCGCCATGCGCAAATGCTGGCGGGAAGCGCGCGACAAGCGCGGCTCCCACTACCAGCTGTATCGCAAGAACTGCTCCGACCTTGTGATGCGTGTCCTGCGGGCAGGTGGGGCTTCGTCCCGCATTGGCGGCATTTCCGGCATCTACCACAGCCGTAACTTCATCACGACTCCGAAGGACGTCGCCGTCGTCTGCGACAAGCTCAAGAAGGCGGGATGGGCAACCAAGCAGAAGGCAGGGAATTGCCCGTCGAAGAAGGGCAATGTGCTGGCCGTCGTTCTGGGCATGCGTTAGCAGCCCGACTACCCTTTGAGGAGAGAAAGGGCGCTGCGTCTCGTTTCGACAGGCGGACGCTGCTTCGGCCTCAGAACGAACCCCGGATGCCGGTGCCGATATAAACCGCGGCAAAACTGCCGGCGGCGCTGTCCTTGTACGTAGCGGTCTCGCCGGAGACGGTGTTGCTCATCTTGATATTTCCCTTGCGGAAATCCGTCGTTTCGAAAGAGCCGTCGAGATAAAGCGAGATACCCTGCGTCAGCTTGTATTCGACGCCCGCCTTGCCGCCGAACATGGCGGAAATGGCGAGTTCGTCCTTGAAGCGCAGGTCGCGCATCCAGTGGTCGTCGACATCCTTGGCCTTGATCGTGGCGCCGGCTTCCAGCGCACCGGTCAGCCGCCAACGGCCAAGATCCTGCGAACCGTTCAGCGTCGCATACAGCACCGGGATCTTCTGCTGGTAGCTGATGCCGCGTTCGTCTTTCGAAAAGGAGCCGATCGTGTCGCGCGGGGCGTTGACGCTGTAGATGAAATTGCCGCCATAGGCGCTCCATTTCACATCCGTGTAGCGGCCGCCCAGGCCGAAATTGAGGTTCTGGATATGGTCGCCGAACAGGCGCCGGCTGATCTCGATGCTGCCGGTGTAGTAGTGGTCCAGCCGGTTGTCGTCATGCACCGAACGGTGGCTCCAACCGCCTCTCGATGTGTCGGAATAGAAGGGCCATACCCAGTCGTAGTCGGTCATCTGACCGTCGCCGTCGATACCGACCTTGCCCTCGACCTTGACGTTCCAGCCGCCGCCAACCTCGACATCGAGAGCGCCGCGCAACACTTTCACACCGCGCGATTCCCAATCGAGATGGCTGATTTTCATGCCGTTGGAATGGACCGTCTCGGTGGCATAAATATTGGCGAGGCCGACGCCGATCGAGCCCGAGACGGTCTCGTCTCCGGCAAGCGCGGGAAGGGCCGGGGCCAGTGCAGCCGAGGTCAGGCAAGCCAGCATCGCCGGGGACCGGAAGAAGACCATGATATAACCTCGCAGAACGACGATCGGATTGCGTCAAGCGCAAAAAGACGATGCGGAACAATTTCTGCGAGTTTGGTAAATTTTCGGTATATGCGGCGTTGTCAGCCGATGCTGATCAGCGCGCCTGTTTCATCGCTCGTGACAGGGCCGGTGAAGACGGTACGGCCGTCACGCATCGACACCTTGCCTTCGGCCAGCAGTTTCAGCGCCAGCGGATACGTCCGGTGTTCCACAGTCAAGACGCGGGCGGCCAGCGTGTCGGCGCTGTCGGCCGGCAGAACGGGGACGACCGCCTGGGCGATGATCGGCCCTTCATCCATGCCTTCGGTGACGAAATGCACGGTGCAGCCGGCAACCCGCACGCCGGCATCGAGTGCCCGCTGGTGGGTATGCAGGCCGGCAAACAACGGCAGCAGCGACGGATGAATGTTGATCATCCGGCCTTCGTAGCGATTGATGAAGGTGGCGGTCAAAAGCCGCATGTAGCCGGCGAGGCAGAGAATATCGGGGGCGAGCGTGTCCAGCGCCGCAAAGATCGCTGCCTCGTGCGCTTCCTTGCTGGCAAAATCCTTGCGCACGAAGGTGAAGGTGGCAATGCCGAGCGCCTCAGCCTTGGCGATGCCGCCGGCATCGGCCTTGTCGGAAATGACGCCGACGATTTCAGCGGGGAAATCCGGCGCGGCGCAGGCCTTGACCAGCGCCAGCATGTTCGACCCGCCTCCGGAAATGAAGACGACGACGCGTTTGCGCGGAGACGTCATAGGGCGAGCGTGCCCTTGTAGACCGTTCCGGCGCCGCCTTCGGCGCGGGCGATCATCCGGCCGAGCGTCACGACGCTTTCACCTTGCGCCTGCAACGACTGCGTGACCTTCGCTACGTCACCCTCGGCGACGACGACGATCATGCCGATGCCGCAGTTGAAGGTGCGCAGCATTTCGTTGGCTGCCACGCCGCCCGTCTTGGCAAGCCAGGAGAAGACCGGCGGCACGGTGACCGCGCCGAGATCGATTTCGGCGGCCAGATGTTTTGGCAGCACGCGCGGAATGTTTTCCGGGAAACCGCCGCCGGTGATGTGGGCCAACGCCTTCAGCGCGCCCGTCTCGCGAATGGCGGCGAGCAGCGGCTTGACGTAGATGCGTGTCGGCGTCAGCAGGGCTTCGCCCAGCGTCTTGCCGTCGGCGAAGGGGGCCGGGGCATCCCAGGCGAGGCCGGAGAGGGTGACGATCTTGCGCACCAGCGAAAAGCCGTTCGAATGCACGCCGGAGGAGGAGAGGCCGAGGATGACGTCGCCTTCACCGATATCGCCTGCCGGCAGAAGCTTGCCGCGTTCCGCGGCACCCACTGCAAAGCCGGCGAGGTCGTAGTCGCCGTCGGAATACATGCCGGGCATTTCCGCCGTCTCGCCGCCGATCAGCGCGCAACCCGCCTCGCGGCAGCCGGCAGCAATGCCGGTGACGATGGCGGCACCCTGATCCGGGTCGAGTTTGCCGGTGGCAAAATAATCGAGGAACAGCAGCGGTTCGGCGCCCTGCACGACGAGGTCGTTGACGCACATGGCAACGAGGTCGATGCCAACAGTGTCGTGCTTGCCGGCGTCGATGGCGATCTTCAGCTTGGTGCCAACGCCATCATTGGCCGCCACGAGGATCGGATCGTTGAAGCCCGCGGCCTTGAGGTCGAACAGGCCGCCGAAGCCGCCGATTTCGCCGTCTGCGCCGGGGCGGCGCGTCGAGCGCACGGCCGGCTTGATCTTCTCCACCATCAGGTTGCCGGCATCGATATCGACGCCCGCATCGCTATAGGTCAAACCGTTCTTGCCCGACTGGCTCATGATGATCTCCGATCGCCCATCCGTGCGGTAAACATACCGCGTCATCTGCCGGTCGCAATTGCATGAGAAGGCCGTTTATGCAAGGCGTGCGCGGAGGAAACCCTCGGTTTCCCGCCGTTTCCTCATCGTTGTGGGGGATTTACGGCAGCAGGGTTGACCATGTTTGCGCCTGCGGCCTAATTGGGAATACAGTTCGTGCGGTGCGGCACGCGGGTCAACGGGGACGATCATGCCACAACATCTCAGCGGCAGCACGCTCAAGCGTCAGGTGTTTTTCTGGCTGTCGGTCCTCGTCGGCTTCATTTTCTTCCTGTATCTGTTCAGCAGCATCCTGTTGCCGTTCATCGCCGGCATGGCGATCGCCTATTTCCTCGATCCGATCGCCGATCGGCTGGAGCGGCTCGGCCTCAGCCGCCTGATGGCGACGGTGGTCATCCTTGTGACGTTCCTGGTCGTCTTCGTGCTGGCGCTGATGATCCTCATCCCGGTGCTCGTCAGCCAGTTCAACGAGTTGGCGCAGCGGTTGCCCGGATACATCGAATTGTTGAGGACGCTGATCGCCGATACCCAGAACTCGGTCCTTCCCGAGTGGGTGAAGGCGCAATTGATCACCATCAAGGACAATTTTTCCGCCATTCTTTCGGAGGGCATGGGTTTCCTGACCGGCCTGTTTGCCCAGATCTGGAATTCCGGCAAGGCCATCGTCGACGTCATCTCGCTTCTGGTCGTGACCCCCGTCGTTGCCTTCTATATGTTGCTAGACTGGGATCGCATGGTCTCCAAGGTGGACCGCTGGATGCCGCGCGACTACGTCGACAGCGTTCGCCAGATCGCGTCCGAAATCGATCAGGCCGTCGCCGGCTTCATTCGCGGGCAGGGATCGCTGTGCCTGATCCTCGGCATCTTCTATGCTGTCGGCCTGTCGCTCGTCGGATTGAACTTCGGCCTGCTGATCGGTCTTTTCGCCGGCATGATCAGCTTCATTCCTTATGTCGGCTCGCTGGTCGGCCTGGTGCTCGCCATCGGTGTTGCCATCGTACAGTTTTGGCCCGACTACATCTGGGTTGGCGTCGTGTTCGCTGTTTTCTTCATCGGGCAGTTCATCGAGGGCAATATCCTCCAGCCCAAGCTCGTCGGCGAAAGCGTCGGGCTGCATCCGGTCTGGCTGATGTTTGCCTTGTTTGCCTTCGGTGCCCTTTTCGGCTTCGTCGGCCTGCTGGTCGCCGTACCGGCCGCAGCGGCGGTCGGCGTGCTTGTCCGCTTCGCGCTCTCGCGCTACCTTGACAGCGATCTCTATTACGGACGGGAGCGGCCGGCGCATATCCCCAATCCGGTGAAAGAAGACGAGATTCCTTGAGCCTACGACAATGACTGAACCCAAAAACACCGATGCAACGCGCCGCGGTGCGGAGCAACTCACCTTGCGCTTCGGCCACGAGGAAGCGCGCGGGCGTGACGACCTGCTGGTCAGCGACCCGCTGGCCGCTGCCGTGGCGATGATCGACCGCTGGCCGGAATGGCCGTCGCCCGTTGTCATTCTGGCCGGCCCTGTCGGCTCGGGCAAGTCGCATCTTGCCAGTATCTGGCGCGAGCGCGCTCATGCCGTCGACATCGTGCCGCTGATGGGTTCGGGGGCGTCGGAACAGGCGGCGGCGGGACCGGTCATTTTCGAGGATGCCGACCGGATCGCTTTTGACGAAACTGAGCTGTTCCACGTCATCAACAGCGTGCGCCAGCACGGCAAACACCTGCTGATGACCTCGCGCCTCTGGCCGATGTCATGGCCGGTGACGCTGCCGGACCTCAAGTCACGCCTGAAGGCGGCGACCACGGTCGAGATCGGCGAGCCGGATGAAGACCTGCTGAGCCAGGTGATCGTCAAGCTCTTCGCCGATCGGCAGCTTTATACGGATGACAAACTCGTGGCCTATATCGTCAATCGCATGGAGCGGTCTCTGGAAGCGGCGCAGACCATCGTCGACCGCCTCGATCGTCTGGCACTGGCCCGCGGAACACGCATCACCCGGCCGCTGGCCGCGGAGGTTTTGAATGCGCTGGGAAAGGACGACCAGCCCGATTGACTGTCATAGAAGTGTCGTCAAACTGTAATACGGGCCAAGGCGGACGAACAAAAAGGGCAGGGACATGGATACGGCGGTGAAAGACATGCAGACTACGGACAGCGGCACGGCGCCAGCGCCTGAAAACGAGTTGCTCAGCAGCCCGGCCCGCTTCATCAATCGGGAGTTCTCCTGGCTGCAGTTCAACCGGCGTGTCCTGGAAGAAACGCTGAACACGGCCCATCCGCTTCTGGAGCGGGTCCGTTTCCTGTCGATCTCGGCGGCCAACCTCGACGAGTTCTTCATGGTGCGCGTCGCCGGCCTCGAAGGCCAGGTGCGGCAAAGCATCAACGTGCGCAGCCCGGACGGCAAGACGCCCGCCGAGCAGATGGAGGAAATCCTCAAGGAGATCGACAACCTGCAGATGGAACAGCAGGCATCGCTCGCCGTTCTTCAGCAGTATCTCGCCAAGGAAGACATCCTCATCGTCCGCCCGGCCGCCTTGTCCGAGGATGACCGCACCTGGCTGACCGGCGAATTCGAGCAGTCGATGTTCCCGGTGCTGACGCCGCTGTCGATCGACCCGGCGCATCCTTTCCCCTTCATCCCCAACCTCGGCTTCTCGATGGGCTTGCAACTGGTCAGCAAACGCGACAAGGAGCCGATGACGGCGCTGCTGCGCCTGCCGACGGCGCTTGACCGCTTCGTGCGCCTGCCGGACGACGGCCCGGTGATCCGCTACATCACCCTTGAAGACGTCGTCGGCATGTTCATCCACAAGCTCTACCCCGGCTACGAGGTAAAGGGGTTCGGTACCTTCCGGCTCATCCGCGACAGCGATATCGAAGTCGAGGAAGAAGCCGAAGACCTGGTGCGCTACTTCGAGACGGCGCTGAAGCGCCGCCGCCGTGGCTCGGTCATTCGCATCGAGACGGATTCGGAAATGCCGGCGTCGCTGCGCCAGTTCGTGGTGCAGGAGCTCGGCGTGCCGGAAAACCGCGTCGCGGTTCTGCCCGGCCTGCTGGCGCTCAACACGCTGTCCGAAATCGCCAAGGCGCCGCGCGACGACCTGCGCTTCGAGCCCTACAATGCCCGATTTCCGGAACGGGTCCGCGACCATGCCGGCGATTGTTTCGCCGCCATCCGCGAAAAGGACATGGTCGTCCACCACCCCTACGAATCCTTCGACGTCGTCGTCCAGTTTCTCCTCCAGGCTGCACGCGATCCTGATGTTCTGGCGATAAAGCAGACGCTCTACCGCACCTCGAACGACAGCCCGATCGTCCGCGCCCTGATCGATGCCGCCGAAGCCGGCAAGTCGGTGACGGCGCTGGTGGAATTGAAGGCGCGTTTCGATGAGGAGGCCAACATCCGCTGGGCGCGCGATCTGGAGCGGGCCGGCGTGCAGGTGGTCTTCGGCTTCATCGAGTTGAAGACGCATGCCAAGATGTCGATGGTCGTCCGCCGCGAGGACGGCAAGCTTCGGACCTACTGCCATCTCGGCACCGGCAACTACCATCCGATCACCGCCAAGATCTACACCGACCTGTCGTTCTTCACGTGCAATCCAACGATTGCCCGCGACATGGCGAACGTCTTCAACTTCATCACCGGCTACGGCGAACCGGCGGCCAGCATGAAGCTTGCCGTCTCGCCCTACACCATGCGCTCGCGAATCCTCAGCCATATCGAGGAAGAAACCGTGCACGCCCGCAACGGCGCGCCGGCGGCGATCTGGATGAAGATGAATTCGCTCGTCGATCCGCAGATCATCGACGCGCTTTATGCGGCCAGCAATGCCGGCGTCGAAATCGATCTCGTGGTGCGCGGCATCTGCTGCCTGCGTCCGCAGATCGCCGGGCTTTCGGAAAATATCCGCGTCAAATCCATCGTCGGACGTTTCCTCGAACACAGCCGTATCTTCTGCTTCGGCAACGGTTTCGGCCTGCCGTCGGAAAAGGCGCTCGTCTATATCGGCTCGGCGGACATGATGCCGCGCAACCTCGACCGGCGCGTCGAAACGCTGGTGCCGCTGATCAACCCGACCGTGCATGCGCAGGTTCTCTCCCAGATCATGTTGGGCAATCTGATTGACAACCAGCAGAGCTACGAGATATTGCCGGATGGTACATCCAGGCGCATGGAAGTGCGCCAAGGCGAAGAGCCTTTCAACGCGCAGCATTATTTCATGACCAACCCCAGCCTGTCAGGCCGCGGGGAGGCTCTGAACTCCAGTGCGCCCAAACTGATAGCCGGCTGGATTTCCGGCAAGAAGAGATAACTGGAATTGCATGGTTGAATCTGAAGCTCAGGGGCGGCTACCTGGCATAGCTCCCGTTTCCGTCGTCGATATCGGTTCGAATTCCATTCGTCTGGTCATCTACGAGGGCTTGTCGCGGTCGCCGACGATTCTTTTCAACGAAAAGGTCCTGTGCGGTCTCGGCAAGGGGATGGCGCTGACGGGCAAGATGGATGAGGACAGCGTCCAGCGGGCGCTGTCGGCCTTGCATCGCTTCCGGGCGCTGTCTGACCAGGGGCGGGCGAGGACGATGTATGTACTCGCTACCGCCGCAGCGCGCGAATCGAGCAACGGCCCCGACTTCATTCATGCCGCCGAGCAGATCCTCGGCCAGCCGGTGCGGGTTCTTTCCGGCGAGGAAGAGGCGCAGTTTTCGGCGCTTGGCATCATCAGCGGTTTTTTTGATCCCGATGGCATCGTCGGCGATCTCGGCGGCGGCTCCCTCGAACTCATCGACATCAAGGGCAAGGATTTCGGCAAGGGCATCACGCTGCCGCTCGGCGGCCTGCGTCTTTCCGAATATGCCGGCAACTCGCTGACCAAGGCGAGCAATTTTGCCCGCAAGCACATCAAGAGCGCCGATCTTTTGAAGAACGGTGCCGGCCGCACCTTCTATGCAGTCGGCGGCACCTGGCGCAACATCGCCAAGCTGCACATGGAGATGCGGCAATACCCGCTGCACATGATGCAGGGCTACGAACTGCCGCTCGCCGAAGCCATGCGTTTTCTCGACGAGGTGGTGCAGTCGCGCGATTCCAAGAACCCGGCCTTTGCCGCCGTCTCCAAGAACCGTCGCGGCCTGCTTCCCTTCGGCGCCATCGCCATGCGCGAGGTGCTGGACGCAATGAAGCCGGCCAAGGTCTGTTTCTCGGCGCAGGGTGTGCGCGAGGGTTATCTCTATTCGCTGCTGTCCGAGGACGAACGCCGGATGGACCCGTTGCTGGCGGCAGCGGACGAACTGGCGATTTTGCGCGCCCGGTCTCCGGAGCATGCTCGCGAACTGGCCGAATGGACCGGTCGGATGATGCCCTATTTCGGCATCGAGGAAACCGCCGAGGAAAGCCGCTATCGCCAGGCGGCATGCCTGCTTGCCGACATCAGCTGGCGTGCCCATCCGGATTATCGCGGCCTGCAGGCGCTGAACATCATCGCCCACTCCTCCTTCGTCGGCATCACCCATCCCGGCCGCGCCTTCATCGCGCTGACCAATTATTATCGCTTCGAGGGCCTGCACGACGACGGCGCCACCGGCCCGCTGGCGGCCATCGCCACCCAGCACTACATCGACCGCGCCAAGCTTCTTGGCGGGCTTCTGCGGGTGGTCTACCTGTTCTCGGCATCGATGCCCGGCATCGTCCGCCATCTGAGCCTGCGCAAGTCGAGCAATCCGGATATCGACCTCGAATTCGTCGTGCCGCACGAATATATCGGCTTTGCCGGCGAACGTCTGGACGGACGGCTGCAACAACTGGGCAAGCTGACCGGTCGGCGGCTGGCTTTCGTTTTCGAGTAGGTGGCGGCGCTCCAACAAGCTTTAACAATATTTGTTAAAGCTTGTTGCGGGTGTTAAGATGTTGAAGGCTGGATCATGAAAGCGACAAACATGCGCACCCTTACCGTATCCTTAACGCCGCATCAGGCGGCGATGATGCAAAACGCGGTCGAAAACGGCGGTTATGCGTCCAACAGTGAGATCGTCCGCGATGCTCTGCGCCTGTGGGAGCAGCGTGAAGAAGTGCGGCAGTTGGAGCTGGCTCGCCTGAAAAAGGCGTACGACGAAGGCAAGTCCAGCGGTGAAGGCCGGGAAATTGACCTCGACACGCTGATGGCTGAGCTGAAAGCTGAAGCGCGTTCGCGTGGCTAAATCTGTTTTCAGCCCTCGCGCTGAGGAACAGCTGCGCGAAATCTGGCGCAGCATCGCGTTCGACAACGAACACGCCGCCGATGCCTTGCTCAGGTGGATTCTGGAAAAGACCGAATTGGCGGCCGGCCAACCTTTGATGGGTTCACCCCGGCCGGTGTTAAGCCCTACAGCCCGGATTTTGATCGAGGGACGCTACATCGTCATTTATGAACCTATGCCATACGGCATCTTGGTAGTGGCCATAGTCTACGGCCCGCGTGACACGACGAATTGGCTCGACTGAGATGGGGAAGCCGCGACTTCACGCGGTCTCATATTCGGCGGATGGGAAACGATGCCGCACCGCGCATCCCGAAAGACGCGCGATGCAGCTTTTGCGGTCTTACTTCGCGTTCAGGAATTCACCCACTTCCAGCAGGCTGAATTCGTTGTTGTCGGCCTTGTCCACGGCGCGGCCGGCGGAGAAGGGCAGGTTGTTGTCATTGCCGATGATGATGTGGGTGGCGTCGACGCGGTCGACGTTCTCGATCGTCACGAACGGCATGTCGTAGATGCCTGCCTGGCTGCCGGCCTGCTTCTTGTTGTCGGGGTCTTCGATCTTCAGGAGGTCGATGTAGCCGATCTTGCGGGCGGCCTGGCCGACGTTTGCGTCGTTGAACTCGATCTTGTAGACACGCTTCAGCACGGCCGGCGCATCGAAGCAATCCGGCTTCGGCTGCTTCGGATCGGCGCAGGCCTTGTCCGGCGTGCCGGCACCGTTGTCGCGCTCGATGACGAGGGCGGTCGTTTCGTCGAGCATGTTGAAGTCGCCGATTGCGACGCCCTTTTCGTTCAGCGGATAGAGCCAGCTGCGGCCCGTCCAGGCCTTGCCGGCGACGTCGAACTCGATGATGCGGGTCGCGGTCTTGCCGTCGGCCTTCTCGACCGAGCCGTCCTCGAGGAAGAGCGGGCCTTCGAGCAGGCCGTAGAGCTTGGCGCCGTCCTTGCTCATCGCCAGGCCTTCGAAGCCGCCGGAGCGCTTCAGGTTGAAGACCGGCAACTTCAGCGTCGGGTTGGCCGGAACGGTGAGCGTCGGATTGTCGGGCGAGGTCACCGCCTTGCCGTCGACGAGCGTCGGGAAGACATCGGTGAGGCGGCCTTCGGTGTCGAATTTCAGCAGGTAGGGACCGAATTCTTCACCGACCCAGAAGCCGTCAGCGGTCGGCTGGATCGATTCGACGTCGAAGTCGGCGCCGGTCAGGTAACGCTTCTCAGCGCCTTCGAGCGTGATCGGGAACGGCGCCTTCTTGTCCGGGTCCGTGAGGAAGATGTGCTTGACGACGTCGGCCTTGCCGGTCGCCCAGTCGAACTTGACATTGTGCAGCATCAGGGCGGCGTCGGAAGAGTTGATCTTCGAGCCGAAACCATTGTCGGACAGCGACCAGAACGAGCCGTCTTCCATGGTCTTGATGCCGGAGAAGCCCTGCATCGGCTGGCCGTCGAGGGGCAGCTTGACGTCGGTGATACGAGCGCCGTCCTTGCCCGGAACGGTGCCGAACGCTTCGGTGCGCTTGCGGTCGGGCGTCGTGAACTTGCCGGAGGTCTTCAGGAATTCCGGGGCATCGGCAGGGGCGGCAATGATGGTGTTTGCCGGAATGATGACCTGACCAACCAGCTTGGCCTTGAATTCGGTTTCGTCGGCGAATGCCTGGCCGGCGAAGAGCAGGCCGAGTGCAGCAGACGTCAAAAGGATTTTGTTCATCGTTTCAACCCTGTGAAATGGAGGATAACGACGGATGCGTTAAGGCGCGAAGATGTCGGCGCGATAAAGGTCAGGTGAAGCTTTGGTGACGGGCAACAGCGGCCAAAGGGCGGATTTTACTCCGCCGGCTGCCCGACGATCCGGGCCTGCAGCAGGTTTGCAGCGCTTTCGCGAACCCGGGTCAGCGACATCACCCCGATTTTCTGGCCGCGGCCGCGTACGGCGTGTTCGCCGAGATAGTCGGCGTTGATCGTCGGCGGCAGCGTCAGGCGCTGCGCCAGTTCCTCGGAGATCAGTACGGGCCGTTCCAGCGAGCGGCACAGGCTTTCCAGGCGGGCGGTGGTATTCACCGTGTCGCCGAAATAGGCGATCTTGTGGTGATCGACGCCGATTTCGGCGGTGATGATCTCACCGCCGTGCAAGGCAGCGCGCAGCCGTGGCATCTGCCCGAACTTGGCGATCCACTTGCCTGAATTGCCCTCGATCTGTTCGATGATCTCGAAGACACAATTGACGCAGCGGGCATGCTTGATGCCGCGTTCCAGTGGCCAGGTAATGATCACCGCATCGCCGATATAGTCATCTATGGCGCCCCTGTAGCGGCGAACCGGCTCGGCGAGGGCGGTAAACAGGGCGGCGAGGAATTGCTGGGTGCGCAGGTCGCCGTGCTTTTCGGCGAAGGAAGTCGAGCCGACGAGATCGATGAACAGAAACACCCGTTCTTCCTGCACCGGCTTGCGATAGCGTCCGAGCAGCAGGTTGGTGAAGATGTCGCGGCCGAGGAGTTCGCGGACACGCAGCATGAAGGTGATCGTACCCGTCACCACGAAACTGTAGATCACCACGTTCCACGGCAGGATGAAGACCTCCTTCCATGGCGCCGAAATGGCACCGACGAGGTTCAGCAGCGTTCCCCCGGAGATGTAACCTGCAAGGACCAGGAAATAATAGGTCACGATCGATAAAAGCAGGAAGGCCGGTGTCGAAAGCCCATGCAGCCAGGCATGGAAGCGCGGCAGCACCAAACGCCGTTCGAAGGCGATCAACGGCATGCCGATGAAGAGGGAAAAGATCGCGCCGATCAGCGGGCGATTGCCGTAGACGAGCATGCTGTAGGCGACGCCGCTCAGCGCGACTGCTGCCACGACTAGGGTCCAGGAGATAATGACGTCCCGTTTCATAGAGCGATCCAGCAGTTTGGGCGGTGCTTGCAAGCCCGGACACCGTGCGAGCGAATATAGTTAGCCGCAGCCGGCTTCGCCAGCGATTCGGCCCGCTCCCGATGGAAAATCTCCGATGCTTGGAGCATTTCCAGCAAAAGTGCGGAGCGGTTTTGCGTCCGGAATTGCGTAAAACAAATCTAAAGCTGGACGGCTTCCACGCGCTTGCCGACGAAACGCAAGGCGACGTTGCCGCTGATCAGCTGCAACGCCGTTTCGCCGAACAGGTCGCGGCGCCAGCCCGACAGGGCAGGGACTTCGGCCTTGTCGCCCTCGGAAGCGATCTTTTCGAGGTCGTCGCTGTTGGCGAGCACCTTGGCGGCGACGCCATGCTTTTCCGCCGTCAGCTTGAGCAGGACCTTGAGGAGTTCGGTGGCGGCGGCGGCCCCTTCGGGCGCCTGGTTGTGGCGTGGCACGTGCGGCATCTCGGATTTCGGCAGGGCCAATGCTGCATTGACGGCCTCGACGACGGCAGCACCGCCGGTCGAGCGCTCCCAGCCCTTGGCGACGGTGCGCAGGCGCGACAGCGCCTCGGTATCCTTCGGCTGCTGCTGGGCGATTTCGTAGATGGTGTCGTCCTTGAGTACCCGTGAGCGCGGCACGTTGCGGTTGCGCGCCTCGCGTTCGCGCCAGGCGGCGACGAATTTCAGCACCGCGAGTTCCTGCGGCTTCTTCAGCCGCATCTTCAGCCGCTGCCAGGCATCGTCCGGATGAATGTCGTAGGTTTCTCGCGCTTCGAGGATGTCCATTTCCTCACGCAGCCAGGAGGCGCGGCCTTCGCGCTCGAGCTGTGCCTTGAGGGCGAGGTAGATCTCGCGCAGATGCGTGACGTCGGCCAGTGCATAGTCGAGCTGCTTTTCCGACAGCGGCCGCCGGCTCCAGTCGGTGAAACGCGAGGACTTGTCGATCTGCACGCCCTTCACCCGCTGCACCAGCTGGTCGTAGGACACCGAATCGCCAAAACCGCAGACCATGGCGGCGACCTGCGTGTCGAAGATCGGATGGGGGATGAGATTGCCGAGATGATAGACGATTTCGATATCCTGCCGCGCTGCGTGAAACACCTTCAGCACATTGGGATTGGCCATCAGCTCGAAAAACGGCGCAAGGTCGATGCCCTTCGCCAGCGGATCGACCAGGACTTCCGTATCGGGGCTCGCCATCTGGATCAGGCACAGCTCCGGCCAGAAGGTCGTCTCGCGGAGAAACTCCGTATCGATGGTGATGAAGTCGGATTTGGCGAGTTCTGCGCAGGCTGCCTTCAGGTCGGCGGTGGTTTCGATCATCTCAATTCATTCGTCGGACAGGGATTACGATCTCGTGATCTTTCCTTCTCCTTTCGGCCTCCGATGTCAATACAAGTGGTCATGTAACGCGCAAATAGCCGGTCATCCCGGTCTTCTGGTGCTCGATGATGTGGCAATGAAAAACCCAGTCGCCGGGATTGTCCGCCACCACGGCCAGTTGCACTTTCTCATCGGGAAGGATGAGGTAGGTGTCGGAAACGAACTGTTGGATTGGTCGCGCCGAAGACGAGACCACCTTGAAGCTCATCCCGTGCAGGTGGATCGGATGAATATGCGGCGTCGGATTGGCGACCTCTAGGATGTAACTTTTGCCGAGCTTCATCTCGGCGAGCGGGGCGGTCGGATCGGCGGTGTCGCCGGGCCAGGGCCGCTTGTTGATTGCCCAGAAGGAGTAACCCAACGTGCCGCAGATGCTGTCGACCGCGGCATTTTCAGCCGTGGCGCTGAGGACGAGCGGGATGTTTTGTGCCGTGCCGAGATCCGGTTCCGGCACCGGGTTCCTGCCGAGCGGGCCGATATCCCGCAAGTCGCGCTTCAGCGAAGGTCCGACGGCCCGCAGCCTTGCGACGATCTTCGGCTTCGATCCCCTGATATCCTCCAACTCGACGATGGTGCCTTCCGTATCCGGCATGCGGACGGCGAGGTCGAGCCGCTGGCCCGGTCCGATCATCAGGAAATCCAGGGCAAAACGGTTCGGCACCGGATTGCCGTCGATGGCGATCACATGCGCTTCCGCGCCGTTCAGCTTCAGCGAATAGAGGCGCGTCACGTCGCTGACCACCAGGCGCAGGCGCAACAAGCCACCGGCGGGGGCATCGTATTGCGGTTCCTGCTGCCAGTTGGCGGTGCGCAATGTGCCGTAGGTGCCGGCCTTGGCCGCATCGCGCGCCTTGAATTGCTCGATGAACTGGCCGTTGCCGCCAAGCCGCCAGTCGCGCAGGTTGAGGGCGATTTCGGCATCGAAGACCGGATCGTCCGGGTCCTCGACGATCAGCATGCCCGTCATGCCCCGGCCCATCTGCGTCAGCGTGTTGCAATGGGGGTGATACCAGAAGGTGCCGGCATCCGGCGGAGTGAACAGATAGTCGAAGCCGTCGCCGGTATAGACGTAGGGCTGGGTCAGGAAGGGAACGCCGTCCATCGCATTGGGAATGCGCAAGCCATGCCAGTGAATGGTGGTCGGCTCGTCGAGACGGTTTTCCAGCCGGGCGGCAAAGGGTTTGCCTTTCGCCATCCTGAGTGTCGGCGGCATGCCGTCGGTGCCATAGGTCATCACGCCTTTGGTGGCAGCAGCCCCGGAGAGGGTGGCTTCCGTCGAGCGCGCCTCCAGCAGCACCGGCTTGGGCTTTGCGAAGGCGGCGCCGAAGCGGGCGGCGGCGCCGATGCCGAGGCCATAGGCTCCGGCAACGAGCGCCGAGGCTTTGAGCAGGTTGCGGCGGCTGAACTGGGCCATGGTCGTCTCCGGCTTGGAGCAATTCCAGCAAACGTGCGGAGCGATTTTGCGTCCGGAATTGCGTAAAAACAAAGAGAAGAGCGGAAATGCTCCTGTGTTGCCTCACTCTTAAAGTTGAGCAGGCGCGTCATCAATCCCCGGACGCCCGGCATCTTGCCGCAGCCTATTTGTTCTCCGGCTTATCCTCGGAGGGCGGGGTCGCCAGCTTGTTAAAGAAGGTGGAGGTCCGGAGCAGGTTGCGGAAGCTCATTGTCCGCCTTTCCGTCGGCACGCCCTCGCGCACCGTCATGCGCTGCACGGTGTAGCCGAGGAAAAGCGCCAGCACGACGGCCATGTAGATGAACAACGCATGCGGGCCGAAGATATCCAGCATGAAGGAGGCGAAGAGCGGGCCGATGACCGCGCCGATCGACCAGAAGAACAGGGTGCCGGCCGAAACCAGTGCGTGTTGCCCTTCCTTGGCATGATCGTTGGCATGCGCCGAACAGAGCGAATAGAGCGGCATGGCGAACGCGCCGAAGAAGAAGATGCCGGCATAATTCAACAGGGTACTGTCGCCGGCGACGAAGGCGATGAAGACACCGGCGGCCAGCGACCCCAGCGTCGCGACGAGGATGATCTTGCGCCGGTCGAGCTTGTCGGAATAGTGCCCCAGCGGATATTGCAACACCACGCCGGCGAAGATGCCGACGCTCATGAAGGTGGCGATGGCGGCAATCGACATGCCGATGCCTTCTGCATAGACCGGCCCGAGCGAGCGGAAGACCGAATTGGTGAGGCCGACGACGACACAGCCGACCGTCGCCAGCGGCGAGATCTGCCACAGCGTCTTGACATTGAAGCGCACCGCATCCGGCGGTTCGGGGCTGCTGCGGTCGGCAAACGAGATTGGCACCAGCGACAGCGTCAGCGCCATGGAGATGATGGCGAACAGCTGGAAGCCATCGATGCCGACGGTGGGGATGAGATATTGCGCCAGCGTCACCGAGCCGAGATCGACGAAACGGTAGACGGAGAGGGTGCGCGCCCGGGTGGCATTGGTGACACGGGCATTCAGCCAGCTTTCGACGACGGCAAACAACCCGGCAAAACAGACGCCCTGGATCAGCCGCATCAGGAACCAGAAGAACGGATCGATCAGCAACACCATGGAAATCGACGCCGCGGACGCAATGGCCGCCAGGGCTGAAAAGGCCCGGATATGGCCGATCGAGCGGATGACGCGGGTGATGTAGACGCAGCCGATGGCGAAGCCGAGATTGTAGCCGGTGCCGACCAGGCCGATGACCGAAGGAGAAAAGCCTTCCTGCAATGCCCGAAGCGAGATGAAGGTACCCTGCAAGCCGTTGCCGCCGATCAGGATCCCCGCTGTGACGAGAAGGGGAATCAGGGGGCGAATCTGGTTCATGAAACTGGCCTGCTATGCGGGGGAAGGCATGAAAGGGCGAACGGCGGAAAAGATGCTTCCTTATTAGCCAAGCTTGCCGCATAAAGACAGCTTAAAACGTGCGCCTCCGGGGTCGAGCCTTGACAAATCGGAGCGCACGTGCGCTTTTCCGCCCGATTTTCCATCGGCAGCTGGATAGGCCGCATCCGCGCCTTCGCCGCCGGCCCCAAGAAGTCCAGGATAGAATACGATGCATCGTTACCGCAGCCACACCTGTGCCGCCCTCCGCAAGTCGGACGTCGGCTCGACCGTCCGCCTGTCCGGCTGGGTTCACCGCGTCCGCGACCACGGCGGCGTTCTCTTCATCGACCTGCGCGACCATTATGGCATCACCCAGGTCGTCGCCGATCCGGACAGCCCGGCCTTCAAGGCGGCGGAAACCGTGCGCGGCGAATGGGTCATCCGCATCGACGGCCTCGTCAAGGCGCGTTCGGAAGACACCGTCAACAAGACCATGGCGACCGGCGAAATCGAGCTTTACGCCCAGGACATCGAAGTCCTGTCGGCCGCGAAGGAACTGCCGCTGCCGGTGTTCGGCGAGCCGGACTATCCGGAAGACGTGCGCCTGAAATACCGCTTCCTCGACCTGCGCCGCGAAACGCTGCACAAGAACATCGTCAAGCGCACGCAGATCATCTCCGCCATGCGCTCGGGCATGGCCGATGCCGGTTTTGCCGAATACTCGACCCCGATCCTGACGGCTTCTTCGCCGGAAGGCGCGCGTGACTTCCTCGTGCCCTCGCGTATCCACCAGGGCAAGTTCTTCGCGCTGCCGCAGGCGCCGCAGCAGTACAAGCAGCTGCTGATGGTTGCCGGTTTCGACCGCTACTTCCAGATCGCGCCGTGCTTCCGTGACGAAGACCCGCGCGCCGACCGCCTGCCGGGCGAATTCTATCAGCTCGACGTCGAGATGAGCTTCGTCACCCAGGAAGACGTCTGGAACACGATGGAGCCGATGATGACGGCCGTGTTCGAGAAGTTTGCCGACGGAAAGCCGGTCACCAAGGAGTGGCCGCGCATTCCCTACGACGTGGCGATCCGCAAGTACGGCTCCGACAAGCCGGACCTGCGCAACCCGATCGTCATGGAAGAAACCACGAAGCACTTTGCCGAATCCGGTTTTAAGGTGTTCGCGAACATGATCGCCTCGAACCCGAAGGTCGAGATCTGGGCGATCCCGGCCAAGACCGGCGGTTCCCGCGCCTTCTGCGACCGCATGAACGCCTGGGCGCAGAGCCAGGGCCAGCCGGGCCTCGGCTACATCTTCTGGAAGGAAGAAGACGGCAAGATCGGCGGCTCCGGCCCGCTCGCCAAGAACATTGGCGAAGAACGCACCGAGGCGATCCGCCAGCAGCTCGGCCTCGAAGCGGGCGACGCCTGCTTCTTCGTCGCCGGCGAACCGTCCAAGTTCTACAAGTTCGCAGGTGAAGCCCGCACCCGCGCCGGCGAGGAGCTGAACCTCGTCGACCGCGACCGCTATGAAATGTGCTGGATCGTCGACTTCCCGTTCTACGAATGGAGCGACGAAGAAAAGAAGCTCGACTTCGCGCACAACCCCTTCTCGATGCCGCAGGGTGGTCTGGAAGCGCTGGAAAACCAGGAGCCGCTGTCGCTCAAGGCCTACCAGTACGACGCGGTCTGCAACGGCTTCGAAATCGCTTCGGGCTCGATCCGTAACCAGTCGCCGGAACTGATGGTCAAGGCCTTCGAAAAGGTCGGCCTCAGCCAGCAGGACGTCGAAGACCGTTTTGGCGGCATGTACCGTGCATTCCAGTACGGCGCGCCTCCGCATGGCGGCTGCGCCTTCGGTATCGACCGCGTGGTCATGCTGCTCGTCGGTGCGAAGAACCTGCGCGAAATCTCGCTCTTCCCGATGAACCAGCAGGCCCAGGACCTGCTGATGAACGCTCCTTCGGAAGCGACGCCGACTCAGCTGCGCGAACTGGCGCTGCGCGTGATCCCGCCGCAGAAGAAAGACTGACGCTAAAACGGTTGCGACAATCAACCTATCGGAACTGCGGCCCTCGTGCCGCAGTTTTGCGTTGCAATATGCGCATCGCCTTTATGACATTTTTGTAAAATGTCACGCAAACTTCATGCCCGATTGAGCTTTGCTTAAATCTTTCACGCGATTCTTGAAGGTGAAGATTTATCAGTAGGTGTCCGCATGTCGTTTTTTCTCGCCAACCTCAAAATTGCCCATCGTGTCATGTTGCTTGGGCTCGTCGCTCTTGCCGGCCTTGCCATGATCGCGGCGATCTTTCTTGGCCAGCGGCAGGTGGAGGCGCAGTACCGCGCCGCAGCGGAAGCCCTGGCAAGCAGCGAGGCCAATGTCGGCCGTGTGAATGCTGCCATTCGAGACAGCCTGCTCTGGGAACAGGATTTCCTGCTCAACAAGAAAGAGGAGGATGTCGGCCAGTTCGAACAGGCCCGCGCCGAGGCACAGCGTCTGCTCGACGAGCTGAAGGCCGGTGCTGACCCGCAGGTCGGCGGCCTGATCTCGGCGGTCCAGGCGGCGCTCGGTCATTACACGCAGGCGTTCGAGACCTTGGTGAAGGCCAACCGCGCGCTTGGCCTCACCCCGTCATCCGGTCTCGAAGGGGCGATGCGGAGCGCCGTGCATTCCATCGAAAAGCAGCTGCAGTCGGTCGATGACAGCGAAATGCGGGCAAGCATGCTGATGCTGCGCCGGCACGAAAAGGATTTCATCCTCCGCCGTGATGCCGCCTACATCGAAAAGCATGCCGCCGAAGTCCAGAATTTCACCGTGCTGGCGAAAAAGCTCTTCCGTCCCGGCGCGCAGCGCCAGCGGGTCATGGAAGCGCTGGACGTTTACGGCAGCGCGTTCCGGCTGTACTCGGCATCGACCCTGGAGGAGGCGGCGGCACGCACTTCTGTCTCCGATGCTTATGCCGCCATCACGCCCGTCATCGGTGAGGTATTGAGCGCCTATGCCGAAGCGAAGGATGCCAATCTGCGTGAAAACCAGCACGTCGCACAACGCAACCTGATCATCGTCAGCGGCTTGCTGGCCGCGACCGTCGTCATCCTGTTGACGAGTGTTTTTGTCATCGGACGGTCGATTGCCGGTCCGGTCGTGTCGATGAGCAGCGCGATGCATCGCCTTGCAACCGGCGAAACGGCTTTGAAGATTCCCGGACTCGGCCGGAAGAATGAAATCGGCGAAATGGCGAAGGCCCTGGATATCTTCCGCCAGGCGGCCATCGCCAAACATGCCCTGGAAGACGAAGCACGCGAAGCGCGCCTGGCTGCGGAGGCCGACCGGCTGCGCATGCAGGAAGAGGCGGAGGCGGCTGCGCGCGACCGGCTGTCTCATGCAACAGCCGCCTTGGCCAATGCCCTCAACCGCCTTGCCGGCGGCGACCTTTCCTTCGCGATCGCCGAGCCTTTCGCGCCGGATTTCGAGAGCCTGCGCCACGACCTGAACCAGACGCTGCGCCAGCTTGGCACGGTCATGGGCGATATCGCCAACTCCACCGCATCCATCGATGGCACCAGCCGCAAGATCAGCGGCGGTGCCGGCGATCTGGCGCAGCGCACCGAACAGCAGGCGGCTTCGCTCGAGGAAACCGCTGCGGCACTGGACGAGATGACGGCGAACGTCACCCAGGCATCCCGACGTGCCCAGGAGGCACGCGATGTCGCCAGCCGTGCCCGTACCAGCGCCACCAAGACCAGCACACTGGTCGAAGAGGCAATCAATGCCATGGGACGTATCGAGGAAAGCGCCGGCACCATCACCAGCATCATCGGTGTGATCGACGAGATCGCTTTCCAGACCAATCTTCTGGCGCTCAACGCCGGTATTGAGGCGGCACGGGCAGGCGAAGCCGGTCGCGGTTTTGCCGTCGTCGCGCACGAAGTCCGCGCGCTGGCGCAGCGTTCGGCCACCGCTGCGCAGGAGATCAAGCAACTCATCGAGCGCTCCAACGCCGGCGTGGAGGAGGGCGCTCGCCATGTGCGCGACACCAGCACCGCGCTGCGCGAGATCGGCGACTTCGTCCACGTCATGGACAGCCACATGGATGCCATTGCCGTCGCCACCCGAGAGCAGGCCACCGGTCTGGCCCAGATCAACGCCGCCATCAACATTCTCGACCAAGGCACGCAGCAGAACGCCGGCCTTGTCCAGGAAAACAACGTATCGAGTTCAGTCCTCGCCGACGAGGCCGACCGGTTGCGCGAGCTGGTGTCGCAATTCCGCCTGGCGGCCGCCACATCCGGTCGCCCTGCATCCCACGAGGGCGATCGGCTCGCGGCTCGAAAGGTCGCCTGATTTCTCAGGCGCAACCCGCGTCCACCGGGTTGCGCCACGCCTCCCTGAATAACTCCCCATCTCCGGCCGTCAATTTGCCGGAAAAGAACCTGCTGCCGGACAACGTCCAGTTTTCAGAAAGCCGCAATGCACGCGGAACCTGAGACGCCTGCAGATGCAGGGTTCAAGAGTTTTCAAAGGGGGTTATCGTGACTGACGACATGCATTCCGCATCCGATACGCCGGATGAGGCGCCGCAACCGGCCGCCGGGCCGCGCCCATCCCTGACCGCGATGTCGCGCTCGCCGGGCCTGAAATTCTTCATGATCGGCTTCATTTCGCTTGCCCTTTTGGTGCCGGCGCTGCTGGTCTGGGGGCTGACCGAAGAGCGTGCCAGCCGCGCCGCGGAAATCTCCGCCCGCATCGCCCAGGGGTGGGGCGGCCCGCAGACCATCAACGGTCCCTATCTGGCCGTTCCTTTCTACGTCAACCAGCAGAGTGTCGTGGACGGCAAGACCGTTTGGCAGAGCGTCACCAACTGGGCGCTGATCATGCCGGAAAAGCTCAACATAGATGCCGGGCTGACGACGGAAGAGCGTCGCCTGTCGATCTACAAGCTGCCCGTCTACAATTCCAAGATCACCCTGTCGGGCAGTTTTCCCGCCTCGCTTAAGGAAGACGTCGCTGGCCTCGGCGGCCAGCCCGACATGCAGCGTGCCATGCTGGTGATGAATATCGGCGATATCTCCGGCATCCGCTCCGACGCGGCCATCAGCATCGATGGTGGCGAGAAGGCATCCTTCCAGCCGGGCATGAAGTCGATCACAGCGACCAGCGGCGCCTATGTCTACGGCAGCCGTCCGGATTCCGGCATTCATTTCATCCCGCCGGCCGACAAGCTGACGAGCGGCTTTGATTTCGCCATCGATCTGTCGCTTAACGGATCGAGCAGCTTCGCGGTGGCGCCGGCCGGACAGACGACGGTGCTGACGGCCCGCGCCAACTGGCCCCACCCCGGCTTCGAGGGACGTTTCCTGCCGGAAGAAAAGACCATCGCCGAGACCGGTTTCGATGCGAAATGGACGATCCCCTATCTCGCCCGCGGTGTCGACCGGGTGGTGCTCGGCTCCGACCTGCCGCTCAGCGATAGCCTGATGACGGTCAATCTGGTCGAGCCGGTAAAATTCTACCAGGTGGTCAGCCGCACGCTGAAATATGCGATCGCCTTCATCTCCGTGGTTTTCCTGGCGGTGTTCATCATCGAGCTGAAGAGCGACCGCATGGTCCATTGGATCCAGTATGTGCTCACCGGCCTGGCGTTGATCATTTTCTACATCATGCTGCTGGCGCTTGCGGAACATACCGGCTTCGAAATCGCCTATCTGGTGGCATCGGTGGCGACGATCCTGCTGATTGCTTCGTATGTCGCGGTGGTGCTGGAAAGCTGGAAGAGCGGCATCCTGCTGGGACTGGTTCTGACGCTCGCCTATGCGGTGATGTACCTGATCCTGCGCGAGGACGAATATGCGCTGCTCGCCGGTGCGCTGATCTCCTTCGTCACCATCGCGGCCACCATGTATTCGACCCGCAACATCGACTGGTCGACGGGTGGCAATCGCAAGAAGGCGGGGCAGGAGGTGACGCCGTTGCCGGCCGAATAGGAAAGTGTGGCCGGATCCTGTGGGAACAATCGGTGCGTTCTGCGGTTAGTGGGTGGGACGCATCAACAGGAGATGGACATGCGCAAGACTTTTCTGGCCGCATCGGCGGCAATGGTGATGGTTTCCGGAGCGGCTTTCGCCCAGGACACCATCATCGTCCAGCAACCCGATCCGACGGTCACAAATTCCACCGTCGTGCTTCCGGGAGAGGTCCGCACCTACGTTATGGAGCAGCAGGTGCCATCTGTCGTCTATGAAGGCGACGTCGTGGTCGGCTCGCCGCTTCCCGACACCGTGGAAATCCACGCGGTCGATGGTTACGGCGATTATGCCTACAGCGTCGTCAACGAAAGGCGGGTGATCGTCAATCCGCAGACGCGCATGGTCATTCAGGTTTTGGAATAAACGCAGGTAGAGCAATTCCAGCAAAAGAGCGCAGCGGTTTCGCGTCCGGAAATGCTCCAAACAAAAAAGACCCGCATGGGAAAACCTGTGCGGGTCTTTTGTCTCGACAGTGGTAAGAACCCCTGAAACAGAACGAGCCCGGTTTTGGCCGGGCTCGCTGTTCATGCGCCTCTGCGAGGCTTACATTTCGTCGTTGGCCGAAACCGTCACGCCAAGCAGGGCCGGGATGCTGTTCGGAGCACCCATGGCGGCGCCGAGGATCTGCGGGAACGGAACCGCCTTTTCAGGGGCTGCTGCGACCGTCAGGCTCTTCGGATCGTCGAGATAGGTGTTGACGGCCTCGGTAACCGAGTTCTGCAGTTCCGGAATGTTCAGCTGGCCGATCATGATCGGAACCATGGCCTTCAGCGACTGAGCCATCTGCTCACCTGTGACACCCTGCTGCGAGCCGGCATAGTCCAGCAGGCGCTTGGTGATCGACGCATCCTCGAAGGAAACCGACGCGCTGTTGAAGCTGAGCTGCTGCATCAGGCCCATCATCGCCATACCGGCTGCTGCCTGGGCCTCTTCCTTGTTCGGATTGGTTTCCATCGCCTTCATCTGGTCCTGCATCGACTTGATGAGTTCGAGCGTGTAGCCGGAGATGCTGAAGGCCAGCGACAGGTTGCCGATGTCCTTGAAATCGAAGCTGTAATTGGTGACGTCGAGCGTGCCGGTCTTGACGTCCCAGCCGCCGGCCATGTTGATTTCGCCTTCCAGCGTCGTCAGGCCGATCTTCTGCAGCGTGTCCTTCGCCTGCGGGTCTTCGACCTTGGTCAGGTCGCCCTTCAGGCCGGCAGCGGTTGCTTCGAAGTCGAAACCGGCGTCGCCATCGCGCTTCGACAGGGAGAAATCGGTGCTGGCGAGCGAGAACAGTTCGGCGCCGGCCTTGGTGACGCTGACCGGACCGACATGGCCTTCCTCATACATCATCATCGAGTCGAGCGTGCCCTTGGTGGCATCGGCCGGAACCGTGATGTTGCTGAGCGAAATGTCGGAAGCGGTGACGGTCACGCCTTCATTGGTAAGGTTGATGTTGTCGAACGCGGCCTTCTCGATCGTGTAGCCGCCACCATTTTCTTCGACGCCGGTCAGGACGATATTGCCGATCGGTGCGCCTTCGCCGGCAGCTTCGGGGCTCGGGATACGAACCTTGACACCCGTCAGGGTAACATTCGAGCCATCGACATTGATCGAGGTCGGGTGCAGCGTGGTGCCCTGGAAGGCCGCATTGAGCTTTGCAACGAGGTCGTTGCCATCGAGGGCGAAGGCGGAACCGCTCAGCGTCAGGAAGGTCGCGGCGGTCAAGGCGTAGCGAATAGTGCGGAGGTGTTTCATAACGTGTCCTTCTTTGTGAAATTTGACCGAGAAGCCAGCCAGTCAGGTCTATAAACGTTTGTGGTCGTTGTTATATTCAGCGGATATTCGAGCACCAGACGATGCGCCGAACTGTTTTTGGTAAAAGCGACGGGGCACAATGTAAGGCACATTGTGGCGGCGAAAAGGGAGATGCCACAAAACTGTTTCGTGGCGATGTTTCCTACGTAACCATCGGTTAAAAGCTGCTTTAACTTGTGGATTTTACGCACCGATGACGCCTGTGCAGTGCACTATCCACAGGCGGATGCCCTGGATTCCTTGCCGGGAATCGGCTTGTCGTCTAGTCAAGTCACATGGGTAAGGATATTTTGCCACCATCGGATGGCGACGACAACATCGTACCGGTCGACTTGAAGGCGGCGCTCGAGGAGCGTTATCTCGCCTACGCGCTGTCGACCATCATGCATCGCGCCCTGCCGGATGTCCGCGACGGGTTGAAGCCGGTACATCGCCGCATCGTCTACGCCATGAGCGAAATGGGGCTCAGGCCGAACTCCGCTTTCCGCAAATGCGCCAAGATCGTCGGCGAAGTGATGGGTAACTACCATCCGCACGGCGACCAGGCGATCTACGATGCGCTGGCGCGTCTGGCGCAGGATTTCTCGCTGCGCTATCCGCTGGTCAACGGCCAGGGCAATTTCGGCAACATCGACGGCGATAGCCCGGCCGCGATGCGTTACACCGAATCGAAGATGACGGCGGTCGCCGAACTTCTGCTCGAAGGCATCGATCAGGATGCGGTGGATTTCCGCGACACCTACGACGAGTCGAATTCCGAACCGGTGGTTCTGCCCGGTGCCTTTCCGAACCTTTTGGCAAACGGCGCCTCCGGCATCGCCGTCGGCATGGCGACGTCCATCCCGCCGCACAATGCCCATGAGCTTTGCGATGCGGCGCTGCACCTGATCAAGCATCCGGATGCCAGCGTCGAGAAGCTGGTGGAATTCATTCCCGGCCCGGACCTGCCGACCGGCGGTATCATCATCGACAGCCATGCCAGCATCGTCGAGGCCTACAAGACCGGCCGCGGCGGTTTTCGCGTGCGCGCCAAGTGGCAGACCGAGGATCTTGGCCGCGGCGGTTACCAGATCGTCGTCACCGAAATCCCGTTCCAGGTGCAGAAGTCGCGGCTGATCGAAAAGATCGCCGAACTGCTGATCGCCCGCAAGCTGCCGCTGCTGGAGGATGTGCGCGACGAATCCGCTGAAGACATCCGCGTCGTGCTGGTGCCGAAGAACCGGACGGTCGATGCGACGCTGCTGATGGAATCGCTGTTCCGTCTGACGGAACTGGAGAGCCGCCTGCCGCTCAACATGAACGTGCTCTCCCTCGGTCGTGTGCCCAAGGTGATGGGCTTGGGCGAGGTGCTGACAGAATGGCTGCAGCACCGCAAGGAGGTGCTCGTCCGCCGTTCGCGTTTCCGGCTGGCCGCCATCGACCGGCGTTTGGAGATTCTGGGCGGCTTCCTGATCGCCTACCTCAATATCGACGAGGTGATCCGCATCATCCGCGAGGAGGATGAGCCGAAGCCGGTGATGGTTGCCCGCTTCAATCTCACCGACAACCAGGTCGAGGCGATCCTCAACATGCGGCTGCGCTCCTTGCGCAAGCTGGAAGAATTCGAGATCCGCACCGAATTCGACAACCTGACCAAGGAAAAGGCCGAGATCGAGGCGCTGCTTTCCTCCGACGACAAGCAGTGGCAGACGGTCGCTTGGGAAATTGGCGAGGTCAAGAAGAAGTATGCCAAGGCGACCGAACTCGGCCGCCGACGCACACAGTTCGCCGACGCGCCGGACGCCGATGTCGAGGCGATCCAGCAGGCGATGATCGAGAAGGAGCCGGTGACCGTCGTCGTTTCGGAAAAGGGCTGGATCCGGGCGCTGAAGGGACACATTTCCGATACGTCCGCCCTGACCTTCAAGGAAGGCGATGCGCTGAAGGTGGCGTTCCCGGCGCAGACCACCGACAAGATCCTGCTCGTCACCACCGGTGGCAAGGCCTATACGCTCGGCGCCGACAAGCTGCCGGGCGGGCGTGGCCATGGCGAGCCGTTGCGTATCATGGTCGACATGGAAAACGACCAGGACGTGCTGACGGCCTTCGTCCACGATCCGAACCGCAAGCTGATCCTCGCCTCCACCTCGGGTAACGGCTTCATCGTCGCCGAGAGCGAGATGATCGCCAATACCCGCAAGGGCAAGCAGATCATGAATGTCAGCATGCCCGACGAGGCGAAATTGGTCGTGACCGTTTCGGGCGATCACGTCGCCGTCGTCGGCGAAAACCGCAAGATGCTGGTGTTCCCACTCGTGCAGCTTCCGGAGATGGTGCGCGGCAAGGGCGTACGCCTGCAGCGTTACAAGGACGGCGGTATTTCCGACATCCGCTGCTTCTCCATCGCCGAGGGCCTGACTTGGGAAGACAGCGCCGGCCGGACGTTCACGAAGAACAAGGACGAACTGGCCGAATGGCTCGCCGAACGTGCTTCCGCCGGGCGCACCGTGCCGAAGGGTTTTCCGCGTAGCGGGAAGTTTTTGGGGTAGGCTTCGGGAAACGAGGCCCGCCTATTGCGGTGAGTAGGGAACGGAGACATCCCTTAGGAACCGTGCGGCTCCTTCCTCGTCGATATCCCCGGCGGCTACGGCGAGAACGAAGGTATAGAGATTTGCCTCTGTCGTTTCGATCTCAAAGCCGTTTTCCATGAGAAAGACAGCGGCGGCCACGATGGCAATACGTTTGTTGCCATCGATGAAGGCATGGTTCTTGGCCAGGCCATAAAGATAGGCTGCTGCGAGTTCGATGATATCGTCGCAGCCATAGGCGGCCTTGTTGATCGGCCGCGCAAGCGCCGATTCCAGTATCCCCTCATCACGCAGGCCAAAGGCGCCGCCGAAACGTTCGATCTGCATCTGGTGCAATCGTTCGACGACGACGCGACTAAGAAAGATCGGTGTCATTCATTCCGCCAGCTTCTTGAGAGCGACCTTGTATTTTTCCATAAAATATTCCGCCGCCTGGAGTTGGCGATTGAAGTCCTCTTCGACGGGCCGCAGGTGGAGGCCACCGTTCTCCGCCGTGAGATCCAGCGTATCCCCCGCCTTCAAGCCCAGCCGGTCGAGGATTTCTTTTGGAATGATCACGCCTTCGGAATTGCCGATCTTGCGGATGGTGACGTTCATCGCGAATTCCTTCAAGTTATAACAGGGTTATAACATTGATCCGCGCCGTCGGCAATCTTGCCGTTCAGTGAGGATGGGAGGTCGCCAGGATGCGCGAGCGGCTGCGCATCTGCCACAGCGAATAGCCGATCAGCGCACCGATGAGGATGCCGCCGCCGGCGAGGCTTTGCAGCGCGGGCACTTCGGAAAAGATCATCCACACCCAGATGGGGGCAAGGATCGTTTCCAGCAGGTAGAACATGCCGACTTCCGAAGCCGACAGGTAGCGCGGCCCCGTCGCCAGGCACCAGAAGGCGAGCGGCAGCATGATACCACCGTCGAGCATGACCCAGAAGGGGTTGGCGACATGATAGTCACCGCCCGGCAGAACCATCAGCAGCCCGAAGGCGGCGGGAATGACGGTGGCGATCAGCGGCACGAAACCCATGTCCCGCTGCGTCGCCCGGCCGATGGTGATGGCGCCGCCGATCAGCAGCGCGGTTAGCGCCGAGAGCAGGTCGCCGAGCCAGTGGCCGGCGGAAAGCCCGCCTTCGACGATGAAGCCGACACCGACGATCATGATCGCCATCGTCACCAGCGTCGAAATACTGGGTTGCTCGCGCAGGAAAAGCCAGGAGAGCAAGGCGGCGAACATAGGGGTAAAGGCGACGATGAACACGACGTTGGCAGTGGTGGTGTTGAACACCGCGCCGAGGAAGGCGATCGACGACAGGCCATAGAGCAGGGCGGCAAAGGCCGCGGCCCGGCCGGGAACGAGCGCCGGGCGGGCCGTCGTGAAGTGACGCACCAGGAACCACAGGACAAAGGTCGCGGCAACCGTCGTCAGGCTGCGAAGCGTGATCACCGACCAGACGTCGCCGTTGCCGAGCCGTACCAGCGGCACGTCGAGCGACAGGGCCAGCCCGCCGATGGTGGTCAGAACAAGGCCTTTGGTGTGGCTCGACATTTTCGGGAAGGGCATGATCAATCGTTCTGGACGTCGCCGTCGGCCGGCGTAAAACGTTCCCAGCCGCGGGCCATCAGGTGTTCCTGCGGCAGGAAGCGGGTCTTGTAGTCCATCTTCCGCGAACCGCGCACCCAGTAGCCGAGATAGACATGCGGCAGGCCGAGCTGCTTTGTCCGGCGGATATGGTCGAGGATCATCAAGGTGCCCAGCGACCGCTTCTCAAGGTCGGGATTGAAATAGGAATAGACCATGGAAAGCCCGTCGCTCATCATGTCGGTGAGGGCCGCGGCGATCAGCTCCCCGCGCGGATTGCGGCGCAGGCCAGCGCCTTCCTCGCGAATGCGGTACTCGATGATCCGGGTATTGACGTGGGTATCCTCGACCATGATCGCATAATCGAGCGCCGACATGTCGGACATGCCACCGCGCTGATGGCGATGGTCGAGATAATGGCGGAAGAGCGAATATTGCTCGGTCGATGGCTGAGCCGGATATTCCGTCGAGATGATGTCTTCGTTGGCGGCCATCACCCGCCGCATCGAGCGCGTCGGTTCGAATTCGCCGGCGATGATGCGCACGGAAATGCAGGAGCGGCAGGCTTCGCAGGCGGGACGATAGGCGATGTTCTGAGACCGGCGGAAACCGCCCTGGGTGAGCAGGTCGTTCATCTCCGGCGCCCGCGACCCGACGAGATGGGTGAACACCTTGCGTTCCATCTCGTTTGGCAAATAAGGACAGGCAGCAGGAGCCGTCAGATAGAACTGCGGTGAAGGTGCGGCCTGTGTATTCATTGCGGCGGAGTTCAATCCCTTTTCACGTCGATGGCGATCCTACCATGGCGTAAGATTAAAAAACGTCAACCTTACGCCGTCACGATGGCCATATCGGGACGGAAAAACTGCGCCTTGCCCTCATATTTTTGGCCTATCCCCTTGAGAACGGACCGAATTTCGGGTGTGGAACGATATTTTCGGCAGGTGATGCATCGTTTCGTATGACGAATCACCCGCCTATCTTGCGGCTCGGATAAAGGCCACGTCCTTTTTCAGTAACCCGTGCGGATGACAGCCGTGCCCAAGAGCAGGTCGTGGACCAGGCGGCTGCGTTCGATGAACAGGCCGGCAAGCAGGATCAGCGGCGTCAGCACCGAATTGAGAATCCAGAACAGCACGATATGGATGATCGCCGTCAGGAAATCGATCGGCTGGCCGTCGAGCCTGACCATGGCAAGGCCGACGGCACGCATGCCGGGCGATGCCTGCGCCCGTCCGCCCACAGTCAGGCCGAAATACAGGCCGGCAACGATGAAGAACAGCAGCGGATACAGATAGAAGCCGAGGCCGAGGGTAAAGACGCCGATGAAGAACACCAGCACTGCCGCCGGAATGCACAACAGCAAGACCAGCGCATAGTCGATGACAAAGGCAACCACACGACGGGACAGCACGCCGCTATAGGCGCGCCAGTCGTCCGGTGCTGCGGAAAGCGGGTTGGGGTTGATGCTCATCGTCGTGCTCCGTTGGTCCTTCACCCTATGTGGGGTGTGGTTCATCGAAAACAATGTCTGCTCATTCGGTGTCAGGCGCGCCTGGCCAATATTTTCGCCGCCTCGACGGCGAAGTAGCTGAGAATGCCGTCGCAGCCGGCGCGCTTGAAACAGAGCAGCGTTTCCATCATCACCCGCTCGCCGTCGATCCAGCCGTTCATGGCCGCCGCCTTGATCTGGGTGTATTCGCCGGAGACCTGATAGGCGTAGGTTGGTAACCCGTATGCCTCCTTGAGCCGCCAACAGATGTCGAGATAGGCGAGGCCCGGCTTGACCATCAGCATGTCGGCGCCTTCTTCCACGTCGAGGGCCGCATCGCGCATGGCTTCCGTGCCGTTGGCGGGGCTGATGTAGTAGCTGTTCTTGTCGCCCTTCAGCAGCCCGCCGGTACAGATCGCTTCGCGGTAGGGGCCGTAGAAGCCGGAGGAGAATTTCGTGGCATAAGACATGATGCCGACATTCTGGTGCCCGGCTGCATCCAGCCCGCGCCGGATCGCGCCGATGCGCCCATCCATCATCTCGGACGGCGAGATGATGTCGGCGCCGGCATCGGCCTGCATGATGGCAACACGCACCACCTGATCGACCGTTTCGTCGTTGACGATCTCGCCGCCGCGCAGGATGCCGTCGTGGCCGTGGCTGGTGAAGGGATCGAGCGCCGCATCAGTAATGACGCCGATGTTGGGAACCGCCTTCTTGATCGCCGCCGTCGCCTGGTTGATCAGGTTATCGGCAACCAGGCTGTGCGAACCGGTCTCGTCGCGCAGGTTCATCTCGATGTTCGGGAAGGTGGCAATGGCCGGAATGCCGAGATCGGCGGCTTCCTTCACGGCCTCGACGGCTTTGTCGATGCTCATGCGGTTGACGCCCGGCATGGCCGGGATCGGATCGACGATGCCGCTGCCGGGAACAAGGAAGATCGGCCAGATGAGATCGTCCACCGTCAGTCGGTTTTCCTGCACCATCCGCCGCGTCCAGTCCGCCTTGCGGTTGCGGCGCATGCGCCGATGGCCGGTAATCTCGTCGACCAGATGGGTCTTGTCTTGCATGATCGTCCTCATCTCCATTTCCAACCGGTGCGCCCGCGTACAACGCACCTTGTCCGTTGTATACAGGCGATCGCCGCGCAACCCAACATCCCGCTGGTGACAAATGGCCGCGGCGACGTATGCTGCGCGCCATGACCCGTGATTCCCAGACCGTGCCGCGCCGCACGCTGACACAGCTGCTTTTCGTGATCTTCCTCCGGCTGATCGCGCTCTCCTGCTTCTGGTTCGGTCTGCAGTACTGGGCGATGCTGGTCGGCTATTCGCTGGGCGGGCAGGGGCGTTTCGATCTTCTCAATCTTCCCTGGAAGGTCGCGGCGGCGGCGCTGGCGGTGATCTTCCCGGTCGCCGCTCTCGGTCTCTGGCTGACGGTGTCCTGGGGGCCGGTTATCTGGATGGCGGCAGCCGGCAGCCAGTTGCTGATGTTTCTGGTCTGGCCGGAGACCTTCGGCCGCAACATCATCGTGCCGATCCTGCACTGCATCGTCATCTTCCTTTATGCGACCTTCCGCATCGCGCTTTGGCTGCAGCGGCGGCAGGAGGAACAGCGCCTGGTAGGAGTTGATTTACCCTGAGACAGGGTCGTGAAATAGTAAGGCCCTGTTAAGGCTGCGTTTTAAGTAGAATTTTAGGCGTATTCGATAGGGTGTCTCTCAAGGCGGGAAAAACAAACACCGCCAAACAAAACAGTGAGGCAGTCCAATGAATACCAAAATGAAACCGCAAGTCGCGGCGCCCGTTGCCGATCCGCAGGAAGATGCAATCCGTTCCCTCTACATGGAATCGCTGCATCTCGTCGAACGCCTGCACCGCCGTCTTCTCGATGTCATCAAGGACGAATTCGACCGTCAGGGACGCGACGACGTCAATGCCGTTCAGGCGCTTCTCCTCTTCAACATCGGCAATTCCGAGCTCACGGCCGGCGAACTGCGCTCCCGTGGTTATTACCTCGGCTCCAACGTATCCTATAATGTGAAAAAACTCGTTGATCTCGGCTTCATCAACCATCAGCGCTCGCGCATCGACCGTCGTTCGGTCCGCATCAGCCTGACGGATGCCGGCCAGGAGATCGCCGAAACCGTCGCCAAGCTCTACGATCGCCACATCGGCTCGATCCAGAAGGTCGGCGGCATCGGCAACGACGAATTCACCCAGATGAACAAGCTGCTGCAGCGGCTGGACCGCTTCTGGAACGATACGATCATGTATCGCCTCTAAGTCGGAACGACCTGAGTTATACCGAAAACCGGGGGCGGAAACGCCTCCGGTTTTACCGTGTCTGCGGACACGCCGGCGTGATGAAAGCCCCGGTGACACGAATTGGCCATATTGATATGTGAGCCGCTTCAATGGAATACGGCGCCATCTATGCGCCGGGAATCACCACATGGAAACGGTCGATCTGTAGCGGCGGCGAGCCGGTGGCCGTTTGTTAACCATAGCAATGATAAGGCATGAATATTATTGCCTTTGCGAGGACGATGGTAGGGATGATGTCGAAAAAAACCGAACTTGCAGCTTTTTCACGCCGGGCTTTTCTCCGTTCGGCGGCAACGGCTGGCGCCGCGGCGCTTGCGGCCCCGGTGTTCGCGCAGTCGGCTGTCGATGATCTGATCAATGCGCCGCGGCGCGGCAACTGGGACGACCAGTTCGATGCCAAGGCATCGCGCTCGGCAACGGCCATCGTCTCCAACAACCCGATCCTCGGCACCGGCGCCGTGCCGAATGCCCAGCAGGCGATCTACGACTATCAGGCGATTGTTTCCAATGGCGGCTGGCCGCAGGTCAATGCCGGCGGCGCAAAGCTCCAACTCGGCGTTTCGGATGCCGGCGTCCAGTCGTTGCGCCAGCGCCTGATGGTTTCCGGGGACCTGTCGCGTACGGCCGGCGTTTCGAATGCGTTCGATTCCTACGTCGATGGTGCAGTGAAGCGTTTCCAGGCGCGCCACGGCCTGCCGGCAGACGGTGTCATCGGTGAATACACGCTGAAGGCTCTCAACGTGCCGGCGACGACACGCCTGGCACAGCTCAATACCAACCTGATCCGTCTTCAGACCATGTCGGGCGACCTCGGCCGCCGCTACGTGATGGTCAATATTCCGGCCGCTTATATCGAAGCCGTTCAGGATAGCCGCGTGGCGCTTCGCCACACCGCCGTTGTCGGCCGCGCCAGCCGCCCGACACACATCCTCAATTCGAAGATCTACGAGGTCATCCTCAACCCGTACTGGACCGCGCCGCGCTCGATCGTCGAAAAGGACATCGTGCCGCTGATGCGCAAGGATCCGACCTATCTGACACGCAACAACATCCGCCTGTTCGACGGGCAAGGCACCGAAGTGGCGCCGGAAAGCGTCGACTGGAACGCCGCCAAGGCGCCGAACCTGATGTTCCGCCAGGATCCGGGCAAGATCAACGCCATGGCGTCGACCAAGATCAATTTCCACAATCCCAACAACGAATATATGCACGATACGCCGCAGCAGGGCCTGTTCAACAAGCTGATGCGTTTCGAATCCTCCGGCTGCGTCCGCGTGCAGAACGTTCGCGACCTGATCAGCTGGATCCTGCAGGAGACGCCCGGCTGGCCGCGCCAGCAGATCGAGAAGGTGATCAACGCCCGCGTCAACACGCCGATCAAGCTGGCCGAAGAACTGCCGGTCTATTTCGTCTATATTTCGGCCTGGTCGGCGAGCGACCGTGTCGTGCAGTTCCGCGACGACATCTACGGCATGGACGGTGCCGAGGAACTGGCGCTGCAGACCACTGCCGGCATGGAGCAGCCGGCCGGTTCCTTCTCGCCGGATGAAGACGTACTGCCGCAATAAGCAGCGCTTTCTGAATAAACCTGAGGCCGGGCCGGTTTTCCGCCCGGCCTTTTGCGTTTCTATGCTCTTCACCGTAGTTTGCGCAGCAAATGTCGCTAGTCGTATTGCTCTCGGTGCGGCATCCCGCTAAGACCCAAGCGCGCCATTCCAGTTCAGGGAGCCATCCGAAAATGACGAACACCGAAGCCTTCTTCACCCGTCCGCTTGCCGAATCCGATCCGGATATTTTCGGTGCGATCGAGAAGGAACTCGGCCGCCAGCGCCACGAGATCGAGCTTATCGCCTCGGAAAACATCGTGTCGCGCGCCGTGCTCGAAGCGCAGGGTTCGATCATGACGAACAAGTATGCCGAGGGTTATCCGGGCAAGCGTTATTACGGCGGTTGCCAGTTCGTCGATATCGCCGAAGAACTTGCCATCGAGCGTGCCAAGAAGCTGTTCGGCGTCAACTTCGCCAACGTCCAGCCGAATTCCGGTTCGCAGATGAACCAGGCCGTATTCCTGGCGCTGCTTCAGCCGGGCGATACCTTCATGGGCCTCGACCTGAACTCGGGCGGTCACCTGACGCATGGTTCGCCGGTCAACATGTCCGGCAAGTGGTTCAACGTCGTTTCCTACGGCGTACGCGAAGGCGACAATCTGCTCGACATGGACGAAGTTGCCCGCAAGGCGGAAGAACACAAGCCGAAGCTGATCATCGCCGGCGGCACCGCCTATTCGCGTATCTGGGACTGGAAGCGGTTCCGCGAGATCGCCGACAGCGTCGGCGCCTACCTGATGGTCGACATGGCCCACATTGCCGGTCTTGTCGCCGGTGACCAGCATCCGTCGCCGTTCCCGCATTGCCACGTCGCAACGACCACGACCCACAAGTCGCTGCGTGGCCCGCGCGGCGGCATGATCCTCACCAACGACGAGGATCTGGCGAAGAAGTTCAATTCCGCCGTCTTCCCCGGCCTGCAGGGCGGCCCGCTGATGCACGTCATCGCTGCCAAGGCGGTCGCGCTCGGTGAAGCGCTGCAGCCGTCCTTCAAGGATTATGCTGCGCAGATCGTCAAGAACGCCAAGGCGCTCTCCGAAACGCTGGTCGCCGGCGGCGTCGATGTCGTTTCGGGCGGCACCGACAACCACCTGATGCTGGTCGACCTGCGCAAGAAGAACGCTACCGGCAAGCGCGCCGAGGCAGCACTTGGCCGCGCCTACATCACCTGCAACAAGAACGGCATTCCCTTCGATCCGGAAAAGCCCTTCGTCACCTCCGGTGTCCGTCTCGGCACGCCGGCCGGCACGACGCGCGGTTTCAAGGAAGCCGAGTTCAAGGAAATCGGCAACCTGATCATCGAAGTGCTCGATGGCCTGAAGGTCGCCAATTCCGACGAGGGCAATGCGGCCGTTGAAGCTGGCGTACGTGAAAAGGTCGTCAAGCTGACCGACCGTTTCCCGATGTACGGCTATATGGGCTGATCCCATGCGTTGCCCCTACTGCGGTTCGGAAGATACCCAGGTCAAGGATAGCCGCCCGGCGGAGGATGGAACGTCCATCCGCCGCCGGCGCATCTGTCCGGATTGCGGCGGGCGGTTCACCACCTTCGAACGGGTGCAGCTGCGCGAGCTGACGGTGGTCAAGAAGACCGGCCGCAAGCAGCCGTTCGATCGCAACAAACTGGTGCGGTCTTTCCAGATCGCGCTGCGCAAGCGGCCTGTCGATGCCGACCGTATCGAACGGGCCGTCTCCGGCATCGCCCGGCGGCTGGAAAGCTCCGGCGAAACGGACATCACCTCCGAAGAAATCGGCCTGCAGGTGCTGGAAGCGCTGAAGAGCCTCGATGACGTTGCCTTCGTGCGTTACGCCTCGGTCTACCGCGATTTTTCGCATGCCGAGGATTTTGAGAAGGTGATCAACGAGATCAACGCCAAGATTGGCCGCGATTCCGGCTCGGACGCGTAAGCTCATGGTGGACGAGGCGGACGACCGGCGGTTCATGGCGGCAGCCATCCGCCTGTCGCGCTGGAACACCGGCAAGACCTCCACCAATCCCTCCGTCGGCTGCCTTGTCGTCAAGGACGGCGTGATCGTTGGTCGTGGCGTGACCGCTATCGGCGGTCGCCCGCACGCAGAACCGCAGGCGCTTGCCGAAGCCGGGGAACAGGCGAGGGGAGCAACGGCCTATGTCACGCTCGAACCCTGTTCGCACCACGGCAAGACGCCGCCCTGCGCCGAGGCGCTGATCGCCTCCGGCGTCGCCCGTGTCGTCATTGCCGTCACCGATCCGGATGAACGTGTCTCCGGCCGCGGCGTCGAGATGTTGCGAGCCGCAGGCATTGTCGTCGATGCCGGTGTGCTGGAGGCCGAAAGCCGGTCGGCGCTTGCCGCTTATCTGACACGTCAGACGAAGAAGCGGCCCTATGTGATTCTCAAGCTTGCTGTTTCTGCCGATGGCAAGATCGGTCACCTCGGCTCGGGCCAGGTGGCGATCACCGGGCCGATTTCGCGGGCGCAGGTTCACGCCTTGAGGGCGGAAGCCGATGCCATCCTCGTCGGTTCTGGTACGGCGATTGCCGACGATCCGGAACTGACCTGCCGGCTGCCCGGCCTCGAACAGCGCTCGCCGCTCCGGATCGTCTTCGACCGGCGGCTGGAACTGCCGGTCACGAGCAAGCTCGTCCGCACTGCCGGTCATGTGCCGGTGATCGCCGTCGCCGGTGAACCGCCTTCGCTCGACGACGATCCCGACCAGGCTTTCCAGGCGCGACGGGACGCGCTGGTTGCCGCCGGTGTCGAAGTGTTGCAATGCAGCCCCGAACGGATCGACCAACTGTTGCCGGCGCTTGCCACGCGTGGCATTTCTTCGCTGATGGTCGAAGGCGGAGCACGGGTCGCCCGCGCTTTCCTCGATGCGGACCTGGTCGATCGCATCCTGCTCTACCAAGGGCCGGGTGAAATCGGCGCCGCCGGTATTGAATCGCCGCTGTCGGCCACCGATATGCCAACGGGTTTTGTTCACACCCGCACCTTCCTTTATGGCGGCGACCGCTGCGACGAATACGAAAGAGAATTTTGATGTTTACCGGAATTGTCACCGATATCGGCACGATCGACAGCGTTTCGCAGCTGAAGGAAGGCATCAAGCTGCGGGTGGCGACACATTACGATCCGGCCACCATCGACATGGGGGCCTCGATTTCCCATTCCGGCATCTGCCTCACCGTGACCGGCCTGCCGGCGGATGGCGACAACGGCCGCTGGTTCGAGGTGGAAGCCTGGGAAGAGGCGCTGCGTCTGACCACCGTCGGCACATGGAAGGTGGGCAGCCACATCAATCTCGAGCGTTCGCTGAAGATCGGCGACGAACTCGGCGGCCATATCGTTTCCGGCCATATCGACGGCAAGGCGGAAATCCTTTCCGTCACGGCCGAAGGCGATGCGACGCGTTATCGCCTCCGGGCGCCGGAGCAACTGGCGCGGTTCGTGGCGCCGAAGGGCTCGGTGGCGCTCGATGGTACGTCGCTGACGGTGAATGCCGTGGATGGCACGGATTTCGACGTGCTTTTGATCCGACACACGCTGGAAGTTACCACCTGGGGCGAGCGTAAGGCCGGCGATTTCGTCAATTTCGAGGTCGACACCATGGCCCGGTATGCGGCGCGGCTGGCGGAATTCCCGGTCAGCCGCGGCTGAGCCGGCAACGTCACCTTCGTCAAACGGCTGATCCGCTGCGTTCCATCAAAATGGTTTCTCCGTGGTAGTCGGTACGGGTCGTCTCTCGAAAACCCATCTTGCCGGCGACCCGGATCGAAGCCGTGTTTTCCGGGCTGATGATGCAGGTCATGCGCTTTTCCGGAAAATTCTCCTCGCCCCACGCCAGCAGGGCTTTCAGCAATTCCGTGGCATAGCCCCTGCCGTGACAGTCGGGCATCAGCGCCCAGCCGGTCTCCAGCGTTCCCTCAATGGACGGCGTCATTTCGCGGTGCAGATCATGGAAGCCGGCTTCGCCGATGAAGCGGCCGGTCGCCTTTTCCTCGATGGCGAAGAAGCCGAAACCCATGTGGTGCCACATGCCGGCGATGCGCATCAGCCGCGCCCAGACCTGTTCGCGGCTCATCGGCGAGCCGGTGATGTAACGAACGACATCGGCATCGCTCCAGAGCGCCCGGTAGGCCTCGAAATCGTCGAGCCGATGGCCGCGCAGCAGCAGGCGTTCGGTTTCCAGCATGGGAATCGTCGTCATCGATTGTGTCCTGCCCGCTGCATCAATCGATCTTTTCGCCGTGCCAGTAATCCACCTCGTCCTGTTCCCGGCCGATATGGTGGAAGCGGGGATAGCCGTCGCTTCCCATGGTCTTCGTCAGGAATTTTCCGGAGTCTGGATAGGTGACGATATCGGTCTTCACCATGGTCGAGATGGAAAAATATTTGAGCGGGACGTCACCGGTATTGATGATGTGATGCGCGGTCTCCGGGCCGCCGGCCGGTGCCCCGAGCACATCTCCGGCCCGGATCGGGTGACGCTCGGCGCCAAAACGATATTCGCCGGTGCCTTCCAGCACGATGAACATCTCGTCTTCGACATAGTGGTTGTGAAACGGGCACCCCATCTTTCCCGGCGGCAATTCGCTGTAACCGATGCCGAGATTGGTCAACCCCAGCTGCTTTCCGAAAGAAGCATCTGCGCTTTCGTACCGCTGCCCGCGAACCCAGTGCTTCAGGTCGAGATCGGCGATGTTGACGATCGGTTTCTTGCTCATAGGCGCGTGATTCCCCTTTTGTTGTCCTGAAAAACTAGCATGACGGCAAGCTTTCCGTCTGCCGATACAACGCCGGAAATCGGGGTCCTGCAGCGAAAATGCTTGCAAAGCGCTATGCTCCGTGGTTTGACCCGCCTATGTCGGGCGCATCGCGCCCCCCGCACAATCAGGTGACGCATGTCCAGCTCAAACCCCCATCTTCTGATCGTCGAAGCCCGTTTTTATGGTGACATGGCCGACGCCCTGCTCGAAGGCGCGAAATTCGCGCTGGACGAAGCCGGTGCGACCTATGACATCGTCACGGTTCCCGGCGCCCTCGAAATTCCGCCGGCAATCGCCATGGCGCTCGACGCTGCCGATGACGGCGGCACGATTTACGACGGTTTCATCGCTCTCGGCATGATTATCCGTGGCGAGACCTATCATTTCGACATCGTCGCCAACGAGTCGGCCCGCGCCCTGATGGACCTTGCCGTCAGCGAATCCCTGGCGATCGGCAACGGCATCCAGACCGTCGAGAATGCCGACCAGGCCTGGGCGCGCGTGCGCCGTTCGGAAAAGGACAATGGCGGTTTTGCCGCACGCGCGGCGCTGACCATGGTCGCTCTCCGGCAGAAATTCGGTGGCGAGCAATGAGCAAGCAGGAACCCGGACAACCCGTAAAGACCGCCAATCAGCGCGGCGCAGCCCGCCTTGCGGCTGTGCAGGCGCTTTACCAGATGGACATCGGCGGTGCCGGCGTCCTCGAGGTGGTGGCGGAATATGAAGTCCATCGCCTCGGCCAGGAAGTGGACGGCGAGACCTATCTGAAGGCCGATGCCGGCTGGTTCCGTTCGATCGTTGCCGGTGTCGTGCGCGACCAGACGAAGCTCGATCCGCTGATCGGCTCGGCGCTGCAGGACGACTGGGCATTGTCGCGCATGGACAGCACCGTGCGCGCCATCCTGCGCGCCGGCGTCTTCGAAATCATCGAGCGCAAGGACGTTCCCGTCGCGGTGATCGTCACCGAATATGTCGAGATTGCCCAGGCATTCTTCTCCGAAGACGAGCCCAAGCTCGTCAATGCCGTCCTCGACCGTATCGCCAAGCAGATACGCGGCGACCAGAAGAAGAAGGACTGAGGGCGGTCTCACGCCCTCGCTTCCCATCTCAAGCCGAGGCTTGTGGACGGTGAAAGATCGCCGCCCGCATCCACTGTGACGTGAAGCGGGGGAGGAAACGCCGCCATGACGATCGAGACCGAGGCAGCCGCAGATCCCCAGCGGCAGCTATCTTCCGCCAAACGCAACGTTTTCATCCTCACCGCCGCCCAGGCGGTGCTCGGCGGTGCGCCGCCGGTGAGCTTTGCCGTCGGCGGCCTGGTGGGCTACCAGCTGCTCGGCGAGGACAAGTCACTCGCCACCGCTCCCTTGACCGGCTTCAACATCGGCGTCGCCGCCGGTGCCGTGCTCATTGCGCTTCTGTCGCAGCGGATCGGCCGGAAGATGAGCTTCATGCTGGGCTCCGTCGTCGGCGCGTTCGGCAGCGCGATGGCGGCCATCTCCTTGTTTCGCTCGGATTTCTGGATGTTTGCCGTCAGCCTGGCGCTGATCGGCATCTCGGCCGGGTTTGCCCAAAAGATCCGCTTTGCCGCTGCCGATGCCTCGCCGGGTTTCTACAAGCCGCGGGCGATCTCGTGGATCCTTGCCGGCGGCATCGTCTCTGCCGTGCTGGGGCCGCAGCTGGCGATCTGGGCCAAGGATATCTTCAGCCCGGTGACCTTTGCCGGCTCGTTCATGGCATTGATCCCGCTTTGCCTCGTCGCCCTGTGCATCTTTGCCTTCCTGAAACTGCCAGACCAGAAAGCGTCCGCCGCTGCCTCGACGGTGCCGACGCGGCCGCTGTCCGAAATCGTCATGACGCAACGTTTCGCCACGGGCATGGTCTGCGGCATCTCCACCTATGCGCTGATGACCTTCATGATGACCGGCGCGCCGCTCGCCATGGTCATCGGTTGCGGTTTTTCCTCCGATCTCGCCACGCTCGGCATCCAGTGGCACGTGCTGGCCATGTATGCGCCGAGCTTCTTCACTGGCATGCTTATTTCGCGCTTCGGCAGCGAAAAGGTCGTGGCGGCCGGCCTGGTGATTCTCATGGGCTGCGCCATCGTCGCCCATGCCGGCATCGAACTCTGGAATTTCTGGGGGGCGTTGATCCTGCTTGGCATCGGCTGGAATTTCGGCTTCATCGGTTCGACGGCCATCGTCGCATCGAGCTACCGCCCCGAGGAAGCCGACAAGGTGCAGGGCTTCCACGACATCATCCTGTTTGGCACGGTGGCGCTGTCATCCTTCGCATCCGGCAAGGTTTTCTCGGCCTTTGGGTGGTCGGTGATGAACCTCGTCATCTGGCCGGTGACGATTTTCTGCCTGCTGCTGGTTGCCCTGCTTCTGCGGTCACGCTCCCGCGCAAGCCGCTGATTTCCTGCCGCGACATGTCATAGTTTAATGCCATGTCTCCGGCCTTCCTTTCCTTATGCACAGCGTAAAAAGCCGGGGCTTGACGCCACGACATCCTGCACGCAATCTCGCCTCCACGTGGGGACCGGCCATGAAAGAGGAGCGTGGGGTCTGCCTGCGAGGCTGCCGGGAGGGAGTGAGCCCGGCATATTGGGAGAGGATAAAGCGAAATGACCATTTTATTTGGCGTTATCGCATGCGGTTTGCTTTCGGTGGTTTATGCCATCTGGGCGACCCAGTCGGTGCTTGCCGCCGACCAGGGGAACAGCCGCATGCAAGAGATTGCCGGCTACATACGCGAAGGGGCTCAGGCCTATCTTACACGCCAGTATAAGACGATTGCGATTGTTGGTATCGTTGTATTCATAGCGACATGGCTTTTGCTTTCGGGCGAAGCCGCCATTGGTTTCCTGATCGGTGCCATTCTTTCCGGTGCCGCAGGCTTTATTGGCATGCACGTGTCCGTGCGCGCCAACGTGCGCACTGCCCAGGCCGCCTCGCACAGCCTTTCCGCGGGCCTCGACATCGCCTTCAAGTCCGGCGCCATCACCGGCCTTCTGGTCGCGGGCTTGGCACTTCTCGGCGTCTCGATCTACTTCTACATCCTGACCGGCCTGCTCGGTCATGCCAGCGGCTCGCGCGAAGTCATCGACGCGCTGGTCGCCCTCGGCTTCGGCGCTTCGCTGATCTCGATCTTCGCCCGTCTCGGCGGCGGCATCTTCACCAAGGGTGCTGACGTCGGCGGCGACCTCGTCGGCAAGGTCGAAGCCGGCATTCCCGAGGACGACCCGCGCAACCCGGCCACCATTGCCGATAACGTCGGCGACAACGTGGGCGATTGCGCCGGCATGGCCGCCGACCTGTTCGAAACCTATGCGGTTTCGGTGGTCGCCACCATGGTGCTCGCCGCCATCTTCTTCGCCGGCGCGCCGGTGCTCGATTCGGCGATGATCTATCCGCTCGTCATTTGCGGCGCCTGCATCATCACCTCGATCGTCGGCACTTTCTTCGTCAAGCTCGGCTCCAACGGCTCGATCATGGGCGCGCTCTACAAGGGCCTGATCGTCACAGGCGTGCTGTCTATCGCCGGACTTGCGGTCGCGACTCAGCTCAGCATCGGCTGGGGTTCGATCGGCACCGTTGCCGGCAAGGACATCACCGGCACCAATCTGTTCATCTGCGGCCTTGTCGGCCTGGTGGTGACGGCGTTGATCGTGGTGATCACTGAATATTACACCGGCACCAACAAGCGCCCGGTGAATTCCATCGCCCAGGCATCGGTGACCGGTCACGGCACCAACGTCATCCAGGGCCTGGCCGTGTCGCTGGAATCGACGGCGCTGCCGGCGATTGTCATCGTTGGCGGCATCATCGCCACCTATCAGCTCGGTGGCCTGTTCGGCACCGGCATCGCCGTTACCGCCATGCTCGGCATCGCCGGCATGATCGTGGCGCTCGACGCCTTCGGCCCGGTCACCGACAATGCCGGCGGTATCGCCGAAATGTCGCATCTGCCGCCGGAAGTGCGCAAATCCACCGATGCGCTCGACGCCGTCGGCAACACCACCAAGGCCGTCACCAAGGGTTATGCGATCGGTTCCGCCGGTCTCGGCGCCCTCGTGCTCTTTGCTGCTTATGCCAACGACCTGCAGTATTTCGCATCGAACGGCGACAAGTATCCGTACTTCGCCGATGTCGGTACGATTTCCTTCGACTTGTCGAACCCGTATGTCGTCGCCGGTCTGCTGTTCGGCGGTCTGGTGCCTTACCTCTTCGGCGGTATCGCCATGACGGCCGTTGGCCGTGCGGCGAGTTCCATCGTCGAGGAAGTACGCCGCCAGTTCCGCGAAAAGCCCGGCATCATGCAGGGAACCGAGAAGCCGGATTACGGCAAGGCCGTCGACCTGCTTACCAAGGCGGCGATCAAGGAAATGATCATTCCGTCGCTCTTGCCGGTGCTGGCGCCGATCATCGTCTATTTCGGCGTGCTGGTCATCTCCGGCTCCAAGGCCTCGGCCTTCGCGGCGCTGGGTGCCTCGCTGCTCGGCGTCATTATCAACGGCCTGTTCGTGGCGATCTCGATGACCTCGGGCGGTGGTGCCTGGGACAACGCAAAGAAGAGCTTCGAGGATGGCTTCGTCGACAAGGACGGCGTTCGCCACCTGAAGGGTTCCGAGGCGCATAAGGCTTCGGTGACCGGCGATACCGTCGGCGATCCTTACAAGGATACGGCGGGTCCCGCCGTCAACCCGGCGATCAAGATCACCAACATCGTGGCGTTGCTGCTTCTCGCCGTCCTGGCCTGATACACAGCGTTTGTTGACAAAGAAAAACCCCGCGGGATTGTCCATCCCGCGGGGTTTTTGATGTCAATGCCTGCCGTTACTGCTGCGGCTGGCCGCCGATCATGCCCTTCGCCAGGTTCGCGGCGCTGCCGCCCGAAAGCAACTGCTGCAGGAAGGTGAGGTCCTTGCCGCCCGTTGGCGTCGTGCGCGAGATCGTGTCGAAGACCTTGCCGTCCTGGAGCGTATAGTTGGAACGCTGCGTCACCACGCCGTCCTTGTCGAAATAGATGGCGAGCACGCTCTGATCCACCAGCTTCGGCTTCATGAAGGCGACCGGACGGGTGCGCTTCTGCGAGATGTAATAGAAAACCTCGCCATCGAAGGTCGCCGTCGTCGAGGGCGAACCCAGCGACAGGAGCACCTGCTCCCGGCTTGCGCCGACCGGGGCGAGTGCCAGGGACTGTTCATCGACGATGTAGCCGTTGTTCAGCACTTCGCCCGTCGAGGCGCATCCGGTCAATGTCCCGGTTGCGAGCATCAGGGCGAGGGCGGCACTGCTGACAAATTTGATCTCAGACTTGAAATACCGTGTCCTCAACGACATCTTCCCCACTTAACCACACATACGCCCCATTTGGCTCTAGACCTGCTGCACACTCATTGTGGCCTTTCAAGGACGGTGACGTCCGGCTGGCATGAATGTGACGACAGGTCTTGGCGAACCGCCGGAAGAGCTTCCCGACGGCAGGGAACCCTGCACAAACGGCATTGCAATTCGTGCCTGCTTCGGTAAACCAGCTTTGGCAATCATGCAACAAGCCGGAGCGCCGAACCGGTTATCGCGTGGATCTATTCTGGGATTTTTGATGATTTTCGGTCTTTTTCGCAAAAGAAATCACAATCGCTCGATCGTCGATCGGCAGTATGCAACACTGACCTCCGTCGCGCGCGAGCCGGTCTTCTATCTCGATTTCGACGTGCCCGACACTGTCATGGGCCGTTTCGAGATGCTGTCGCTGGTGCTGATCCTCTATTTCCGCCGCACACGGGCATCCGAGACCAGCGGTCAGGAGATCGCCCAGGAAATCGTTGACGCCTTCTTCCAGGATATCGACTATTCGATCCGTGAACTGGGCATCGGCGATACCAGCGTGCCCAAGCGCATGAAGAAGCTCGCCGGCATGTTTTACGGTCGGCTGGAATCCTATGCCGCGGCGCTGGATTCCGGTGATGCTGCAGCACTGGCCGCGGCCCTGTCGCGCAACGTGTATCCTCAGGCCGGCGAGGCGGCTTCTCCCATGGTGCGGCTGGCCGGCTGGGCGCTCGAAGCCGAAGCGGCACTCGCCACGGTGCCGGAAAACGACATTGCCACCGGCTCCGCTCTCTTTCCCATCCCCGCCGTGGAGCAACGCTCATGAAAAAGCCTGTGAAGGACGAGGTTCCGTTCTCCTATGACGTCAAGGTGGGCCATATCTCCGCCAATCCCGTCACCGTCAATCTGGAGGCGGATGCCGCAGAGCGCGTCGGCCTCGCAAGGCTTTGGAATGTCGTGTCCGTCGAGGCGCTGACGGCGGAACTGCAGATCGGCAAATGGAAGAAAGACGGCGTGCGGATCAGGGGCCGCGTCCATGCGCGCCTGACCCAGTCCTGCGTCGTCACGCTCGATCCCGTCGAGTCGGCAATCGATGAGCCGGTCGATCAGATCTTCGTGCCGGAAGGCTCGAAGCTGGCGCGCATCGTTACCGACGAGCGCGGCGAGATGGTGCTCGATCCCGATGGTCCCGACATGCCGGAAATGTTCACCGGCGACACAATCGATGCCGGCGCCGTCGTCACGGAATTTGCCGCGATGGCGATCGATCCCTATCCCCGAAAGCCTGGAATAGCCTTCTCCGGACATATCGAAGACAGCGCCGAAAAAGACGTTCGGCCCAACCCGTTTGCCGCGCTCAAGGACTGGAAAAAGGGCGAATAGGCGTTGAGCTTTTGACATAATAGAGTTGTAAGCAGCCGCAAAACAGGTAATTTGGCCGAACTTTTGCCACTCGGCGAAACGGAAGGATCAGGAACGCGTGATCAAAATTTCTCTTGACGTCATGGGTGGCGACTTCGGTCCTGATGTCGTCATCCCCGGTGCCGCCAAGGCGCTGGACCGGCATCCTGATGTCAATTTCATTCTGTTCGGTATCGAATCGCAGTGCCTGCCTATCCTGGCCAAATACCCCAAGCTCAAGGAAAAATCGGTCTTCCATCACTGTGAAGTCGCTGTTGCGATGGATGAGAAGCCGAGCCAGGCCCTGCGCCGCGGCCGCTACCACTCGTCGATGTGGCGGGCGATCGAGGCGGTGAAGACGGGCGAGGCCGATGTCGCCGTGTCCGCCGGCAATACCGGCGCGTTGATGGCGATGGCGAAGTTCTGCTTGCGCACCATGGCCAATATCGAAAGGCCGGCCATCGCCGGCATCTGGCCGACACTGAAGGGCGAAAGCGTTGTGCTCGACATCGGCGCCACGATCGGCGCCGATTCGCAGCAGCTTCTCGATTTCGCCCTGATGGGCGGCGCCATGGCGCGGGCATTGTTCGAAATCGAACGTCCGACGGTCGGCCTGCTCAATGTCGGTGTCGAGGAGGTCAAGGGCCTCGAAGAGGTCAAGGAAGCGGCGCGCATGCTGCGCGAGTCCAACCTCGGTACCATCGAATATTACGGTTTCGTCGAAGGCGACGATCTCGGCAAGGGCACGGTTGACGTCGTCGTCACAGAAGGTTTTACCGGCAACATCGCGCTCAAGGCCGCCGAAGGCACGGCGCGGCAGATCGCCGAACTGTTGCGCAACGCCATGTCGCGGACGCTCCTGTCGCGTATCGGCTACCTGCTTGCCCGCAGCGCTTTCGACCGGCTACGTGAAAAGCTCGATCCGCGCAAGGTCAATGGCGGCGTCTTCCTGGGTTTGAACGGCATCGTCATCAAGAGCCATGGCGGCACGGATGCCGAAGGATTTGCGGCGGCCGTGGATGTGGGCTACGACATGGTGCGCAACGGGCTCACCGAAAAAATACAAAACGATTTGAAAAAATACCATGCAAGGCGCTTGCCCCCTGCCGGGCCGGAAGCAGCATGAATGGCGGGGTAAGACAAGAATGATCCGTTCAGTGGTTCGCGGTTTCGGGGCAGCGCTTCCGAAGCGGGTGGTCACCAATCGCGATATGGAGGGCATGGTCGAGACATCGGATGAATGGATCGTCCAGCGCACCGGCATCCGCCAGCGTTACATCGCCGGCGAAGGCGAGACGACCGCTTCTCTCGGTGAACAGGCCGCGCGCGCCGCGCTCGACAATGCCGGGCTGACGCCTGCCGATATCGACATGATCATCGTCGCCACCTCGACACCGGACAACACCTTTCCGGCAACCGCGGTCAACATCCAGAACCGCCTCGGCATGCATCACGGCTTCGCCTTCGACGTGCAGGCCGTCTGTACCGGCTTCGTTTATGCCGTGACCACGGCGGACGCCTATCTGCGCGGCGGCCTGGCGAAACGTGTTCTCGTCATCGGTGCCGAAACCTTTTCGCGCATTCTCGACTGGACTGACCGCACCACCTGCGTGCTGTTCGGCGACGGTGCCGGCGCGCTTGTGCTGGAAGCAGCCGAAGGCGAGGGCGTCATTGCCGATCGCGGCGTGCTGACCTCGCACCTGCGGTCCGATGGCGCGCACCGCGACAAGCTGTTCGTCGACGGTGGTCCTTCCACCACAGGCACAGTCGGCCACCTGCGCATGGAAGGCCGAGAGGTCTTCAAACATGCCGTCGGCATGATCACCGATGTGATCGACGCCGCCTTCCAGGCGACCGGCACTGGGCCGGACGATCTCGACTGGCTGGTGCCGCACCAGGCGAATCGCCGGATCATCGACGGTTCGGCAAAGAAGCTCGGTATTCCGCTGGAGAAGGTCGTCGTCACCGTCGATCAGCATGGCAACACCTCGGCGGCGTCCATTCCGCTGGCCTTGGCCGTGGCTGCCGGCGACGGACGCATCAAGAAGGGCGACCTGGTGATGCTGGAGGCCATGGGCGGCGGCTTTACCTGGGGTGCCGTGCTGTTGCGCTGGTAGTGGTGAGTCGAAAAAATCACCACCTAACAAGAGCTTGACCGCTCGGGCCAAGGGCAATACTCTCTGCCGGCTTTCAAATTCATTTGAGATAATGGGCGGGAACTCATGGCGGGGAAGACAGTGACGCGTGCGGATCTGGCGGAATCGGTTTTCCGGAAAGTCGGGCTTTCGCGAACGGAATCGGCAGAACTCGTCGAGACCGTCATCGATGAGATTTGCAACGCCATCGTGCGGGGTGAAACCGTCAAGCTCTCCTCTTTCGCCACGTTCCAGGTTCGTGACAAGAACGAGCGTATCGGCCGCAATCCGAAGACCGGCGAGGAAGTTCCGATTTCGCCGCGCCGGGTGATGACCTTCAAGGCGTCCAACGTCCTGAAGCAGCGCGTTCTCAAGGCGCACAACATCCGCAAGACCAAGCAGAAGCCGGCCAATCCCGCGACCTGAGAGTCGTGTGACCGGCGAAAGCCGTAGACAAGGCGCTGCGGGACTTGAATTTGTCTCTATAAGCCGTTGAAATATGGATGATTCGAGTTTTGGGCTCGATCCATGCCCGTTGATGCGGGCAAGGCTATGCGGTCTTCCGAGCGAAGGACCGCTCTATTTGGCCTTGTCGTATCCTGCCTGGATCGTTTTCGGCATACTGTTTTCGCTGCGTTGGGAGATCTAAAAAGTTGGACAAGAGCCCGGATGCCTTTCGCACCATCAGCGAAGTTGCCGACGATCTCGACCTGCCGCAGCATGTCCTTCGTTTCTGGGAAACGCGTTTTCCGCAGATCAAGCCGATGAAGCGCGGCGGCGGGCGCCGTTATTATCGGCCGGAGGATGTCGATCTCCTCAAGGGCATCCGCCATCTGCTTTACGACCATGGCTATACGATCAAGGGCGTGCAGAAGCTGTTGAAGACCAACGGCAACAAGTTCGTCGCCGCCATCGCCACCGGCGACCTTGCCACCGTCGAAGCCCTGGCGGCCGCGGGAGAGGAACCGCAACCGCACGCAGAACCGAAGATCAGCCACGCCGAAGAGGACCAGATCGTCGGCCGCGCCAAACCGCCGGCAAGCCGTCGTTTCTTTTCGTTCATGGCGGGCGACGACGATGCGGTTCCGGAAGTGTCTATCGGCAAGGGCAGTGTCAACAAAGAGGACCGTGCCTTGCTGCAGGAAGCCCTTTACGACCTTCTGGAGTGCAAACGCCTGCTCGACCAGGTGCGGTAATCTTTTCTGCGGCGGGCCGAAGGAATCCATTTTATTGTTGTCCCGCTGCATTTTCCCCCTTGCGCTCGGGAACCGAAAACCATAAACAACCCAAGCCTTTTAGGCCGGGTCGGAATGTAGCGCAGCCCGGTAGCGCACTTGACTGGGGGTCAAGGGGTCGTGGGTTCGAATCCCGCCATTCCGACCATTTTCTTCAATATCTTCAATATGATATTTATTTTCCCGCATTTGATGCGGCGGCTGGATATTGCCTGCCGGTGGAACAAATCCTCGTTCATCGCTGTTTGCTCGTTTGTTTGACGGAGGAACGGTCATGGGTATCGAAAATGCACCAACGCCGCAGGGCAAGGAAGGCGCAAGAGGTTTGCGGAGAGAAACCAGCGCCGAGGAGCGCAAGGTGGAAGCAGAGAAAGGTTCGGCCCTTGCAAAGGGTGCTGACCGATTCGAGGAACGCTCCAGAAGCTCCGACGGCAAGAGTGCCGGCACGAAACAGCAGAACTGATCGGTGTCTGGCAAGCCGTATGGCGGTTTTACGATAAGCGCGCAACGAGGATCTCTCCAGCAAGGAACAATCCTTGCTGGACGGCGTTAATCCTGGTCTGCAGCGCCGCCGGCACATGCCCAAGCTTCGCTGGAAAAACAAGAAAATACGACGTTTCCGTCATCGACGGAAACGGAAATGTTCTCGTGAAAGGTTCCGTTATGAAATTCTTCACCACCTGCGCCATGAGCGCCATCATCGGTCTCACCTCGCTGCTCCCGGTCGAGGCAGCACCGATGGCCGTAAAATCTTTCAGCATCGGTTCGGATGTCCAGGGCGTGCAGTACCACGACCGTCGCGGGCACTGGAAGGGTCATCGCGGCTATCGCGAACGTCGCCGCGGTTATCGCCGTCATAGCGACGGTTTCTGGTATCCGCTCGCAGCCTTCGGCGCCGGTGCGATCATCGGCGGCGCCATTGCCAATAGTCGCAACGATGGTGGTTCGCACGAGGAGTGGTGCGCCAACCGCTATCGTTCCTACAGTGTGCGCACCGATACCTACGTCGGCAATGACGGTCGCCGGCATCGCTGCAATTCCCCGTATTGAACGGCAAATATGGTCTGACGAGACGGCGGGCGTTGTCCGCCGTCTTTTCGTGTCTGCCAACTTGTTCGATGTGGGCGCCGGATCGTTGCGCCGGAAATCGTGAATGGCTGTCAAGGCTTTGCCACGCTATTGAACTAAGCAGAACTGCATCGATGGGTGGTTGGGAGGCCGCAGGAGCGAGCGTCGATACCGGATTTCTGAAGGAACCATCGATGACGCTGAAATTGCCGATCTCGCTCGCCCGTCTGTTCAAGCGCCAGAAGCAGCTGCGCCGTCTGCTCGAAAGGACCGCCAGGGCGACCCGGTCTGCGATCAAGCCGAAACGCGTGCGCCGTGCGCGTAGCGTCGCCTCGAAAAGGCTTGTTGAAATCGAAGGCTTCGGCAGCAATCCGGGCCGGCTCAGCATGTTGTTCTATCGTCCGCCGCATCTGCCGGAGCGTGCGCCATTGGTGGTGGTGCTGCATGGCTGCCTGCAAACGGCGCAGGCCTTCGACGATGCAAGCGGTTTTGCCAGGCTGGCGGCGGAACGGCGGTTTGCGGTGCTCTATCCGCAGCAGACGCATAGCAATAATCCTAATCTCTGCTTCAACTGGTTCCGCCCGAGCGCCGTCGCCCGCGACCGTGGCGAACTGCTGTCGATCAGACAGATGATCGATCATGCCTGCGCCAAGCACCGGCTCGATGCCTCGCGTGTCTACATCGTCGGATTGTCGGCGGGCGGCGCGATGGCCAATGCGCTGTTGGCGACCTATCCGGACAGTTTTGCCGCGGGCGCAATCGTTGCCGGCCTGCCGGTCGGTGCCGCCCGCGATGCGATGACCGCGCTGTCCGTGATGAACTCCGGGGCCAGCCGCACCCCGCAGGAATGGGGCGATCTCGTCCGGGCGGTTTCGCCGCAAGCGCGGCGCTGGCCCGATATTTCCATCTGGCAGGGCGATGACGACAGGGTTGTCAGCCCCGTCAATGCCGAGGCATGTCGCGACCAGTGGCTGGACGTTCATGGCCTGAACGCGGTGGAAGGCACCAGGACTGACCGTTCATGGGGAGAGATCCGTCGCTGGAATGCCGACGGACGGGCAGCTGTGAGCCTCTATCGAATCCGCGGCATGGGGCACGGTCTGCCGGTGAAGGCCGCAGCCCGAGGGGCAGGCGCGAAATCCGACCGCTTCATTCTCGAAACGGACATCTCCGCGCCGCTGGAATTGATGCAATTGTGGGGATTGAAGCGCCCGACGAGCCTGCGCCGGCGGGCATGAGCCAAAGCCTCGTGGCGTAAACGTATTCGACAGTGCTTCAGTCGTCGTTGGCGGCGTTGAGGTGTTCCGGGCGGGTTGCATCGTCGGCTTGCGGCGGACGCTTCAGCCGGATACCGGGTCCGCCACCTTCCTCGTCGCCCGCCGAGAGGAACAGAACGCCCCGACCTTCCAGCGCGTCCGTCACGATGCGCAGGACTGTGGTGTCGTCATTGCCGCTCGGCCGTTCGGCGTCTTCGACCGACGCCTCGGAGAGACCGGTGATGGCTGCAACTTCGCCTATGGTGAGCCCGAGCATGGCCCGGGCAGCGCGGATCTGGGCTGGTGTCGTCATGCCTCGAAAGCTAGTGCGCGGATCGACTTGTTCAATGTCCGGCGTGCGCCTTTTGGGTCGATGAGATTGCAATAGATGGCTTCGATGCCGTCGACCATCGTCTTGAGAGCATAGCGGTGCTTGCGGGCGTCCGCTTCCTTGACGAAGGCGCGCCGGCGTTCGGTATCTGCAAAGCTGGCCATCGCTTGCGCCAGTGCCGTTGTGTCGTCGCTGTTTTCGATGAGGATGCCGTTGCATCCGTCTTCGAGCACGCGGCTGGCGCCGCCGACACGGCTGAGGATCATCGGCTTGCCGGCAGCGGCTGCCTCCAGCATGACGTAGGACATCGCCTCGTAGCGGCTCGGCATCACCAGTACGTCGAAACAGGAGATTGCATCCCGACCGGTGATCTCGCTGGTAAGCCGGATGCGATCGGCGAAGCCGCTGGCGGCGATCATCGCACGGATATCCGCCTCCAGCTCTCCGAAGCCGATCATCACGAGATGTGCGGCCGGCAATCTGCCGGCAATTTTGGCAAATGCTTCGACCAGGCGCTCCGGTGCCTTCTGCTGCGAGAGACGGCCGATGAAGCCGAAGACGAGGGCCTCCTGCGGAATGGCGAAGCGTTGAAGCAGTTCGTCACGGCGGCCTTCCGGGGGAGGGGTCGTGCCGTTGATGACGGTTCGCAGCCGCTTGGCGGGAATGCCGAGGGAAACGGCATGGTCGTACTCATCCTGCGAAACGCAGACGATGCAATCGGAGAGATAGCGGCCAAGCAAGGATTCGATGCCGCCAAACACAAGCCGGCCGACCCGTCCGAGCGTCGGGTCCATGGTGCGGAAGGCATGCGGTGTGTAAACGCGCGGGACGTGCGGTCCAGGCAGGCGGATGCGGCTGAGGGCGCCCGCTTTCGAGCTATGGGCATGGACGACGTCGAACGGTCCTTCGCGACGAAGGATGCTGCCAAGTTGCCGCCAGCTGCGGATGTCAGACAGTCCCGGCGCGCGCGTCATGTCAATGGCATGGACGCTGGGGAGGTCGAGTGCCTTCAATTCGTCGAGGAAGCGGTCTTCCGCGCGCAACGGGGAATAGACCGCGGTGATACGGTGTCCGCGATCTTTCAGTCCGCCGCACAGATCGATGAAATGCCGTCCGGATCCGCCGCCGCTCGGCTCGAGAACCTGCAGGATGGAAAGATGGGTGGGAGAGACCCTTTGCATCATTATTGCCGTACCGTTTTTTGATGTCGGTTTTCGAGCGCGCCGCAGCCCCAGATGATGCCGAGGAGCAGATAGAAGTGCCGCCAGTGATCGGTATCGATGACGTTGCCGATGACGACGTGACCGACGATGACGATCCAGGCGATCATCAGATAGGGTTGCCACGGCCTGTTGCGCAGCATGTTTCGGAAACCCATCGACAAGGTCCAGATCATCATTGAAACATAGGTGACGAAGCCGAGCCAACCATAGGTGGTGAGCGACTTCAGCCAGATATTGTGTTCGTCTTCGGGGAAGATCTGGCTGAAAACCATCGGCCCGATACCGAGCGGCGCTTCCATGGACATCAGGAAGCCGATGCGATGGCGATCGAAGCGCCCGAGGTGTCCGGCGTCGTAGTCCTGTTCCAGCTGCGCACGGCTGGAAAACAGGTTCGACACCTTTTCCGATTGCAGCGCGCCGATCAGCGCTGCGACCAGGATCAGCACTGCGGCAAGCGACAGGACCAGGATCTTCAGGCGAAAAGCGCCGGTGCGTTCCTTCAGGAGCATGATGAAGACCAGGGCGCAGGCGGAAAACAGAAACAGCGCCCAGGCTGCACGCGAGAAGGAGAGGAAAACGCCGAGCGCGATGACCAGCAATCCGGCGACCTTCAGCGGTGAACGGCTGATCTTGTCGTTGAGCAGCCCATGCATCAGGTAGAGGGCAGGGGCGATCAGGAAGGGTCCGAAAACGTTCGGGTCCTGGAAGGCACCCTTGGCACGGTCATAGAGGGTAAAGACCTCGAAGCCGGGCACCGCTTGAAAATAGCCAAGAATCCCGAGGGCGGAAGTGATTACCGCAGCCGCCACCCAGGCCTTGAACAGCAGACGCAAGCGCGAGGGGTTTTCTTCGATCGCTGCGGCGTAAAAGACCGACGTCAGGGCCAGAAACAGCGAAACGGCCAGATACATCGGCCCGTCGTTGAGATCCGACATCACCGTCAGCGAGAAGATACCGCCGACGTTGAAGAGCAGCAGCAGGGCAAGCAGCGGTGCGACGCTGCGGGAGATCTTCAGTCCGCACAGGAAGCTGATGGCGACGAGCACCACCATCACCAGCTCGTAAGGCGCGGGTTCCGAAATCACGAAGCCGGAGAGGAAAACGCCGAACGCGGTCAGCGCCGAGCCGAGCAGCCGCAGCGTCGCAAGCTGCGGCCGGAGAACGACATCGTGATGAACGATCGCGCTCAATAGGCATTTTCCGTGTTGAGAAGCCGGATCGGCGTCAGGAACAGGATCTTGAGGTCGAAGAGCAGCGACCAGTTCTCGATGTAATAGAGATCGTAGGCCGTGCGGAATTTGATCTTGTCGTCATTGTCGACCTCGCCGCGCCAGCCGTTGATCTGGGCCCAGCCGGTGACACCCGGCTTGACGCGGTGGCGGGCGAAATACCCTTCGACGACATCGACGAACAGCCGGTCGTGTGTCTGTGCCAGCACCGCATGCGGCCGGGGACCGACGAGCGACAGGTCGCCGCGCAGCACGTTGAAAAGCTGCGGCAGTTCGTCGATCGAGGATTTGCGGATGAAGCGCCCGACCGGGGTCACGCGCGGGTCGCCCTTGGTGACGGCCTTGCGGGCCGTCGGGTCGCCCATGTCGGTGTACATCGAGCGGAACTTGAAGACGTTGATGATCTCGTTGTTGAAGCCGTGGCGCTTCTGCATGAAGAAGATCGGCCCCTTCGAGGTCGCCTTCACGGCAATCGCTGCGCCGATCATCACCGGCCAGAGCAGCGTCAGCGCGATAAGGCTGAAGGTGATGTCGAAGATGCGCTTGGCGACGGAATCCCAGTCACGGATCGGCTTGTCGAAGATATCCAGCATCGGCACGGCGCCGACATGCGAATAGGAACGCGGACGGAAGCGCAGCTTGTTGGCGTGCGCTGCCAGCCGGATGTCAACCGGCAGTACCCAGAGCTTGCGCAGCATCTGCAGGATCCGGCCTTCGGCGCTGAGCGGCAGCGAGATGATCAGCATGTCGATGCGTGCCAGCCGGGCGAACTCCACCAGTTCGGCAATGGTCCCGAGCTTGGGATAGCCGGCGACCATGGCCGGCGAGCGGCTGTCGTCGCGGTCGTCGAAGATGCCGCAGATGCGGATGTCGTTGTCCGGCTGCTGTTCGAGCGCACGGATGAGGTTCTTTGCCGGCTCTCCACCGCCGATGATGACGGCACGCCGCTCCATGACGCCGTTGCGGCCCCAGCGATAGAATGCGTCGGCGAGAAGCTTGCGTTCGATGGCCAGGTAGACCGTACCGACGCCGAACCACGTGACGAACCAGAGACGGGAATACTGATCGCCGGACTTCAGGAGGAACAGCGCCAACGCCATCAGGGCGAAGGAGATTGCCCAGGCCCCGAGGATGCGCGGCAGGGCGCGCAGCGGCCCGCGCAACGACTGCACCTGATAAGCATCGACAATCTGCAGCAGGAGCACGGCAAGCGCCGTACCGAGCGCCATGACGCCGAGTGAAATCGGCGAACTCAGCACGTCATCGCCCCAATAGAACGCATGTACGCCGAGGCCGATCGCAAAAAGCGCCAGAAACTCGAGCAGCCTGATCTGGCCGAGGATCATGTTGGGCGAATAGCTGGTCTCGCGAAACTGTGCGGCGATGCGCCGGGCGAAGGAATTCAGCTCGGGATTTTCGGGCGTTTCGCCGTCAGGCTCCGCCGTGCGATCACGGGACTGGATCTCGGAAACCTTCCGTCGGACGGCTTCAAGGTCGAAGTTTTCCGGTCTGTGAAACTGGTTCATCGCGTTCACCTTGCCTCTCAGTGAACAGCCAATACCAGAAAGGCCCTAAAAAACGCTTACCCTTTGCCTTCAATGGGATGACGGTTGATCTCCCCTGACCAGCTCGCAGTACAGTTTCAAGACGTTTTCCGCCATCACCTTGGCCGAAAATGCCGCCCTGAAGGCTTCCGGGCGCGGCATCACGGCATCGTGCCAGCCGGGTGTCGTCAGCGCTGTCGCCATGATGCGGGCGAGATCGCCGGGGTCGCCGGGTGCTGCGAGCGCCTGGCTTTCGGTTCCCAGCACCTCGGGAATGCCGCCGACCCGCGAAGCGATTACGGTCTTGCCGCCGGCCAGCGCCTCCAGGACGATGTAGGGCATGGATTCGGCCCGCGACGGCACCACGACGATGCGCGACATCGTGAAGGCATCGCGTGCCTTCATCGCCGGCAAGATGTTGGCGCGCCGGCCGAGGCCGCTTTGCACGATCAATTTTTCGTATCGGTCCCTGTCAGGCCCGTCGCCGACGAGCAGCGCCGTCAGCGGCCGGCCGACCAGCCGCTCCGCCTTGGCGAAGGCCTCGATGAAGACATCCGGTCCCTTGAGGTCGCGCAGCATGCCGATATAGAGGAGATCGACGGAATCCGAGCGCGTCGGCACGGTCTCGAACTCGCCATCGGCGATGCCGTTATAGATCATCCGCGCCACCGGGCGCGGTTTGCCGACCTTCGTTTCGTAGGTCTTCTGCTCGTAATTGCAGACGAAGACCAGCGCGTCGGTCAGTCTTTCCTGCAGCCGCTCCAGCCGCAGCACGAACTGGCCGGCAAGCGAGTGCCGGTTGAAGTGCATGCTGCCGCCGTGCGGCGAATAGAGGCGGGCTACGCGATACCTGTTCACCCGCAGGGCTGAGCCGATGATGCGGGCAACAGCGCCACCCTTGGCGCCGTGCCCGTGCAAAACATCAGGCCGCAAACTTTTGATCTCCTTGTAGCTGTGCCAGAGCGCAGCAATGTCCGAGGGCGTCACCGAACGCTGGATCGGCAGCCGTGTCAGTCCCAGCGCCAGATAGGGCCGGATCTGATCGAAAAGCCGATCTTCGTAGCTGCCGCCCGTCGAGCTGTCGCAGAGAATGCCGACCTCGTGGCCTGCCTTGCTGTGCTCTTCCGCAAGATCGCGCACATGGCGAAAAATTCCGCCAACCGGGGATCTGAAACAGTGGAGGATGCGTAGCGGACGGTCGGAGGTCTGCATTGGACGGTCAGAAGAACCGCTCTCGGACATAGATGGTGTCACCGGCCATCAGCGGGTCCGAGATCGGGACCCGGCCGGTCAGAATTTCTCCGTTTATTCTTCGTGTTATGTCTGCATTCCCCTGATAGGCGCGTGCGCTGTAGCCGCCGGCCATGGCGATGGCGTTCTGAACGGTCATGCCCGGCACGTAGGAATATTGCCCGGCCTGTCCGACTTCGCCCATGACGAAGACGGAACGGTAGCGATCCACTTCCACCGAGATGTCCGGATCGCGCAGATAGCCCTGCTTCAGCTTCTGGGCGAGCAGGCCCTCCAGCTGCTGAAGGGTACGGCCGCGGGCCGGAATCTGCCCGACCAGCGGGAAGGCGATGTAGCCTGCCTGGTCGACGGTATAGGTGTTGGTCAGCCCTTCCTGTTCGAACACGGTCACGCGCAGTCGGTCGCCGGCATCCAGCGTGTAGGGCTGGATCGTCACTTCGTGAAAGGCCTTCGGTGCCGGTTTGTATGTCGAGCAGCCCGGCAGGATCACTGCGGATGCAGCGAACACCAGTGCCATGACATGTTTTGACTTCGCGAATGACATCCGTCGGCCGCTCCAACTCGGTTCGTATGTCGCTGTTATCAATCCGTTAGGGTTAATGCCCGGTAAATGCCGGCCGGGATTTTGGAAAAAGCGGCGATCACGGTGCGTAATCCGGTGGTTTTCACTCTTAACGGTTGGGTTACCATGTTCCTTTACGCTTGTTTCAAACGAGTATTCGGAGTGCGGGTATGGCGAGCGTAAACAATCACCAGCAGGATGTGGATATCGATCTCGGCCAGCTGTTCGGTGCGATCTGGCAACGGAAGGGCAGGGTGCTGTTCATCACGGCCGCTGCTGCCGCGCTGGCGTTTGGCGCCTCGCAACTGATCTCGCCGACCTACCGCAGCGAGACGCGCATTCTCATCGAACAGCGAACACCGGCCTACACCGGAGGCGAACAGGGTGCCACGCCCGAGAACCAGCCTTTGCTCGACGAACTCAACATCGCCAGCCAGGTGCAGGTGCTGCAGTCGGTGGACCTGATCAAGCAGGTGGCGCGCAATCTGAAGCTTTATGAACGGGAAGAGTTCGATCCCACCGTCAATCCGTCGGTGATTTCGGATGTGATGGTGCTCCTGGGCCTCAAGAAAAACCCGCTGGAGCTGCTGCCGGAAGAGCGGGTGATCAAGGAGTTCACCGAAAAGCTCGTTGTCTACCAGGCGGAAAAATCGCGGGTGATCGGCATCCAGTTCACCTCCAAGGACCCGAAGCTGGCGGCGGAAGTGCCGAACGCGATCGTCGATGTCTATCTGGCGCTGCAGAGCGGCGCCAAGCTCGATTCCAATTCCGACGCGACGCGCTGGCTGGAGCCGGAAATCGCCAACCTGCGCGAAAAGGTTCGCGACGCCGAGAAGAAGGTTGCCGACTACCGCGCCTCCCGCGACCTTTTGCTGGTCGGTGATGAGCAGGGCGGCACTTTCGCCAACCGGCAGTTGACCGACATTTCCGCAGAGCTTGCCCGGGTGCGCGGCGAGCGCGCCACGGCGGAGGCGCGGTCGCAGAGCGTGCGTGCGGCGTTAAAGGATGGTCGGTCGCTGGACACCCTGACCGATGTGGTCGGCTCCCAGATGATCCAGCGGCTGAAAGAAAGCGAATCGACCGTACAGGCGCAGATTTCCGATCTCTCGACCGCCATGCTGGACGGGCATCCGCGCCTGAAGGGCCTGCGGGCGCAACTGGCCGACATCCGTGCGCAGCGCGAGCGGGAGACGCAGAAGATTTTGACGAGCCTGGAAAACGAGGCCCGGGTGTCGCAGCTGCGCGAACAGCAACTGGTGCAGCAACTGAACGCCATCAAGGCGGATACCGCCCGCGCCGGCGGAGACGAGGTGGAACTGAAGTCCCTTGAACGTGAAGCTGCCGCCCAGCGTCAGTTGCTCGAAACCTATCTGTCCCGTTACCGCGAAGCATCGTCCCGCATCGACAAGGACTCCAGCCCGGCGGATGCGCGCATCATTTCGCGTGCTATCCTGCCGCAGGAACCGTATTTCCCGAAAGTGCTCCCGATCGTCATCGTTGCGGCCATGGCAGCGCTTGTCGTCAGCGCCGTGGTCATCATGCTGATGGAGCTTTTCAGCGGTCGGGCATTGCGGCCCGTTTCCGCCGGCGCGACCACGACCGTCGTCACCACCAGGAGGGAAGACACTCTGGTGGAAGAGGAAGCGGTGCAACCGGTTCCGGTCGAGGAAAAGCCGGTCGTCAAACGCGCAAGCCCGCAGCGGTCCAACAATGTCGCGCAGAGCTTGCTTGCGCTGCAGCCTGAGACAAGTGAGGCTGCGGATGAGCCTGCCGTGGCCGCCGCAGCGGAAAACGAATATTCCCTCGACACCGTTGCAGCTTTCCTGACAGCGCGCATGCCTGTGATTGCCGTCAGCATTTCGCCGACGGGCGACGACGGTTCGGAAGCGACCGTGCATCTTGCCCGCAAGATCTCCGAGAGCGGTCAGAGTGTCGTGCTGATCGATTTGACCGGCTCGGCCTGGCCGACGCGGTTGATGGCCGTTTCCTCCGGCCTTGCCGGCATCACCAACCTTTTGACGGGAGACGTGGCTTTCGCCGACACGATCCATTCGGATCGCGCCTCGAAGGTTCACCTCATCCCGCAGGGCGGCGCCGACATCCGCAAGGCGATGCGGGCTGCCGACCGGCTGTCGATGGTGATCGACTCGCTTTCCGAGGTCTACGATCTCGTGCTCGTCGAATGCGGCCCGGCGCCGGCGCCGGCCGTGGCGCGCCTGCTGGGTTCCCGCAAGGCGGAAATCATCCTGTCCATCCCGCAGCCGACCGAAGAGTTGCTGATGACGGTGGTCAGCGATTTCGAGAAGGCCGGTTTCGACGATCTCGTCTTCCTGTCGGGTGAATTGCCGCAACACGGACATCAGAACAAGGCGGCCTGAGGCCGCCTGAACCTCCAGCGTCAGTCGTCGGCGCTTTCGGCGGTGTCTGCCTTGGCACGTAGCCGTTGCAGCAGCGCGTAGACGCGTGGATTGCCCTTGATGGCGGCCTTGGTGCGCGTCACGCCGCGTTGCGCCACCACGGCGAGCCGTCCCACGGCGCTGATCGGCAGCAGGATATCGTGCTGCACCGTTTCCACCGGGCACCAGCTGCGCTTGTAGCCCTGGTCGCCGATGCCGAAATCGAAAAGTGCCGCCCCTTCGGCGCAAGCCTCTTCGATCATCAGCCAGAAGAGCAGTTCGCCCGGGCTCGCCTCGGCCACCACGCTTTCATCGATGGAACCGAACTGGCAGATGATATGGTCGCCCTTGCGCGAAAGGCCGGCGATGGCAGCGATCTGCCCCTCAAACTCGCCTTTCAGCCTGATTGCATGCAGTTGCAGCGGCGTGTCCCGCCCACCGCCATCGGTTTCCAGCAGCAGATGGAAGAAGGCTTGCGTTTCCGGGGCGCGAAACACGTTCGGCAGGCCGAGCGCCTTGAACCTTGTTGCCTTCTGCTGGAAGAACAGATCCAGCAGCGCAATGCGCTCTCCAGGGGTTCGGGCAACGATATGGTCAAATCCGCCGGAAGCCTCCAGCCGCTTGACCTGCGAACGATATTTCTTGCGTCGGCGCTTGGCGTTCAATTGCGCGATCGTTGCCGTGAAGGATTCGAGCAAGGGTAGCTGGAAGGCATGGTTCTGGTTGACGACCGACGGCAGGTATCGAAACGGATGCGGTTCGTCGCGCCACTGCAGCGGGACATTCCGTAACGTGATGATATCCGCCTTGTCCTTCAGGCTCGCCACCAGTTGCTCGCCGATGGTGCGCATGCGGGCTTCATCTGCCCCGCTGCGGAACCGGGATGAAAACAGTCCCGTATTGATGTTGCTGAAACGGCCGGCGATGAATTGCGCCGTGCGCACCATGTTGTGGCGGACGATTTCGAGCGGAAGGATGAAGAGCGTTCCCTTGGCATCGATGACGCGGACGATTGCCGGTTGCGTATCGTGGGTCTTGATCCAGGCCGCGCACCAGTCAAAGCTCTGGTGGAGCGAATTGCCGTTGTCACGCTCGAGGTCGCGCCATTCGCGCTCCAGCGGCTCCATTCGATGATGGATCTCGAACGTCATCGGGGACGTCGGATCACCCCCGCCATGCGTTGCCGCCGGCACGGAGTTTTCTTCCGATCCCATGGACGATAGGTCTAACCTGTCTGGTTGCACGGCGGAAATCCCTGGCTTTGGCGCTTGTGGCGCGATGCTAGGCAGGGATGCCGGAGAAATGGTTTAAGCCGGCGGGCGGGGCCGGCTTTTCCGCGGAATGCAGTTATCGTCCGGTTAAAGCCCGATGGAAAAGCTCTATTTCTTGATCGGTCCCGCCATCCACTTGATGAGGACCATGGCGGGGAGAATCCAGAGAAGACCAGTCAGCGTGAAATAGAGCAGATGAACCCACCACGGCGACTGGCCGAGCAGCAGCGAGGCGAAGGTTGTCGCCAGCAGGGCATATCCGAGAACCAGCACGATGAGCAGGATTGTGCCGATGAATTTGCGCAGGCGAAGGGGCATGATCTATCTTTCGTCAGAAGCGGCAGCCATTTCAGCGCCCGAAACCGGCCGCGACGGGATGCCGCAAAGGCTTGGGCCTTGTTTTGCACAGGCGGGTCAGGCAAATCAACCGCCAGAAACGAGGAAGATCATGGCAGTATCACATCCGGCAAACGAAAGCTCCATTCTGGACGTCAACGCACGGCAGCCGCGAGGCCGCCTGGCCGTGCGCATCTGGCTCGGTGTCGTGCTGGTGACGCTCTTCTGTCTGGTGCTGGTCGGCGGCGCCACGCGGCTGACCGAGTCCGGCCTGTCGATCACCGAATGGAAACCGATCCACGGCGTTATTCCCCCCTTGTCCGCCGAGGAATGGGATGAGGAGTTCGTCCTCTACCAGCGCATTCCCCAGTACCAGGAAATCAACAAGGGCATGACGGTCGACGAGTTCAAGACGATCTTCTGGTGGGAATGGTCGCACCGGCTGCTGGCACGCGGCATCGGTATCGTCTTCGCCCTGCCGCTGGCCTTCTTCTGGGCAACGGGACGCATCGAGCGCCGGCTGCGCTGGCCGCTGGTCGGCCTGCTGGCATTGGGCGGTTTTCAGGGTTTCATCGGCTGGTGGATGGTGTCGTCAGGCCTTGCTGTCCGCACTGATGTCAGTCAGTACCGGCTGGCGACACACCTAGTCATCGCCTGTCTGATCTTCGCCGGCTGCATGTGGATCATGCGCGGGCTTTCTCCCCATTCCGCCGACCGGGCGCCGACCACGGGTTCACGCACAATGGCGGCGGTGATCGCCTGTTTTGCCATGTTCCAGATCTATCTGGGCGCGCTGGTGGCCGGTCTCGACGCCGGCTTTGCCTACAACACCTGGCCGCTGATGGATGGCGCCCTTGTTCCGGGCGACCTTTTCATCCAGAAACCCGCCTTCATCAATCTTTTTGAAAATCCGAAGACGGTGCAGTACGTCCATCGCCTCGGCGCCTACGTGCTGTTTGCGCTGGTCCTGCTGCACATGATCACTTCCCTGCGTGTCGCGCCGCAGACGACGCATGCGCGCCGTTCCGTCGTGCTGTTCCTGCTGGTAACTGCGCAAGCCGCGATCGGCATCGTTACGCTGGTGATGCAGGTACCCTTGCATTGGGCCTTGCTGCATCAGGGTGGGGCGCTGGTCGTTCTCGGCTTTGCGGTTGCCCATTGGCGCGGATTTTACGGCGAATATCCGCGCTCGTGAAAGAGAAAAGGCGGCCCGTTGAGGCCGCCTTTTCTCTTTATGCCGATAGCATCAGGTCCATGTTCTGCACGGCCGCGCCGGAGGCACCCTTGCCGAGATTGTCGAGCAGGGCGACAAGATTGATATGCGCACCGCCGGGCGTGCCGAAGACGAAAAGTTTCATCGTATCCTTGCCCGCCAGTTCGACCGCATCGACGCGCGGCATCGCGGCACTCTCGGCCAGCGGCACGACAGTGACGATATCCTGGCCGGCATAATGATCGGTGAGGGCTGCATGCAGCTTTTCCAGCGTCGTGCCCTCGGGCAGATCGGCTGCAAACAGCGGAATCTGCACGATCATGCCCTGCGGGAAACGCCCGACGGAGGGGGAGAACAGCGGCGCGCGGTTCAGAAGCCCATGCGTCGTCATCTCCGGAACATGCTTGTGCTTCAGCGGCATGCCGTACAGGAAATGCGGCGAGGAGATCGCATCCGGGTTTTCCGGGTCTTCCATCTGGGCAATCATCTGCTTGCCGCCGCCGGTATAGCCGGACACGGCATTGACGCTCACCGGATAATCCGCCGGCAGCAGGCCGGCCGCCCGCAGCGGCCGCAGAAGGCCGATGGCGCCGGTCGGATAGCAGCCGGGATTGGCGACGAGCCGGGCGGCGCGGATCTTTGCCGGCTGCGCCTTGTCCATTTCGGCAAAACCATAGGCCCAATCCGGATCGACGCGATGCGCCGTCGAGGTGTCGATGACCCGCACTTGGTTGTTGCCGGAAAGCATGCTCACCGCCTGCTTGGCGGCGTCGTCGGGCAGGCAGAGGATGGCGATGTCGGCGCTGTTCAGCAGGTCTTCCCGCAGCGCCGCATTGCGGCGTTCGGCCTCGGGGATCGACAGAAGCTCGACATCGCGGCGATCGGCCATGCGCGTGCGGATCTGCAGGCCCGTGGTTCCGTGTTCGCCATCGATGAAGATCTTCGGTTTCATGAGTGTTCCTGCCTTTTCAAAGGTTTGGGAAAGGTTGCGGAATCAGGATAACAGGCCTCTGATTCAGTTTGTTAACGCGAGCGGGCCAGCCGCTCGGCGCGCAGGCCGAGCATATACATCGCCACCGTTGCCCCGGCAATGGCGGTGATGTCGGCGTGGTCGTAGGCGGGAGCCACCTCCACCACGTCGGCGCCGCGGATGTCGAGCTGTTTCAGCCGCTGCAGCACCGAGAGGATCTTGGCGCTCGACGGCCCGCCTGCGACCGGCGTGCCGGTTCCCGGCGCGAAGGCCGGATCGAGGCAGTCGATGTCGAAGGTGAGGTAGGCGGGGGCACCCGCCGTATGCGACAGGATCGTCGCGGCGATATCGGCGGCCGACATGTCCTCGACCTCATGGCCGTAGACGATCCGGACGCCGAAATTCTCCGGAGCGTGCGTGCGGATGCCGATCTGGATCGACCGTGCCGGATCGATGATGCCGTCGCGCACGGCCCGGGCGACGAAGGAACCGTGGTCGATACGCTTGGCATCGTCGAACCAGGTATCCTGGTGCGCGTCGAACTGCACGAGGGCGAGCGGCCCATGCTTGGCGGCATGCGCTTTCAGCAGCGGCCAGGTGATGAAGTGGTCGCCGCCGAGCGTCAGCAGGAAATCGGTGCCGGTGAGCAGCTTGGCCGTTTCCTTCTCGATTGTCGCCGGCGTCTTCCAGTGATTGCCGTAGTCGAGCAGGCAGTCGCCATAATCGACAACCGACATCGCCTCGAACAAGTCGCGCGAGAAGGGGTATTGCGGATCGTTGTCGAAGATCGCCGAGGCCCGGCGGATCGCCTGCGGCCCGAAACGGGCGCCGGGACGATTGGACGTGGCGGCATCGAAGGGAATGCCCCAGACAACGGCATCCATGCCCTTGACCTGCTTGGAATATCTCCGCCGCATGAAGGACAGCGTGCCGGCATAGGTCGGATCGGTGGCCGCCGAGGTCAGCGTCTTGGCGGTGAAGGCGTGGTCAATGGTCTTGGCCAAGGTGCGTTCGCTTTCAGAGTGGTTTTTCGTCGGAGATATCGGAAAAATTCTTGATCTTGACCGTGTTTGATCCGAATCGTGCGACGATTTCAAGTTCGCCGCCCATCGCTTCGATAAAACGGCGCAACGTACCGACATACATGTCCGCCCTCTTTTCGATCTTGGCGACCGATCCTTGGCCGATCTGCAACGTCTGGGCGATTTCGTCCTGCGAAAGCTTGAGCGCCTTGCGCAACTCGGCAAGATTCATGTCGTCCTCGAGACGCAAAGCTTCGGCTTCCGCTGCTGATCGGGCTTCGGTCGTCATACGGTTGCGCAGTTCGGCAAAAGAATGTCTACCGGTCATCGTTCTTCTCCTTCGCCAATTCCTCTAGGTGCGTAGCGTAGAGATCGTCCGCGATCGGCACCATGCGATCGTAAAAGCGTCCGTCGCCGGTCTTGTCGCCGCCGATCAGCAGAATGGCCATCCGCCGCGGATCGAAGGCGTAGAATATCCGCAACGGCCGCCCTCCACTCTGCACCCTCAACTCCCGCATATGGGGATGCCGAGAGCCGTTGACGGCGCTCGAATAGGGAAAGGGCAGGTTGGGGCCTCGCTGCTCCAGCTTCTGCACATGCGCGTCGATGCTGATCTGCTCGCGTTCGCCGAGCTTTTCCCACCAGCTTCCGAATTCATCAGTATATTCGACGATATATTCCATATCGGAATATTATTGCCGGACGGCAAGAGGGGCAACAGGAAAATGCCCAAAAACAAAAAGGCGGAGCCAAGCCCCGCCTTTTCGATAGTCCGTAATCTGGAAGCGATTAGCGCTTCGAGAACTGGAACGAACGACGGGCCTTGGCCTTGCCGTACTTCTTACGTTCAACAACGCGGCTGTCGCGGGTCAGGAAGCCGCCCTTCTTCAGGACCGAGCGCAGGCCCGGTTCGAAGTAGGTCAGTGCCTTGGAGATGCCGTGACGAACAGCACCGGCCTGGCCGGAAAGGCCGCCGCCGGCAACGGTCGCGTCGATGTCGAACTGGCCGTCACGGGCAGCGGCGACGATCGGCTGGCGCAGGATCATCTGCAGGACCGGACGGGCGAAATAGGCGCCGAATTCCTTGCCGTTGACCGTGATCTTGCCGGAACCCGGCTTGACCCAGACGCGGGCGACGGCGTTCTTGCGCTTGCCGGTCGCATAGGAACGGCCCTGTGCATCAACCTTGCGGACGTGAGCCGGAGCGGCAGTCTCGGTCGAGGCAAGGTCCTTCAGGGAAGAAAGATCGGCCATGATCAGGCGCTCCTTACGTTCTTGGTGTTCAGCTTGGCGACGTCGAGGACGGCGGGCTGCTGGGCTTCATGCGGATGATTGGTGCCAGCGTATACACGCAGGTTCTTCATCTGGCGACGGCCGAGCGGGCCGCGCGGAATCATGCGCTCGACGGCCTTCTCGATGACGCGCTCCGGGAAGCGGCCTTCGATGATCTGGCGAGCCGTACGCTCCTTGATGCCACCCGGGTAACCGGTGTGCCAGTAGTACTTCTTGTCGGCATACTTGTTGCCGGTCAGGGCAACCTTTTCCGCGTTGATGACGATGACGTTGTCGCCGTCGTCGACGTGGGGGGTGTAGGTTGCCTTGTGCTTGCCGCGCAGGCGGTTAGCAATGATGGTGGCGAGGCGACCAACAACGAGGCCTTCGGCGTCGATGATGATCCACTTCTTTTCCACCTCAGCGGGCTTCTGAACGAAGGTAGCCATAGTGTTACTCTCTATCTGAACCCCGTCGCGGTGAGGCGAGGGGCGTTTCTTGTTGCTTGATTGGAGGGAAGAACCTATCCAAAACGAATGCGACGACGCTCGAAAGCGAGAGGTTCGCAATTCATGGCGGCTTATACTGGCGCGGCAAAGAACCGTCAAGGTTGCCTATTTGGCAAGTCGAAAAATTAATATAATAAAATCAATGGCTTGATTATGGGGTATTTTGATACCACAATTTATCGTGGCGGAATCGAATAGGTTGCCGTGGCGTGTGCCACCAGTTTGCCGGCATCCTCCTGGTAGATCGAAGCATCGAGAACGGCCAACCGCTTGCCGAGTTTCAGGATCCGGCAATCGCAGGTGACGGGTTGCGGCTTCGGCAGGCGCAGGAAATTGATGTTGAGATTGGTCGTCACGGCCAGCGCCACCGGGCCGATATGGGCGAGCACGGCGGCATAGGCGGCGACATCGGCGAGCGTGAACAGGGCAGGGCCGGAGACGGTGCCGCCGGGGCGCAGATGCCGCTCTGACGGATCGAAACGCATGCGGACAAGACCGGGTTCGACGGAGGTAATGGTGAAGACGCGCCCATCCGTATGGATCTGCGGAAAATCCGTTTCCAGGAAGGCATGGAGTTCGTCGATGGTCATCACCGGTATCATGTCGCCGCTCCGCTCTGGCTTTCCTCGCGCTTTCCATGGCAGTAAGAAGAGCAAAGCTCAAGGAGGAAGACGGCATGGCTGAGGTTGTTTCGTTCAAGAAGGATGATGCGTCGGAGACGCTGGGCACGCTGGTGACCGTCGATCTTGCCGGCGGCGTTCTGCGGCTGACGCTCAACAATCCGCCGGCCAACGCCCTGTCGATCGAATTGATGGAGACCCTCTCCGCCGAGCTCGACAGGGCTGCCGACGACAACGCCGTCCGTGTGGTGATCATTGCCGCCGCCGGCAAACTGTTCTCCGCCGGCCACGACCTCAAGGAAATGACGGCGCATCGCGGCGATGCCGATCGCGGTCGGGCCTTCTTCGAAAAGACCATGCGCCTTTGCGCTGCGCTGATGCTGAAGATCACCCATCTGCCAAAACCCGTCATCGCCGAGATCGACGGCCTTGCGACGGCGGCGGGATGCCAGCTTGTCGCCTCGTGCGACTTGGCGATCTGCACCGACACCTCGACCTTCTGCACGCCGGGCGTCAATATCGGCCTGTTCTGCTCGACGCCGATGGTGGCCGTCTCGCGCGCCGCCCACCGCAAGCAGGCGATGGAGATGCTGCTCACCGGCGAGACCATCGACGCTGCTACCGCCAAGGATTTCGGCCTTGTCAATCGCATCGTGCCGAAGCAGTACCTGACGCAGGTGGTGAACAAATACGCCGCGGTGATCGCCGGGAAATCGCCGCTGACGCTGAAAATCGGCAAGGAAGCCTTTTACCGCCAGGTCGACATGCCTCTGGAGGAGGCCTACGACTACGCCGCCAATGTCATGGTCGAGAACATGCTGGCGCGGGATGCGGAGGAGGGCATCGGTGCCTTCCTCGAAAAGCGCCATCCGGAATGGAAGGGCGAGTGATCAGCCGAGCCGCATGACCAGCACGCCGCAGGCGATGACGCCGGCGGCGATGTAGCGCCAGATGCTCGCCTTCTCCTTCAGGAAGACGACGGAGATGACGATGGCGAACAGGATCGAGGTTTCGCGCAGCGCCGCGACGGTGGCGACCGGCGCCTTGGTCATCGCCCACAAGGCAAGCCCGTAGGAGGCGATGGAGCCGGCGCCGCCCAGCAGGCCGCGCCCCCAGTTGAAGCGGACATAGGTCAGCACGGGTGCGACGCCACGCCGGGAAAAGGCCCATGCAAATAGCAGCACCGGCGGCAGCAGCGACATCCACAGCGTATAAGAAACAGCGTTTCCGGCGGTGCGGGCGCCAATGCCGTCGACGAAGGTGTAGGTGGCGATGACCACGGCGTTGGCGAGAGCCAGCAGGATCGCGGTGCGACCGCCGGCACGTGCCTCGAAGGCCAGCGTCAGAATACCGGCGGAAATCGTCGCGATGCCGATATATGTGCCGAGGCTCAGATGTTCCCTCAGGATCAGCCCGCTGGTGGCCGCGACGATCAAGGGAGCGACGCCACGCATCAGCGGATAGACGAGGCCGATATCGCCTGCCTTGTAGGCTGCGGCTACCAGCTGGAAATAGGCGAACTGCAGGACTGCGGATGCGAGGATGAACGGCACCGCAGCGGCATCCGGAAGCGGCAGGAAAAACAGGAACGGCAGCGCCGAGACACCGGCGCCGGCGGAGATCATCGCAGCGCCCAGCGATTTGTCGTCCCCGGCCTTGACGATGGCGTTCCACGTCGCGTGCAACAATGCGCCGAACAGCACAAGAACGATGACGTCCGCAGACATGGAGGGAGAACCTAATGGGGGCGAGCGCCCGGATGCCGAAAATCGGCGCACGTTTGGCCTAAAATTTGTGCGGGCGCAATCGGATTCCTCGAAACGCCGGTGAAACGCCAATTTTACGGCCGATACACACGGCCGTCTCCGCACGCTACCTTAGAATCAAAATCAAAATACACCCACCGGTCGCTATATCTTGCAAGAGCAACCATGAGATGCTTCTAATAATGGAGCGAACAATAAGGATACAAACACAGGACTTACATAGAACGTTCGCCTCAGGGGCGCAACCACCAGTCATCGTCGGTCTTGGGAACGCAGACGCGGATCATGCACTTGGGATTGTCCGACGTTGGCAGGGATTTGATATCGGCGACCTCGTAATTGCCGCACTGGGCGCGGTTGCGCACGGCGCGATCGTAAAGCGTCAGGCCGGCGACCCGCTTCGACGGATAGCGCAGGATGGCGGCCCCCTCTCGCTGCACCGTCGCCTGCGCTTCCGCGCAACTCATCGACATCGAATTGTAGCGGGAAATCGCGTGCGCCTGTTCCGACATGGTAAAAGCCATGACGGCGATGACAACTGTTCTGGTAACGGCGATTTTTTTCATCGGATGGGTCCTTTTCCGGCGAGCGGCACTTATATCTCCATTGGGATCGCATATTACCCGAAAAGATGTTTTCCGACTCAACGAAGGCGGAGAGGAAAAAGTTTCATGAACCATGATCGGTATGACGACAATTATATCAGAGGCATTCTCACCTCGGTGAAGACGATTGCCTTGCTCGGTGCATCGCCGAATGCCGAGCGTCCGAGCTACGGCGTCATGAAATTCCTGCTCGGCCGTGGATATCGGGTTATTCCAGTCAATCCGGGTCAGGCCGGCAAGGAAATTCTCGGTCAAAAGGTCTATGCGACGCTTGCCGACATTCCCGAGCCGATCGACATGGTGGACGTTTTCCGGGCGGCGGAATACCTGCCTGATATCGTCGACGATGCGCTGGCGTTGCCGCAGAAACCGAAAGTCATCTGGGGACAGCTGAGCGTTCGCCATGACGAGGCCGCAGCAAAGGCGGAAGCCGCCGGCCTGCAGGTGGTGATGAACCGCTGCCCGGCCATCGAATATCCCCGCCTCGTCAACTGACGGAGAAGCGGCGGCAGGCGCCGGCAACTTAGCGATTAACATCCGGATCGAATTGGCTAATATCCGCCCGACAAAAAGGGAGGATTCCATGCCGAAAGACAACCCGGGTTTTAACACGCTCGCCATCCATGCCGGCGCTCAACCCGATCCCACCACCGGCGCGCGGACGACCCCGATCTACCAGACGACCTCGTTCGTCTTCAACGATGCCGACCATGCGGCGGCGCTTTTCGGCCTGCAGCAGTTCGGCAACATCTACACCCGGATCATGAACCCGACGCAGGCGGTGCTGGAAGAGCGCGTTGCGGCGCTCGAAGGCGGCACAGCGGCGCTGGCGGTCGCTTCCGGCCATGCCGCGCAGCTGCTCGTCTTCCACACGATCATGCAGCCGGGCGACAATTTTATCGCGGCGCGGAAGCTCTACGGCGGCTCGATCAACCAGTTCGGTCATGCCTTCAAGAGTTTCGGCTGGCAGGTGCACTGGGCCGACCCTGCCGATCCGGCCAATTTCGAGAGCCAGATCGACGAGCGCACCCGCGGCATCTTCATCGAGAGCCTTGCCAATCCCGGCGGGACCTTCGTTGATATTGCGGCGATCGCCGAGGTGGCGCGCAGGCACGGCATCCCGCTGATCGTCGACAATACGATGGCAAGCCCCTATCTCATCCGGCCATTGGAACACGGCGCCGATATCGTCGTGCATTCGCTCACCAAGTTCATGGGCGGCCACGGCAATTCCATGGGCGGCATCATCGTCGATGGCGGCACCTTCGACTGGTCGAAATCCGGCAACTATCCGATGCTGTCGGAACCGCGCCCGGAATATGCCGGCATGATATTGCACGCCACCTTCGGCAACTTCGCCTTCGCCATCGCCTGCCGGGTGCTGGGCCTGCGCGATTTCGGGCCGTCGATCTCGCCGTTCAATGCCTTCCTGCTTTTGACCGGCATCGAGACGCTTCCCTTGCGGATGCAGCGCCATTGCGACAATGCGCTGGCTGTCGCCAGGTGGCTGAAGGGCAATCCGCAGGTGGCCTGGGTCAACTATGCCGGCCTCGAAGACGATCCCAACCATGCCCTGCAGCAGCGTTATTCGCCGAATGGCGCCGGTTCCGTCTTCACCTTCGGCGTCAAAGGCGGCTACGAGGCCGGCAAGACGCTGGTCGAAGGTCTGCAGCTGTTCTCGCACCTTGCCAATATCGGCGATACGCGGTCGCTGGTCATCCATCCGGCCTCGACGACCCACCGGCAGCTGACCGAGGACCAGCAGGTCCTAGCCGGCGCCGGCCCGGACGTCGTGCGCCTGTCGATCGGCATCGAGGATGCCGCCGATATCATCGCCGACCTGGAGCAGTCGCTCGGCAGGCTCTGATCCCCAATCTCGGGCGACTCTGCAAAGGAGTCTGTCCGTCTCACACCGATGGAGTTTTCATGACCACGTTCCTGACTTTCGATCTCGCCGGCGTTGCCGTGGAAGCCGGTGCGCCGGCGCCGGAAAAAGTGATCTCCGGCACGCCGCAGTTCCGCACCTGGAACATCGATGAAGCGGAAGGCGGCGTTTATTCAGGCATCTGGGAGGCGACGCCCGGCAAATGGCATGTCTCCTACGACGAATGGGAGTATTTCCACGTCATGGAAGGCCATTCTGTGCTGACGGAGGAGGGCGGCGAGCCGATTCACCTTAGGGCAGGCAGCCGGCTGATCGTCAAGCCCGGCTTCAAGGGAACCTGGGAAGTGCTTGAAACGACTCGCAAGGATTACGTGATCCGGCTTTAAGCCCGGCCGCATAAGCGGCAGGGCTTTCCGCGGAGCCGGCTTACCAGCTGAGGTCGAGCCGGTCGAGACCGTGGAAATGGTAGACGTCCTTGACCGTCGGCGTACCCGCAAGCTTCAGTCCCGGCAGGCGTCCGAACAGGATCGGCAGGGCGATGTTCAGTTCGAGCCGGGCAAGCGGCGCGCCGATGCAGAAATGGATGCCGGCGCCAAACGACAGGTTCGGCGCTTCCTTGCGGTCCGGCTTGAAGGTCAGCGGATCGGAAAATTTCTGCGGATCGAGATTGGCGGCTGCGAGGATCAGGCTCGCCGTGTCGCCGCGCTTGAAGCTGATGCCGTCCAGTTCCGCATCCTCCAGGGCATAACGCTGGAAGATGTGCACCGGGGCGCAGATGCGCAGCGATTCTTCCACCGTGCGCTCGGTGCTCTGGTCGTCGGCAAACAGCTTGGCCGGATCGTAACCGCTTTCGAGGATGACTTTGACGGAATTGCCGATCTGGTGCACCGTCGCCTCGTGGCCGGCATTCAGCAGCACGATCGTCGTCGAGATCAGTTCGTCGTCGGTGAGATATTGCCCCTTGTGCTCCGTATGGATCATGTGGCTCAGCAGGTCGTCCTGCGGATCGGCGCGGCGCTTGGCGATCATGCTGCGCACGTAGTCGGCAAATTCTTTTGCAGCCTGGTCGGCGGCGTATTCATCGGCCTGCGTGCGCCCGAACATGTACATGCGGACATAGGCGTGCGACCACTTGAGCAGCTGCGGCCCCATGTCTTCGGGGATGCCGATCATCCTTGCGATCATCGTGACCGGAATGACGTCGGCAAAGGCCGACAACAGTTCTACCTCGCCGTCTTTCTCGAACCGGTCGATCAGGGCATGCGACAGGGCGGCGATTTCCGGCTTCATCTTTTCCACGTGCCGCGACACGAAGGCGCGATTGACCAGCGTGCGCAGGCGGGTGTGGTCCGGCGGCTCCAGTTCCAGCAGCGAATAGGCCTCGGCGGCATCGAAGTGCCGCGTGTGCGGCAGCGGCGCCGGCATGCCGAGCTCTTCTCGCGTGGCGATATGCAGGATCTGCCGGCCGAAGCGGCGGTCGCGCAGAAGGGTGTTCACATGGTCGTAGCCGGTGAAGAACCATTTGCGCTGCTGCTGCCAGTAAAAGGTGGGACATTGCGCGTGCAACGCGGCATAGACCCGGTTCGGATCAGAATAGAATGCGGGGTCCCGGCCGTCGAGCGAGACGTGTCGCGTGGCGGGATCGATGGAGAGCAGGGAGGGGGAGATAGACATGATCGCCATCCCTAGCGGATTTCAACGTCGGGTTAAAGAGGTCCGTTTCGGCCGGTCGGAGGTGCTGACGGGGTTTGCCGCTGCCGCGACCCGCTGCAGTGCTGCCACCTGGGCGTCCGTATCCATTGCCGGTTCGTCGGCGGCCTCGGCGTTGGCGGATGCGACGACCACACGGTTCCGGCCGGCATTTTTTGCACCATAGAGAGCCTTGTCGGCATCGCGGATCATCATGTCGATCGTCGCTTCCTTGGCCGCGCAGAGCATCAGGCCGGTGCTGACGGTGGCGGAAACGCTGCCGCCGGCACACAGGATCGGAAAGGCGCCAAGTTCGGTTCGGATGCTCTCCGCCAGGCGTTTGGCCTCGGCAATGGTATCGACCGGCATCACCGCTGCGAATTCCTCGCCGCCGAGTCGCCCGAATGCGCCGCACCCGGCCATCTTCTGCGTCACCAGGCGCGAGAAGGCGATCAGAACCTCGTCGCCGGCCTGGTGGCCGTAGCGGTCGTTGATCTGCTTGAAATGGTCGAGATCGAAAAGCAGAAGCGCCAGTTGCCGGTTGGCGCGTTCGGCCTCCGACCGGACGGAGGCAAAACGGCCGAAAAAGCCGCGCCGGTTCAGGACGCCGGTCAGCATGTCGGCGGCGGCAAGGTCGCGGAGCCGCTGCTCGGAGCGCTCGATCAACATCTTGGCACCGAACATCACGCTCAGCACGACGGTCAGGGCGGCAGTGAAGCCGGTCAGGGGAGCCGTGCTGACCTCCTGCAATGTAGAGGCGGGACGCATGATCATCTGTACGCTGACGATCAGGGAAACGGCAGCCTGAATGGAAAAAATGACGGCAAGGGAACGTCTCGTCCGCAGTTTGCCGATACCCGGCAGCCACAAGGAGAGCGTGAGAAGGAGACAGCCGCTGGCCGAGGCGATGCTGTACAGGCTGACGCGGTAACCCAGGTTCTCGCGGATGGCGGGAACGAACATGCCGCAGATCCAGATCGCTGTCGGCAGCACTGCGATCGGCCGGATGTCCCGGCCATCGATGCTGCGCACGCCGGAAACGCCGAAGGCATAAGATGTCAAGGCGAGCGCATTGGCGATTTCGATCGAGAGAAAATCGGGAATCATTCCGCGTGCGGCGACGAGCAGCACGCCGAGGGCATGCGCCGTGAACGCGGCGCTCCAGAGAATGTAAGCCCTGGCGCCCCGGTCATGGAGCCACGCGAACAGCAAGATCGCGGAAAGGGCAAGGGCTTCTACCGACCAGAAAATCAGGCCGGTCTTTACGTCTATCACCGTCCTTGGCCTCCCATGGCGTGCGGTTCACCCTAGGACTACTTGCCAGTGCTTAAATTCCTGTTGCGATAAGACACTGATTTTTTGAGCGTTCGGGAGATTTTTTCTGCCACGTATCGGCACGTTTCCCGCAAGGCCCGGCCTGTAGCGTCGCCGCTTCATACATCCTTCACCCTAGCACCACGAAAACATGGGGGTATCCCTTGCCATAACTGGGAATTAATGTCGCACCTGCCACAAAGCGCGCATGCGTCGCCTGCGTCGGCAGGCAGGCGGAGGTGGGGTTTAACGATAAAGACGGCTCCGTCTTGAAGTGCGGGGCGTGGACACTCTATGTAAGGGTTGACACAGTTTCCAAATGATTCCTTTTGCGGCGGGCCGCTGCGGGAAAGAGCATACAAAGGATGTACATGAGCAATCCAGTCGATACCGCCATGGCGTTGGTGCCAATGGTTGTTGAGCAGACGAACCGCGGCGAACGGTCGTACGATATCTATTCTCGCCTGCTGAAAGAGCGCATCATCTTCTTGACCGGCCCGGTCGAGGATCACGTGGCGACGCTCGTCTGCGCCCAGCTTCTTTTCCTCGAGGCCGAAAATCCGAAGAAGGAAATCGCGCTCTACATCAATTCTCCTGGCGGCGTCGTGACATCAGGCATGGCGATCTACGATACGATGCAGTTCATCAAGCCTGCCGTTTCGACGCTGTGCATCGGCCAGGCCGCTTCCATGGGCTCGCTGCTTCTCGCCGCCGGCCACAAGGACATGCGTTTCGCCACGCCGAATGCCCGCATCATGGTGCACCAGCCGTCGGGCGGTTTCCAGGGCCAGGCGTCCGATATCGAGCGTCACGCCCGCGACATCCTCAAGATGAAGCGCCGCCTCAACGAGGTTTACGTGAAGCACACCGGCCGCACCTACGACGAAGTCGACCAGACGCTTGATCGTGACCATTTCATGGATTCCGACGAAGCTCTGAAGTGGGGCCTGATCGACAAGGTTCTGACGTCGCGCGTCGAACTCGAAGGCGATTCGGCCTGAGTTTTGCATAGGAAATGCGTCCCGGCCGCCACAGTTCTATCCCATTTGTGATGAATGGGTGGGTTTAAACTGGCGGTAGGGGCTGTAATAGTACCTATTAATGCTATGTTGAATTTTTATGACATAGCATCGTGTTCGGTGGGTGCTGATTGTCGCTGGATATGGGTCGTGCGGTGTTGCCCGGTCCGACGAACAGTCTCCCTGATAGCTCTTGGCCGGCGACTTCGAACGAGGTTTCGCCGGCGAGCGGTAGAGTGGACCGCGCTTCGCGACAGGCGAAGCGACGGCGTGCTGGAAGGAAAGTGATATGAGCAAGGTCAGCGGCAACAACGGGGGGGACTCGAAGAATACCCTCTATTGTTCATTCTGCGGCAAGAGCCAGCACGAAGTCCGGAAACTGATCGCCGGACCGACCGTGTTCATCTGCGATGAATGCGTCGAATTGTGCATGGATATCATCCGCGAGGAAAACAAATCCTCGATGGTCAAGTCCCGCGACGGCGTTCCCACGCCCCAGGACATCATCAAGGTTCTCGACGAGTATGTCATCGGCCAGAAGCAGGCCAAGCGCATTCTCTCCGTGGCGGTTCACAACCATTACAAGCGTCTCGCCCATGCCTCCAAGGGCGGCGACGTCGAACTGGCGAAGTCGAACATCATGCTCGTCGGCCCGACCGGCTGCGGCAAGACCTATCTCGCCCAGACGCTCGCCCGCATCATCGACGTGCCGTTCACCATGGCTGACGCGACGACGCTGACCGAAGCCGGTTATGTCGGTGAAGACGTCGAAAACATCATCCTGAAGCTCTTGCAGGCTGCCGACTACAACGTCGAGCGGGCGCAGCGCGGCATCGTCTACATCGACGAAGTCGACAAGATCTCCCGCAAGTCCGACAACCCGTCGATCACCCGCGACGTGTCGGGCGAAGGTGTGCAGCAGGCCCTGCTGAAGATCATGGAAGGCACCGTCGCTTCGGTTCCGCCGCAGGGCGGCCGCAAGCATCCGCAGCAGGAATTCCTGCAGGTGGACACGACGAACATCCTGTTCATCTGCGGCGGCGCTTTCGCCGGCCTCGACAAGATCATCTCCGCCCGTGGCGAGAAGACCTCGATCGGCTTTGGCGCGACGGTTAAGTCACCGGAAGATCGCCGCGTCGGCGAGGTCCTGCGCGAGCTGGAGCCGGAAGACCTGGTCAAGTTCGGCCTCATCCCGGAATTCATCGGCCGTCTGCCGGTTCTGGCGACGCTCGAAGATCTCGACGAGGATGCGCTGATCCAGATCCTGTCCGAGCCGAAGAATGCGCTCGTCAAGCAGTACCAGCGCCTGTTCGAGATGGAAGACGTCGAACTGACCTTCCACGAGGATGCGCTCCGCGAAATCGCCAAGAAGGCGATCATCCGCAAGACCGGTGCACGCGGCCTGCGCTCGATCATGGAAAAGATCCTGCTCGACACCATGTTCGAACTGCCGGAACTGGAAGGCGTCCGCGAAGTGGTCATCTCCGAAGACGTGGTGCGCGGCAATGCCCGTCCGCTCTACATCTACGCGGAACGCCACGAAGAGAAGGCGAACGCTTCGGCCTGATCGTAGCGGCCCCTGCGGTCGTAACGGCCATATGCAATGAAATCGAAAGGGTCTGCTGGTGCAGGCCCTTTTTCTTTGCCGTGCCCGTCCTTTTCGTGGTGCTCGCTTCCGCGAGATGCTAGTCTCGCAAGACTGTGCCGAGTCAGGCGGTTGAAGTGCCGGGGGTTTCGCTGTTTATAATGAAGGGCTAAAATTGATTGTCTTTCAGTCGCTCCCGTAAGCCACGCGACAGGTTTTATGCGTAATTTGTAATTTGCGTTCCCGTTGTAAAATGACTGTCACAATAACCGGGAGAGAGCCGGGCGAGCCTTGAAAAGAGGGCAGCCACACTCCACCTGTAAGCGGACAGAATTTTGCCGAAGCGGTTTCAAACATTCGGCAAAGCAGCCCGGAAACGGGGCTATGGAAAGGAAATGATAATGACGAAAAAAGCGTCTGTCGCCAAGGAAAGCGCCGCCTACCCGGTCTTGCCTCTGCGTGACATCGTAGTGTTCCCGCACATGATCGTGCCGCTGTTCGTCGGCCGCGAGAAGTCGATCCGCGCCCTTGAAGAGGTGATGGGATCCGACAAGCAGATCATGCTCGTGACGCAGATCAATGCCAGCGATGACGATCCGTCGCCTTCCGAAATCTACAAGATCGGCACGGTCGCCAATGTGCTGCAGCTGCTGAAACTGCCCGACGGCACCGTCAAGGTTCTCGTCGAAGGCCGCGCCCGCGCCACCATCGAGGGTTACAGCGAACGCGAAGAATTTTACGAAGCCAATGCCCAGGTTCTCGAAGAGCCGGAAGACGATCCGGTCGAGATCGAGGCGCTGGCCCGGTCGGTCGTGTCCGAGTTCGAGAGCTATGTGAAGCTCAACAAGAAGATCTCCCCGGAAGTGGTTGGCGCCGCCAGCCAGATCGAGGACTATTCGAAGCTCGCCGATACGGTTGCCTCGCACCTCTCCATCAAGATCACCGAGAAGCAGGAAATGCTGGAAACCACCAGCATCAAGGGCCGCCTGGAAAAGGCGCTCGGCTTCATGGAAGGCGAGATCTCCGTCCTGCAGGTCGAGAAGCGCATCCGCTCGCGTGTCAAGCGCCAGATGGAGAAGACCCAGCGCGAATACTACCTGAATGAGCAGATGAAGGCGATCCAGAAGGAACTCGGCGACGGCGAAGACGGCCGCGACGAGATGGCCGAACTGGAAGAGCGCATCTCCAAGACCAAGCTCTCCAAGGAAGCCCGTGAAAAGGCCGATGCCGAGCTGAAGAAGCTGCGCAGCATGAGCCCGATGTCGGCGGAAGCCACGGTCGTGCGCAACTACCTCGATTGGCTGCTCGGCATTCCGTGGGGCAAGAAGTCGAAGATCAAGACCAACCTCAACAACGCCGAGAAGGTGCTTGAGCTGGATCACTTCGGCCTCGACAAGGTCAAGGAGCGCATCGTCGAGTATCTCGCCGTCCAGGCGCGTGCGACAAAGATCAAGGGCCCGATCCTGTGCCTCGTCGGCCCTCCGGGCGTCGGCAAGACCTCGCTCGCCAAGTCGATCGCCAAGGCGACCGGCCGTGAGTATGTCCGCATGGCACTCGGCGGCGTCCGTGACGAAGCCGAAATCCGCGGTCACCGCCGCACCTATATCGGCTCGATGCCCGGCAAGGTCGTCCAGTCGATGAAGAAGGCGAAGAAGTCCAACCCGCTCTTCCTGCTCGACGAAATCGACAAGATGGGCATGGATTTCCGTGGCGACCCGTCGTCCGCTCTCCTGGAGGTGCTGGATCCGGAACAGAACTCGACCTTCATGGACCACTACCTGGAAGTCGAATACGACCTGTCGGACGTCATGTTCGTGACGACGGCCAATACGCTGAACATCCCGGCGCCCTTGATGGACCGCATGGAAATCATCCGTATTGCCGGCTACACCGAGGAAGAGAAGAAGGAAATCGCCAAGCGGCACCTGCTGCCGAAGGCCATCAAGGAGCACGCGCTGCAGCCGCATGAGTTTTCGGTCAGCGACGATGCGCTCATGGCGGTCATCCAGCAGTATACCCGCGAAGCCGGTGTCCGCAGCTTCGAACGCGAACTGATGAAGCTCGCCCGCAAGGCGGTGACCGAGATCATCAAGGGCAAGACGAAGTCGGTCGAGGTCACGGCGGCGAACATCCACGACTACCTCGGCGTTCCGCGCTTCCGCCACGGCGAAGCCGAGCGTGAAGATCAGGTCGGTGTCGTTACCGGTCTCGCCTGGACGGAAGTCGGCGGCGAGCTTTTGACCATCGAAGGCGTCATGATGCCGGGCAAGGGTCGCATGACCGTTACCGGCAACCTGAAGGAGGTCATGAAGGAATCGATCTCGGCTGCGGCGTCTTACGTCCGCTCCCGCGCCGTCGATTTCGGCATCGAGCCGCCGCGCTTCGACAAGTCGGACATCCACGTGCACGTGCCGGAAGGCGCGACGCCGAAGGACGGTCCGTCGGCCGGTGTCGCCATGGCTACCGCCATCGTCTCGATCATGACCGGCATCCCGGTCTCCAAGGACGTGGCGATGACGGGCGAAATCACGCTGCGTGGTCGCGTCCTGCCGATCGGTGGCCTGAAGGAAAAGTTGCTCGCGGCCCTGCGCGGCGGCATCAAGAAGGTGCTGATCCCGGAAGAGAACGCAAAGGACCTGGCCGACATTCCGGACAACGTCAAGAACAGCATGGAGATCATTCCCGTGTCGCGCATGGGTGAGGTTCTCCAGCATGCCTTGACCCGAGTGCCCGAGCCGATCGAGTGGGACGGCGTTGTCGAGACCCCTGTCATCGCCACCGTCGAAGGCGCCGATGATGGCCAGGTAATCGCGCATTGACGGCCATTTGGCCACACTAATGCCAAAATGGCACCAAAACCGCAGAAGGCCGGCATTTTTGCCGGCCTTTTTTTGTGAAAAATAACCGGATGTGCTTGCTTTTCAGGGTTTTGCGGGGCTTTAGAGTTGCGGCGCGCCGATGCTTGGCTATTCTGCGCGCCCTTATACCCAAGACGTTTCAACCAACCAGAAAGGGGTGGAAACATGAACAAGAATGAACTCGTAGCCGCAGTCGCCGAAAAGGCAGGGCTGACCAAGGCTGACGCGACTTCCGCCATCGACGCTGTTTTCGAAACCGTGCAGGCTGAACTCAAGAAGGGTGGCGATCTGCGCCTCGCGGGTTTTGGCAGCTTTACCGTTTCCCGTCGCGAAGCATCGAAGGGCCGCAATCCCTCGACCGGTGCTGAAGTCGACATTCCGGCACGCAACGTGCCGAAGTTCACGGCCGGCAAGGGCCTGAAGGACGCTGTCAACAGCTGATAGATTTGCAGGTATCGGCAGAGGCGGCCATGCGAGCCGTCTTCCGGACATCCTGAAAACGCTCAAGAAGGCCCGAAGGAACCGCCTCGGGCCTTTTTCTATTGGCGCCGCATTCTTGCCGCACCTGTCATCCCCCTGTCATGTGCGTCACGCAAAAGCCTCCCGTTCCCTTTCACGGAAACAGGAGGTTTCCCCTATGACGATCCGTTTTTCCCATGCGGCCCTGACGGCTGCGCTGCTGGCATCGGTCGCCGTTCCGGCAAGTGCCGAGCAGGTTTTCAATCGTATTTCTTCCTTTGCCGTTGCCAACAACATTCCCGCCGATGCCGACAAGGCAGCCGCGACGTCTGCTGAAATCATCACCGCCACCGAAGACGGCAATACGCTGATCTATTCCGACAGCCCGTTCAAGGCGATCGGCTTCATCGACATCACCGACGCCAAGGCTCCGAAGGCCGGCGGTTCGCTGCAGATGGGCGGCGAGCCGACCTCCGTGACTGTCGCCGGCGCCAAGGCGCTCGTTGCCGTCAACACTTCCGAAAGCAAGCAGAAGCCGTCCGGCAAGCTCTCCATCGTCGACATCGCGACGCAGAAGGAAGAAGCAAGCTGCGATCTCGGCGGCCAGCCGGACTCGATCGCGCTGTCGCATGACAAGACCTTTGCTGCCATCGCCATCGAAAACGAGCGCGACGAAGACCTGAACGACGGCGTGCTGCCGCAGATGCCGGCCGGTGATCTCGTGATCGTCCAGGTCAAGGACGGCGTTGTCGATTGCGGTTCGCTCAAGCACATCACCCTGACGGGCCTGACCGAGGTTGCACCGGAAGATCCGGAACCCGAATTCGTTTCCATCAACGACAACGGCGAAATCGCCCTGACACTGCAGGAAAACAACCACATCGTCATCATCGACGGCAAGACCGGCGACGTGAAGAGCCATTTCTCGGCCGGTGCGGTCGACCTGACCGGTATCGATACCAAGAGCAACGGCGCCCTGAAGTTTACCGACACGCAGGAAGGCCGCAAGCGCGAGCCCGACGCCGTCAAGTGGCTCGACAACGACCGTATCGTCGTCGCCAACGAAGGTGACTACGAAGGCGGCTCGCGCGGTTTCACCATCTTCGACAAGACCGGCAAGGTTCTTTACGAAGCCGGCAGCAGCTTCGAGCATGCGATCGCCCAGATCGGCCACTATCCGGAGAAGCGTTCGAAGGCGAAGGGCGTCGAGCCTGAAGGCCTGGAAGTCGGCATCTTCGGCGGCCAGAAGTATTTCTTCGTTCTCGCCGAGCGCGCTTCGATCGTCGGCGTCTACAAGGATACCGGCGCCGAGCCTGTCCTGACCCAGCTGCTGCCGTCGGGCATTTCTCCGGAAGGCGCCGTCGCCATCCCGGGCCGTAACCTGCTGGCAACTGCCAACGAAGTCGATCTCGGCGAAGACGGCGGCGCTCGCTCGCACGTCATGCTCTATGAGTTTGCCGAAGGTGAGAAGGCTTATCCGATGCTGCAGTCGTCGATCGTCGACGGTGCGCCGATCGGTTGGGGCGCGCTCTCCGGCCTCGTCGGCGACGCGGAGAAGGACGGCATCCTTTATGCCGTCAGCGACTCGGTGTACGGCATGCAGCCGTCGATCTTCACCATCGACGCCACGAAGAAGCCGGCCGAAATTACCAACGTCCTCTACGTCAAGCGCGATGGCCAGCCGGCCCAGAAGCTCGACATCGAAGGTATCACGCTGGATGGCAAGGGCGGCTACTGGCTGGCGTCGGAAGGCAACAGCGAAAAGCTGCTGCCGCACGCCCTCTACAACGTCAACGCCAAGGGCGAGATCAAGCAGGAAATCGCTCTCCCGGCTGAGCTGCTGCAGGGCGAGACCCGTTTCGGCTTCGAAGGCGTCGCCGCGATCGGTTCGGGCGACGACCTGACCCTGTGGCTGGCTGTTCAGCGCGAATGGGGCAAGAGCGAGAAGGGCTTCACCAAGCTCGTCTCGTACAAGCCCGCTTCGAAGGAGTGGGGCGCCGTGCACTATCCGCTCGAAAAGACGGAAAGCGGCTGGGTTGGTCTCTCCGAGATCACCGCCCATGGCGATTACGTCTACATTATCGAGCGTGACAACCTGATCGGCGACGCTGCCAAGCTGAAGAAGCTCTACCGCGTTGCCATCGCCGACCTCAAGGCTGCCCCGATCGGTGGCGAACTGCCGGTCGTTGCCAAGCATGAAGCCCACGACTTCATCCCGGACCTGAAGTCTGCCACCAACGGCTACGTCGTCGACAAGCTTGAAGGCTTCACCTTCGACAAGAGCGGCAAGGCCTATGCCGTGACCGATAACGACGGCGTTGACGACTCCTCGGGCGAGACGCTGTTCTTCCCGGTCAACCTGCAGGGCACCAACTAAGATCGTTGCGAACAGGCAATGGAAAGGCCCGGCGTTTTCGACGCCGGGCCTGTTTTGTTTTTGGCTTATGGTTTTCGCGGGTGAGGCAGCGTTACGCGCTCCGCTGCTACCAGCGATGATGCACATGCGGCGCGATCAGCCGTGCATAGATGTCCTTGGCGGCAGCCATCACGTCGGCGGAGAGCGGCGCAAGGTCGCTTGCTGCCGCATTCGCCTTTGCCTGCTCGGCATTGCGCGCACCCGGAATGACGACCGTCACTGCTTCGTTCGTCAGGATCCACTTGAGCGCGAAGGCCGCCATGCTGGCACCGGCGGGCACCAGCTTGCGCACCTCTTCCACCGCCTGCAGGCCGACTTCGAAGGGCACGCCGGCAAAGGTCTCGCCGACATCGAAGGCTTCGCCGTTGCGGTTGAAGTTGCGGTGGTCGTCGCTGGCGAACGCCGTTTCGCGGGTGATCTTGCCCGACAGCAAGCCGCTTGCCAGCGGCACGCGGGCGATCACCGCGACGTTCTTGCGCTTCGCTTCCTTGAAGAACAGGTCGGCGGGGCGCTGGCGGAAGATGTTGTAGATGATTTGGATGCTGACGACGCCCGGAAACTCGATCGCCTTCAGGGCTTCTTCGGCCTTTTCGACGCTGACGCCATAACCCTTGATCTTGCCGGCTTTCTGCAATTCCTCAAGACCGGCAAAAACCTCCTGGCGATAGAGAACCTCGGTCGGCGGGCAATGCAGCTGCACCAGGTCGAGGCTGTCGACGGCAAGATTCTTGAGGCTGCGGTCGATGAAGGCTTCGAGATTGGTCTTGGTGTAGCCGTCGGCGACATGCGGGGCGAGCCGGCGGCCGGCCTTGGTGGCCACCATCGGCCGCTCGCCGCCACGCGCTTTTAGAACGTCGGCGATGATCTTCTCGGAGCGTCCGTCGCCATAGACGTCGGCGGTGTCGATGAAGGTCATGCCGGCGTCGAGGGCGGCATTGAGTGCGGCGCGGCCGTCCGCCTCGCTGACGTTGCCCCAGGCGCCACCGATCTGCCATGCGCCGAAGCCGATATCGCTGACCGTGAAGGGCATGCGGCCGAATGCGTGATGTCTCATCGCTATCTCCCTGTGTTTCTGGATTTCGAGCAGCTATGGCACGGTCGATATGAAAATCCCACAGGATAGCGGTTCTTCCCCATATCTTTCGGCAGGGTTATTTCCTAAATGGAAACGATCCGATCGTTGCACGAGAGCTGATGACGTCTTTCCGTTTTATCCATGCTGCAGACCTGCACCTCGGCAGCCCTTTCCAGGGGCTGGCCCTGAAGGACGCGGAGATCGCCGCTCTGTTCGTCGAAGCGAGCCGCAAGGCTTTTTCCACGCTTGTTTCCCGCGCGCTTGCGGAAAGCGTCGATTTCTTCGTCATTGCCGGCGACGTTTATGACGGCGACTGGAAGGACAACAAGATCGGCCTGTTCTTCAACCGCGAAATGGCGCGGCTGGAGCGCGCCGGCATCCCCGTCTATCTGCTGCGTGGCAACCACGATGCCGAAAGCGTCATCACCAAGACGATCACGCTGCCGCGCAACGTGCACGAATTCTCGACGACCAAACCGCAGAGCTTCCGTATCGAGGCATTGAAGGTGGCGCTGCACGGCCAGGGGTTTGCCAACCGCTTCGCTCACGACAATCTCGTGCTGGCCTATCCGCAGCCGGTCCCGGGCTGGTTCAACATCGGCGTGCTGCATACCTCGCTCACCGGCCGCGAGCCGCATGAACCCTATGCGCCGTGTTCGGTGGACGATCTCCGGTCGCGCGGCTACGATTACTGGGCGCTCGGCCATGTGCACGATTACGAAGTGGTGGCCACCGATCCGGTCGTCATCTTTCCCGGCAATCTGCAGGGCAGGAGCATTCGCGAACGCGGCGCCAAGGGCGCGGTGTTCGTAAGCGTCGAGGATGGCCGGGTCGCCCATGAACGGCTCATCGTCGATGAAGCGCGTTTTGCCGAGCTGGACGTCGCCGTCGCAGCCGAGGACAATCTGGCGGCGATCCTGCGTCGCATCGAGCTGTCGGTGGATCCCGTCGTCGCCGGGATGGACGGCAAGCCGCTGGCGTTGCGCGTCCGTCTTTCCGGCGAAAGCCTGATACAGGGCGAACTGCTTGCCCGGCGACAGGACGTCCGCGACGAAGTACAGGCAGCCTGCCATCGCGGCCACGAGGAAATCTGGCTGGAGAAGCTGGAACTGCGGCTGGAAACGCCGAAAACGGCGGTGGCCACCGATCACGGCATGCTCGATCTGGAAGAATTGTTGCCCGAAGATGTTGCGCCTGCGGAATTGCTGGCCGCCGCCGAAGCGCTGATCGGCGAGATCACCGCCAAGCTGCCGGGCGGCACTGCCGCGGCCGAGTTGCCGCTCGATGTGTCCGCGGCCGAACTCCTGGCCGAGGCACGCGAGCTTTTGAAGGCACGCGCCGGCGGCGGAGGACTTTGAGATGCGGTTCGAACGCCTGGATATCCTGCGCTACGGGGCGCTGACCGACCGTTCGCTGACCTTCCGGCCCGATGCCGGGTTGCATGTGATTTATGGGCCGAACGAGGCAGGAAAATCCTCCGCCTTGTCGGCGATTGGCGACCTGCTGTTCGGTTTTCCGCGGGCGACAGCACACTACAGTTTTCTGCACGATGCAGCGCAGTTGCGCATCGGTGCCACGCTTTGCGCCCGCAACGGGGAAACTCTCGGTTTCCGCCGTCGCCGCGGCAGCCGCAACACGCTTCTCTCCGGCGACGACAAGGAAAGCCCGCTGCGGGAGGATGCGCTGGCGCCGTTCCTCGGCACCCTGAACCGCGAGATCTTCAAACGTGCTTTCGGCCTCGACACAGCGGATCTGCGCGACGGCGGCACTGCCATGCTGCAAAGCGGCGGCGAGATCGGCACCCTGTTGTTTTCCGCCGCTTCCGGCCTGCTCGGCTTGACGCGGCTTCGGCAGTCGCTGGAGAACGAGGCCGGTGGGATTTTCGGTCAACGCAAGAAGCAGGACCACAGTTTTTACCAGGCGACCGACCGACACGACCAGGCCCGGCGCGCCGAACGGGAAAATGAGCTGAAGTCTGGTGACTGGAAGCGGCTTGTCACCGAAGCTGAACAGCTGGACGGCGAGATTGCCGCACTGCAATCCGACCGCAAGAAGACCAAGACCGAACTGGAGCGCCTGCGGGCGCTGAAAAAACTGCAGCCGTTGATCGTCGACATCGACGGCGAATTGCAGGAGCTTGCCGCCTTTGGCGATCTCGCCGGCCTGCCGGCGGATTTCGCCGAAGATCTTGCCGAGGCCCTGCATGCGCATGCCGTGCTTGCCGGCGAGGTGCGCAAGGCCGAGGAGGATACGGGCCGTCTCGGCGACGAGATCCGCCAGATCCATGTCGAACCCGCCGTCCTTGAGGCCGCAGCGGAAATTACCAACCTGTTTGCCGAGACCGGTCGCTATTCGGCAGCCATGCGGGACCTGCCGGCGATCGATCGCGAAGTCGGCACCTATGATGCGACACTGACCCAGCTCGCGCGCCGGCTTGGACTGGAGAGCGCTGCCGAACTGGAAAAGCGCCAGCCTTCCGACGCCGATCTTGTCCGCATGCGCCGGCTTGTCGAGGAAGGCCAGGCATTGTCGCGGGGCCGCGCCGACCTGCAGCGCCGGGAGGCGGAGGAGCGCGAGCGTCTGGCCGCGCTGGATGTCGAGGGCGACGGTGGCCGGCTGATCGATCCGAAACCCTATCTCGACCAGCTCGGGGCCTTGTCTACGGATATCTCCGATATCGCACGCGGCGACGTTCTGCGGGTGCAGGCGGAGCGGGCAGAAGAAAACCTGCGTGCGGCGGCCTTGCGTCTGCGGCCGCCTGTGCGGGATCTGGCGGCGGTGCTGGCGGCACCGTTGCCGGACATCGCAACCCTGACAGCGCAACGCAACGCCATCGAGGCCGCAACGCTGGCCCGCAACAGCGCGGCGGAAAAGGCAACCGCGCTCGAGGCGGAAGCTGCCGAGATTGCAGAGCGCCTGCGCGAGGCGGAACGGGACGGACCCGTGGTCACCCGTGAGCAGATTGCCGCGGCCCGTGATCGACGCGATGGCCGCCTGGCTGCGCTGGGCGAGGGGCGTTCTCCATCGGCGGATGAGCTGACGGTGCTGAGCGGCCTCGTGACCCATGCCGATCAACTGGCCGATACGGCGCTGACCCACGCCGACCGGCTGTCGCGCCATGCGGAAAACAGGCTGCACCAGAACCGTATCGAACACCGGCTTGCCGAAGCGCGGGAGCGCCTCGACGTGGTCGGGGAGGCTTTGGCGCGGGCGCAACAAAGTTTTTCCGAGATCATCGAGAGCTCCGGGCTGGCTGTTCACGGTCTGGCTTTTCCCGATCCTGCCGCTGCAATGGAATGGCGCCGGGCCATCGATGGGCTTGTCAAGGAACGTGTCGGCATCGATCCGCTGCGGGACCAGCTTGCGGCAATCGAGTTGAAGCAGAGCCGCGTCGAACCGGCGCTGACGGCGATTGCCGATGCCCTGGGCATCGATGCTGCGCGCCTGCCGGTGGGCGCGCTGTCGCAGGCCATTGGTCGTCATCTCGATGGGCTTTCCGAACGCTGGTCGCAAAGCCGCACCCGCGAAGGCGAACGCAACGCCGCCCGCCAGCGCCTGGAACGGCTGACGACGCAGGCCGCCGATGTCGCTTTGCAATTGCAGGCATGGCAGGCCGCCTTTGCCGCCGCCGCGCCCGCCATCGGCCTTGCGGCACAGGTTGCCGAGATAGGTGGCTCTGCTGCTATCGACATGGCGGTCGCGACGCTGGAGGCGTGGAAATCGCTGCCGGAAACCTTGCTGGAGCGGGAAAACCGCCGCCGCCGCGTTGCCGGCATGCGGCGCGACATCCGGGACTATGAAGACAAGGTGGCTGCGATTGCCGTCGCCGTCGACCCGTCGCTTGAACATGTCGGTGCCGACCTGGCGATTGAAAACCTGCACGAAATGGCCATCGCCGCCCGCAACGCCTCCCAGAAGCGCAAGATTCTTGGCCGCGCGCTGACGGATGCGGAGCTTCGCCTGCAACGCGCCCGCGAGGCGTTCTCTGAAGGGGAGATGCGCCTCTCGGCACTGGCGCAGCGCCTGCCGGAACAGGCCGATGCCGAAACGGCGCTTGGTCGCCTGAAAGATCGCGCCCGACTGGCTGAACGCCTGCGCGAATGCCGTTCGCGGTTTCTGGCGCAGGCAGAAGGTCGCAGCGAAACCGATGTCCGCGCCGCTCTGGATAGTTTCGACCGCATCAAGGCGGAACTGGATATCGAAACCTTGACCGAGGCGGAAAACGGCCAGTTTGAACGTCACGGCGAACTCGTCGCCCGCCAGACGCAGAATCGCAAGGAGCGCGAAGCGCTGGAAACCGGTGTCAGCGCTGAATATGCCGTGTTTGAAAAACTCTCGGCGGAAACCGAGGCGAAAGATCTGGCACGCCAGTGGGTGGTGCTGAAACTCGCCGCCGGCCTGTTGGCCCATTCGATGGAGGGTTATCGCGAACGCCATGCCGATCCGGTGATGCAACGCGCCGGCGCGCATTTTTCGGTGCTGACCGGCGGGCGATTCTCGCGGCTGGTGCAGGACTACGACGAGAAGGATGAGCTGCATCTGCTGGCAGAGCGTGCCGGCGGCGAAAAAGTGCCGCTGGATGGCCTGAGCGAAGGCACCGGCGACCAGTTGTTCCTCGCCCTGCGCCTGGCATTCCTGGAGGATTACGCCAGCCGCAATGAACCGGCGCCGCTGATCGTCGACGACATTTTCCAGACCTTCGACGACGAACGCACCTCGTCCGGCCTCAAGGCGCTGGTGGCGACGAGCGGGACCTTCCAGACGATTCTCTTCACGCACCAGAAAAGTGTCGTCGACCTGGCGCGGCAGGAGCTTGCCGGCGCAGCCGACATCATCACGCTGTAAACTGTGCTGCCTTTGGAACATTTCCGCTGTTCTTCGAATCGCGAAAACGCTCCGCCCTTTTGTTCGAACGCAATTCCAGCAAAACCGCTGCGCACTTTTGCTGGAATTGCTTTATGGTCGCTTGTCGAAGATTGTCTCGCGTCGTGCGACGGGGAAAAGATAGCGGCCCATGCGGGAGGAAATCATCACCGTGCCGTCCGCCATGCGTGTCATGCGGTCGCTGGCGCGCACGACCTTCTCGCCGGGCGTTTCGCCGATGTCGACATCGTAGGTGAACCGGGCCGTGTCGCCTTTGACGCGGATCATCGCCTTGCCGTTGATGCAGGTGCAGGTGGCGATGTAGCGGCCGGCTTCGACCTTGCTGATCCGCCAGATGCCACGGCGTCGTTCGCCATCTTCATAGACATAGTCCTCGCGCAGCAGCAGGGCCTGGTTCGACCATTGGCCGCTCATGCTGCCGCTGAAACGGCGTTCCCCACCGGCTAATCCGGACAGGTTGCCATGGACGGCGGTGCGCCCGACGAAAAAGTCTTCCAGCTGGAATTCCTGGGCGACAACGGGAAAGGCGAGGGAAGACAAGGCGGAAAAAACAAGCAGAACGCGGATGAGCTGACGCATCGCCGAAGACCCCTGTGATGGCGTATCGGTACAATAACGGATGGCATCCCGCTTGGTTGCGCCGCCGCGTGAAAAATCGCGCGGCGGCGATGACGATCACCACTCGGCGACGCTGCCGTCGGCGTGGCGCCAGATCGGGTTGCGCCAGCGGTGGCCTTCCTTGGCGCGCTCGATAACATAGGCCTCATCCACCTCGACGCCGAGGCCCGGGCCCTGGGGGATCGAGACGAAACCGTCGGCATACTTGAACACCTCCTTGTTGGAGATGTAGTCGAGGATGTCGTTGCCCTTGTTGTAGTGGATGCCGAGGCTCTGTTCCTGGATGAAGGCATTGTAGGAAACGGCATCGACCTGCAGGCAGGCGGCGAGCGCGATGGGTCCCAACGGGCAATGCGGGGCGATTGCCACGTCGTAGGCTTCCGCCATGGTGGCGATCTTGCGGCATTCGGTGATGCCGCCGGCGTGGCTGAGATCCGGCTGCAGGATATCGACGTAACCCTCTGACAGGATTCGCTTGAAGTCCCAGCGCGAGAACAGCCGTTCGCCGAGCGCGATCGGCGTCGAGCAATGGTTGGCGATCTCCTTCAGCGCCTCGTAATTTTCCGAAAGCACCGGCTCCTCGATGAACATCAGCTTGTAGGGTTCGAGTTCCTTGGCGAGAACCTTGGCCATCGGCTTGTGCACCCGGCCATGGAAATCGACGCCGATGCCGATATGCGCGCCGATCGCCTCGCGGATGATGGCGATGGTCTCGACCGCTTTTTCGACCTTTTCGTTGGTATCGACGATCTGCATTTCTTCGCAGCCGTTGAGCTTGATCGCCTTGAAGCCGCGGGCGACGACCTCGCGGGCATTGTTGGCGACGTCGGAGGGGCGGTCGCCGCCGATCCAGGAATAGACCTTGATCTTGTCGCGCACCTGGCCGCCCAGCAAGGCATGGATCGGCTGGCCGAGCGCCTTGCCCTTGATGTCCCAGAGCGCCTGGTCGATGCCGGAGATTGCCGACATGTGGATGGCGCCGCCGCGGTAGAAGCCGCCGCGATACATCACCTGCCAGTGGTCCTCGATCAGCATCGGGTCCTTGCCGATCAGGTAGTCGGCGAGTTCGTGCACGGCAGCTTCCGTGGTCAATGCCCGGCCTTCGACGACCGGTTCGCCCCAGCCGGTGATGCCTTCATCCGTCTCGATCTTCAGGAACAGCCAGCGCGGCGGGACGATATAGGTGGTCAGCTTCGTGATTTTCATGGATCAGGCTTTCTGTGGGCAAAATGGAAACGAGATGCCGGCCGCGATCAAACCGCCGCGGCCGCGGCATCCCGGTGATGCTTGAGGGCCGCCGCGAGGTCGCGGGCGGCAAGGTCGAGCATGCGGCTGGAACAGTCGCGCGCTGCCGCCTTGTCGCGCAGCCGCAAAGCTTCGACGAGCTGGCGGTGCACGTCGACGGCTTCGTCGCGCTTCTCCACCGCTTCGTTGGACGCGTGCAGCGAAAATTTCAGCGCCGCATGGATGATCGCCGAAAGCTGGCGGAAGACCTGGTTGTGGCTGGCCTTCAACAGCGTCGTGTGGAAGGCGACGTCGGCTTCGGTAAAACCGTTGATGTCGCCTTCGACGTCGCGCATCTGCTGCCAGGCGTGTTCGAGGTCGGCAATCTCCTGCGCGGTCGCCCGTTCGGCCGCAAGTTCGGCGGCATAAGGTTCGATGGCGCGGCGGGCTTCGAGAATGCAGCCGAGCAGGTTGAAATCCATGATGCGTGGGCCGATCCACTCCAGCACCTGCTGGTCGAGGATGTTCCAGTCGTCCTTGTCCGCGACGATGGTGCCGATGCGTGGCCGGCCGCGAACCATGCCCTTCGATTCGAGAATTTTCAACGATTCGCGAATGACGGTGCGGCTGACACCATAACGGTCGCACAGGTCGTTTTCGCGCGGCAGCGGGCTGCCGGCAGGATAGATTTCCTCGCAGATTTCCAGCGCGATCGCGGCGGTGATGTTCTTTTGCACGCGGGGCCGTTTCGCCGGTTTCTCCGTGCCGGTGGTCTCCCGCAAGTTCACTCCTGATTCCACCCTTCGTCTCTCCATCCCCGATCGAAGCAACCGTATGCCGGTTACTGCGATCGTTATCCCAAAAACCGATGCAAGGCGACAGCCGCCGAAGCGGCTCCTCCACAATCATATGACTTGAATACATCAATCATCATACACAGGCAATTGACTGGTATGATGATTTATCTTATCCAATGATCACTGCAAGGGAGCAGTCCAATTAGGGAGAGAGACAATGCGCTTTTTCAAAGCCGCCATCCTGGCGGGTACCGTTGCCGTGATCGCCGCAACGTCGGCCTTTGCTGCCGACGTCAAGATCGGCTTCGTCGTCAAGCAGCCGGAAGAGCCCTGGTTCCAGGACGAATGGAAGTTCGCTGAAGTCGCCGCCAAGGAAAAAGGCTTCACGCTGGTGAAGATCGGCGCCGAAGACGGCGAAAAAGTCCAGTCGGCCATCGACAACCTCGGTGCGCAGGGCGCCCAGGGCTTCATCATCTGCACCCCGGACGTCAAGCTCGGCCCCGGCATCGTCGCCAAGGCGGAAGCCAACCAACTGAAGCTGATGACCGTTGACGACCGCCTGGTCGGCGCCGACGGCAATCCGCTCGAAGACGTTGCCCATATGGGCATCTCGGCCACCAAGATCGGCGAGGCCGTCGGCCAGGCGATCTCCGACGAGGTCAAGAAGCGCGGCTGGAACCCGGCTGAAGTCGGCGTCATCCGCGTGTCCTACGACCAGCTTCCGACCGCCGTCGACCGTGTCGAAGGTGCGCTCTCGGTGCTGAAGGCCAACGGCTTTGCTGCCGCGAACATCTTCGACGCGCCGCAGGCGAAGACCGATACGGAAGCCGCCCTCAACGCCTCGACCACGGTTCTCAACAAGAATGCCGGTATCAAGCAGTGGGTTGCCGTCGGCCTGAACGACGAAGCCGTGCTCGGCGCCGTGCGTGCGACCGAAAGCGTCGGCATTGCCGCTGAAAACGTCGTTGGCGTCGGCATCGGCGGTGCGGACTCGGCCATCAACGAGTTCAAGAAGCCGACCGCGACCGGTTTCTTCGGCACGGTGATCATCTCGCCGAAGCGTCATGGTTATGAAACCGCGCTCAACATGTACGAGTGGATCGCCAACGGCAAGGAGCCGGAAAAGCTGATCCTGACCGCCGGCCAGCTTGCCCTGCGCGACGACTACCAGGCGGTTCGCAAGGACCTCGGCATCGAATAACATCCTCCCAGGATGTGAATGGTCCGGCGGCTCGTTTCCCGAGCCGCCGGATGACGATTGGCCGGACGGATCAGATCATGACGGATTTTCTTCAATTCAACGGGATCTCCAAGGGATATCCCGGGGTTCAGGCGCTTTCGGACGTCTCTTTTTCGGTGCGCAAGGGCGCCGTGCACGGGTTGATGGGCGAAAACGGTGCGGGCAAATCGACGCTGATCCGCCTGCTTTCGGGCGACCAGTCGGCCGATGCCGGCGAGATTCGCATCGACGGCCAGCCCCAGAACTATTCTTCTGTTCGCGACGCGTTTCAGGCAGGTGTCATCGTCATCCACCAGGAACTGCAGCTTGTTCCGGAACTGACGGTCGCCGAAAACCTCTGGCTCGGCCGCTTCCCGGGCAAGGGCGGCGTCATCAACAGCCGGACCCTGATCGAAACGGTGCGGCAGAAGCTTGCCGATATCGGCATCGATGTCGATCCTTCCACCAAGGTCGGCCAGCTCTCGATCGGCGAGCGCCAGATGGTGGAGATCGCCAAGGCCGTCATGCTGGACGCCCGCGTCATCGCGCTCGATGAGCCGACCTCGTCACTCTCCTCGCGCGAAAGCGAAATTCTCTTTTCCCTCATCGCCAAACTCAAGGCGAAGGGCACGATCATCCTTTACGTCTCCCATCGCCTCGACGAGATCTTTCGGCTCTGCGACAGCCTGACCGTGCTGCGCGACGGCAAGCTGGCTGCCCATCATTCCGATATCGGCCAGGTGACGCGTGACCAGATCATCTCCGAGATGGTCGGGCGCGAGATCAGCAACATCTGGGGCTACAAGCCGCGCGAAGCTGGTGCCGTGCGCCTCAAGGTGCGCGAGCTCTCGGGTTCGAAACTGCCGGTGCCGATCAGCTTCGACGTCCGCGCCGGCGAAATCCTCGGCTTCTTCGGCCTGATCGGGGCAGGGCGCAGCGAAATGACCCGGCTGGTCTACGGTGCCGACAATCGCCGCAGCGGTTCGGTCGAGGTGGATGGCGTCAAGGTGGCCGCCGACAGCCCGCCGCAATCGATCCGTGCCGGCATGGTGCTCTGCCCGGAAGACCGCAAGCATGACGGCATCGTGCAGGGGCGCTCGATCGAGGAAAACATCGCGATTTCATCACGCCGGCATTTCTCGCCCTTCGGCATCCTCAGCCCGCGCAAGGAGGCCGATCTTGCCGATACCTTCATTGCCAAGCTGAAGGTGCGCACGCCGTCGCGCAAGCAGGACATCATCAACCTCTCCGGCGGCAACCAGCAGAAGGTCATCCTCGGCCGCTGGCTGTCGGAACAGGGCGTCAAGGTGCTGATCATCGACGAGCCGACGCGTGGTATCGATGTCGGCGCCAAGTCCGAAATCTACGAAATTCTCTACGACCTCGCTGCCGGCGGCATGGCGATCGTGGTCATATCGAGCGAGCTTCCCGAGGTCATGGGCATCACCGACCGGATCATGGTCATGTGCCAGGGCCGGGTCGCTGCCGATATTCCGCGTGCCGAATTCGACGAGCGCCGCATCCTGGCGGCCGCTCTGCCCGATACGTCCCCCGTTGCCGCCGCCCAATCCTGACAAAGGTGTTTCGACGATGTCCTCTCTCAAAAAACTTCTTCTCGGCGAACAAGGCCTGGTCGTCATCTTTGCGCTTGCCTTCGTCATCGTGTCGCTGACCGTCCCGAACTTCCTGACAGAGCGCAACATGCTTGGCCTGCTGCAATCGGTGGTCACCATCGGTATCGTTGCCTGCACCATGATGTTCTGCCTGGCCTCGCGGGATTTCGACCTGTCGGTCGGCTCGACGGTTGCCTTTTCCGGCATGGTGGCGGTCATGGCGTCGAATGCCACCGGCTCGATCATCCTCGGCCTGCTGGCCGCGCTTGTCTGCGGCGGCGTGGTCGGCCTGATCAACGGCGTCGTCATCGCCCGATTCCGCATCAACGCGCTGATCACCACGCTGGCGACCATGCAGATCGTCCGCGGCTTTGCGCTGATCGCCTCGGATGGCCGCGCTGTCGGCATCAACGATCCGGCTTTCTATCAGCTCGCCCTGTCGAAATTTCTCGGCGTTCCGACGCCGATCTGGATCATGATCGCCCTGTTCGTCGTCTTCGGCTTCGTGCTCAACCGCACCGTCTTCGGCAAGAACACGCTGGCCATCGGCGGCAATCCGGAAGCCTCGCGGCTCGCCGGCGTCAACGTCATCAACATGCGCATCTGGATCTTTGCTTTGCAGGGCCTCGTCTGCGCCATCGCCGGCGTGCTGCTCGCCTCGCGCATCACCTCGGGTCAGCCGAATGCCGCTACGGGACTGGAACTTTCCGTCATCTCCGCCTGCGTTCTGGGTGGCGTGTCGCTAGCCGGCGGCCGGGCGGCAATGACCGGCGTCATCGTCGGCGTGCTGATCATGGGCATTGCCGAAAACGTCATGAACCTGCTCAACATACAGGCCTTCTATCAATATGTCGTGCGCGGCCTGATCCTGCTGATCGCCGTCCTGCTCGACAACCTGCGCTCCACCGCCGTCGGCCGTCGCGGCTGACGGTCGGCGCGGTCAACGAAAGCTTGGGGAGAAGACCATGGCCGAGCGGCTGAATGGCAAACGCATCCTGATCACCGGCGCGGCCCAGGGCATCGGCCTGGCCATGGCCGAAGCGTTTTCCCGTGAGGGCGCGCATCTCTTCCTCGTCGATCGCGACGGCGTCCTGTTGCAACAGGCGGCGGAGCGGTTGCGGGAAAAGGGTGCGACGCTCGGTTTCATGGCCGGCGACATCGCCGATCTGCTCGCCATGCGCGCCGCGGTCCAGCAGGCGGATCGCGAGATCGGCATGCTGAACGCGCTGGTCAACAATGCCGGCGTCAACGTCTTCGCCGAACCGCTGCAGACCACCGATGAGGAATGGCAGCGCTGCTTCGACATCAATCTCAAGGGCGCGTGGAACTGTTGCAAGGCGGTGCTTCCGGGGCTGATCGAGCAGGGCGGCGGCGTCATCCTCAACATCGCCTCGACGCATGCCTTCACCATCATTCCGCACACCTTTCCGTACCCGCTGGCCAAACATGCGCTGCTGGGGCTCACCAAGTCGCTCGGTCTGGAGTACGCCTCGAAAAATGTCCGCGTGAATGCGCTGGCACCCGGCTATGTCGCGACGCAGAAGGTGATCGACTACTGGAACAGTTTTGAAGACCCGGCAGCGGCAAAGGCGGAAACCATGCGCCTGCATCCCGGCGGCCGCATCGCCACGCCGGAAGAAATCGCGCTTGCCGCCGTCTTCATGATCTCCGACGAGTGCCCGTTCATGAATGCCACCTGCCTGACCATCGATGGCGGCCTGAGTGTGCAGCAGCATCCGGTGTAATCGCCGGGCTGTACGAGGCTACCGCCGCGCCCCCTTGCGCAGTTCCGACGGCGCCTGGCCGAACTGGCGGCGGAAGGCCTTGTTGAAATAGGAGAGGTCGCCGAACCCCACTTCGTAGGCGATAGCGCTGATCGGCCGGTCTTCGCCGCTGCGGCCGATCATCTGTTGCGCCATGGCCAGGCGTCGTTCCAGCAGATAGCGCGAAAACGTCGTCCCTTCCTGCTGGAAGATTTTCTGGATGGAGCGTGGCGTCACGCCGTTGAGGCCGGCGAGCGTGGCGACGTCGAGTTCCGGATCGGAAAGATGCGCATCGATGTAGGCCTTGATGCCTTGCATGCGGTCGCTGCCGGGCACGCTCGCCTCGGCATCGAGATAGGCCAGCACCAGCGGCAGGATCTCGTGGAAATGCACGTTCGCCATCTCCGCTTCGCGGGGGCCGTGCGGCCCGCGCATCAGCAGGTAGGCGCCGTAGGTGATCAACAATTGCAGCGGCGGAAAGTTTTTCGGCACCGGTCGCAGCAGGATACGCTGCAGTTGTGGCGCCGGTAGTCGGAAGGACGCCAGCGGCAGGCTGCCGCAATCGAGTCGCCCGCCCGACGGCAGCGACCATTCGAACGGCTCCTCGCCAGAAACGAACAGGAAATCGCCGATATCGACCTCGACCGTTCGGTCTCCCTGATGCACGGCAAGCGGCCCTTCCATGCTGCGCACCATCAGCGCACGCCCGCTTTTCGCCCGGCCGGTGCCGGTGATCCGTAATGGGGCGGGAGCGAAAAATGCCGTCATGACGGCAAGTTGCGGCAAGGCGCATTGGATGCCGCGGCTGCCGGCCAGCGCCGCCGCATCGATTTCCACTGGCCCGATGATCGAAGACAGCATCGTCCTTGTCAGCGCACGGCTTTCGCGTTCGGCAAGGCCGGCGGTGTCGAGATGTTGAGGGCTGATCAGTTCGGTCATGAAAGGTATCGTTAAATATGTGTCAAAAATGCAACGCCGGTGCCTGCTTTCCGGCAAGTTCGCTGTAGGCGTGGTGGCTTTCGTCTCCGGCCAAGTCGCCAAGGTCTCGCTTGGGTAAACCTGACTGGTATAGACATGTTTAACCGACTTGAACGTGGCAAACCAGAGGCCTGCTTTTCGCGGGTGAGGTTTTCCGCATCCACGAGTCGAATGGAGAGATCTCGATGCGCCACGCCGCTCTGCTTGCCGGAACCTGCTTCGCCCTGATGCCGTTGTTTGCGATGCCCGTTTTTGCCCAGGACCCGGCGACGGAAGGCGAGGCCACGGAGCTGAAGCCGCTGGTAATCACCACCGCCACCCGCACCAGCCGGCCGGTATCGAGCATTCCCGGCTCGGTCATGGTCATCGAGGGTGAAGAACTGGAGCAGCAGAAGAAGCTGGCTGCCAACGCTTCGGCGCTGGTCTCCAAACTCGTTCCGGGCTTCTCCGTATCCAACCAGACGTTATCAGGTGCTTCCGAGACATTCCGCGGCCGTGGAGTGCTGGTGCTGGTCGACGGCGTGGCGCGCAACACGCCGCTGCGTGACGTTTCCCGCGTGCTAGCGCTGGTGGATCTGGCCAAGGTCGAGCGTATCGAGGTGGTCAACGGCGCCAGCAGCCTCTACGGCTCGGGTGCTACGGGCGGCACGATCAACTTCATCACCCGCAAGGATGCCACCGACAAGGCTTCGGTGACCGTCGAGACCAAGGTTCGCGCTTTCACCGAGAATCTGGGCGAATCGGCCGCGCCGGAAGTTTCCATCTCGGCCACCCAGAAGCTCGGCAATTTCGATTACCTGTTCTCGGCCAGTGGCCGCAAGGTGCGCCGCACCTATGACGGCGACGGCCGCGAACTGCCGTCTGACGCCATGCTGGGGCAGGGCGGCGGTGACCGCACCGATTTCGGCAATCTCTACGCCCGTCTCGGCTTCGAGGACGAAAGCCGGAGGTTCGAAATTTCGGCTGAGCTGGTGAAGATGAGCCAGGACCCCGACTGGTTCACCAATTTCCTCGCCAGGCCTGCGGTTCCCGATTTCACCAGCCCCTATACCGGCAAGCCGGTGACCGAAGATTCGAAATATTTCAACGCCCGCTACACCGATTCGGCCTTTGCGCTCGGCGACCTCGAGGTCAAGGCTTTCCACAACGACATGGAGAAGCGCTTCCCCTTCACCCGCTTCGATACCGCCGTCAACAATCAGGTCTATTACTCCGGCGATCCGCGCAATCCGCAAGCCGACTACGCCCAGGGCACGCTCTACAGCAAGCGCACCGGCATCAACGCCACCGTCGCCACGCCGCTCGATTCGATCTGGCAGGACATGGTGCTGACCTGGGGTCTCGACTTCCTGCATGACGAGACGACGCAGAAGATCCAGAATGGCTGGGACATCATCAGCCCGATGCGGCAGAATTCCGTCGCGGCCTTCGCACAGCTTCAGGCGCCCGTCACCGATCGACTGGAGATCCAGGGCGGCGTGCGTTACGAGCGCTTCTTCCTGAACGTCGCGGATTTCAACCGGCCGGGCATATTCTACATCAACCGGCCCTATCCGGCGATCGACGTCATCGGCGGTTCGTTCGAGTATGACAACTGGACCTTCAACCTCGGCGGCACGTTCGATCTGACGCCGGAGCTGCAGGCTTTTGCCGGTTTCTCCCAGGGCTTTTCGCTGACCGATATCGGCGGATTCACTCGCCGCGCCGGCGCCAACTCGTCGGCGGAACTGTGCGATGCCTACGGCGCTCTTGCCTGCCCGGGTGCCGGGGCGCCGGATTATACGGTCAGCTATGCCTCGATCGCGCCCGATCCGCAGGTCGTCAACAATTATGAAATCGGCATGCGCGGCGGCTGGACGGATTTTGGCGGATCGCTGTCGGCCTTCGTTTCGACCTCGGATGACGGCGTCAACTACGACGTCGCCTCAAACCGTGTTTCGCAGCAAAAGGAAAAGATCTGGGGCCTGGAAGCGACCGGCTGGTGGCAGGCGACCGATAATTTCACGGTTGGCACCGTGCTCTCCTACCAGGAGGGCCGCTACGACGCCAATCGGGATGGCGACATCGACAGCTGGCTGCCGAACAACCGCATCGCCACCCCGTTCCGCGGCATGGTCTACGGTACCTACGTGTTTGAAAACGGCCTGAACCTGCGTGGCGAAGTGGTGTTCTTCAGCGGTCGCGACAAGATCACCAATGTTCCGGAGATCGAAGGTGCGGCGCTGGTCAACGTGATGGCGAGCAAGAAGGTGGGAGAGGGCGAACTGAGCTTCGGCATCGAAAACCTCTTCGACCGCGACTACATGAACCCGACCGCCAGCGCGACGCGCAACAACGTCGTCAACGGTGAGGGACGCACCGTATCCTTGAGCTACAAGATCACCTTCTGATGATCAGCTTTTCGATCCGGGGAGATGGTATCATCCATCTCCATCTCTGTCCCCCCTATGCCGAAACGGACGAGGAAAGCTATCTTGCTGCCCTCGACCGCATCGGCGAGATCGAAAGGCCCTACGCCATGGTGGTCGATATTTCCGGTCATGTGCATCTGTCGCGCGAGGGCGAATTGCGCCAGGCGGCTTGGGCCAAAAGAACGCGGACGCAGATTTCAACCCATTGCCGGGCGGTGGCGCTGGTGCGCGAAACGCCCAATCCGCGCTCGCAGCAATCCTTCTCCCGCCTGTGGAATATTCCCGTGCATGTGACCAGCGACGGCGAGGAAGCGATGCGTTTCGCGACCGATCACCTCGATGCTTCCGGACACCGCGCATGAGCGCCGCCGATTTGCAACAGCCGGCCGGGGCCACTCGCTTCTCCGGGCGCCGGATGCGGCTGTTTGCCGTTCTCGCCGGGCTTTATCTGGCGCAGGGCATTCCGGGTTACCTGCTGGTGGCGGCAATCCCGCCGATCATGCGCGAACTCGGCGTCTCGCGCACGGCCATCGGCATGCTGGCGGTGCTGATGATCCCGCTGACGATCAAGTTTCTCTGGGCGCCGCTGGTCGATCGCATCAAGCTGATGTCGATCGGTCATCGCCGAAGCTGGATCTTGCCGACGCAGTTCGGCACCGTGCTGGCGATCGTCTCGCTGATTTTCGTCGAACCGAACAATGTACTGGCGATCTTCCTCATCGGCCTCGTCATCGCCATCCTGACGTCGACACAGGACATTGCGACGGACGGCTACGCGACGCTGGCCCTGCGGGAGGAGGACCGCGCCGTCGGCAATGCCATCCAGGGCGGCGCCGTGGCGGCGAGCGTCATCGTCGGCGGCACCTTCTCGCTGGTGCTCTACGAGTGGATCGGCTGGCAGCCGATGATCCTGACCATCGCCGCGATATCGACGCTGCCGCTGGTGGCAATCGCCTTCATGCCCGAAGACGCCAATACGGCTGTTTTCCAACCGGCAAAACGCCCGTCGCTCAAGGCTTTCATCAAGCGGCCCGAAGCGCTGACCGCCCTGACCGTTGCACTGATCTACCGGGCAAGCGAGGGCCTGGTGAAATCGATGGAGGGGTCCTATCTCGTCGATGCCGGCCTGCCGTTGTCCTCGATCGGTTATCTCAGCGGTATTTCGGCAGCCACCGCCGGTATTGCCGGATCGGCAATTGCGGCGATGCTGGTGCTGCGCACGGGAGCCAGTGGCACGCTGCTGTTGCTCGGTGGCCTGCGGACCTTGTGTTTCCTGCTGTTCAGCTTGCATGCCGCCGGTCATCTTTCGGGGCTGTGGGTCCTGCTTGGCGCCGCAGGTTTCCAGACGCTGATCCGCTACATGGAAATCGTCGCGCTCTACAGCCTCTTCATGGCCGTTGCCTCGAAGGACCAGCCGGGCACCGATTTTACCATTCTCTCCTGCGCCCAGATCATCATCTACCTGCTCGGCTCGATGATAGCCGGCATGATCGCCGATGCGCTCGGCTACCCCGTGCTGTTCTTCGTTGCGACCGCCATCTCCGGCGGTGCCGTCATCGTGACGTTCCGGCTGTTGACGACGCTGAAGCGGCGAACCGAGGAAGCTGCGGCGCAAGCCAACCGAGGAGAGTGAAAGACGGCCTGCGGCCTGGTTCGTTCCGACAGGCCGCTGATGCCGCGCCCGTACGCCCGGATCTTCTCTATTTTTCGCCGGTGCAGCAACCGCATGACAATGCGATAGAATGAATATACTGTTTGGTGACAACCATAGTTTATTCTTCAAAAGTCGAGTTGGGCCAGGAATGCAAAGCAAACGGTAAACAGGACGTCTTCCGCCTGGCCGCCGGGGGCGAATAACCATGCCTCGCTTGAATTGTCCGTTCCTGGGCACCGGGATGATTTTGGAATGAGCAATTCGAACAATGCCGGACGTCGGTCCGAGATCAGGATACGGCCGGCGGACGAGGCGGATGATTTCGGCCGGACGCGGGAAGATATCGATTTCTGGATCAACTGCATCGGCGCTGCGGTTCTCGTCGTCGATCGCTATGAACGAACGGTTCGTTTCGGGAACCAGAGCGCGGCGTCTTTTTTCGGATTGACGGTGGATGCGCTGGCCAACCGGCCGATGGCGGATCTGCTGGGTGATGAATGCGCCCAGTTCACCGACCACATCTGGAGCAACGCAGCCATCGGGACGCCCGGCGAACCCTTCATCCTGAATGCGATCGTCAAATCCGAACCACGATCCTTGTTGATGCGCCTGACGACCGTTGTCGTGGAAGGCGAGGCGCTCAGGCTCTTTACCATCAGCGACGCCCCCATCGGCGGTGCGGTGGCTTTGGCAAGCTGGCAGGAAAATCTGATCTCGCTGCTCAACTGGCTCCCTTTCGGTTTCGAGATCGGCAATCTCGACGACGAGATCCAGTTTTCCAATGCGCAATGTGTCGAACTCTTCGGATATGAGCAAAGCGATTTGCCGACGCCGGAGGATTGGTGGAGGCTCGCTTATCCCGATCCCAGCTATCGCCGCTTTGCCAGGGAGACCTGGGATAGTGCGATTGCCGCCGCCCGGGCGGAAAATCGCGAGATGACGCCGTTCGATCTGGAGGTAACCGCCAAGGACGGTTCGAAACGGACGATCCAGTTCCGCCATCGCACGATCGGCAACTTCAACATCAACCTGTTCCTCGACGTCACCAGCGAACGCGCCTACGCTCAGGAACTTCAGCGCCTGGCCGATACCGATTCTCTGACGGGAGCGATGACACGGCGCCGCTTCTTCCGTGAAGCGGAAAAACGCTACAACGTCGCGCAGGCCATTGCGCCGCACGCGATCCTGATGCTCGATATCGACCATTTCAAGCAGATCAACGATGCCTTCGGCCATGGGACCGGCGACCTGGTCCTGGAAGAATTCACCCGCCGTTGCCGCAGCGTCATCGGCAAGGACGATCTTTTTGCCCGTCTTGGCGGCGAGGAGTTTGCGGTGCTTTTGCGCTACGACGATGCCAAGACGGTGGTGGAGACGGCCGAATGCCTCCGTCGCGCCATGTATGCCACACCTTTCGAGGTCAGCGGCGTTGCGCTTTCCGTGACCGTGAGCCTTGGCGTGGCGATGCGCCTGGCTTCGGAACATGCGGTCGATTTGACCATTTCGCGCGCGGACAGGGCCCTTTACGAGGCCAAGAATACCGGACGGAACCGGGTGGCGATCGCTGCTACGCCGAGGGAGTGACCGGCATGTTGCCGGTCTGAACAGGCTGTCCGGCTGCCCGAAATCCCGCGGTCGAATAATTTGCATGGCAGATGGAACTATTTCTCTCCTGCGCGGTTTCACGCGATGGATCAGGGAGGAACCCATGTCGTATAACATCGATCCTAATGTCATCGACGTCACCACGCTGCGCCACGTCTGGCCGATCCGGGATTTCTGCGAACAATACAATCTCGATCTCGAGAACGAGAGACGGCTGCGGGCCTTGTTCGGCGAATATGCCACGGCGATGGAACTGTTGATCAATATCGTGCGCAGGCCGCGTTTCCGCTGACATTTTCGGCGGCTTGATAGACAGACAACACGGTTTAGCCTTTTGTCCTGCTGGTGTGGCGGGCAACGGGATGTGTATCTTGGACTGTCGCGCCAAATGACAAGAGATTTTTACACACGGCCCATGGGCAGCGTGGAAGGCTGGTGTTTGTCCTTCCGCCCCGTAGAGCCAATCCAGCAAAAAGCGCTGCCGTTTTGCATCCGGAATGCTTTATCCGCCCACGCCTGTCCATTTTGCCTGGAAGGTGAGGGAGCCGTAAAAAACCACCGTACCGGCTTCGTTTCTCACCTCGACGGCGACTTCGCCATCGACGGCGGCGGCAAACTCGTCTCGGGCGATTCCTGTCAGGATACGGGCCACTTCGCTTTCGATGCGCGCAGCGGATTCCATCTCCAGCCCATCGCTGTCGGTGACCGGCCCCGAGCCATTGTGAATGTCGAAATAATATCTAGCCATGTCTTTTCCTCATCGCAAATGTAACGGCCATGGGGCATTTCTGTTCCCGCTTTTGCCGGCATGGGAGAATGCATCGTTGCAGTACGTCGTGCCGGCGCCTTGCCGGCCGGATGATGCGGGTCGACACGGTTGACGAAACCGTTCGCGACTCTAGCTCTACGCGAAAAGGGAGAGCAACATGACGTCGCTGTCGCAGGTGCAAATCGAGGCGCTCGAAATCTTGTCGAAGGGAGAACTGGTCCAGTTTTCCGGTTACTGGGCGCATTTGCGTGATGCGAAGAGCCATCCGGAATTTTGGGGGCAAAGGCCGACGCCCATTCCTTGCGTGCATCGCCGAACGATGTCTGCCCTCGTGCGCCGCGGTCTTGTGGAGCTGAGCAAGAAGAATGCCCGCGAAGCCGTCGCGTCGTTGACGCAAAAGGGCCAGCAGACCCTGGAGGGTTTCAAGGATGCCCCTTACAGCGCCTCCAGCCAGGCATCGTCGGAAGCGCGGCACTAAGCGCAGCAAAGACGGGCGTTTCCGGCGTTGACACCGGCATGCCAAGGCTTGGCATGCAAGGTTGCATCACTGTGCCATTTTCTGCCACGACCGCGGCTGGTGCGGCGTCTTCTCGTTTCGTCGTCATATAAGGGCATGCTATTGCAGCTGCGAAGATTGATTCGAGGAACGAAGCCATGATGGCTGCCTTTATGGTCGCGCTTGCAATGTCGCCGATGCCGCAGATCGCACCGTCGGTGGAACAGCTCCAGAACGATTTCGAGCAGGCGATGGTGTGCCGGCCGATCGATGGCCGCCACGTCTGGAAAGGCAAGATCGCCTTTTTCATCGAGTCCTACGCATTCCCAACGGACGACGAGGCCCAGACCGACGTCGTCGGCGCCGATGCCGTGTTGCCGGCCGACAACGACGTCGAGACGATCAAGGAATTCGAGGCCGCCTGCACGCCAACGGAACAGATGGCTTTGCCTTCCCTATAGGCATTTTTGCCCGGCCGCGGTGCGCTGCCAGAACGGGTTAGCTTATTGTGAGGGGTAAGTTCTCGTAATTGCGGTGAAGCATAAAATTGAGCATAACGTGCACATCGAACTCGGCGGCGGGGGCGATACAGACCGCGGGCGACGAGGGTGCCCGCGGTCTTTTCCGTTTTAGCTCCGGCGAAACGGATTTGAGCCTCCGGCCAGGCTCTGTTTGCTTGCTACTTAGCTTGGCGACGGCGTCACACATCTTTCATCGAAGCCGGATAGGCGGGAGGGATGTGGAGACCGACAATGCACTCGAACGCGCAGCCCAATCGTCCCAAAATCGCCCAGACCGTCATTCATCCAACGGCAAGCCTCAGGGACGCGACCGTCGGACAATGCTGCGAGATCCTGGAGGATACGGCACTCCAGGCCGTCGAACTCGGGGATTTTTCCTATCTGGGGCAACGCTGCATGATCAGCGATGCGGTGATCGGAAAATTCTGCGCCATCGCCGCAGAGGTCAGAATAGGCGCCCCCAATCACCCGATGGACCGCCCGTCGATGCATCGCTTCACCTATTGCCCGGAATATTATTCGCCGGACGCTGTGCGCGACCACGCCTTTTTCGAGCGACGCAAGTCGGATCGCGCCATCATCGGCAACGACGTCTGGATAGGGCATGGGGTGATCGTGTTGCCCGGCGTCACCGTCGGCGACGGTGCCGTTCTCGCAGCGGGTGCGGTTGTCGCTAAGGATGTCGCGCCCTACACCATCGTCGGCGGCGTGCCGGCGAAGTTCATTCGCGAACGCTTCACGCGAACCATCGCCGAGAAACTGTCCGCCATGTCCTGGTGGGATTGGCCTTTCGAAACCATCCTGGAGCGACTCGCCGATTTTCAGTCGAACGATGTCGACGCTTTTTGCGAGCGCTGGTCCTGATACGCTCTGCAGCGAAATAAGCGATTATGCCCGAATTCAATCGGGATAAGTCAAAGGCAGATGTATTCAAAGGGAAGAAATGGTGGGCGATGAGAGGCCATTTTTGACCTCATAAGACGTTGTTTTTGCTCGTCTTCTCGTCGGCTTCGCCCTCACCGGGATTTGGGTGAGGGAATGCTATGTTCTGGATTTGGTCCGCAACGATGCGGCTGGCCTCAATCCCGAGGCGCTTCCGGTCGACGCCTTTCGTGTAGATTTCTGCTGTGGCGATGTTCTTCCATCCGTATTGGGCCAGGAGGTGGTGTGTTGCCGCTCCGCCTTCGGCGGCCAGTGTTGCGCTCAGCTTGCGGAGACCGTGCGCGGACTTCGTGACGTGGGCGTCCGCGCATTTGATGCGGAACCAGTTGCCAAAGCTCTCCTTGGTGAAGGGCTTGCCATTTGCATTCTCAACGAGGTGCAGGCCCCGCCGCGGTGTTGCGTCGATCATCGTCACCAGGTCATCGGGAAGCTCGATGCTGATGCGTGTGCCGGTCTTGGCAGTGGAGAGCGACAGGACACGACCTGTGATGTGCTGCCGACCGACCAGCACCACGTCGGAACGCCGCAGGCCAGCCAGCAGCATAAGCTCCATCGCCAGGCGCTCTGGCGTTCCGGTCTGGTGTGTGGAACGAAACGCTTTGACGTCTTCGATTGTCCAGGCCGGGAAGCCTTCGGTTTTGTAGCTGATGGGCTCGACGCCGATCGTCGGATCGACTTTGACCAGCCGCATTTTTCTCGCCCAACTGAAAAGGCCCTTCATCGTCTTCAGAAAGTTGCCGGCGGCGGCTGGAGTTTCATGACGTTTGTCCAGGCCAGCCTGTACGACGTCTTGCGTGATGGCGGCCAGGTTGGCTTTGGCCGCAGTCTTCAGCACCTGAGCCATGATCAGGCTCTGCTGCTTCCTCGTGGCGGGGCTGTAGCCGGCCCACCTGGCGCTCTCGTTGGTGTAGCGCTCCCAAAGCCACTTGAGGGTGTCGGGGCGCGTCTTCTCAGTCTTGACAGGGCCGCCGAACAGGGCGGCCATGTACGCTTTCTTGAATGTCGGGTCGCTTGGGCAGGGGAGGCGCGTACGCTTCCCTTTCCCTTGGCGAAAATAGAAGACCCACCGCCCGTGGCGGGTCAGCTGTTTATGGACGTAAGGGAAGGTTTTTCTGGGCATACCCTCATATTCACAGAATCGGCCGTCCATATTCAATACCGTCGTCGCGTCTCGAGAGATCTTCTGGAATGATTGCGATGGTCGTGTCGCCGATCCTGAACTCGACACGGCAGCCGGACTGCTTCGCGGCCTCGGCGGCGCGCATGAGGTCCGATTTTTTGATGAGGGCGGGGCGAGTCATTTAGGGTTCCACGAAGAATGTCGGGTTTGATGCGAGCCGCCGACCTTTTCTTGGGCCGGCGGCTCGCCAGGTGTCGCGCCTTAAAGTGACGGGTGAATAATTAAAGGTATGGGTTGAGCCGCTGCGTGCCGGCGCGAATGGTGGCGAAAACGCTGAGGACATCTTCGGCACCCTTCAGGGTTGGGTCGCCAGTAGCTGTACCAGCGCCGCCGAGGCGCGCATGCTGGAAGGGCGCGGGGACACCCGCGTAACCGTTGAACAATTCCGCCAACTGTTGGGTTTGCGCAAGCATTGTGGCGGCTTCGGCAATCTGAGTATTAGCCGCTTCAAGCCATTTTTCGCGAAAAGGGTGCAGGCGCTCTAACAGCGCCGTGTGTGCAACTCGCACTTTTTCAGCTTGGCGCAGTATTTCGCTTTTGAGCGCCTCCACTCGTAACTCGATCGATGTATCGTTGAACTTTTTTGCACTGTCGAGTGCCGCCTGCAGCTTCTCGATTTCCGCAAGCGACGGCACGTTGTCCGCCTCCGCGCCCATGGCGGCGGCCTCACGACGCGTAAGCGCGCTGACGAGCGCCGCTTGTGCTGCTGCAACGGGGTCGACGCTGGCGAGGTCGCGTGCAATCCTTGCGGCCTCTTGGCGCTCATGCGCGCGTTGAACGTCTGCTTCCCGATCAGAAACAGACTTCTGCGCTGCAGCAACTGCCGCTTCCAGCTCTTTTTTCCGGCGGTCAGCGAACATCGCCGTCTTGATTTCGGTGAATTCCTGAAGCTTGTCGCGAAGCTCGCGCCTCGCGTCCACCAAGACATCGCGCGCATAGCCGGCGAAATCACGAGCCTGTTCATACGCGCGTTCTGCGTTTTTCTGCCGGATATCCGGAGGGATACGTGCGCTTTCGCTGACTTTGCGATATTCCCCGACCAGGGCGTCCACAACCTCGTACGCAGCAACGAGGGTTTTCGCGGCCTCGAAAATTTCCGGCGGCAAAGGCTGCTGCATCGCCTGCTCTAGTGCGGTTAAACGGTTTCCCTCGTCCTTCACTTTCGGCGGGCGACCGCGGCGGGCGGGGATGAAATGTTCGAGATCCATGTTCAGCTGTCTCCAAAAAATGCTCGATTTGCGTTTTGTGCTGCCAGTTGCCATCCTTTTTCGATGGCCTTTCTTTCCAAATCGGCTCTTGCCTCTGCTGCAGACATGCGGGTGTCGTAGGCGTAGTACGAAGCAGTCTCCGCACTTGCGATTGTCCTGAAAATCTCGCGAATTCGGGCGAGTTCTGCGGCCTCGGCTTTGGCTGCGGCTTCAACACGAGCCCGTTCGGCGACCGAAAGCTGCGGGGCCAGGGGAGGCGGCGAAACTACTATCCGATGGGCTGTCGCCACCGGCTTGGCGGGCAGTTTTGTCGAGATCGGGATCGGTGCCTTTCTAAGGCCGCGCTCGGCGTCTTCGACCAGTCCGATAGCATCGATCATGCCAGCGGCCTGCGCCCGCCGTCCGATTTCAACACCGCCGCTCCACTTCGCAACGTCAGCGGCTGTGATGTTGCGATGCTTCGCAACGGCCGCGACAAACACGTCTGCAAGATCGTCAACCATTTTCTGCAGTCTTGCGCGGCCGGTGTCGGAATTCAAATCCGGTCGCTTCCCAGGTGACTGCGACGAGACGAATTGCACAGTTTTAACGCCTCGCATCGCGTCGGCTTTCGTCCGGTCTTCGACACTCAGGATAACCCCCACGCTGCCGATGATCGAGGATTCTGACGCGGTTATTTTCCCGGCCGCGCTGGCCAGCCAGAACGCCGCAGAACACGCCATCCCCGAGACGTACGCTGCAACTGGTTTGACCTTTCGAGCCGCAAATATCGCCTCCGCGAGCTCGTCGCAGCCGCTGGCCTCGCCGCCGGGCGAATCCACATAAATCAGGATGGACTCGACTTCCTTCTTGTCGAGGGCGACCTGAAGGTCGCGGCTCAGTTGCTCGTACGTCGCATACCCGAATGCGTCAGTCAGCCATGATTTCTTCTTGAACAGCGGGCCGCGGGCATAAAGTTTTCCGACGCCGTCATCGATGCCAAGCCGTTCGCCACCCGCAACTTTATGGGGGAGGCGGCTTTCTACGAGCTTAGCGCCGCCAATTGCGATCGACAGCGCCTCGAGCTCTTCAGACAACATTGCAAATGGAATTCCGTGCGTGGACCGGATCAAATTACCAGACCTCCGAAAACTCCGAGCAGCGCGTGAAGCGCAAGGAAAAGCAATGAAAACGCCGCGATCGCGAAAACAGCGGCGCCGGACTTTGTTTGCCAACCCTCGTTCGAGGGGCGCAGCAAGTTGCCGGCCAAAGTAGCCGCAACCAGGGACGACAAAATCGTTAGGGCGGCGAGCATTAGAAACCTCCACCGCCGCTGGTATCGGCGAAATTGCGGCGCATCTCGGCGCCCACGTTGCGATCGATGCGTGAGGCCGCGGCGCCTGCGGAAACGATCTCGTTTTTGAGTGCGCGGGCGATGCCAAGGGCGCGCTCCATGGACGCGGTATCCACTATCGGCGAAGCTGTTACCGTCAGGTTCTGCTGGATTTCCTGGCCAGCCGCCCGAGACGCCTCAATTGCCCCGCGACCAATATCCAGGTCATCCGCAGTCTTTCCGGGCATCGTGTCGGTAGACGCTGGCAGGCCGGCCTCTCGCGAACGGCGAGCGTTGTCGAGGGCCAGGCCGCTCTGAACTTCCGGCGTGCCCGCAGGGTTTGTCGAGTTGCCGATGCCGAACAACCGTTCGATGAATTCCCGGTACTGCTTCTGGTTCTTGACCTGGTCGTCGAACGTTTCGCCGGGTGTGTCGCCCAGCCCCTGCGTGAGCAGCGCCCATGCGCCCATGATGCTGACCGCAGCAACGCCGCTGAGCTTGGCCCACCCGCCTTTCGCACCCTTCTTCAGGTCCGGAGTGCCGTCAGTCACCGCCGAGCCGCCGAGGGCTATGGCGGCGCGGGTCAGGGCTGCCGCAGATCCGTCAAGCGCAATAGCGCTGGACTTCAAGCCGAACACGTCGGCCAGTGCGCCGAGGGCGAATTTACCGCCGCCGTACAGCCCGGCGCCGGCAACGCCCATGCCGAGCGCCGCAAGCGCGGGATTGTCTTTGGCGACAGCCGAAAGAGCGTTGATGCCGTTGGCCAGGCTGTTCAAGCCGGCGTTGATCGTATCGATCGGCGTAAGCGCCGCCGACAAGTTTTCCAGCGATTTCTTGAACGACTCCCAGCCCACAAACGGGTCTTCGGCGCGCACGTCCTTCGCGGCGCCGGTGCCCATTGCTTCGTCCATCATCTTGAGCCAGCGCTCGACTTGCGCCCGTTGCGTAACGATGCGGGTTATGAAACCCGTCGCCGTCGTGTTGCCGGACAATTTGCCGATGGCGACCGATACCGCCGTGTTATCGCTCAGATCCACGCCGTCTTTCTGAAGAGCCGGAATCAGATATTTCAGAACCCATTCATCGGGGTTCGCACCGAACATCCCACCATCGACCAGTTTGCCGTTTTGCCGGATCCCAAGTCGATCGCGTTCCGCGAGGTACTTCTTGCCGCCGGCGGAGCCAACTGCCTCCAGCGCGAAGGCTCGGAAGGCCATGGCCAATGCGTTGCCGCTGGTGCCGTCTTGGATGTAGGTGGGCGCACGTGCCAAGAAGTCCAGCGAAAGTGCCGGGCCGGCCGTTTTCGTGGATTTCGCGAATTCGAAAAATGTCGCGGGGTCAAAATCGGGATCGACCTGCGCAGCACGGGTAGCTGCGTCGATCATTTTCATGACGTCGTCGATGCCGACCTGTCCGTCTTTGTTGATGCCGAGGTTGTCGAGACCGCGGATCAGGCCGATCAGCTGTTGGCCAGCGGCGTCGGGGCCGCGGGCGCTCTGCATGACGACGAGCGATTCCACCATCTTCTCCAAGATGGCGTTCGCCCGTTCGGTGTTGCCCATCACGCTGTAGGCGCTTCGCGACATCTCCATGATGCCGGTGATCGGGATAGACGGATATTTTTTGCCGAGCTCCTCCGAGCGATCGAAGAGCTGACCGCGATCCTTCTCAGGGATGCCGGCCATGCGCTGACGGAAGATTTCGCGACGGCGTTCGGACGAAGCGGAAAGTGCTTCTGAGCTTAGACTTCCGATGAGATAGGGCGCGGTGTACGCGCCCAGCATCGCTAAGCCTGGCTTCAGAATGTCCCTCATCCGGTTGGCGTGGCTGCGAGCAGATTTTTCCGCCTCCTGGAAATGGCGATCCATTTCGGCGCGGCCTTGAGCCAAGACCGAGACGGTGTTCGTTTTCCAATGTGCGATCGAGTTCTTTTGAAGCGCGTCGGCCATGTTTCGCGACTTCATCGTGTCGTGGAGGTGAATCCACGACCGCTCAACCTCTTTCATCTCCTGCGCAGAGAGCTTCAGCTTGTCCAACTGGCGCTGGAAGCCGACGCCCCATGGCGTCGAACCGGACTTTGCCAGTCGCATGCTGGCGGCTTCCACCTGGCGCATGGCATCAGTGACCTTCTGCGCCTCGCCCAGACCTTCCGTACGAAGACGAAAGATGAGCTGACCGATGAGTGTTTTTGCCAAACCTACATTCCTCAAAAAACTTTGATGAATGTAGCATAATGAACCTTAAAAATCAAATAATATTCAATATAATCAGATACTTAGGTCATTCTACATCATGCGAGTCCATCCTGTGTCATGATGTGTCACGGCGATGGTCTCGACGCAGCCGGCGTTTGCTGTGCTGCTGGGGCTGCGAACATTGAAACCGGCCTTCATTGACAGTTCGGCTGACATTGTAGGCTCATGTTATGGTTGGTACTTCCTCGTTGCCGCCGCTGGTCGGAAAAGCTGGTCGGCAGTTTCGCGTGCCGACGGCTGCAGGTCGTAACATTCCGAGCGCACGCGCGGGCTGGCCAAATCCCTAGCCGCACGCCACGCTTGCGCCTCGGCCTCGTAAGCACTCGCAAAAATAGCATCCCGCCCGCGAAATTTTACGCGGCGCCAACTGGAATGCGGGGAAAGGCGAAACTCACCGTAGTGGCCGCCCATACGGACCACCGATCGCGCTTCGAAATCCATCGTTCTTTCTCGTTTTCCTAGGTGGTTGGGGATAAACTCTTGGGCCGATCAGCCACCTCAACGTCATGCCCGTCGAGAAAAGCTGCCAGAACACGGCGAACGACCTCGGCCGGCGTCACGTCCAGTTTCCGTGCAAGCTCCGCGAGATCCGCTTTCCGGCGGCTCCCAAGGGGGAGACACAGATCTAGGTAGTCCTTTCCACCGCCAACGGACAGGCGCCATCGGCGCTGCATGTTTGCAATCGTGTGGGCGGAGGTGCCATCGTCGAGAATTTCGGCAATCGCGGCGGGGGCGAAACCTTGTCCTACGAGGAACCCTATCATCGCGGCCTTATCATTCGGCCACCTTGGCGCCCCCACGCTGTTGCACTTTCGGCCAGGTGATGATTTTCGGCGGCGTGACGATCCTGTCCGACACGGGAGGCTACCGCGGCGGCCTCTCGATAGTGGCTGAAAACGACGTCGCGATCGTTCGCCCGGACGCGTTGCCAATCAGACTTTCGTGACAGTCGATATTCGCCAAAATAGCCGTCGTCGGTCGGGACGGCGCGTGCTCCGATGTACATTTCATGCTCGCTGATTTGATAAAGTCGGGGTTGCTTTGGACGCCTCGGCCGGATCAGGGCGGAGTGGTGCGTCACATCTCTATCTTTGATCAGCGACCGGCCATGGGGCCTGACATAATCGCGTCGATATGGTGCCAAAGTGTGACCGCCAAAGTCAACGAAAATCGTAAAACAAGCCGGAGCGGCCCACGCCTCGTGAATTTCTGCGAATAAACCTTAACCCCTAGCGAGCGGGGTTATTTCAGCGGGAAAAATCGCAAATGCCGTTTTCGTCGCCTCCGCCGCCAGAACCCGCCGTGGACGGGAAATCCTGCCGTTATCGATGCAAATTTGCCCTCGGAAGTGAGCAACGCGCTGAATTTAATAAATAAATCGCATTTGGGGTGATGACCCCCCTAGAAAAAAAATAAATTCGGCGAGACACCGAGAGGCCGCGCCTCGCGGGCGGCGGGGCGTGCATACGGTCCCTAGACGTTCTTCATAGCGGGGTAGAGCGGGGCGGGGCGGCTCGCAGAGAGCATAACGGATTTGACATGACCGATAGGCCCGACCGCGGTGTGCGCGTGCCAGTGCCCGCCTGTGGCTCGCAAAGCGGGTGGGCCTGCGCGCACCTGCGCAGTGAGGCGAGCCATTGCCGTGACCAGACCACAGGTGTGCGACTCAACCAAGTCCCCCGGAGGGCGCGTCGACCTGGGTGTGCCCGCGTCCGCCATTGCCGTCTTCAGGCAGTCGAGAGATCGGCCGCGAGGTTGGGCAGACGCCACTTGTTGAGCCCGTTCGGAGACCGCACTACTGCGCGACGACCGGGCCAGGCTTTTGGCGCTGCTTGCCCGCTTGAAACGATTTCGCCGGTCTTCAGATAGCTGGCACCGTACTGGGACTCCGTTCGGCCCGGAGCATTCCTGCGAACCAGCGACTCGGGCCAGTCGCTGATCGCTGAAAACGATTTTTATATTCGCTCAGAATAAACACGCCGGGCAGCGCACATACGCACATGTCTATAGGGACATGTGCGTGTACGTGCGGTCTCTGCCGGCTACGGCCCTTCGCACAATATGCGAAATGTGCGGTCATGTGCGATTGTGTGCGGTTTGGGGATGAATCTCGAAATACTAAACATTTTCAGATGTTTATAGAGGTCGGATTTGCGGCGCAAATATGTGCGGTTCATGTGCGACTTGCGCCGCCGGGTTATTCTCACATCAAAATAGGCGACATCGCTGCCGCCTACCCAATGTGCGCTCATGTGCGGTGTGTGCGGTCCTAAAAAACCGCTGAAACCCAGACGAATTCGCCGTAGTTCTCAACATGACCGGCGCTGATGAGCTCGTCTGTCGCGCGTTTGAAAGCGTTCCGATGCGCACTTTCGCCGCGACCTGCCGAGAGGGAGCCGTTGCAAGCTCTTCGCCATTCCTTGATCGGGAGGACATTGCCCTCCGGACCACCGACCCAATCTGGGGCCGTTCCGTTTTCGGCGATCGCTTTTTCCAATATAGAAAGTGCGACCCTGGCCTGGCCAGTCGGCGGAGGCTTTATAGAGGTCGCGGCCGTGTCGAATTCCGGAACGAGGGTGTCGTGGCTTGGTTGCAGCTTAAAAGACCACTTCCCGCGACTGTCTGAGTCCTTGTGGCGATCGATGCTGGCCACGCTCGTCAACTTGTCCTTGTCGCCTTCAATTTTGATGCGGCTGTCGAACGAGCCCCAGAAATGGGTGTGCATGCGGGCCCGCGTGTGGTCGCCCCAACCGGTGTGCGCCACCGTCAAGACCGTAATGCCTTCACCGAGCAGCTTGACCATGTTCCTGACCCAAGCCCTGGCCGTGGTGTCTTCTACCTCTGTCCCTTTCATAGTGCCGCCGAAGATGTCGAGGACCAGGAGATCGACACTTAGTAGCCGGCAGCGATCGGCGAGCAAGCGGTAGGCGTTGGGGTCGTCGAGCATGTTGTCGTTGGTGTCGATGAAGAAGGCGCCGCGTTCTTCTCGCGGCACACCGTGGTGCTCGTACCAGCCGGGTACACGGAGCTTGCCGACGCCAAACGCGCCTTCTGTTGCGACGTAAAGCACGCGGCCCTGCTTAACCCGGTGGCCGTGCCAAGGCCGGCCGGTCGCAACTGACAGTGCGGCGTCGATAGCGAGGAAAGATTTGAACGCGTTCGACTTGCCGAACCAGAGCGATGACCGGTTCTCCATGATCAACCCGTCGATCAACCATTCTGGGGTCACCAAACTTTCCATCGCAGAATAATCGAGGACACCCTTCGGCATCCCGCGAGCCGCGGCGCCTGCTGTGACCTGTGCGTTATGAAGCAACCGCTTTACAGGTTCCCCCAGATCGACCACGTCGAATTCCGCAACAGCCATCCCGCCACCCCACGATCCTGTGGCGTACCGATAGGCGTTGGCCACGACAGTTTGCAGGTCGGCCGGCAGCCAGGCGGGAAAGGCTTTCGTCTCGTTCCAGTGCTCAAGCATTATTTCGAGAGTTGCCTCCTGTGTGAGGCCATATTCGCGACAACGTGCGGCGACGGTGTAGGTCGTCTCGTTGCCGCCGGCGCCTTCCACGGCCTCCGGCGCCCGGTTGACGAGGTATTCCTTTGCCAGCTCGACATGGGCGGGCAAATCAAGCTCAACGGCTGGCGCTTTGCTGTCGGCGACGGTGTGCGTCGGCGCGTTGGCCAGGAGGGCGGCCTCGACCTCGGCGCCGGCCGGTTCGATCGCGCCGGGAATCGCGACGTAGGGCTTGCCGTCGACTACCGAGCCGGGCCCGACGACATAGCCGTTGTCCGAGCGGATATCGATGCCGGGGTAATCGGGGATCGAATGGACGCGGTTGCGATGGGTCTGATCAACGCGCAGGTAGACGTGCATGCCGCCCGACGGCGTCTGGACGCGAAACGACTTCGGCATCCCGCAAGCCAGCTCGAGCATTTCGAGGCTGGCGAGTCCAGGTGCGCCTTCCTTGGTGTCGGCATCGACGACGATCGTACCACCGCCGGTGGCCACACCGACGTTGTAATTCGCGTCGGCTTTCCACCACTCGCGAATGCGATCGGGGTCGGTGGTCGCCTCCTCTTTCCAGGCGAAGTCGCGCGGCGGCTTCTTGGAACGGGGCGACAGCGGGAAAATGCGGAACCCCTGTTCCGCGAGGGCGAGAGCGTTGGCGAGCTTGCCCGGAGTTTGTTTCGTTTCCCTCATGCCGCCGCCCTCCGGCGGGAGATGATTTCGGAAACACCGTCGAGGTCGGTATACTGAAATACGCAGCTTGCCGGTGCGTGCGTTCGCGCCATTTGTGCCCAGTAGCTCAACCTGTCGTTGGTGGTCTTGATAAACACTGCGAACTGAGAGGTCGCTAAGATGTCGTCAATTGCCGACGTGTGCTCGTTTGACGCACGCCAGTGGCCGAGTGGCTCAACTTGCAGGGGGCGGCGATAAAGAACTGCAACGACAGTTTCTGCCACCTTGAACGCCTCAGCGAGGCCATCAGGGTGGAAGCGGGCTCCGCGGCTCGCGTGGCAACGCCGGTCCCGGTCTTCGATTAGAACCCTCACTGGCAAGCAGCTGTCCCAAGGGCAGGGCCAGAGGGCTTTGTAATCCAGCATCGAGACAAAATGGTCCGCCGCTTCTCCCAGATTTTGTGGCTGAACCCCTTGCGACGACAGAAGAAAACGTGTAGTAAGTTCCTGCATCAGAATTCCTTCATTGCCGTTAGCGTTGCAGCGCATAAGGCAATAGTTTTAGGTTACAAGTAAAAACCCGGCCGCCATCCGCGACCGGGTTTTTTTTATGTTTAGTAAAACCTGCGCATCTTGGTCAGGCGGCTACCTTGTCACCAATGTCCCGGTGGATCCTCTGTCGGCGCGGCGCGTTTTGCTTTTTGGCCATCCAGGCGACCACATCTTCCCGAACGAAATACACCCGCCCGCCGACTGCGAACGGAAGGGGAAAATCAGGATCGGTACGACGGCGATTTATCGTCGCCCGCGAGCACCGGGTCAGTTCTGCAGTTTCGTCAATCGATAACCATTCAGCCATTTTGGGTCTCCGGTTAAGTTGTAAAAATTTGTATCACGCCGAACGACCTGTTCCAAACCGAGCTGCGAACATTGGGGCGGATGGACAGGACTCAAGACCGTATTATCTGTGTGCATGCAGTATCAAGATGTAGCATTAAGCAAAAGTTAACGTCTGAAAATGCTGCACAATTTGAGAAGGCGACCCACATCTTGTGTGCGATCGAGGATCCTGCAAACCCGGCAAATCGCAACATCCCTAAAACAATCCGATCCACCAAAAGCAGCCGACGGCGACCGCCAGGCAGCAGACCGATTGCGCCAGCTGACGGCGCCATGGCCTGGCGACCTGCGCCGGCCGAGGGACGATGTTCGGAAGGAATTGCTTCCAGCCGTCTTCCGGCCATGCCTCATCGCTCCATTGGATCGGCGCCAGGCCATGCAGGTTTCGCATTCGATCGGTGAATTGCCGCTGCATCGCCTTGGCATCGACGCTGGCCGGGTAGGTGAGGCGCAGCGGATTGCCGGCGGTCAGCATGTCTCGCTCGAGATTGGAAATCGGCCCGACCTGCGACTGCGGCGGCGTGATGCGGACCTTCTCGACAGGTGACGGAATCCCATCGTCCAGCATGACGGAGACGAGCGCTTCGCCAATGCCCATGCCGATGATTTCGGACTTGACGTCAACCTCCTTGTTCGGTCGGAAGGCCTGAACGGCGGCCTTGATCAGTTTCTGGTCCCGCGGCGCGTAGGCCCGCAAGGCGTGCTGCACGCGATTGCCGAGCTGGGCCAGGACCGTGTCGGGGATATCGGCTGGCGACTGGCTGACGAAGAACACGCCCATGCCTTTCGACCGGACAAGCCGGACAAGCCGCTCGATCTGCTGTAGCAGCGGTTTCGGCGCCTCGTTGAAAAGCAGGTGCGATTCATCGAAAAAGAAAATCAGCTTCGGTTTGTCGAGGTCGCCGACTTCGGGCAACTCCCGAAAGAGCTCAGTGAGCAGCCACAAGAGGAAGGTTGCGTAGAGCTTTGGGGCTTCCATCAATCGGTCGGCATGCAGCAGATTGACCACCCCCTGGCCGTTTTCGGTGCGGAGAAAATCCGCGATGCGGAACGGCGGCTCGCCAAAGAGGTGGTGCCCGCCTTGTGCCTCGAGGGCGAGGATTGAGCGCTGGATGGCGGCGATCGATGCTGCCGTGACATTGCCGTAGAGCCTGCAGATGTCTTCGCGCAGGTCGATCATTTCGTTGAGGTGCCAGCGCAGGTCGTCCAGGGTGAGGATGAATTCCTGATTGTCGCGGGCGCGGCGGAAGGCGATGGCCAGCGCGCCGTGCTGTGTTTCGTTGATACGGAGCATCGAGGCCAGCAATTCGGGGCCAAGGGCCTGCACCGATGTGCGGATCGGCAGGCCGTGGTCGCCAAAGATGTCCCACAAGGTCACGGGGCATCGGTGAGGCTGGAAGGCACCGTGGCGCTGTGCGGCTGTCGATTGCGGATCGCCGTAGGCCGCGATGCCGGACAGATCGCCTTTGACGTCGGCGGCGAAGACGGGAACGCCCGCTTTCGAAAAGCCCTCGGCGAGCGCCTGGAGCGTCACCGTCTTGCCGGTGCCGGTGGCGCCCGTCACAAGACCATGGCGATTGCCAAATCGGAGCGGCAGCGCAATTGGCTTTCCGGTGGGCGTGCGGCCGATGTGGATGGAGTCAGTCATTGCTTCAAACCTCCCGCTGCGGCCAGGTCGGCCAGATAGCTACAACCGAATTCGAGAAGGGCCATAACGTCGGCCTCGTGGATGCTCCGCGGCCCGGCATTTTTTAACAGAGCGAATAGCTCATTTTTCGTGCTCGGATGACCAGCAACTCTGGATTGGAACCTGGCAGTGGCCACTTTTATTAGGGTAACGCCATTTTCCTTGCAAAAACAGTCCAAAACGTCCCCGAGAGGTTGCAGGCGTCGCGACCAAGTCTGGCCGTTGTAGCCGACAAAAATATGCCGCGGCTGCAAAAAGCTCCAGTCATCCGCCAGTCGGCATGCGAATGACTCGGCCGTGGCTGGTGACCGCTGAGAACCGTAGACTCCGGAAACGCACATTTTGAGGTTTCCAAAGGCAATCGCGCCCCGCTCGTTCAGTTTAATCGCCATAGCGTTCATTGTGTACTTGTCCCCAATTTCGAGCGCAGAATATCCCGTCACCAACTCGATGAGCTGGTAGCCTGAAGGTTCATGGTGATAGAAAGACGGTTAGGGTACGAAATACATCGACCGACTCAATGTGGCCCCGCCACTCTTGAAAGATACTAAATTGACTCTCTGAGTGTCAATTGTGATACTAGGTATAACTTTTTGGGGGATAAAAATGGTTGAAGCAGGTCAGGTGCGGGCCGCGCGGGCATTGCTTAACTGGAAACAAATAGAGCTCGCCGAAAAGGCGGGTGTGTCGGTTGAGACGGTGAAGCGGATGGAGGCGCGTGCAACAGTGTCGGGTAATATCCGGCACATCCAAGCCGTTGTGAGTGCTCTTGAAGCGGCCGGCTGTACGTTTTTGCCCGATGATGGCAATGGGCCCGGCGTCCGCGCCAAGGTGCCGGCGGTAGACGAGTAGGAAAGCCCGATCGACTTGACCGCCAGGTACGCTATTCGCGGTCATCCTTTTGATCGTCGTCGGCACCGCTTTCAGTAAACGGTGAAATGCCGGCTTTTTTCAGAAACTCACGGTTAGCCTTGAAATGCTGCTCGAACAATCGAGGCGAGCTTACCAGCTTCTCATAGCGCTCAGCGAATTTTCTGACACTTGGGCTCATTGGCACCGGAATATCTTGCAAGGTCTCAGAGACCATTTCAGCCTCTGTGGCGCGTTCGTTTTGCTTTTGCGTTGCGTTTCTAGCCACCTCCCACTTTTGTTTCCATTCCCTGTAATGGTCGGGGAGCAGTGTCGGTTCGGAACCGTTTGCGACTTTTAAGGCCGGGAGTTCGACCCCGACCATTT